>NZ_JYJF01000021.1 GCF_000955975.1 Saccharothrix sp. ST-888
GTGGCCGAGAAGCCGGTGCGGGCCCGCCGTACCCGTAAGCGTGTCGAGTCCCCGGCCGGTGCGCCTGAGGCCGCCGAGGTCGTCGTGAGCGCCCCGGAGGCCCCCGCGCCGGTCGAGGCGCCCGCCGAGGCACCCGCCGCCGAGGAGTCCGCCGCGCCCGCGCGTCGTCGTCGTGCCCGCCGAGTGGTCGAGGCCGCGCCGGTCGCCGTCGAGGAGACCGAGGAGCAGCCGGAGGAGGAGGCCGCCGAGGCCCCCGCCGCCGTCGTGGTGGCCCCGGCCCCGGTCGAGGCGCCGAAGCCCGAGCCGGTGGCGGAGGAGCCGACGTCCGCCCCCCGGGCCCGCCGTCGCGCCGTGCGCCCGTCCACCGCGATCTTCCAGGCCCCGGTCTTCCAGGAGCCGGCGCCGTTCACCGCCCCGGCCCCGGCCAAGGCGCAGGCCCCTGCGCAGCCCCCCGTGCAGGCTCCGGCCCCGGCTGCTCCGGCGGCCGTCGAGGCCGAGGAGTCGCACGACGACGAGTTCGAGTACAGCGGTGTCGGCCGTCGCCGCCGCGTCCGTACGCCCGTCCGGGTGAGCACCCCGGGCCGGGCCGGCCGCCCCGCCGCCCGCGCCGCCGCCAAGCCCGAGCCGGTCGCCAAGCCCGAGCCGGTTGCCAGGCCCGAGCCGGTCGCCGTCGCGGAGCCGGCCGAGGAGGCCGCCGTCGCCGCAGGTCCCGAGGCCGAGGGCGAGTGGGAGGACGACCGTCCGTCCCGCCGCCGTCGCCGGGGCGGCCGTCGCCGCCGCCGTGGCGAGGCCGAGGACTTCGAGGCCGAGTCGGCGCAGGCCGAGGCCGAGCAGCCCGCCGAGGAGGAGGCCGCCGCCGAGGTGGACGAGGAGGACGAGGACGACCTGGCTGCGGGTCTGAGCTCCTCGCGTCGCCGTCGTCGCCGTCGTCGCCGGACCGGTGAGACGGGCGTCGAGATCGCCGCCGAGACCACCGAGGACGGCGTCCGCACCGTGGTCAAGGTGCGCGAGCCGCGCCGCCGCTCCACCGAGCCCTCCTTCGACCCGGACGAGGTGCAGTCCATCAAGGGCTCCACCCGTCTGGAGGCCAAGAAGCAGCGCCGCCGCGAGGGCCGCGAGCTGGGCCGCCGCCGGGTGCCGATCATCACCGAGGCCGAGTTCCTGGCCCGCCGGGAGTCGGTCGAGCGGGTCATGGTGGTGCGCCAGAACGGCCAGCGGACCCAGATCGGCGTCCTGGAGGACGGCGTGCTCGTCGAGCACTACGTCAACAAGGAGCAGGCCACCTCGTACGTCGGCAACGTGTACCTGGGCAAGGTCCAGAACGTGCTGCCGTCGATGGAGGCCGCCTTCGTCGACATCGGCAAGGGCCGTAACGCGGTGCTCTACGCCGGTGAGGTCAACTTCGGTGCGCTGGGCGGCCACGGCGGCCCGCGCCGGATCGAGTCCGTGCTGAAGTCCGGCCAGTCCGTGCTGGTGCAGGTCTCCAAGGACCCGATCGGCCACAAGGGCGCCCGCCTGACCAGCCAGATCTCGCTGCCCGGCCGCTACCTGGTCTACGTGCCCGAGGGCTCGATGACCGGTATCAGCCGCAAGCTGCCCGAGAACGAGCGCGCCCGCCTGAAGCAGATCCTCAAGAAGATCGTCCCGGACGACGCCGGCGTCATCGTGCGCACCGCCGCCGAGGGCGCCAGCGAGGACGAGCTGACGCGTGACGTGCAGCGCCTGCAGGCGCAGTGGGAGGAGATCCAGAAGAAGGCCGCCACCGGCAACGCCCCGGCGCTGCTCTACGGCGAGCCGGACATGACCGTCCGGGTCGTCCGCGACATCTTCAACGAGGACTTCACCAAGGTCATCGTCAGCGGTGGCGACGCCTGGAACACCATCCACGAGTACGTCTCCCACGTGGCCCCGGACCTCACCGAGCGGCTCCAGAAGTGGACGTCCGACGTGGACGTGTTCGCCACGTACCGGATCGACGAGCAGCTGATGAAGGCGCTGGACCGCAAGGTCTGGCTGCCCAGCGGCGGTTCGCTGGTGATCGACCGGACCGAGGCGATGGTCGTCGTCGACGTCAACACCGGCAAGTTCGTCGGTCAGGGCGGCAACCTCGAAGAGACCGTCACCCGGAACAACATCGAGGCGGCCGAGGAGATCGTCCGGCAGCTGCGGCTCCGCGACCTCGGCGGCATCATCGTGATCGACTTCATCGACATGGTGCTGGAGTCCAACCGCGACCTGGTGCTGCGCCGCCTGCTGGAGTGCCTGGGCCGGGACCGGACCAAGCACCAGGTGGCCGAGGTCACCTCGCTGGGCCTGGTACAGATGACCCGCAAGCGGGTCGGTCAGGGCCTGCTGGAGTCCTTCTCCGAGTCCTGCGTGCACTGCAACGGCCGCGGCGTGATCGTCCACATGGACCAGCCGCACACCCACGGCGGTGGCGGCGCTGCCGCCGTGACCGGCGAGGCCGTCTCGGGTGGCGGCAAGCGCCGCCGCCGGGGCAAGGGCGGCACCGGGCCGGAGGAGGCGCAGGCCGAGCTCCAGGCGGTCGAGGCCGCTGAGGCCGAGGCCGAGCAGCCGGTCGCGGTCGAGGAGGCCGCCGAGCAGCTGGAGATCGTCGTCCCGGCGCCGGTCGAGGCCGAGGCCCAGCCGAGCCTGGTCGAGATCCCGGCCGCCCCGGCCGCGGCTCCGGCCACCCGTCCCCGCCGCCGCGCGGTGCGCAAGGCGACGGCCCCGGCCGGTACGCCGGGCGAGGCGGAGATCGTGGTGCTCCAGGCTCGTGCCGAGGCTGCGGTCGAGGCCGCCTTCGCCGCGGCCGAGGCCGCGGTCAAGGGCGAGGCCGTCGAGGTCGCCGAGGCTGCCGAGGTCGCCGAGGTTGCCGAGACCCCCGCTGCCGTCGAGGCTGCCCCCGAGGTCCCGGTCGAGGCCGTGGCGGAGGAGGCCGTTCCTGCGGTCGAGGCCGCCGCCGAGGTCCCGGCCGAGCTTCCGGTCGAGGGTGAGGCCGCTGTCGAGGTCGAGGCGCCCGCGCCGAAGAAGCGCGCCGTTCGCAAGACGGCCGCGAAGAAGACCACGAAGACCGCAGCGAAGAAGACCGCCGCCGCCAAGACCACGGCAGCGGCGAAGAAGACCACCGCCCGCAAGACCGCGACCAAGCGGACCAGCGCGGCGGCCAAGAAGGCGGCAGCCGCCGAAAGTGATGGCGCGGCTGAGTGAGCCCACTGCCCGGGGACGGCGTTTCGGTCCGCCCCCGGGCACGTACGGGGTCCGGTTTGCCCATGTGGCGGCTGGTCCGTATTCTTGACCCTTGGCGTGTCTGACGCCATGCTCCCGAGCACATCACCTCCCGAACCTTCGTGAGAAGGGCCGGGAGAGGCCCCTGTGTCCGTACCCAGGCGGCTGGCATCGAGAGTTCCGCACCGAGTATGGAAAGCAGGTACCGCATGTACGCGATCGTTCGCGCCGGCGGCCGCCAGCACAAGGTCGCCGTCGGCGACGTGCTGGAGATTGACCGCATTGACGCCAAGCCGGGTGACTCGGTGGAGCTCTCGACCATCCTGGTCGTCGACGGTGACGCCGTCACCTCCGACCCGTGGGTGCTCGGCGGCGTGAAGGCCCACGCCGAGGTCGTCGACCAGACCAAGGGTGAGAAGCTCGTCATCCTGCGCTACAAGAACAAGACCGGCTACCGCCGTCGTCAGGGTCACCGCCAGCAGCACACCGCTGTGCGCATCACGAGCATCGACTCCGTCAGCAAGTAAGGGGATAGCGAGATGGCACACAAGAAGGGCGCAAGCTCTACCCGTAACGGCCGTGACTCGAACGCCCAGCGCCTCGGCGTGAAGCGCTTCGGCGGCCAGGTCGTCAGCGCCGGCGAGATCATCGTCCGCCAGCGCGGCACCCACTTCCACCCGGGTGCCAACGTCGGCCGTGGTGGCGACGACACCCTGTTCGCGCTGACCGACGGCGCCGTGCAGTTCGGCAGCCGTCGTGGCCGTCGTGTCGTGAACATCGTGGCCGTCGAGGCCTGAGTTCTCTGACACAGCGTCAAGACTCTCTGTGAGGGGTGGACCGGAATGTTCCGGTCCACCCTTCATGCTTTACCGCAGGAAACCTTTTCTTATCTCGTACTGGAGGCACACCAATGACCACCTTCGTGGACCGCGTCGAGCTGTACGTCGCCGCGGGTAACGGGGGCCACGGCTGCGCCTCCGTGCACCGGGAGAAGTTCAAGCCGCTCGGTGGACCCGACGGCGGCAACGGCGGTGAGGGCGGCAGCGTCATCCTCACCGTCGACGCCAACATCACCACCCTGCTCGAGTACCACCACTCGCCCAAGCGCAAGGCCACCAACGGCAAGCCGGGCGCGGGCGGTCACCGCACCGGCGCCACCGGCGAGGACCTGATCCTGCCCGTGCCGGACGGCACCGTGGTGCTGGACAAGCAGGGCAACGTGCTGGCCGACCTGGTCGGCCACGGCACCAGTTTCGTCGCCGCCGCCGGCGGCCGGGGCGGCCTGGGCAACTCGGCACTGGCCTCCGCCCGCCGCAAGGCCCCGGGCTTCGCGCTGCTCGGCGAGCCCGGTGAGTCCCGCGACATCGTCATGGAGCTCAAGTCCGTCGCCGACGTGGCGCTGGTCGGCTACCCGAGCGCCGGCAAGTCCTCGCTGATCTCGGTGCTCTCCGCCGCCAAGCCGAAGATCGCGGACTACCCCTTCACCACCCTGGTCCCCAACCTCGGTGTGGTCACCGCCGGGGAGACGGTCTACACCGTTGCCGACGTCCCCGGCCTGATCCCGGGCGCCAGCCAGGGCAGGGGCCTGGGCCTGGAGTTCCTGCGGCACGTCGAGCGCTGCTCGGTGCTGGTCCACGTGCTCGACTGCGCCACCCTGGAGCCGGGCCGCGACCCGCTCACCGACCTGGAGACCATCGAGGCCGAGCTGTCCCAGTACGGCGGCCTGGAGGACCGGCCGCGCCTGGTCGCGCTCAACAAGATCGACGTTCCGGACGGCCAGGACATCGCCGACCTGACCCGCACCTCCCTGGAGGAGCGCGGCTACCGCGTCTTCGAGGTCTCCGCCGCCTCCCGCAAGGGTCTGCGCGAGCTGAGCTTCGCGATGGCGCAGATCGTCGCCGAGGCCCGTGCCGCCAAGCCGATCGAGGAGGCCACCCGGATCGTGCTGCGGCCGCAGGCCGTGGACGACGCCGGCTTCACCGTCGTCGAGGAGGAGGGCGCCTACCGGGTGCGCGGCGTCAAGCCGGAGCGCTGGGTCCGCCAGACCGACTTCTCCAACGACGAGGCCGTCGGCTACCTCGCCGACCGCCTGGCCCGGCTCGGTGTCGAGCAGGAGCTGTGGAAGGTCGGCGCCAAGGAGGGCGACACCGTCATCATCGGCCCCGACGAGAACGCCGTGGTCTTCGACTGGGAGCCGACCATGGCCGCCGGTGCCGAGATGCTCGGCCGCCGTGGCGAGGACCACCGCTTCGAGACCCAGCGCCCGGCCGTCGACCGCCGCCGCGAGAAGCAGAAGGGCCGGGACGCGGCCGAGGAGGAGTACCTGGCCTTCGAGGCGCTCTCCAACAGCCGCCAGGCCATCGAGGGCGACGAGGACAACTGAGCCCGCCCCTCGGGCCTGCCGAGTCCACGGGCTGAGTGACGTCACGGGCCCGTCGTCGGATCGCGTACATTACGATCCGGCGGCGGGCCCGCCGCATGCACCAGCGGAGGCAAGTGATGACCGTTTCGACACTGCGTCAGGAGGTCCTGACCGCACGGCGGATCGTGGTCAAGGTCGGTTCCTCCTCGCTCACCACCGCGGCCGGCGGCCTGGACGCCGACCGGGTCGACGCACTGGTGGACGCCCTGGCCAAGGCCCGTTCGGGCCCGGACGCCCCGGAGATCGTGCTGGTCTCCTCGGGTGCGATCGCCGCCGGGCTGTCCCCGCTCGGCCTGGAGAAGCGGCCCAAGGACCTGGCCCGCCAGCAGGCGGCCGCCAGCGTCGGCCAGGGCCTGCTGGTGGCCCGCTACACCGCCTCCTTCGCCCGGTACGGCGTGCGGGTCGGCCAGGTGCTGCTGACCGCCGAGGACGCGAGCCGGCGGGCGCACTACCGCAACGCGTACCGGACCCTGGACCAGCTGCTGGCGATGGGCGCGATGCCGATCGTCAACGAGAACGACACCGTTGCCACCGCCGAAATCAGGTTCGGTGACAACGACCGGCTGGCCGCGCTGGTCGCCCACCTGGTCCGGGCCGACCTGCTGATCCTGCTCTCCGACGTCGACGGCCTCTACAACGGTGACCCCAGCAAGCCCGGCACCAGCCGGATCGGCGAGGTCGGCGGCCCGCACGACCTGGACGGCGTCGAGATCGGCACTGCGGGCAAGGCCGGCGTCGGCACCGGCGGCATGGTCACCAAGGTGGAGGCCGCCAGGATCGCCACCGGCGCGGGCATCCCGGTGGTGCTCACCGCCGCCAGCCAGGCCGCCGACGCGCTGGCCGGCCGCCCCACCGGCACCCTCTTCCTGCGTACCGGCAGCCGCTCCGCCGACCGGCTGCTCTGGCTGGAGCACGCCAGTACCCCCCGGGGCGCCCTGCAACTGGACGCCGGGGCGGTCGAGGCCGTGGTCTCGGGCGGGAAGTCGCTGCTGCCGGCCGGGGTCACCCGGGTGGACGGGGACTTCACTGCCGGTGATCCGGTGGACCTTCTTGGCGAAAACGGCCACATCGTCGCCCGTGGGCTGGTCAACTTTGATGCGAGGGAGTTGCCCCGTCTGCTCGGCCGGTCCACCCGGGAACTGGCCCAGGAGCTCGGCGCCGCCTATGAGCGTGAGGTCATCCACCGCGACGACCTGGTCATCCTGCGCGGCTGACCGCCCGTGGGGGCCTGCGTGCGGCCCAGGGGCGGCTCCCGCCAGGGGGAGGGCCGCGCGCGGTCGGCGCGGTCGGCCCGGACACGATGCCGAACAGGAGGCCGTCGGTGGGACGCACGCGCGGAGCGCTGCCCGAAGAGACGCCCCAGCGGAGGCTGACCAGCATCGCGGGCGGCCGGACCGAGGGCGGTCCGGTGGAGGAACGATCCGACAGTGCAAGGGAGTTGGGCCGGAAGTCGGGTGACGGAGAGTGCCCCGAGGCGGAGCAGGCCAGACTCTGGCACGTGGTGCTCAGCGTGGCCGGGCAGGTCACGCCGCTGGCGGAGCTGCGGGTGGCGCTCGAACGGCTGGCGCACGACCACTCCTTCTTCCTGACGGCCCGCTACGCGGCCGACCATGCCGAGATCCGCTACTGGGAGCAGGCCAGGGACCTGCACGACGCGGCGGCGATCGCGCTGCGGCTGTGGGGCGAGCACAAGGCCTCGGCGAACTTACCGCCGTGGGAGATCGTCGGCCTGGAGGTCGTGGACCGGCCCACCTACCACAAGCGGGTGGCGGAGGGCTTCGGCGATCCGCCACCGCAGTTGGGCGGGGTGCACCCGTACTGAGCGGCGGCCGGCGGCAGCGCCCGGGGCACGGGGGGAAGGCGGCGCGGGCCGGGTTCGCGGAGCGGGCGGACCTGGCGTTCCTGAGCCTGGCGCCCTTCAGGGGCAGGGGCCTTCCGTGCTGCGTGGTTCCCCGCCGCCTGAAGGAGGCCCGCCGGCACCGAAGGGGTCGTCTGGCTGCGGACGGCAGTCTCAGCGGCCGAAATGCGGATCGGGTCGGGCCGCCGCAGTCGCTACCCTTTCTCGCATGAGCAGCGACCACGCCACCACCGACAGTCCCGTCCTCGCCGTTGCGCGCCGAGCCCGTGCGGCGGCCGCCGTGCTCGCTCCGCTGCCGCGCCGGGCGAAGGACGCCGCGCTGTCGGCGATCGCCGATGCGCTGGTGGCCCGGAGCGCCGAGATCGCCGAGGCCAATGCCGAGGACGTGGCCCGCGCCCGGGAGGCGGGCACGGCCGAGTCGGTGATCGACCGGCTGACGCTGACCGAGGAGCGGATCGCCGCGATCGCCGCCGATGTGCGGAGCGTGATCGGTCTGCCCGATCCGGTGGGCGAGGTGGTGCGCGGCTACACCCTGCCCAACGGCCTCGACGTCCGGCAGATCCGGGTGCCGCTCGGCGTGGTCGGCATCATCTACGAGGCCCGGCCGAACGTCACGGTGGACGCCGCCGCGCTCTGCCTGAAGTCCGGCAACGCGGTACTGCTGCGCGGCTCGGCCTCCGCCTACCGCTCGAACACCGCTCTGATCGCGGTGCTGCGGGACGCCGCGGCCGCCGCCGGCCTGCCCGCGGACGTGATCCAGCTGGTCCCCGGCGAGAGCCGGGACTCGGTGCAGGAGCTGATGCGCGCCCGCGGCCTGGTCGACGTGCTGATCCCGCGCGGCGGCGCCTCGCTGATCCGTACCGTCGTGGAGGGCTCCACGGTGCCGGTGATCGAGACCGGGACCGGCAACTGCCACGTCTACGTGGATGCCAGGGCCGACCTGGCGATGGCCGTCGGCATCCTGCTCAACTCCAAGGCCCAGCGGGTCAGCGTCTGCAACAGCGCCGAGACCCTGCTGGTCCACCAGGACATCGCGGACGTCTTCCTGCCGCTCGCCCTCGACGCCCTGGCCGAGGCCGGGGTCACCGTGCACGGCGACGAGGCGGTGCTGAAGGCGGCCGAGGGCGGCCGGGCCACCGTCGTCCCGGCGACCGAGGAGGACTGGGAGACGGAGTACCTCTCCTACGACCTCGCCGCCGCCGTCGTGCCCTCGCTGGACGCCGCGGTGGAGCACATCCGCCGCTGGTCCTCCGGGCACACCGAGGCGATCGTGACCACCTCGCAGGCGGCCGCCCGCCGCTTCACCCAGCTGGTGGACTCGACCACGGTGGCCGTCAACGCCTCCACCCGGTTCACCGACGGGAGTGAGTTCGGGTTTGGTGCGGAGATCGGCATCTCCACCCAGAAGCTGCACGCCCGGGGCCCGATGGGCCTGCCGGAGCTGACCTCGACCAAGTACATCGTCACTGGTGACGGGCACGTGCGCGGCGAGCGGACGCAGACCGTGGGCTCGGCCGAGGGCTGAGCCCGGCGGTTCGTCCCAGCCCAACTGACGGGAGCCACAGACAAACGGCGCGCCCGGTAATACCCTGAGTCCGTGGCTGAGGATGTGGGGGGCTCACCGTACCCCGACGGCGCCGACCACGGTGGTGCGGACGACGAGTTCGCCACCGTGGTACTCGACGAGGCTTTCGTCCGGTCCGCCGCCGTACACGAGCCGAGCGCCAGGGAACGCCAGCTCGCCGCCGCCGAGGCGAGGTTCGAACCTGACACCGGCCTGCTCGGCCGGGGCTACGAGCTGACCGTCAGCGGGGAGGGGCTCCCGCTGGAGCTGCGCCCGCACCCGAGCAGCCTGGACGACGACCGCCTCTACCCTGACCCCTGGTCAGCTCCGGGGCGGGCCGGGCGGGCCGCGCGGTGGCGTCGCCAGACCCGGGCCTTCGGGTACGCCCCCGGCGGGCCGGCCCGTGGCCGGTACGTTGCGCAGCAGCGCTGGCACCGTCCGGTGGCCTGGGTGCTCGCGGTGGTGATGGTGATCGGGGTGGCGGCCCTGGCGGTCGCCGCGATCTACCGGGGTGCCGGTGGGGCCGCCGACTCGCCCCGCCGCCCGGAGACCGGCACGAGCCGTCCCGAGAGCGGTACGGCCGTCCCCGGCGGAGCCGGTCCCGGTGCGACGTCGAGTGCCCCGGTGGGCTCCCCGCCGATGGCGTTGCAGACCGGGTGACGACCACCGCCGGGGGAAGTTGCGTCCCAGCCCTCGAAGCGGGCCGCATCCCGGTCTTACTCTGGTGTTATGGGTGACCCGCGCGAACCTCCGGAGGGTACGCCCGACGGAGGTTCCGGAAACGAGGACGAGTACCGATCCGTCGTGTTCGACGAGTCGTTCGTCCGGGCTGCCCGGATCCAGGAGCTGTCGGCCAGCGAGCGGCTCGGCGGTTACTCGCGCGGGGTGCGGCCGAGGTTCGGATTCGGACAGATCGGTTCGCTGCCCCGGCAGGCGGTGGCGCTGCTGCTGATCGTCGTGATGGCCTTCGCGGCGGCCGTCTACTTCGGTGTGAGCTCACCGCGCCGGATCGGGGTCCAGCCGACCGGCAACCAACTGACCGTCAGTGTGGTCGCACTCAGCCCGAGTTCGCCGGTCTCCGCGGTGGCGGACCCGAAGAACCCGTTCGCCGCGCTGCCCTCCGGCTACGCGGACGGCGCGGCCGGTCTCGGCACCCCGGCGGGCGCGGCCACGGCCCACTTCACCCGGGTCGAGGTCACCCGGGCGCTGGACACCGTCCAGCGCTTCCTGGTCGCCTCCTCGATGGACCCCGCGACCCTGGAGCAGGAGGCGACGGGTGCGGTTCGCACCCTGGTGACGCCCGGCGAGCAGGCGCAGTACGACCAGAGCCTGAACTCGCCGAACGACGACCAGCACCACGCCGCCACCGGTTGGCTGGTCCGCTTCGACCCGGGCAGGGTGGCGCTGGCCGTCGACTCGGTCAAGGTCTCCGGTGGCATGAAGGTCACCGAGGCGGACAGCGGGACGCTGGAGATCGACACCGACCACACCTTCGTCTACGCCCTGCGGACCGCCGGGACGGACACCTCCGGGCCGGTGAGCCTGTTCAGTGTCCGCCGCGAGCTGCGGTTCGAGTTCGACCACACGGACATCGGCGCGGCCAGGGTGCGGCTGGTCGACTCCGTCCTGCAGGCCGGGCCCACGGCGTGCGGAGTGCAGCTGGCCGACCACCTGCAGCCGCTGCTGGCCGGGCAGTCGGCCGGCCCGCCGCCCGCGGTGAACCCGGGGGACCACTCGGTGCCGGCCTGGCAGCAGTGCGGGGTGCTCGCGCCGATCACCGCCGAGCACTGACCGCCGCTGTACCGACCGCCGAGCCCTGGCGCCGAGCCCCGGCGGTGCAGGGCCCGGAGCGCGGGGAACGCCGAAGCCCACGGACCGGCCGGGTGCGCACGCAGTCGGTCGAGCGGTTCCCCGCGCCCCTGGGGCGCTGCCTGGTCGTGTGCTGCGGGTGTCAGTCCTGGTCGGAGTTGCGGGAGCCGGTGAAGGTGTCGCGGAGCTTTCCGCCGACGTTGCCGACGCCGCCCGCCACATCGCGGAGCAGGCCCATCAGCGGGTCCTTGCTCTCCTTGACGCTCTTGGAGTACGAGTCCGCGGCGGCCTTCCACTGCTCGCCGACCGAGGCGTCCGGGTCGTCCGCGCGGCGCGGGTAGGCACCGGCGAGGATCGAGCGGTACTCCTCGCTCTCCGCCCACTTCTTCAGCTTGGCCACCCGGACCACCGCGAAGGGGTGGGTCTGCGGCAGCACCTGGAGGAGCTTGAGCACGCCGTCGCGCAGGTCGCCGGCCTTCTCGTACTCCTCGGCCTGCTCCAGGAAGGCGTCCACGTTCATCTCGGCCAGGTTGTGGCCGCCGGCCAGCTTCATCAGACCGCGCATGGAGGCCTGGAGGTCCTGGCCGGCCAGCAGTCCGGCCCGGTCGCAGGAGAGCTCCGCCTTGCGGAACCACTCCTTGAGCGCGGTGATCACGGCGGTGATGGCCAGGTTGCCGAGCGGGAGCCAGGCGATCCTGGTGGCGATGTTGGTGAGGATCAGCAGCATCGTCCGGTAGACCGCGTGGCCGGACATCGCGTGGCCGACCTCGTGGCCGATCACGGCCCGCAGCTCCTCCTCGTCGAGCAGCTCGACCAGGCCGCTGGTCACCACGATGACCGGGGTGTCCATGCCGATGCACATGGCGTTCACCGCAGGGTCCTGGGTCACGTACAGGTCGGGCACCCGCTCCAGGTCCAGGACGTACGCCGCGTCGCGGACCATGGCGTGCAGCTCGGGGAACTGCCGCTCGCCGGTCCGCACGGCGGTGGCCAGGAACATCAGGCGGATGCTGCGCTCGGAGACCAGGCCGGCCAGCTTCTTGAGGACCTCGTCGAAGCCGGAGAGCTTGCGCAGGGAGACCAGGGCGGAACGGTCCGCCGGGTGCTCCCAGGCCCGGGTGGAGATCCCGGGGAAGCGCTCGCGGCGGCGGCTCGGCGTGTTCGGCTTGGTCATGTCGGTCATGTGAGTACCTCCTGGTCGATGCCGGCACCGGTTCCCGTCCGGCCCCCGCTGCTGTTGGCTACAACGCCCGTTCGTCCGTACTCGTCCCCGCCGCCCACGGTACGCCGGGGGTCCCGTCCGCTGTCCGCGTGTGCGGGTCTACGCTGGCTCTACCGGAGGTCCTGCGGGACCGCCCCCTGCCCTGAGGAGCCCACCATGTCCCCTGTCGAGAGCCTGACGCAGCTGGCCGGGCCGATCTCCAGCGAAGCGGGACCGGGGCTGTTCCTGCGGATCGTCCTGGTGGCGTCGTTCGTGGGCGTCGGACTGCTGGTCTGGATCATGGCGCGGGCCTTCCGCAACGACTGAGCCGGCGACCGGCCTTCGGCGGACGCCTACGAGGGGTCAGACGCGGTGGGCCGCCGAGCGGTTGCCGTAACGCCACCCGTACGATAGGGATGCAGGCCACCGGCCCGCGTCCTGGTCCCTCACCGAGCCGAGAAGGTCCGCCGACCATGAGCAATAACGTTCTGCCCGCCGTATCCCGGATCGCCGAGGGTGGCAACCACGAGAGCCTCAACCCGCTGCTGACCGGCGGCTGCGCCTTCCTGATCCTCCTGCTGCTGCTCTACGTGACCACGCGTTTCAACCGCGACCGCTGAGCAGCGCGGGTACCACTGATCGGTGGCGAGGAGCGCCCGGCGGCCGCCGGGCGCTCCTCGCCGTTGCCCCGATATCCGCGGATATCCGCGCGTGTCCGGCGGTAACGAGCGTCGCGTAAGGTGTGGCGGCATGGGACAGCAGGCCGAGACCCCCGGCGGACTGGTGAAGAAGCGCCTCGGCGTGATGGGCGGCACCTTCGACCCGATCCACCACGGGCACCTGGTCGCCGCCAGCGAGGTGGCGAGCGCATTCCACCTCGATGAGGTGATCTTCGTACCGACCGGACAGCCGTGGCAGAAGAGCCACCGCGAGGTGACCTCCGCCGAGGACCGCTATCTGATGACGGTCATCGCCACCGCGGAGAACCCGCAGTTCTCGGTCAGCCGGATCGACATCGACCGCAAGGGCCCCACCTACACCGTGGACACCCTGCGGGACCTGCACGCCCTGCACCCGGACGCCGAGCTGTTCTTCATCACCGGCGCCGACGCACTCGCCCAGATCCTCTCCTGGCGCGATTCGGAGGAGCTTTTCGAGCTCGCCCACTTCATCGGATGCACCCGGCCGGGGCACACTCTGTCGGACGCCGGGCTTCCGGTGGGCGGGGTCTCCCTGGTGGAGGTGCCCGCGCTGGCCATCTCCTCCACGGACTGCCGGATACGGGTCGCCAAGGGCGAGCCGGTCTGGTACCTCGTCCCGGACGGCGTGGTCCGTTACATCCACAAGCGGGCGCTGTACGCGCCGGCCCAGCAGCCTTGATCCCGGGAGGGGCCGCGTGACCGGAACGGCAGACCGCAGGGGACCGGAGGACGGCGGCTGGTACCAGCAGCCGGGTTACGACGGGTACGGGCAGCCGGTGCACGGCCAGGGCCAGGGACAGCAGGACCAGGGGCGGGACCCGTACGGGTACGGGCAGCAACAGGGGTACGCCCAGGAGCAGTACCAGGACTACCAGCAGCCCCAGCCGTACGAGCCGCAGCCGCAGGAGTACTACTACCAGCAGCAGCCGGTGCACGACCCGTACGCGCAGCCCCAGCAGCCGTACCAGCAGCAGCCTCAGCAGCCGCAGGAGTACTACTACCAGCAGCAGCCGGTGGCCCAGCCCGTCGTTCAGCCGGTCGCCGCGCCGCCGCGTCCCGCGGAGCCGGTCGCGGAGCCGGTCCCGCCGCAGGCCCGGCGGCCCGTGCCGCAGCCCGTGCAGCCGGCGGTGAAGCCGCAGGCCGAGCGGGTCGGGGCGGCGCCGGACGACGCCTACGCGACGGGCGAGTTCACCTTCGTCGACGAACCGGCGGAGGAGACCGAGGACGTCATCGACTGGCTGAAGTTCGCCGAGTCCCGCAGCGAGCGCCGCGACGAGCGCAAGCGCAGGCTGCGGACCCGGCTGATCGCGGCCGTGGTGGTGCTGGTCCTGATCGCGGGCGGCGGGGCCGGCTACCTGTGGTGGAGCGGCAAGCTGGGCGGGCCCAAGACCGCGGCGGCGGCGGCCGGGCCGCGGCAGGTGAACGTGGTCCAGCTGCGGGAGCTCAACGGCAAGGTGAGCAGCGCGCTGCTGGTCGACGACGCGTCCGGGCACAAGGGTTCGGTCCTGCTGCTGCCGGACACCCTCAAGCTGCCCAGCAGCGGGGAGTCCGCGACCACCTCGCTCGGGCAGGCGATGGACTCGATCGGCGCGTCCGGCACCAGGGACGGTCTCAGCACCGTGCTCGGCGCGACCGTGGCCGGCACCTGGCGGCTGGACACCCCCTATCTGAAGCTGCTGGTGGCCCAGCTCGGCGGTGTGAAGGTGGACACCAACGTCGAGGTGAAGGGCCCGGACGGCAAGGTGGCCGCCCCGGTGGGCAAGGGCGTCACGCTGAACGGCGACGCCGCCGTCACGTACGCCACCACCCAGGCGCCCGGAGAGGGCCGGGACGCCCAGCTGGCCCGGTTCGGGCAGGTGCTGGACGCGCTGGTGCGGACCATGCCGACCGATCTGTCCGAAGCGCAGGACGACGTGCACCGGATGAACGCGGTGCTCGACCCCTCGCTGCCCGAGCAGGCGCTGGCCGGGGTGCTGGCGCAGCTCGCCAAGCTGGCCAAGGACGGCAGCTTCGGCACCAGCACGCTCAAGGTGCAGCCGGACGGGACGCTGGACGAGGCCACCGCGGGCGCGCAGGTCAAGGAGGTGCTCGGCGGCACCGTGCACAAGGCCCAGAGCAGCGGCGGGACCGCCCGGGTCAGCATCGTCAACGCTTCGGGCAGCGACCAGTCGGCGAACACCGCGCTGGTGGCGGTCGCCAACGCCGGTCTGGACGTGATCCCGAGCGGGGGCAAGGCGAACAGCACCCAGGCGCTCAGCGAGGTCCGCTACACCGACGACTCCAGGGCGGCCGCCGCGAAGTCGCTGGCGATCACGCTCGGGCTGAAGGAGTCGGCGGTGAAGAAGACCACCGACGCGCAGAACGCCGACCTGGTGGTGGTCCTGGGCAAGGACTACCAGCCGGGCAAGGGCCAGTAGCCGCCCGCGACCGAGGGCCCCGGAGAACTCCGCCGGGGCCCTCTCGCGTTCATGAGATCCTGGAAACCGTATCTGTGTACATCGAGCGGGAAGAACACCGTGACTGCCACTGACCGGAGCCAGGAACTGATCACCGTCGCCGCCCAGGCGGCGGCCGACAAACTGGCCCACGACATCATCGCCTTCGACGTCAGCGAGGTGCTGTCGATCACCGACGCCTTCCTGATCGCGTCGGCCTCCAACGACCGCCAGGTCAAGTCGATCGCCGAGGAGATCGAGGACCAGCTGCGCGAGCAGCTCGACATCAAGCCGGTGCGCCGCGAGGGCGAGCGCGAGGGCCGCTGGATCCTGCTGGACTACCTGGACATCGTGGTCCACGTCCAGCACTCCGAGGAGCGCTCCTTCTACTCGCTGGACCGGCTCTGGAAGGACTGCCCCGAGCTGCCGCTGCCCGCCGACGCGCTGGCCACCCGGAACCGCCCGGAGAACGTGATCACCGACGCCGCGGGCAACGCCGTCGCCGAGGACGAGCGCTGAGCGGCGCCGCGGGGGGCCCGCGCATCGTCTTCTGGCGGCACGGTCAGACGTCCTGGAACCTGGAGTCCAGGTTCCAGGGCACGACCGACATCGACCTGACCGATCAGGGCATCTTCCAGGCCCAGCGGGCGGCCAAGCTGCTCGCCGGCCTCCGGCCCGACCTGCTGATCTCCTCCGACCTCACCCGGGCCCGGCGCACCGCCGTCGAGCTGGCCCGGCTCACCGGCCTGGAGGTGGACCACCACGAGGGTCTGCGGGAGACGTACGCGGGTGAGTGGCAGGGCCTGACCAACGCCGAGATCCGGGCGCGGTTCCCGGAGCAGTACGAGGCGTGGGCCAAGGGCGAGCCGGTCCGGCGCGGTGGCGGGGAGCTGGCCACCGAGGTGGCGGACCGCTCCGTCCCGGTGGTGATGGCGGCGGTCGAGAAGCTGCCCGTGGAGGGCACGCTGGTCGTGGTCAGCCACGGCGGCACCATCCGCACCATGATCGGTCGGCTGCTCGGCATGGAGGCGGAGCAGTGGGAGCGCTTCGGCGGTCTCTCCAACTGCTGCTGGTCGGTGCTGGGCCAGGGGGCGCGCGGCTGGCGGCTGCTGGAGCACAACGCGGGCACCCTCCCGCAGCCGGTCATCGGGGACGAGACCTGAGGGCGCCGGTACGACGGGATTTCGCAGTTCCGGGCCTGACCAGCTAGAGTCTTCCTCGTTCGCAGGAAAGAACGCCGCCCGAGAGGGAGGCGGGAAGTCCTCCGAGGGGCTGTAGCTCAGTTGGTAGAGCGCTTGCATGGCATGCAAGAGGTCCGGGGTTCAATTCCCCGTAGCTCCACTCCGCATCGGTGGTCCGTCAGGGCTGCCCGGTTCGCGGGGCTGTAGCTCAGTTGGTAGAGCGCTTGCATGGCATGCAAGAGGTCCGGGGTTCAATTCCCCGTAGCTCCACAACAGACGCCGAAGGGCGCCTTCCCGGTCGGGAGGGCGCCCTTCGGCGTTGTGGTCCCGCTCCGCTCAGCGGGTGTGCACGTGGCCGGGGTCGGTGGCCCGGGCGCTCGGGTTCGCGACGAGCTGCTCCACCAGCTCGCGGTCGCGCGGGCTCTCCGGGGTGTAGACCACCAGGTACGCCTCGGGGGCGGCGGGAATGGTCAGGTACGAGGCCTGGAAGCACATCTCGCCGACCAGGGCGTGCCGGAAGACCTTGCGGGACGTCCGGGGCGGGGCGACCTCCTGGCGGGCCCACAGCTCGCGGAACTCGGGGCTGGCCGCCGCCAGGTCCCGGATGTACTCCTCCCAGGCGGGCTCGCCGACGTGGCGCCCGTACGCGCCGCGCAGCACGCCGACCATCCGGGGCAGCTCCTCGTCCCGGTTCAGGAAGGGGTTGCAGCAGGCCGGGACGGTGAAGGCGCACCACATGCTGTTGCGGCGGCCCTGCGGCGCGCTCGGGCGGGTCGCGCCGGGGAACAGGGCGTCGTACGCGCTGTTGAAGCGCAGCAGGTCGTAGCGGCTGTTGCAGATCGCGGCGGGCAGCGGGCTCAGCTCGTCCAGGATCACCTGGCTGACCGGGTCCAGGATCGGGCAGGGCGTCTCGCCTCGGCGGCTCGGGGTGAGGCCGGCCAGCCGGAACAGGTGCTCGCGCTCGGTGCTGTCCAGCCGCAGGGTGCGGGCCACCGCCTCCAGCACCTGCTCGCTCGCGTTGATCGGCCGCCCCTGCTCCAGCCACGTGTACCAGGTCACCCCGACACCGGCGAGCTGGGCCACCTCCTCGCGGCGCAGCCCCGGGGTGCGGCGGCGCGGCCCGGCGGGCAGGCCGACCGCCTCGGGGCTGACCCGGGCCCGGCAGGCCTTGAGGAAGTTGGCCAGCTCGGAACGGCGCTGGTCCCGGTTGGTGGCAGCGGCGGCGGTCGCGTCGGCGGGTTCGGTACGGGTGTCCAGCACGGTCATTCCCCCATCGTGACGGATCCTCGGACCGGACGGCAGCCCGGTGGGGGGTGCTGCCAGTACCAGGATCAACAGGCTCTAACCACCAGTATCCGCAAGCCAGCACGCTGGTACCCATGACGGATCTCCAGACCCGAACGACCATCGCCGCGACCGCGGCCCCGGGCACGCAGCCCCCGGGCACGCAGTCCCCGAGAACGCAGTCCCCGACCGGCCGGTCCTCCGGCGGCCCGGCCCCGGCCGCGCGCGGCGTCGTCCGCCCGGGGCTGCTGCTGGCCCTCGTCCTGACCGGCCAGTTCATGGCCCTGCTCGACGTCTCCATCGTCAATGTCGCCGTGCCGACCATCCGCACGGACCTGCACGCCTCCGGCGCCGCCCTCCAGCTGGTGATCGCCGGGTACACCATCGCCTACGCGGTGCTGCTGATCACCGGCGCCCGGCTGGGGGCCCGGTTCGGCTACAGCCGGCTGTTCCAGTACGGCCTGGTCGGCTTCACCGCCGCCTCACTCGCCTGCGGGCTGGCTCCCTCCACCGGGGCGCTGATCGGCTTCCGGCTGCTCCAGGGGGTGGGCGCGGCGCTGATGGTGCCTCAGGTGATGAGCCTGATCCAGCGGACCTTCACCGGCGCCGCCAGGACCCGGGCGCTCGGACTGTACTCGGCCGTGCTGGCGGGCGGCATGGCGATCGGGCAGGTGGTCGGCGGGGTGCTGGTGAGCGCGGATCTGTTCGGCAGCGGCTGGCGGCCGGTGTTCCTGGTGAACGTGCCGATCGGCCTCGCCCTGCTGGCCTTCAGCCGGCGGCTGCTGCCGGTGATCCCCGGGGACGCCTCCCGCCGCTTCGACGTGGCCGGCCTGCTGGTGCTGGCGGCGGCGCTCGGGCTGCTGGTGGTGCCGCTGGTGCTCGGGCACGAGCTGGGCTGGCCCGCCTGGGGCTGGGCGATGCTGGCCGGGAGCGTGCTGATGTTCGGGCTGTTCGGCCTGGTCGAGTGGCGGATCGCCGCGCGCGGCGGCCAACCGCTGGTCCCGGCCCGGGTGCTGCGCGCCCCCGGGCTGCTCCCGGCCTCCGGGGCGATCTTCCTGATCATGGCGGGCTTCTCCGGCTTCATGTTCTCCTTCGCCCTGCACCAGCAGGCCGGTCTCGGCCACAGTGCGCTGCGGGCGGGGCTGCTCTCCGCGCCGGTCGCGGTCGGCTTCGGCCTCTCCAGCCTGCACTGGCAGCGACTGCCGCAGCGGCTGCACCGTCCGCTGCCGACGCTGGCCCTGGCCGTGGTGGCGCCCGGCTACCTGGTCTTCGGACTGATGCTGCGCGGCGGCGGCGAGATCGGTCTCGGCTCCGAACTGGTGCTCACGGCCGTGGGCCTGGCGGCCGGGTGCGCGTACAGCCCGCTGTTCGCCCGGGCGCTCGGCCGGGTCGACCCTGCGGACGCCGCCGACGGCAGCGGGGTGATGGTGACGCTGATCCAGCTCGGCCAGGTGGTCGGGGTGGCACTGCTCGGCACGGTCTTCCTCGGCCAGGTCAACTACCCGTCCTCGCACGGCACTTCGGGGCACGCCCTGCTGGTGGCCACGGCGGCGATCGCAGCCGCCTTCGCACTGGCCACGGTCTTCTCGCTGCGCACCCGGCGCGCCGCCGTCTGACGGGCGGCGGATCCGTCACGCCGGCCGGCGCTGCTCCATGGGGGTGAGCAGCGACGGCCGGCGGCATTCCGGGTGGCCCCCCGGCGTGGCGGTCAGCCGGGGGTCCGGGAAGCGTACGGGGGTCGGTCGGGTAAACGGAAGGCACTCCTCCGTGAAGCTTTCATGGTGATTTCCGGGGTGGCCGTGCGGCGACCGTCCGTGACCGCCCGCGCGCCGGAGCCCGTGGCGCCGGGCCGAAGAGCGGATTAGGGGACTGCCCGCAGGAACGTGTACAGTTGTCCACGTCGCCGAGGGAGACCGCAGGGAAACCGCCGGAGACAAGAAGAACAAGGGGCTGTAGCTCAGTTGGTAGAGCGCTTGCATGGCATGCAAGAGGTCCGGGGTTCAATTCCCCGTAGCTCCACAGTTGGAAGGCCGCCTCCCGGACCGGGAGGCGGCCTTCCGCGTTGTGTCCCCGGGCTCGGCCGAAGTCCCGTACCGCGCCGCCGCGTTCAGTCCGCGGTGGCCTACCCGGCTGCCCGGCTCGGCAGTTACGGTCGTGCCATGGCGGATCTGGCGCGCAAGCGGAACGAAGAACTGGCCCGGATACTCCACCAGCTCGGCTGGAGCCCCGAACGCCTCGCCCGCGAGGTCAACACCGGCCTCCCCGCCCAACTGGCGATCAGCTCGACCGCCCCCTACAAGTGGCGCGACCGCGGCATGGTCCCCAGGGCGCCGCACGACCAGACGGTCTGCGAGGTGCTCAGCCGGGCCGTCGGCATCGCGGTGACGTACGAGCAGCTCTGGGGCCGGATGGGCAGCGGGCGCGGCGCCAAGATCCTCTCGCCCCGGCTGCTCACCGACCCGTGGACCGCGGACACCGCCCAGACCGCCCTGCACGAGGCCGGCGCCGACACCACGCCGGTCCGCCTCACCGACCTGTTCCGCGGCGCCGAGCTCGAACAGGCCGCCCGCCACTGGGCCTCCCCGCCGCCCGAGGTCACCGGCGGCGAGGGCGCCCTGCGGATCGCCCCCGCGCACCTGGCCGACCTGCGGATCTCCTACGACAGCAAGCAGCGGCTGGAGCGCACCTACGGCGGCGGACTGATCCTCGGCCCCGCCAAGGCCGAACTGGCGCTGGTGGGCAAGCTGCTGGAACTCGGCTCCTATGACGAGCAGCTCGGCCGGGACCTGTACGGCGTGGCGGGCCGACTGGCCAGGCTGGTCGGCTGGGCCAGTTACGACCTGGGCAACGATGCGGCCGCCCAGCGTGCCTTCGTCGCCGCACTGCGGGCCGCCCACGTCTCCGGCGACCCCAGGCTGGGCGTGAGCGTGGTGGGCTGCCTGGCCGCGCAGGCCACCCACAACTCCGGCGGGCGGGGCCTGGACCCGGTCGCGATGCTCTCCACCGCGCTGCGCGCCGCCGACGAGGTGCTGACCCCGGCCGAACGGGCGCTCCAGCTCGGCCGGATCGCGCGGGCGCACGGCAAGAAGGGTGAGCCGATCAGCGCCGAGGCGGTCGCCGAACGGGCCTTCCAGGCGCTGGAGGAGGCGGAGGCGGGCGAGGACGACCGCCAGGAACGCGCCGACCTGGAGGGCATGGTGGGGGAGGGTTACCTCTTCCTCGGCGACCACGAGCGGGCCCGCTACCTGCTGCTGGCCGCGACCGGCGCGCTCGCACCGGACCGGGCCAGAACCAAGGCGCTGCTGATGGTCCGGCTGGCCGACTCCTACCGGCGGACCGGCGAGCACGGGGCCGCCGCGGAGACCGCCGACCAGGCGAGGATGCTGGCGGCGGGCATGCAGTCCGGGCGGGTGGCCGCGGCGCTGCGCGAGTTCGACGCGGCGGTCAAGGCCGGATAACCCGACGGGCGCCGCTTGACCGTGCGGTACCCTGAGCCCATGCGAACCGTGCGCCTGCTCCTTAGCCGGCCGCGCTGACCAGGACCGGCTGAGCCTTCGGGCGGTTGCCGGAGTCGGCGTGGCGTCCCCTCCTGCGAGGGGCTTTTTTGTTTTACGGCTTTGTTCTACGGCTTTGCTTTACGGCACCGCCCGGTTTTACGGCGCCGCCCGCTTCCCGGGCTGCCGCTCGGCTGACGATTCGCTAACCGACATCGATGGAGCTTGAAGGACCATGAGCGAGACGACACCTGCTTCCGCCGCCGTCGAGGCTGCCGGCGAGCCCTTCCGGTACAGCGCGGCCCTGGCCGCGGAGATCGAGTCCCGCTGGCAGGACGTCTGGGAGAAGGAGGGCACGTTCAACGCCCCCAACCCGGCCGGTGCGCTGGCCGACCCGACCGCCGGTGACGTCACCGCGAAGCCGCACAGCTTCATCATGGACATGTTCCCGTACCCCTCCGGCGCCGGTCTGCACGTCGGCCACCCGCTGGGCTACATCGCCACCGACGTGTACGCCCGCTACCAGCGGATGACCGGCCACAACGTGCTGCACACCCTGGGCTACGACGCCTTCGGCCTGCCCGCCGAGCAGTACGCGGTGCAGACCGGCACCCACCCCCGGGTGTCCACCGAGGCGAACATCGCCAACATGCGCCAGCAGCTGCGCCGCCTGGGCCTGGGCCACGACTCGCGCCGCTCGATCTCCACGATCGACCCCGAGTACTACCGCTGGACCCAGTGGATCTTCCTGCAGATCTTCAACTCCTGGTACGACGCGGACGCGGCCAAGGCCCGCCCGATCGCCGAGCTGGTCGCGCAGTTCGAGGACGGCTCGCGCGAGGTTCCGGGCGGCCGTGCCTGGTCCGAGCTGTCCGGTGCCGAGCGCGACGACATCCTGGGCGAGTACCGCCTGGCGTACGCCAAGGAGGTGCCGGTCAACTGGTGCCCCGGCCTGGGCACCGTCCTGGCCAACGAGGAGGTCACCGCGGACGGCCGCTCCGAGCGCGGCAACTTCCCGGTGTTCAAGTCCAACCTGCGCCAGTGGATGATGCGGATCACCGCGTACTCCGACCGGCTGATCAAGGACCTGGACCTGCTGGACTGGCCCGAGGCCATCAAGCTGCAGCAGCGCAACTGGATCGGGCGCAGCGAGGGTGCCCGGGTCGACTTCGCCGTCGACGGCGACGCGATCACCGTCTTCACCACCCGTCCTGACACCCTGTTCGGCGCCACCTACATGGTGCTGGCGCCCGAGCACGGCCTGGTCGACTCGATCGTCCCGGCCGCCTGGCCCGAGGGCATCCGCGAGGACTGGACCGGAGGCGCCGCCACCCCCGCCGAGGCCGTCGCCGCCTACCGTGCCGAGTCCGCCGCCAAGTCCGACGTCGAGCGCCAGGTCGACGCCAAGATCAAGACCGGTGTCTTCACCGGCGCGTACGCGGTGAACCCGGTCAGCGGCGAGGACGTTCCGGTCTTCATCGCCGACTACGTGCTGATGGGCTACGGCACCGGCGCCATCATGGCCGTCCCCGCCCACGACCACCGCGACTTCGCCTTCGCGCGCGCCTTCGGCCTGCCGATGCGCTGCGTGGTCGAGCCGACCGACGGCCGCACCGAGAACCCGGCCGAATGGGACGACGCCTTCGACACCTACGACTCCGTCATCGTCAACTCCGCCCACGACGGCCTGGCCCTGAACGGCCTGAGCGTCGTCGAGGCCAAGGCCGCGGTGACGTCCTGGCTGGCCGAGCAGGGCATCGGCGAGGGAACGGTCAACTACCGCCTGCGCGACTGGCTGTTCAGCCGCCAGCGGTACTGGGGCGAGCCCTTCCCGATCGTCTACGACGAGGACGGCGTGATGCACGCGCTGCCCGAGTCGATGCTGCCGGTCGAGGTCCCCGAGGTCGACGACTACTCGCCGCACACCTACGACCCCTTCGACTCCACCTCCTCGCCGAAGACCCCGCTGTCCCGCAACGAGGACTGGGTCACCGTCGAGCTGGACCTGGGCGACGGCGTGAAGACGTACCGCCGCGAGACCAACACCATGCCCAACTGGGCCGGTTCCTGCTGGTACGAGCTGCGCTACGTCGACCCGGTCAACGGCGAGCGCGCGGTCGACCCGGCCAACGAGCAGTACTGGCTGGGCGCCACCGCCGAGAAGCCCGCCGGTGGCGCCGACCTGTACGTCGGCGGTGCCGAGCACGCCGTGCTGCACCTGCTGTACGCCCGGTTCTGGCACAAGGTCCTGCACGACCTGGGCCACGTCTCCTCGGTCGAGCCGTTCCACAAGCTGTTCAACCAGGGCATGATCACCGCCGACGTCTACCGCGACGAGCGGGGCTTCCCGGTGCCCGCCGCCGAGGTCGAGGAGCGCGACGGCAAGTACTTCTGGCAGGGCGAGCCGGTCAAGCGCGAGGCCGGCAAGATGGGCAAGTCGCTGAAGAACGCGGTCGCCCCGGACGAGATCGCCGACGAGTACGGCGCCGACACGCTGCGCCTGTACGAGATGTCGATGGGCCCGCTGGACGTCTCCCGCCCGTGGGACACCCGGGCCGTGGTGGGCTCGTACCGCTTCCTGCAGCGGCTGTGGCGCAACATCGTCTCCGAGGACACCGGCGAGCTGGTGGTGACGGACGAGCCGGCCGACGAGGCCACCCTGCGCGCGCTGCACAAGGCGATCGACGGCATCCGCGGCGACATGGCCAACCTGCGCTTCAACACCGCGGTCGCCAAGGCGATCGAGCTGAACAACTTCCTGGTGAAGCGCGGCTCCACGCCCCGCGCCGTGGCCGAGCAGATCGTGCTGCTGGTCGCCCCGCTGGCCCCGCACATCGCCGAGGAGCTGTGGCGCAGGCTGGGCCACAACGGCTCGCTGGCCTACGCCGACTACCCGGTCGCCGACCCGGCGTACGTGGTGGACGAGACGGTCACCTGTGTGGTCCAGATCAAGGGCAAGGTCAAGGCCCGGCTGGAGGTCGCGCCGTCGATCTCCGACGCCGAGCTGGAGACGCTGGCACTGGCCGCCCCGGCCGTCGTCGCGGCGATCGGTGACGCGCCCGTGCGCAAGGTCATCGCGCGGGCACCGAAGCTGGTGAACATCGTCACGGGCTGACGGGTTCGGCTTGTTCGAAGGGTGGCCCTTCCCGGGTGCTTGGTCTCCGGGGGAGGGTCACCCTTCTTGCTCGCCTGCGTTCTCTCCGTGGGTGTTCTGTGTGAGGTGTTCTCCGGGGACGGCTGTCGTTGCCGTGGGGGATGTCCCTGAAGGTTCCCTGATCTCGGGTGGAATGTCCGTTCTGTGGAGGCCTGCGGACAAGGGTGCGGCTACCGTGGAAGCCCTTGGTGGGTGGCGGAAGGTGGCTGGTGTGATGGACGCGATCGGCATGGTGTTCGGCGTGGTTCTGCTCTTCGTGGTGGCTGCCTTGGCCATGCTGGTCGTCGGGGCGGTGAAGGCCACCAGGCGGGTGGCGGCGAGGGTCGGCGAGCACGAGGCGAACGCCCGTCGCGCCGTCGAGAACGCCGCGCTGAAGGCCAAGACCTTCACCAAGCCCGGCCCCGTGGGCAGGATCTCCGCAGTCCGCCTCTCACTGCGGACCTCGCTGGAGGGCACCCGCAAGGTGTTGGAGGCCGGTCTGCCCGAGGACGGCCAACTCGCCGAAGCCCTCCAGCTGCTGACCAGGCTCGAGGCGCACGCGGCCGAGCTGGACGGTGAGTTGCGGATCCTGGAGCGCGAGCCCGACCAGGGCCGGGTCGCCGCCAAGCTGCCCGAACTGGCCGAGCGGGCCGAGCGGATCACCCACTCTGCGGAGTCGATGCGCTGGGCTGCACAGGACCGGATGCACCGTTTCGCGGACGACGAGCTGGCGCGGCTCAGCGAAGCGTGTGAGACCGAGGCGGGGTCGTTGCGGCACTGGGAGTCGGCTGGTGGTGCTGGTGGTGCCGGTGGTGCCGGTGGTGCTGCGGGTGCAGGTGGTGGCGATGGCTCGGTGCCGGCCGGGGGTACGGGGTTCACGCCCTCCGCTCAGGGGCAGGCGGGGCGCGGCGCGGAGCGCAAGGGGCTGGGCGCAGGGCGTCAGCAGAGTGCCGAGGACGTGCTCGGGCTGGCCGCCGAACCGCTCGCCCGGCTTGCCCAGCGGCTGCGCAAGCCCTCGGCCGGTCCTTCGGCCGGGAACCCGTCCGCCGGCTGAGCCCTGTTTCCGGCCGGCCGGCGGGCCGCTGCCGGGGCACGGGGCCGGCCGTGTGCCCGGCCGTATGCCGGGTGGCACGGGTCGCGCGGGGTGTGTGGGGCCGGCCGTGTGCACGGTCCGGGCACGGTGCTCGCGAGTGGTAGCGCTGTCTTCTGTGCCGGACGGGGAGTAACCTCCGGCTCATGCCCGACCGCCTCGCACTCGTCACCGACTCGACGGCCTATCTGCCGCAGGAAGCCATCGACCGGCATCGGATCGCGGTGGTCCCACTCAGCGTCGCCGTGGGCGACGAGGTGCTGGCGGAAGGCGTGGAGATCTCCCCGAAGGACGTCGCCGAGGCGCTGCGCGCCAAGCGCAGGGTCACCACCTCCCGCCCCAGCCCGGAGACCTTCGCCGCCGCCTACCGTGCCGCCGCCGAGGCGGGTGCTTCCGGGGTCGTCTCGGTGCACATCTCGGGTGAGCTCTCCGGTACGTACGAGGCCGCCCGGCTCGCCGCCGGCGAGGCCGGGATCCCGGTCCGGGTCGTCGACAGCCGTCTGGTCGGCATGGCCCTCGGACATACCGTGCTGGCCGCCGCCCGGGCACTGGAAGCAGGTCTGGGTCTGGACGAGACGGTTGCCGCCGCCACCGCCCGTGCCGCGACGACCAGCAGCTTCTTCTACGTGGACACCCTCGAGTACCTCCGGCGCGGCGGCCGGATCGGTGCCGCACGGGCGCTGCTCGGCTCGGCGCTCGCGGTGAAGCCGCTGCTGCACCTGTCCGGCGGCCGGATCGAGCCGCTGGAGAAGGTCCGCACCGCCTCCCGGGCAATCGCCCGGCTGGAGGAGCTCGCGGTCGAGCAGGCGGGGACTGCCGAGGTCGACATCGCGGTACACCACCTGGCCGCCGAGGAACGGGCGGAACCGCTGGCCGAACGTCTGCGGGAGCGGGTCCCCGGCCTCAGGAACCTCTACGTGGGCGAGGTCGGCGCGGTGATCGGCGCGCACGTCGGCCCTGGGCTGCTCGCGGTCGTCGTCTCGCCGCGCTGAAGCTTCCGACCGCCGCATCCCGCTTGAAACTCACTCGTTCGGGCGACCGGAGTTATCCACAACCCCGAGTTGTCCACAGGAATTCGATGGGTTCGGGGCGGGGCGCGGATCTGCTCGTACCGTCCTCGGCATGAGGACGATGACACCGGGCGCCGCCCGCCGCCGTGAGACCGCCGAAGCCGCCCGGGACCGGATGGCCAACCTGTTCCCGACCGACCAGCAGCCGCAGCAGCAACCGGCCCCGGCCGGACGCCACCGCCCACCGGGCGGAGCGTCGGTGCCTCGGGGCACCCGGAGGACGCTCTCGCCGCCTCGGCCCGGCTCTTCGCCGGGCCGGCAGGGGCCGCCCTTGGACACTCCCGAGCCGCCACAGCCGGAGGAGTCGCTCGAATCGAGCCGGTCCATGGAGTCGGACGAGCTGTCAGCGGACTCGGACTCGGACTCGGTCTCGGATGTGGACTCGGGCTCGGACGAGCCGGACGAGTGGTCGGAGCCGGGGCGACCGCCCGGGGCTTCGAAGGCGGGGGGCACCGCAGTTGCCGGGCGGACGCCGTCATCCGATGCCGTTCTGCGTGAGCGCAGCCCCACATCACTGCTGCGGTTGTACGAGCGTGCTGCGGCTGGCCCGCCAGTAGCGCCGTCCGCAGCCCACGAGACCGATGAACAACGGGAGGCTGAGCCGGACGCCTCCGACCGAGCCGACCGAGCGTCGGCAGCCGTCGACCGTCTACCGACGTCACCCGATGCGATTGCCCGGCCAACCGGGCTGCGGCACCGACGGCTACGGCTACCGGCGCTCCATCCCGGTCTGGCACTCGACCGGAGGGCGGTGCTCGGGCTGACCGTGCTGCTCCTGCTCGCTGTCGGCTACGCCGTGCAGCATTTCTGGCTCGGGCGCCCGGAGCCGGTGCCGATCCCAGCCGCTGTGCCCGTCGCAAGCCCAGTGTCGGCGGCACACAGCGGTGCCGATCCGCCGGCGTCGTCCGCTGCGGGGCCGTCGGGTGCAGTGGTGGTCGTGGAGGTGGCCGGGAAGGTCCGACACCCCGGGTTGCGCACGCTGCCCAGTGGTTCGCGGGTCTCCGACGCTGTGAGTGCCGCAGGCGGCCCGCTGCCCGAGACCGACACCACCGGTCTCAACCTCGCCCGGCTGCTGACCGACGGCGAGCAGATCGTGGTCGGTGCACCGGCCGGTCAGCCTTCCCCCGCCGCCGCCGGCGGACCGAAGGGACCGCTCAGCCTGAACCAGGCCACCATCGAGCAGCTCGACGCACTGCCCGGAGTCGGCCCGACACTGGCCGAGCGGATCGTCCACTTCCGCCAGGAGCACGGCGGATTCCGTTCCGTCGACCAGCTCCGACAGGTCAGCGGCATCGGCGCCCGTAAGTTCGGCGAGCTCCGCCCCTTGCTCACGCTCTGATGCACCATCGTCCGTCATCCGGTCATCCTCTGGCCGTTGGTCGCTGTCCGCCGCTACCGCTCGCAGATCGTCCGAGGGAGGTGCACCACGATCACCTTGTCCGAGGCCTCGGGCCTGTCCCGCTCACCCACCTGCCCTGAACCGGCCGATTTCCGGCTCATCCTCCCGGCTCTCGCTGCCTGGGCAGCCGCCTTCACCGTCCTCGGTCTGGCTCCGGAGCACCGACCACTGTGCCTGCCTCTCGCCGGGCTCGCGGCGGCCGTCGCCCTGCTGCTCCTCGTACGGTCGGCCGGGCAGTACCGGCGTCCGTCCGTCCTGCTGGCCGCCGTCCTGCTCACCGCAGCTGCCGGGACCACCACCACCCTGCTGCACACGGCCGACCTCCACCGGGGGCCGCTGCCCGGGCTCGCTCACCCGCAGACCTCCGCCCCCGTCGACGGTCCTGGCTCCGTTGACGGTCCGGACCCCACCGACTCTGCCGACCCCACCGACCCCGCCGATCCTGCCGACCCCGGCGGCGCCGTTGAATCCGCCGCTCCTGCTGTCCCGTCGAGCAAGTCGGGCTCCCAGAGGGCGGGGCCGCCACCGGAACTGACCGTCAGCCTCACCATCGCGGGAGATCCCAGGGGGCACACCTCCCACGCACGTGGCACAGCCCCGGGCCAGTTCCTGCTGACCGTGGACGCCATCGTCGACAGCGTCACCCTCCCGCAGCCCGCGAGCCCGGCCGATGCTCGGGCCGGCTCCGCACCCGTACCCTCCAGCACGGCGCAGACCCCCGCTTCCCGCACCGTCCGAACCCGGACTCCCGTGACCGTCATGGTCCGCGCCCAGGATGCCGACGGCTGGCGCGATCTGATCCCGTCCACCCGGCTGCGTACGGACGTACGCGTGGTCCCCGCACACGAAGGCGTCCAGACCGCCGCCGCCGTCCTGCTGGCGCGCGGCCGACCGGTCCTGCTCGCCCCGCCGAGCGTGCCGCAGCGGCTGGCCGGCCGACTGCGCTCCGGCCTCCGCGCTGCCTGCGAGCATCTGCCCGCCGACATCCGAGGTCTGCTGCCCGGGCTCGTCGTCGGTGACACCTCCCGGCTTCCCGACGACCTGGACGAGGCTTTTCGTGCCACGGACCTCGGCCACCTGACCGCCGTCAGCGGCGCGAACCTGATGATCGTGCTGACCGTCCTGGTCGGCGTGCCCGGCCAAGCCGGCACACCTGGACGCGGTGGGCTGGCCGGACGCCTCGGCCTGCCGCTGCGCACCACCGCCGTACTCGGCACCGGGCTGACGCTGGCGTTCGTGACGGTCTGCCGACCGGATCCCAGCGTGCTCCGGGCCGCCGCCTCGGGTCTGGTCGGGCTGCTCGCCCTTGGTACCGGACGGCCACGCCGGGCGCTCCCGGCGCTGTCCGCAGCCGTACTCGCCCTGGTCCTCCTCGACCCCTACCTCGCGCGCTCCTACGGGTTCGTCCTGTCGGTGCTCGCCACCACCGGTCTGCTCACCCTGGGCCCGCGCTGGACGGCGACGCTGCTCGAACGGCGCTGGCCGCACCACCTGGCCACCGCCGTCGCTGCCACGGCCGCTGCCCAGGCACTCTGCGCGCCGGTCACGATCCTGCTGGCGCCCCGGGTCAGCCTGGTCGCGATCCCCTGCAACCTACTGGCCGAGCCCGCCGTCGTACCGACCACGCTGCTCGGGTTCGCCGCCCTCATCGCCGACCCGCTCTCCCACGCGGCAGCCCGCTTCCTGGCCGATCTGGCTGCGCTCCCCGTCGGCTGGCTGGCGGGCGTCGCCCGGTCGGGGGCTGCCGTCCCGGGTGCGCAACTCGCCTGGCCTGAAGGTGCGTTCGGAGCCGCCCTGCTCGCCGTTACGACGCTCGCCCTCGTCTGGGCGGCCCGGCCCTTCCTGCTCCCCGCCGGCTCCCGGGCTGTCTCGCTCACCCGCACCCGGCTCCCGGGCACCGCCCGAGCTCTGGTTCCGCCGACCCGTGCCCTGGCTCCGCCCGCCGGTACTCGGCCGACCCGGTTCGCCGGACGCCGCGTCAGAGCCGCCCTGGCGGCAGTCCTCGGTCTGCTCCTGCTGCTCGTCCTGCTGCGCCCGCCGCTGCTCACCAGGATCGCCACGGGTTGGCCGCCGAAGGGCTGGCAGCTCGTCATGTGCGACATCGGTCAGGGGGACATGACCGTTCTGCCCATTCGCGCAACCGGCGACGAGACACCGGACAGCGCGATCGTGGTGGACACCGGACCGGACCCGCACGCCGCCGACAGCTGCCTGCGCGACCTCGGTATCACGCGGATTCCGCTGCTGGTACTGAGCCACTTCCACGCGGACCACGCGGAGGGGCTGCCCGGGGTGCTACGCGGCCGCCGGGTGGGGGCGCTCCAAGTCACCACCCTGGACACGCCGGTGGGGGAGTACGCCCGGGTGCTCGCCTGGGCGGCGGCCGCCGGTCTGCCGGTCCAACGCGCCCAGCGTGGTGAACACCGTTCCGCGGGGCCCGAACTCTCCTGGGACGTCCTGTGGCCCGACGGCACCCTCGGACCTGCCACTCCGGGAGCGAACAACGCCAGCATCGCCTTGCTGGCCTCGGTCGGTCCGTCCACCGGTTCGCTGCGGATCGCCCTGCTGGGCGATCTGGAGCCCCCGGCCCAGGCGGCTCTGCGCGCTCGGCTGACACCGCCCCGGGTGGACGTCCTCAAGGTGGCCCACCACGGTTCGGGCAATCAGGACTGGGAGTTCACCGCAGCCCTGCACCCCCACCTCGCGCTCATCTCCTGTGGGAGCGACAACCCGTACGGGCATCCGGCACCCCGGACCGTCGCCCGGCTGCGTGCCCTCGGTTCAACGGTCCTGCGCACCGACCAGGTTGGCGACATCGCGATCCTCGGCACCTCTGCCGCTCTCAGGGTGGCGACGCATCCCCACCGTCAGGGGTCCATGGCGCGAGCTCCGCCGCTCCGGTTCGGAGGCGCCGTACCGGGAGCCTTCACCCCCGGCACAGCGCCCGTCGGACAAGATGGACAACGCTCCGCCGGACCGGGCGACGCCCCCTGGCCTGCGTGCCTCGACCGCTCCGGCAACGGGATGCGGGGCGCTGGAATGAGGCCGGGTCAGCCTTCCTCGCGCCAGCCGTCCTGGTCGGCGGCGAGGGTGTCCAGCGCGGAGAGCAGCTCAGGGGTCCAGCCGGTCTCCTCCGGCGGGTCCACGACGACCAGCCACTGAGCGTCCTCGGCGTCGTCCTCGCCGGCCAGCGAGTCCCGGACTACTTCGAGTTCGCCCAGGTCGGGCCAGCGGGCGGAGAGCTCCTCGGCCACCTCGTCGGCGGCGTCGCGGTCGGGAAGAACGAGGAGTTGACGGGTGAAGTTCGTGGTCACCCGCACCATTGTGCAGATCCCATGGCCCGCTGGGGAGAGCGGGTCCGGACGTTGTTGTCGGCACAGCGTGCGATGCTGGTAAGGATGGCCAGGAAGAGTGCACCCGACGATCTGCTCGCCCCGCTGACCCTTGCGGTCGGCCAGGAGGAGCTGCTGCTCGACCGTGTGGTGGCCCAGGTGGTGGCCGCTGCCAGGGCGGCCGATCCGGACACCGATGTACGCGATCTGGCTCCCGGTGCTCTCCAGCCCGGCGGTCTGGCCGAGTTGACCACACCCTCGCTCTTCGCCGAGCGGAAGGTCATCGTGGTCCGGGCCGCGCAGGATCTCTCCGCCGACTCGGTGAAGGAGGTCAAGGCGTACATCGAGGCGCCCGCCGACGAGGTGATCCTGGTGCTGGTGCACGCCGGTGGCGCGAAGGGCAAGGGCCTGTTGGACGCGGGCCGCAAGGCCGGTGGCCGCGAGGTGCAGTGCGCCAAGCTGACCAAGGCCGGTGACAAGCTCGCCTTCATCCGTGGCGAGTTCCGCACCCTGGGCCGCTCGGCATCGCCGGAGGCGTGTCAGGCCCTGCTGGATTCGCTCGGCAGCGATCTGCGCGAGCTGGCCGCCGCGTGCAGTCAGCTCACCGCCGATGTCGAGGGCACCATCGACGAGACGGTGGTGGCCCGTTACTACAGCGGCCGGGCCGAGGCGACGGGTTTCGAGGTCGCGGACCTCGCGGTCACCGGCCGGGCTGCCGAAGCACTGGAACGGCTCCGCTGGGCGCTGGCGGTCGGCCAGCCACCCACCGGCATCACGTACGCCCTGGCCTCGGGTGTCCGCAGCATCGGCCGGTTGGCGACGACCGGCCGGAACATGCGCCCGGCCGATCTGGCCCGGGAGTTGGGCATGCCGCCGTGGAAGGTCGAGCGGGTCCGTCAGCAGATGCGCGGCTGGACGGGCGACGCGGTCGCCACGGCGTTGACGGCGATCGCCAAGGCCGACGCGGCGGTCAAGGGCGGCTCGGACGACCCGGCGTACGCGCTGGAGCGTGCCGTGGTCGCGGTGGCCCGCGCCGCCCGCTCCGGCGCCCGCCCGTACTGAGCCGTCGGCCCGCCCGTACCCGGGCGCCCCGGCCCCTGCCGAACGGGCCGTTCCAGGCCGAGTGAGCCCGCCCGGTCCGAGCCGCTGAGGGTCAGGCTCCGGCGGCTCCGCCGATGGCCTTGAGCACGTGCCGACTGTCCATCAGCAGTGCCTGTCGGATGCTGTCCTGGTCCGGCGGAGGCGTCTTGCCCACCTGGTACGAGCCCGACCAGCTCAGGTAGTACGTCAATGCGCCGTCGCGCACGTACAGCACCTGGGTGAGGTAGTGCCAGGACCGATCGATGCTGCTGGGATCGTCCAGGAAGCCGACGTACGCCTCCTGGCCCAGGTCGGGCACCCCGGCGATCCGGTACCGGCGCTGTCCCAGGCCGGCCCGCTGGGCCGCGAACTCCGGGCGCGGGTCGGTCACCTTGTGCAGCTGTGCCTCCAGGAAGAGCGAGGAGTACTCGCTGTCGCCGTCGGTCTTCTTCAGGTACTTGCTGCAGTACATGTCGTCGAGGGCCGAGTGCCGGGTCGAGTAGTGGTACGGCGTGCCGGACTGGGCCGGGTAGAGCTGGCTGAAGCGGCTCAGCCGGGCCGCGCCGCAGAGATCGTCCACCACGCGGTAGCCGCCCGGGTTCAGCGGCCCGGTTCCCCCGCCGCTCACCAGGCCCGGCACGGTGATCACCGCCGCCGCCCACACCGCCGAGGCCACCAGAGTGCCCGCCAGGCCCCACCACAGCGCCCGGCGCGGCCGCTGTCCGGGGGGTGGCGCGAAAACAGGCGTCGGCACGGGAACGGGCGTCGGCGGCGACGGGGACAGGCCGGCCGGCGGAAGCCCGTAGGCGGCCGGGGGCCCTGGGTAGCCGTAGCCGGAACCGAATCCGGACCCGGCATCGGTCGGCGATGACATCGGATGCGCCCCCAGAGGGTGTGCTGCGTGATCGGTCCACCGAACGATATCGGTGATCGACCGACTGCACGGAGTGACGGCTGGGCGCGTTTCGACGTCACATCGAAGATCCGAGGCCCAAGGCCCTGTGTCCGAAGGCCCCAGGCCCGGAAACGCCGACAGGCGCCACAGTCGCCCGGTGTGGGCTGGACTGTGGCGCCTGTCGGTTCTGCTGCGAGTACCGCACCCGCGTGGCGAACGCAGGCCGCGTGCGGTACGGAGTCTTGTGCCTCAGCGCACCGGGTAGAGGGCCGGTCTGCGAGCTGAGGAAGGTGGTCGGGTGGAAAGCGGGTAGAGGGCCGCAGGTTCACGCCGACCGGTCCGGGCGAGGCCCGGAGTCGAATCAGGCAGCGACGCGCTTGGTGATCGCGGACTTCTTGTTGGCAGCCTGGTTCTTGTGGATGATGCCCTTGCTCGCGGCCTTGTCGAGAGCCTTGGAGGCGGCGCGAGCGAGCTCGACGGCCTTCTCGGTCTCACCGGCGGCAGCGGCCTCACGGGCCTTGCGCAGAGCGGTCTTCAGCGAGGACTTGACGGCCTTGTTGCGCAGGCGCGCCTTCTCGTTGGTCTTGTTGCGCTTGATCTGGGACTTGATGTTCGCCACGAAGGAGCCTCAGTCTGTGATGGATCGGTCTCGGGTGCGCACCCGGTGCTCCTCGGTCTGCTGAGAGGGCATGCCGAGGCCAGGTGCAGCGCCCTACGCTACCAGGGGCGCCCGTAGCAGCCCAAACCGGCGGCCCCGGCCCCACTCGCCTCACCAGTCTCACCAGTCTCATCGGCCGACCCTGTCTACCCCACCGGCCCCACCGGCCCCACCGGTTCTGCCCGGCTCCCGCAGCCCCCGCAGCTCCGACAGCTCCGGCGGGAGTCGCGGCTCACGCGCTGACCAGCGGCTCCCCGTAGTGCTCGACCTCGGGGAACGGCGCGTAGTAGTGGTGCAGCAGGGCCCGCCACTCCCGGTACTCCGGTGATCCCCGGAAGCCCTCGGTGTGGTCGGCCAGGGTCTCCCACTCGACCTGGAGCAGAAAGCGCGAGCCGTGCCCCTCGTCCAGGCAGCGCCGCAGTTCCAGTGTGCGGAAGCCCCGTTGGACCGCGATCAGCGGCCTGGCCTGGGCAAACGCCGCGAGGAACTCCTCCTCGCGGCCGGGCAGGACATCCAGCAGCGCACTCTCCAGGATCATGGGCACTGATCCTTCCCCACGCCGTGCCCTCCACGGAAGAGTTCAGGGGGAAGAGCTGGACGGCGCACAGGTCCGGCGTCGTGGGAAGATGGATGGAACCATTTCGATCGGACGAGACCGTCCGGTCCCCGGGAAGCCGGTCAGCGATGACCCGGACACCCCGGCCCCCGGACCAACGGAGAATCGGACCAAGGTGCCCGCGACCCCCAGCAATGTGCCAGAGCCCAGCCGTACCGACCCGGCGGTGATCCGCAACTTCTGCATCATCGCCCACATCGACCACGGCAAGTCCACGCTCGCCGACCGGATGCTGCAGATCACCGGTGTGGTGGACCCGCGCCAGATGCGTGCCCAGTACCTCGACCGGATGGACATCGAGCGCGAGCGCGGCATCACCATCAAGTCGCAGGCGGTCCGCCTCCCGTGGGCGCCGCGGACCGGTGAGAACGCGGGCACGACGCACATCCTCAACATGATCGACACCCCGGGCCACGTGGACTTCACGTACGAGGTGTCCCGCTCCCTCGCCGCCTGCGAGGGCACCATCCTGGTCGTGGACGCGGCCCAGGGCATCGAGGCGCAGACCCTCGCCAACCTCTACCTGGCGCTGGAGAACGACCTCACGATCATCCCGGTCCTCAACAAGATCGACCTGCCGGCCGCCCAGCCCGAGAAGTACGCCGCCGAGATCGCGCACATCATCGGCTGCGACCCGGCGGACGTCCTCAAGGTCAGCGCCAAGACCGGTCTCGGCGTCGAGGACCTGCTCGACCACGTGGTCGACCGGATCCCCGCCCCGGTCGGCGTCAAGGACGCCCCGGCCCGCGCGATGATCTTCGACTCGGTCTACGACTCCTACCGCGGCGTGGTCACCTACGTCCGTGTGGTGGACGGCCAGCTCACCAAGCGTGAGCGGATCGCGATGATGTCCACCGGCGCCACCCACGAGCTGCTGGAGATCGGCGTCATCTCGCCGGAGCCGAAGGTGGCCGAGGGGCTCGGCGTCGGCGAGGTCGGCTACATCATCACCGGTGTGAAGGACGTCCGGCAGTCCAAGGTCGGTGACACGATCACCTCGATGCACAAGGGTGCGACCGAGGCGCTGGGCGGCTACAAGGACCCGCGCCCGATGGTGTTCTCCGGCCTCTACCCGCTGGACGGCTCCGACTACCCGCTGCTGCGCGACGCCCTGGACAAGCTGCGCCTGAACGACGCCGCGCTGGTCTACGAGCCGGAGACCTCGGTCGCGCTCGGCTTCGGCTACCGCTGTGGCTTCCTCGGCCTGCTGCACCTGGAGATCATCCGGGAGCGCCTGGAGCGCGAGTTCAACCTCGACCTGATCTCCACCGCGCCGAACGTCATCTACCGGGTGGTCATGGAGGACGGCAGCGAGCACACCGTCACCAACCCGAGCGAGTTCCCGACCGGCAAGATCGCCGAGGTGTACGAGCCGATCGTGCGCGGCACCATCCTGGCTCCGAACGAGTTCGTCGGCGCGATCATGGAGCTCTGCCAGGCCCGCCGCGGCAACCTGCAGGGCATGGACTACCTCTCCGAGGACCGCGTCGAGCTGCGCTACACCCTGCCGCTCGCCGAGATCGTCTTCGACTTCTTCGACCAGCTGAAGTCCAAGACCCGCGGCTACGGCTCCTTCGACTACGAGCCCATCGGCGAGCAGAGTGCCAACCTGGTCAAGGTCGACATCCTGCTGCACGGTGACGCGGTGGACGCGTTCTCCGCGATCGTGCACAAGGACAAGGCGTACAACTACGGTGTGATGATGGCCGGGAAGCTCCAGAAGCTGATCCCGCGCCAGCAGTTCGAGGTGCCGATCCAGGCCGCCATCGGCTCGCGCGTCATCGCCCGTGAGACGGTCCGCGCGATTCGCAAGGACGTCCTCGCCAAGTGCTACGGCGGTGACATCTCCCGTAAGCGGAAGCTGCTGGAGAAGCAGAAGGAGGGCAAGAAGCGGATGAAGATGGTCGGCCGCGTGGAGGTCCCGCAGGAGGCCTTCATCGCCGCGCTGTCCACCGACGCGGACGCCCCGAAGAGCGAGAAGAAGTAGCACCACCGCAGGCGGGCCCGGAGCAGCAGCTCCGGGCCCGTCGGCGTACCGTCACCCTGGACCGCCGCGTCGTACCGCTGCCGCGCGGACGTCACCGCACGGTGGCGAGCACCCCGCCGGCGATGGCGGTCTTGGCCAGCCGGGCCGCCGTCCCGGTGAGGACGGTCGGCCGCATCGAGTCGTCCGGGTGGATCAGCTGGAGCAGCCCGTCCCGGCGGCCGAGGCTGAGGCACTGCACGGCATAGCGGTAGCCGAACGGCTTCACGGTCTGCCCGACGAGCAGCCTGCCCAGGTACCGGCCCTGCGGCAGGGCGGTGGCGCAGCCCATCCGGAGGGTGCCGATGCCCGGCACGGTGACCGCGGCGGCGTCGCCGATCACATGGACGTCCGGGTGCGAGACGGAGCGCAGCCGGTCGTCCACCACTGCCCGGCCCGCGCCGTCGACGGTCAGTCCGGCCTCGGCGGCCAGCTCGGGGACGGCCCTGGCCTGACGGTGCTCCACCTGGCGGCCGCGCAGGAGATGGGCGACGGTGGGCCACTGGCCGCCGCGGCCGGCGGCGGTCTCGTGCCGGCGGATCCGGTGGACGAAGCGCTCCTCGGGGGCGACCAGGGTGACCCGGTGGGTCCGCCCGGCCCGGGTGGCGGCGGCAAGTCCCGCGTAGCCCGCGCCCAGTACGACGATCTGCTTGCCCGTCATGGTGTCCTCCCGCTGTGCGATTGCCCTACGTGCGGATTCCGCGCGTTCGCCGAGAGGACGAGGTACTCCGCCCGAGCGTGACCGTGACCTGCGTCACGGGCCTCGGGCGGAGACGCGTCACGACAGGTGGGCGAGCTTCTCCGGGTTGACCACGGCGTACGCCTCGGTGATCCGTCCGCCGGTGACGGCGAAGGCCACCACGGCGGCGATCCGGCCGTCCGCGGTGCGCAGCGCCAGGCCGGGCTCGCCGTTGACCTGGACGGAGTCCAGGGCGGCGCCCCCGTGCATGCCGGGCCACTTCCGGGCCAGGCCGGCGACCAGCCGGGAGACCTTGTCGGCGCCGAGGACCGGCCGGACCGCGGCCGAGACGACGCCGCCGCCGTCGGCGTGCCAGACCACGGCGGGGTCGAGGACGGCGAGCAGCGCCTGGATGTCACCGCCGGCGGCCGCGGCCGCGAAGGCGTGCACCGCCTGCCGGTGTTCGGTCGCGTCGACCCGGCCGCGTCCCCGGGCGGGGCCGGTCCTGACCCGGCGGCGGGCGCGGGAGGCCAGTTGGCGGGTGGCGTCGGGGGTGCGGTCGAGGGTGGCCGCGATCTCGTCGAAGCCGATCGAGAAGACGTCGTGCAGCACGAAGGCGGCGCGTTCGGCCGGGGTGAGCTGCTCCATTACGGCGAGCAGCGCGAGGGAGACCTCCTCGCCGAGTTCGGCCAGCCGGTCCGGGGTGCGGTCGTCGGTGAGCAGGGGCTCGGGGAGCCACTCGCCGAAGTACGACTCGCGGCGGACCCGGGCCGAGCCCAGCTGGTCGTAGCAGAGCCGGGTCACGATGGTGGTCAGGTAGGCGCGGGCGTCGGCGACCTGGGTCTGGTCCACGGCGCGCCAGCGCAGCCAGGCCTCCTGCAGCGCGTCCTCGGCGTCCGCGACCGAGCCGAGCAGCCGGTAGGCGACCGAGCCGAGGTAGCGCCGATTGGCCTCGAACGCGTCCGGGACTGCCACTGAGCCTTCGTCACTCACCCGCACACCGTAGCGTGTCGGCGGTTCGCCCTCGGGGGTGCGGTCCGCCGTGCAGCAGTTGGGCGCGCGGGTCAGCGCCGGTCCGGTCCGGCGGTGGTCATCAGGTGGCGCAGCAGGTCGTTGAGGGCGGCGGCCTGGTCGGGGGAGAGGCCGCCGAGGGCCTCCTGCTGGACGGCGAGGCCGGCGGTGACGGCGCGGTCGACCAGGTCGATGCCGGTGTCGGTGAGGGTGATCCGCAGGGCGCGCCGGTCGTTCGGGTCGGGGGAGCGGGTGACCAGGCCGGCCCGTTCCAGCTTGTCCAGGCGGCCGGTCATACCGCCGCTGGTGAGCATAAGGGTGGCGCTGAGCTCGCGGGGCGAGAGGGTGTACGGGGCGCCGGAGCGGCGCAGTGTGGCGACCACGTCGAACTCGCCGAGGCCGATGCCGAAGGGCGCGTAGGCGGCCTCCATCCGGTCGCTCATCGTGCGTGCGATCCGGTAGATCCGGCCGAAGGCGGCCATCGCGGTGGTCTCCAGGTCGGGACGGACCTGGGCCCACTGGGCGGCGATGGCGTCCACGGCGTCGGCTGCCCCGGCGGGTCCGGCGGGCGCGGCGCTCTGGCGGTGGTTCATGGAGCCGAGTCTGGCACAGATCGCTTGGCGCAAAGTGGCTTGACGTTGATTAGCTTAGTGTTAAGTTATTTGCATGCTCTCCACTTCGACGCGGACGATCGCACTCACGGCTCTCGCCCCGCTCTCCTGGGGCTCCACCTACTTCGTGACCTCCGAGTACCTCCCCGCCGAGCGGCCGTTCCTCGCCGCCACGCTGCGGGCCCTGCCGGCCGGACTGGTGCTGCTGGCGGTGGGCGGGAAGCTGCCCCGGGGCAGCTGGTGGTGGCGGGCGGCGGTGCTCGGGGCGCTCAACATCGGGGTGTTCTTCGCCCTGCTGTTCATCGCGGCCTACCGGCTGCCGGGCGGGGTCGCGGCCGTGCTCGGCTCGGCGCAGCCGCTGGTGGCCACCGGGCTCGCGGTCCTGCTGCTGGGCGAGCGGCCCGGGCGCCGGGCGGTGGTCGCCGGGGTGGCCGGGGTGCTCGGAGTCTCCCTGGTGGTGCTGCGCTCGACCGCCAGGCTGGACACCATCGGCATCCTGGCCGGTCTCGCCGGCGCGGCCTGCATGGCGGCCGGGACCGTGCTGACCAAGCGCTGGGGCCGCCCCGAGGGTGTCGGTCCGCTCATCCTGACCGGCTGGCAGCTGACGGCGGGCGGGTTGATGCTGCTTCCGGTCGCACTGCTGGCCGAGGGCGCGCCGCCCGCGCTGACCGGGACCAATCTGCTCGGCTACGGCTACCTCGCGGTGCTCAACACGGCTCTCGCGTACTGGCTCTGGTTCCGCGGCATCGGCCGGCTGCCCGCCACCTCGGTGGCCTTCCTCGGTCTGCTGAGCCCGCTCTCCGCCGCCGCGATCGGCTGGATCGCCCTGGACCAGTCGCTGACCGCGATCCAACTGCTCGGCATGGCCGTCGCGTTCGGCAGTACGCTGCTCGGCCAGCGGCGCGCCCCGAACCTCGGTACGCAGGGCCTGAAGCGCAGTGAGGGGGAGCCGAAGCTCCCCCTCACCAGGCCGGCTCCGGACGGCGGGCCGGACCAGGGCCGTCAGTCCACCTCGGCGACCGCCTGAGCGAACTGGGCCTGGTAGAGCCGCGCGTAGGCACCCTCGGCGGCGATCAGATCGTCGTGGGAGCCCTGCTCGACGATCGAGCCGTTCTCCATCACCAGGATCACGTCGGCGTCCCGGATGGTGGAGAGGCGGTGGGCGATCACAAAGCTGGTCCGCCCGCTGCGCAGCCGGGCCATGGCCCGCTGGATGAGCACCTCGGTCCGGGTGTCCACCGAGCTGGTCGCCTCGTCCAGGACCAGGATGCTGGGCTGGGCGAGGAAGGCCCGGGCGATGGTGATCAGCTGCTTCTCGCCCGCGCTGACGCCGGTGCCCTCGTCGTCGATGACGGTGTCGTAGCCCTCGGGCAGGGTGCGCACGAAGCGGTCCACGTGGGCGGCCTTGGCGGCGGCGGTGACCTGCTCGCGGGTGGCGCCGGTGGCGCCGTAGGCGATGTTCTCCGCGATGGTGCCGCCGAACAGCCAGGTGTCCTGGAGGACCATGCCGATGCCGGCCCGCAGTTCCTCGCGGGACATCGCGGCGATGTCCACCCCGTCCAGGGTGATCCGGCCGCCGCTGACCTCGTAGAACCGCATCAGCAGGTTGACCAGGGTGGTCTTGCCGGCCCCGGTCGGGCCGACGATGGCCACGGTGTGGCCGGGTTCGACCTTCAGCGAGAGACCGTCGATCAGCGGCTTCTCCGGGTCGTACCGGAACGAGACCTCCTCGAAGGCGACCCGTCCGCGCAGCTCGGCGGGGCGCTCCGGCATGGCGGGTTCGGGCGTCTGCTCGGGGGCGTCCAGCAGTTCGAAGACCCGCTCGGCCGAGGCGACCCCGGACTGCACCAGGTTGGCCATCGAGGCGACCTGGGTGAGCGGCTGGCTGAACTGCCGGGAGTACTGGATGAACGCCTGCACGTCGCCGATGGTCAGCGCGCCGCTGGCCACCCGCAGACCGCCGATCACCGCGACCAGCACGTAGTTGAGGTTGCCGATCAGCATCATCGCGGGCTGGATGATGCCGGAGATGAACTGCGCCCTGAAGCTGGAGCTGTAGAGCGCCTCGTTCTCCCGCGCGAAGACCTCGGCGGCCTGCTGCTGCCGGCCGAAGACCTTGACCAGCGCGTGCCCGGTGTACATCTCCTCGATGTGCGCGTTCAGCGCGCCGGTGGTCTTCCACTGGGCGACGAACTGCGGCTGCGCCCGCTTGCCGACCTTGGCGGCGACCACCACCGAGACCGGGACCGAGATCAGTGCGACCAGCGCGAGCAGCGGCGAGATCCAGAACATCATCGCCAGTACGCCGACGATGCTGAGCAGCGAGTTCACCACCTGGCCCATGGTCTGCTGCATGGACTGGCCGATGTTGTCGATGTCGTTGGTGACCCGGCTGAGCACCTCGCCGCGCGGCTGCCGGTCGAAGTAGCTCAGCGGCAGCCGGGAGATCTTCGCGTCGACGGATTCCCGCAGCCGGAAGACCGTCCGGTTGATGGCGCGGGCGGCGAGTCTGCCCTGGACGACGCCGAAACAGGCGGAGGCGAGGTAGATCGCCAGCACCCAGAGCAGCACGGTGCCGATGGCGTTGAAGTCCATCCCGTGGCCGGGGGTGAAGTTCACGCCGGAGAGCATGTCGGCGACGCCGCCCTTGCCCTGGTGGCGCAGGCCGTCGATCACCTGGTCGTGGGTCAGCCCCGCCGGCGACTGGCGGCCGACCACCCCGGCGAAGATCAGGTCGGTGGCGTGCCCGAGCACCTTGGGCCCGACCACGGCGCAGCCGACGCTGAGCACGCCGAGCGTGAGGACGGCGCCCAGGGTGGTCCGCTCGGGGCGCAGCAGGTTCAGCACGCGCTTGCCGGAGTTCTTGAAGTCCAGCGACTTCTCCTGGCCCTGGCCGCCCATGAACCGGCCGGGGCCCGCCGGGCCGCGCCGGGCCGCAGCCTCCTGTGAGGCGGAGTTCCGGCCGCCGCCGCCCGCCGGGGCGTTCTGCGGGGCGGCGGTCGAGGTCTTCTCGGGGGTGGTCACGCCGCCTCCTGCTCGGTGAGCTGGGAGAGCACGATCTCCCGGTACGTCGGGTTGTCGGCCATCAGCTCCTGGTGGGTGCCGCTGCCGACCACGGCGCCCTCGTCCAGCACGATGATCCGGTCGGCGTCCCGGATGGTGCTGACCCGCTGGGCGACGATCACCACGGTCGCTCCGGCGGTCTCCCGGGAGAGCGCCTTGCGCAGCCTGGCGTCGGTCGCGTAGTCGAGGGCGGAGAAGGAGTCGTCGAAGAGGTAGATCTCCGGGCGGCGGACCAGCGCGCGGGCGATGGCCAGGCGCTGGCGCTGGCCGCCGGAGACGTTGCTGCCGCCCTGGGCGATCGGGGCGTCCAGGCCCTCGGCGAGCTTCTCGACGAAGTCCTTGGCCTGTGCGGTCTCCAGCGCCTGCCAGAGTTCCTCGTCGGTGGCGTCGGGGCGGCCGTAGCGGAGGTTGCTGGCGACCGTCCCGGAGAACAGGTAGGGCTTCTGCGGGACCAGCCCGACGGTCTCGGCGAGCAGCGCGGGGGAGAGTTCGCGGACGTCGACGCCGTCCACCAGCACCTGGCCGCCGGTCGCGTCGAAGAGCCGGGGGACCAGGCCGAGCAGGGTGGACTTGCCGCTGCCGGTGGAGCCGATCACGGCGGTGGTCTCGCCGGGCCGGGCGAGGATGTCGATACCGCGCAGCACCGAGGCCTCGGCGCCGGGGTAGCAGAAGTCGACGCCGCGCAGCTCCAGATGGCCGCGGCGGGGCAGTTCGGTGACCGGGGCGGCGGGCGGCACGACGCTGGACTCGGTGCCCATGACCTCCTCGATCCGCTCGGCGCAGACCTCGGCACGCGGCACCATCATGAACATGAAGGTGGCCATCATCACACTCATCAGGATCTGCATCAGGTAGGAGAGGAAGGCGGTCAGCGCGCCGACCTGCATCCCGCCGCTGTCGATGCGGTGTCCGCCGAACCACATCACGGCGACGCTGGAGACGTTCACCACCAGCATCACGGTGGGGAACATGTAGGCCATCAGCCGGCCGGCCCGCAGGGAGACCTCGGTCAGTTCGGTGTTGGCACCGGCGAACCGGTCCTGCTCGTGGCCGTCCTTGACGAAGGCGCGGATGACCCGGATGCCGGTGATCTGCTCGCGCAGGATCCGGTTGACGCCGTCGATCCTGGTCTGCATGGCGCGGAACTGCGGGCGCAGCCGGCGCACCAGCAGGGTGACCACGATGCCCAGGACGGGGACCGCGACGAGCAGCAGGCCGGAGAGCGGCACGTCCTGGTTGAGCGCCATGATGATGCCGCCGAAGCACATGATCGGCGCGGCCACCATCAGCGTGAACCCCATCAGGGTCAGCATCTGGACCTGCTGGACGTCGTTGGTGGTGCGGGTGATCAGCGAGGGCGCGCCGAAGCCCGCGAGCTCCCGGGCGGAGAAGCTCTGCACCCGGTCGAAGACGGCCGCGCGGATGTCCCGTCCGACCGCCATGGCGGTGCGCGCCCCGAAGTACACGGCGCCGATCGAACAGACCGCCTGGACCAGCGTGACGGCGACCATGATGCCGCCGGTCCGCATGATGTAGCCGGTGTCGCCCTTCACCACCCCGCTGTCGATGATGTCGGCGTTGAGCGTCGGCAGGTAGAGCGCGGCGATCGTGGCGATGAGTTGGAGCAGGACTAGCAGTGAGATCGGTTTGGAGTAGCGGCCCAGATGGGCACGCAGGAGTTGGATCAGCACCTGGACACTCTCGTTGTCGGCATGAGGGGTTCGCACCCTATTTTCAGGTCTTCCACGGGCCGGTGCGGGGGTTTGGCGCCTTGGGGCCCGGCGGATTTCGTGTGCATCCGTACCGTCACCCCGCTGTGGGGCTGCACTGCAGGTCCGTCGGTGTGCCAGCCTGCCGAACCCTCTTACGGAATGGCGCGCTTACGCCTAGGCTGCGTATTGCCCTCTTGTTACTGGCAAGTTAATAAGGCGGGCCGGTCGGCTTGCCCCCACAGCCACCGCCCTCACCCTCGGCCACCCGCCCCCCGGAGGTCCTCGTTGAGCACCGCGCAGACCATGATCGAGCGACGTCCGCCCTCTGTGGCCCACCTCTTCCTGGACCGGGTCGCGGCCACCCCGGACGCCGAGGCGTACCGCTTCCCGGCGCCCCTGGACGAGCACGCCGCCGACGGCGCACCCGGCGCCGAGCAGTGGCGCTCGCTGACCTGGGCGCAGACGGCCGAGCGGGTCAAGGCGGTGGCGGCGGGCCTGATGGCGCTCGGCGTCCAGCCCGAGGAGCGGGTCGCGATCGCCGCCTCCACCAGGGTCGAGTGGATCATCGCGGACCTCGGCAACATGTGCGCGGGCGCCGCGACCACCACGGTCTACCCCAGCACCAACGCCGAGGAGACCGCCTTCATCCTGGCCAACTCCGCCAGCACGGTGCTGTTCGCCGAGAACGCCGCGCAGCTCGCCAAGGCCGTCGCCGAGCGCGCCAAGCTGCCCGAGCTGCGGGCCGTCGTCCTCTTCGACGGCACATCCGAGCGCCCCGAGGACGAGGGCCTCGAAGTACTCACCCTGGCCGAGCTGGAGCGGCGCGGCACCGAGTACCTCGCCGAGCACCCCGACGCGGTCACCAAGGCGGTCGACGCGCTCGACCGGGAGCAGCTCGCCACCCTGATCTACACCTCCGGCACCACCGGCCGCCCCAAGGGCGTGCGCCTGGTGCACGACTGCTGGGCGTACCAGGGCGTGGCCCAGCAGGAGAGCGGGCTGCTGCGCTCCGACGACGTGCAGTTCATGTGGCTGCCGCTCTCGCACGTCTTCGGCAAGGCCATGATCTCCGGCCAGATCGCCACCGGCCACGTGATGGCCGTGGACGGCCGGGTGGACCGGATCATCCACAACCTGCCGGCCATCAGGCCGACCGTGATGTGCTCCGCGCCGCGCATCTTCGAGAAGGTCTACAACGGCATCGCCGGGAAGGCCAGAGCGGAGGGCGGCGCCAAGTACAAGATCTTCCTGTGGGCGGCCAAGGTCTCCCGCGACTACGCCAGGGCCACCCAGGCCAGCCTCGTCGCCACCGGCAAGGCCGGCGCGCCCTTCGCGCTGAGCCTCCAGCACGCCGTCGCCGACAAGCTGGTCTACGCCAAGATCCGGGCCGCCTTCGGCGGGCGGCTGCGCGGTTCGGTGTCCGGCAGCGCGGCGCTGGCCCCTGAGATCGGGTACTTCTTCAAGGGCGCGGGCGTGCCGGTCCTGGAGGGCTACGGGCTGACCGAGACCAGCGCGGGTACCAACGTCAACCCGGCCGAGGACTACCGCATCGGGACCGTCGGCCTGCCGCTGCCCGGCACCGAGGTCCGGATCGCCGAGGACGGCGAGATCCTGCTGCGCGGCCCCGGCGTCATGCGCGGCTACCACGACCTGCCCGAGCAGACCCGGGAGGTGCTGGAGTCGGACGGCTGGTTCCACACCGGCGACATCGGCGAGCTGGTCGAGGACGGCTACCTGCGGATCACCGACCGCAAGAAGGACGTCTTCAAGACCTCCGGCGGCAAGTACGTCGCCCCCACCGAGATCGAGAGCAAGTTCAAGGCGATCTGCCCGTTCATCAGCAACGTCCTGGTGATCGGCAACGGCCGCAACTTCTGCACCGCGCTGATCGCCCTGGACGAGGGCGTGATCATGCCCTGGGCGAGCGAGCGCGGCCTCGGCGGCAGGTCGTACGCCGAGGTGGTCGCCACCCCGGAGGCCAGGGAGCTGGTCGACGGCTACGTCCGGAAGGTCAACGCCGAGCTCCAGCGCTGGCAGACGATCAAGAAGTTCTCGCTGCTCCCGCGCGACCTGGACGTCGAGCACGGTGAGCTGACCCCGAGCCTCAAGATCAAGCGCCCGGTGGTCGAGCGGGTCTACGCCGACGCGGTCGCCGAGATGTACCAGGGCGCCAACGAGGCGTGACGCCGCCCGGTCCGGTCCGGCTCCCGTCCTGATTTCAGGGTGTCGTGAGCCGTACCGGACAATGGGGGCATGCCCTCCGCACTTCCCGACGGCGAACCCGTGCCGTCCGACGGTTCCCTGCCCGACCACGCCCTCGTCGGTCTGGGCCGGCGGCCGTTCGGCTTCTACGTGCACGTGCCGTACTGCGCCACCCGCTGCGGCTACTGCGACTTCAACACCTACACCGCCACCGAGCTGCGCTCGTCCGGCGCGGTGGCCTCCCAGGAGACGTACGCCGACAACCTGATCGCGGAGATCCGGCACGCCCGGCGGGTCCTGGGCGACGCCGAGCTGCCGGTGCAGACGGTGTTCCTCGGCGGCGGCACGCCGACCCTGCTGCCCGCGCGGGACCTGGTGCGGATGCTGGCGGCGATCCGGGACGAGTTCGGTCTGGCCGCCGACGCCGAGGTGACCACGGAGGCCAACCCGGAGTCGGTGAACCCCGCCTACCTCGCCGAGCTGCGCGAGGGCGGCTACAACCGGCTCTCCTTCGGCATGCAGAGCGCCCGCCCGCACGTCCTGACGCTGCTCGACCGGCACCACACGCCGGGCCGTCCCGAGGCGTGCGTCGCCGAGGCGCGCGCGGAGGGCTTCGAGCACGTCAACCTCGACCTGATCTACGGCACCCCCGGAGAGTCCGACGACGACTGGCGGGCCTCCCTGGACGCCGCGATCGGCGCCGGGCCCGACCACGTCTCGGCGTACTCGCTGATCGTCGAGGACGGCACCAAGCTGGCCGCCCGGATCAAGCGCGGCGAACTCCCCATGGTGGACGACGACGTGCACGCCGACCGCTACCTGATCGCCGAGGAGGCGCTCGCCGCCGCCGGCTACTCCTGGTACGAGGTCTCCAACTGGGCCACCACCGACGCGGGCCGGTGCCGCCACAACGAGCTCTACTGGACCGGCGCCGACTGGTGGGGTGCCGGCCCCGGCGCGCACAGCCACGTCGGCGGTGTCCGCTGGTGGAACGCCAAGCACCCCGCCGCGTACGCCCGGGCCCTCGCCGAGCAGCGCACCCCCGCACAGGGCCGCGAGGTCCTGCCGGACGAGGACCGCCGGGTCGAGCGCATCCTGCTCGAACTGCGCCTGCGGGAGGGCTGCCCGCTCTCGCTGCTCGCCGCCGACGGCCGGCGCGCGGCCGAACGGGCCCTGGCGGACGGGCTGCTGGACGCGGGTGCGTTCGCTGCGGGGCGGGCCGTGCTCACGCTCCAGGGACGGCTGCTGGCCGACGCGGTGGTCCGCGACCTGGTCGACTGACCGAACGGGCCTCCGGCAGGGCTCAGGGCAGGGGAGGACAGCCCTGGGCTCCTGCGGGCAGGCCGCTCGCGCCTAAAGGGTTTCGGGGACGGTGACGAAGTCGATCAGCTCTTCGACCTTGGCGAGGAGTTGGGGCTCCAGGTCCTTGTAGCTGTGGACCGAGGCGAGGATGCGCTTCCAGGCGGCCGGGGTGTCGAGGGGCCAGCCGAGGCGGCGGCAGATGCCCTCCTTCCACACCTCGCCGCGCGGGACGGTGGGCCAGCCCGGGATACCGACGCTGCCCGGCTTCACGGCCTGCCAGATGTCGATGTACGGGTGGCCGACGACCAGCACGCCGTCGCCGGTGACCTGGGCGGCGATCCGCTGCTCCTTGGTGCCGGGCAGCAGGTGGTCGACCAGGACGCCGAGGCGGCGGCCCGGTCCCGGGGCGAACTCGGCGACGATCGCGGGGAGATCGTCGATCCCCTCCAGGTACTCCACGACCACGCCCTCGATCCGCAGGTCGTCGCCCCAGACCCGTTCGACCAGCTCCGCGTCGTGCCGCCCCTCGACGTAGATCCGCGACTCCCGGGCCACCCGGGCCCGTGCACCGGGCACCGCGATCGAACCGGAGGCGGTACGCCCCGCCTCCGCCCCGGCGGCCTGCCGGGCGGGCGCCGGGCCGGCCGGGCGGACCAGCGTCACCACCCGGCCCTCCAGCAGGAAGCCACGGGGCGTCAGCGGGAAGACCCGGTGCTTGCCGAACCGGTCCTCCAGGGTGACGGTCAGGCCCTCGGCGGTCTTCTCGCACCGCACCACGGCCCCGCAGAACCCCGTACTCACCTCCTCGACCACCAGATCACGCTCGGCGGCCACCTCCGGCGCGGGCTGCTGCCGCTTCCACGGCGGGGTCAGGTCGGGTCCGTACTGCCTGCTGTGCATGCGGCCGACTATATGAAACCTGCTGCGGTGTCAGGGACCGGGTGCGCGCCGAGGGGTACCGGCCCTGGTGGCGGAGGTGTCGGGGGAGCCTCGTATCCTCTTACGCGCCCGTGGCGAGGCATGGGCATGCGACGGGGAGGGCAAGTGGGGTACCACCGCAACAACTGGCAGCAGGCGGCCAACAACGTGGCCGGCTATCTCCCGTTCGGCCGCGAGGTCATGGCGGTGGTGAACATCACCAAGGCGTTCACCGACGAGGTCGGCCTGGAGCGGCTGAACCACGTCCCCGACGGCCACCCCGTGGTGGAACTCCCCTGGCAGCCGCCCGGCCCGCCGCCGAACCCGGCCCGGGTCGAGGCGGTCGGCCGCCAGGCCTGGGAGGCGCTCTTCGCCGACACCGACCGCTTCGGGGCCCGTCCGTTGCTGGACCAGGTCGGCAACCTGCTGGTGCCGCTGCCGCCCGCCGAACTCGACCTGGTGATCCGCCGGTTCGGCCCGCAGGGGCTGCTGCGCTGGGACGAGCTGATGCACGTCACCGACGCGAACGAGGAGGAGGCGTACGACTTCTTCCGGCAGCAGGAGGTCTTCAACTGGCTGCTGCGCACGGTCAGTCCGTACGCGACCATGCTGATCGGCGACTCCATGCCGTGCACCCAGCCGACGTACCGGCTGCTGCCGGAGGACGAGCGCGCGGGCAGGAGCGCGGGCTGGGTGCTCCCCGAGGGGCCGTTCGCCCAGGTCGACGGCGCCTACCTGACCGAGAACTGGCAGCGGGTCTCGGCCTCCACGGAGGCGATGAGCTGGCAGGACATGGACCAGGGCCGGTTCGGCACCTGCTGGATGCTGACGTCCATGCAGGCCGTGCTGCAGGCCAACCCGAACTACGCCCCGCGCCATCTGCGCCAGGAGGCCAACGGCTCGGTCACCTTCACGCTGTACGAGAAGGGCCGGCCGTACGACGTGACGGTGGTCGCCGACCTGCCGATGGTCGGCAACGACCTGTACGGGGCCAAGGGGCACAGCAGCGACCCGCGCTACGCCGAGACCTGGCCCGGCTACTACGAGAAGGCCGTGGCCCAGTGGTACCGGGGGTACGAGGAGATCGCCCACGGCGGTCTCGCCGCGCGGGCGCTCGCGTTCCTGACCGCCAGGCCCGTGCAGGACATCGACATCAGCTCGCCCTGGGTGATCCACGAGATCGCCGACCGCAGGGCGCAGGGCCAGGCGGTGACCGTCGGCACCAAGGGCGAGGGCAGCGACCGGGACACCCTGATGGGTGGCCGACTCGCCACCAGCCACGCCTACTTCGTCAAGGACGTCGACGTCCCCGGCGGCCGGATCTGCCTCGGCAACCCGTGGGGCGACGGGGCCTCCCGCACGATGTGGGAGGCCTGGCTCGGCTTCCACGACATCCAGCGCTACCTCTCGAACGCGGAGGCGGCCTTCACCTGGTAGTCCCCTGGTAGTCCCCGGCCCGGCCGGCAGGCGCGGGAGTCAGAGGCCGGGGGCACCCCAGACCGGGAACCAGCGGGAGAGGTCGGACTCGATCCGCAGGTCGTCCGCGAGCATCGCCTTGACCTGGATCTCCACCGGGCTGTTGCGCTTCTCGCCGGGGAGCGGCGCGAACGGGTAGAAGGTGCCGCGCTTGTAGAGGTAGACCAGGCCGAGCGGCTGGCCGCTCTCGTTGCGGAAGGCCACGATCGAGCAGAGCAGCTGCGGGCCGAAGCCGTTGGCCTCCAGTTCGCTGTTGACCGCGTGCAGGTCGTTGACCAGCTCCGGCAGTTCCTCGGGGGTGTGCCGGGCGAGCAGCCAGGAGTAGCCGTAGGAGTCCTGGCTGGCCTCGACCGGGGCGCCGCCGCGCTCGGTGTCGGCGTCGAGCAGTGCCCGGACCTGCCGCTCCACCTCGCCGAACGCGCCGCCCTCCACGGCGGCGAAGCACACCGAGCCGAGCCCGGTCGGACGGAACCCGGCCGCCGCCTGGAGGGTGAGCGCCGCCGAGGGCACGGCGAAGAGCTGGTCGAGATCGGGCCTGACCGGCTTGGTGCGGCCGAAGAGGGCGTCCAGGAATCCCACGGTGGTCCTTTCGAGTAGCGGTCAGCGGCCGAGCTGGGCGGAGATCTTGGCGAGTTGGGCGAGCCGCTGCTCCAGCGACGGGTGGGTGGACAGCAGCTGGCTCGCGGTCTCCCGGGCACTCAGCGCGGGCGCGAAGTAGAAGGCGTTGTACGGCTGCGCCTGGCGCAGGTCCTTGCTCGGGATGGCCGCGATCTGGCCGGTCACCTTGGTGAGCGCCGAGGCCAGTGCGCTCGGACGGCCGGTGAGCTGGGCGGCGGCCCGGTCGGCGGCCAGCTCGCGGTAGCGGGAGAGCAGCCTGGTGAGCAGGAAGCTGATCGCGTAGACCACCACACTGACCAGCGGGATGATCAGCATCGCGATGGCCGCGTTGCTGTCGTTGTTGTTGCGGTTGCCGCCGCCGATGAAGCCGCCGTACAGGGCGATCCTGGTCATCATCCCGGCGAGTACGCCGAGGAATCCGGCGATCGTCATCACGGCGACGTCCCGGTGCGCGACGTGCGAGAGCTCGTGGGCGAGGACGCCCTCCAGCTCCTCCGGCTCCAGCCGGCGCAGCAGCCCGGTGGTGACGCAGACCACGGCGTTCTGCGGGTTGCGGCCGGTGGCGAAGGCGTTGGGCATGTCGTTGTCGGCGACCGCCACGCGGGGTTTGGGCATGTCGGCCAGGGCGCAGAGCCGGTCGATGGTGCCGTGCAGCTGCGGATACTGCTCCGGGGTCACCGCCCGGGCGCCCATCGCCCGCTCGGTGATCTTGTCGCTGAACCAGAACTGGGCCACGAAGAGGCCGCCGGAGATCAGTACGATCAGCGGCCACGCTCCGCGCAGCAGGACGATCAGCACGCCCGTGAACCCGACGTAGAGCAGCCCGATGAAGAACATCGTGACCACCATCCGCCCGGTCAGGCCGCGGTCGGGTGCGAAGCGGGAGTGCTGGGATGAAGCCGACATATCTGCTCCTTCGTTACCGTCGCTCGCCTTCGATGCTGCCACTCGCGGAGCCCCGGGGCACCGGCTTCACGCCGGAGATCCGGCAAGGATCACCGGGGCGGCCCGTTCCTGCCGTCGGACCCGGGCCGTACACTGGCAGGTACGGTTCTGGCACTCTGCCTTCCAGAGTGCCAAGAGGGTCGGGCAGCCATCGGTTCAACGGACGAAGACGGAGGTGCGTGCCGTGTACAGCGAGCGCAGTGCTGACGAGCGCAAGGCAGACGCGCGCCGCCTCGACCGTCGCGAGATCCGTCCGCTGGACGAGCGCAGGCTGGCCGTGCTGCGCGCGATCGTGCAGGACTACGTGGGCACCGAGGAGCCGGTCGGTTCCAAGGCCCTGGTCGAACGGCACAACCTGGGCGTCTCCCCGGCCACCGTACGCAACGACATGGCGGCCCTGGAGGACGACGGCTTCATCCACCAGCCGCACACCAGCGCCGGCCGGATCCCGACGGACAAGGGCTACCGCCTGTTCGTCGACCGGCTGGCCGAGGTCAAGCCGATGAGCGCGCCGGAGCGCCGGGCGATCCGGCACTTCCTGGACGGCGCGGTCGACCTGGACGACGTGGTGGCCCGCACGGTCCGGCTGCTCGCGCAGCTGACCAGACAGGTCGCGGTGGTCCAGTACCCCTCGCTGTCCCGGTCCACGGTGCGGCACATCGAGCTGGTGGCGCTGGCCCCGGCCAAGGTGATGCTGGTGCTGATCACCAACACCGGCCGGGTCGAGCAGCGGCTGGTGGACTGTCCGGGCACGGTCGGCGAGAGCGTGCTGGCCGAGCTGCGGTCCCGGCTCAACGCCGGCGCGGTCGGCCGACCGCTGCCCGAGGTCCCCGGCACGCTGGAGGAGCTCCCGGGCGCCTTCGAGCCGGAGGACCGCCCGACGGTCAGTGTGGTTCTCGCCACGTTGTTCGAGACACTGGCCGAGCAGAACGAGGAGCGGATCATGCTGGCCGGCACGGCCAACCTGACCCGCTTCGGACACGACTTCCCGCTCACCATCCAGCCGGTGCTGGAGGCACTGGAGGAACAGGTCGTCCTGCTCCGTCTGTTGGGTGAGACGGCGGACGCCGGGATGACGGTCCGGATCGGTCACGAGAACGAGTACGAGGGGCTCAATTCCACCTCTGTCGTCTCGGTCGGTTACGGTTCCGGCGACCAGAGTGTCGCAAAACTCGGGGTGATCGGCCCTACCCGGATGGACTACCCGGGCACAATGGGGGCGGTGCGAGCGGTGGCACGGTACGTGGGTCAGATCATGGCCGAGTCGTAGCAGAGGCCGCTGGTTGAACCGGCGGTGACCAGTCGCAAGCACTTCTACAGGCGGAACAAGCGGAGCATTTGGTGGCCACGGACTACTACGCGGTACTCGGCGTCCGACGGGATGCGGGGCAGGACGAGATCAAGAAGGCGTTCCGGCGCCTGGCACGCGAACTGCACCCGGACGTCAACCCGGACCCGAAGACGCAGGAGCGGTTCAAGGAGATCAACGCCGCCTACGAGGTGCTCTCCGACCCGCAGAAGCGGCAGGTGTACGACCTCGGCGGCGACCCGCTGTCGCCCAACGGCGGCGGCGGTGGAGCGGGCGGCTTCGGCGCCGGTGCGGCGGGCTTCGGCTTCTCCGACATCATGGACGCCTTCTTCGGCGCCGCCTCCGGCCAGCGCGGCCCGCGTTCGCGGACCCGGCGCGGCCAGGACGCGATGATCCGCCTGGAGATCACCCTGGAGGAGGCCGCGTTCGGCACCACCAAGGAGCTCCAGGTCGACACCGCGGTCACCTGCACCACCTGCTCCGGCGAGGGCGCCGCACCCGGCACCTCCGCGCAGACCTGTGACATGTGCCGCGGCAAGGGCGAGGTCTCCCAGGTCACCCGGTCCTTCCTGGGCCAGGTCATGACCTCCCGTCCCTGCCCGCAGTGCCAGGGCTTCGGTACGGTCGTCCCGACCCCGTGCCCCGAGTGCGCGGGCGACGGCCGGGTCCGCGCCCGCCGTACCCTCACGGTCAAGATCCCGGCCGGTGTGGACAACGGCACCCGGATCCAGCTGGCCGGCGAGGGTGAGGTCGGCCCCGGCGGCGGCCCCGCCGGTGACCTCTACGTCGAGATCGCCGAGACCGCGCACCCGACCTTCCAGCGGCGCGGGGACGACCTGCACTGCACCGTCACCATCCCGATGACGGCCGCCGCGCTCGGCACCCAGGTGCCGCTGCAGACCCTGGACGGCCTGGAGGAGGTGGACATCCGGCCCGGCACCCAGTCCGGGCAGTCCATCCCGCTGCACGGGCGCGGTATCACGCATCTGCGCGGCGGCGGCCGGGGCGACCTGATAGTGCATGTCGAGGTGCAGACGCCCACCAAGCTCGAACCCGAGCAGGAGGAGCTGCTGCGCAGGCTCTCGGCGCTGCGTGGCGAGGAGCGCCCCTCCGGGCAGTTCGCGCCGGGGCAGCAGGGGCTGTTCTCGCGGCTGAAGGATGCCTTCAACGGCCGCTGAGCCGGTGACTGTCGAGCCCGCCGGCCGGTGAGGCTCCCGGCGCCCGGCGACTCCCACGGAGTCGCCGGGCGCCGCTGTGATACCGCTACTCGAGATTTCCGAGGAAACGTCATGACCGCGCCCGTGTTCGTCGTCGAGACCGACCGGCTGGCCGCCGCCGTTCCCGGGTCGCTGGTCCGGGTCGACGGCCCCGAGGGGCGGCACGCCGTCGCCGTGAAGCGGCTGGAGACCGGCGAGGCGGTGACGCTCGCGGACGGCCTCGGCCTCGGTGTGGACGGTACGGTCACGGCCGTCCAGGGCAAGGACGTGCTGGAGGTCACGGTGGAGGCCGTGCGCCGGGAGGCGGAGCCCGCGCCCAGGATCGTGGTCGTCCAGGCGCTGCCCAAGGGTGACCGCGGCGAACTCGCCGTCGAGACCATGACCGAGGTCGGCGTGGACGTGGTCGTCCCGTGGGCCGCCGCCCGCTGCATCACCCAGTGGAAGGGCGACCGGGGCGCCAAGGCTCTCGCCAAGTGGCGGGCCACCGCGCGCGAGGCCGGGAAGCAGTCGCGTCGGCTGCGCTTCCCCGAGGTGCGCGAGCTGATGACGACGCGCCAGCTGGCGCCGCTGCTCGGGCAGGCGGCGCTTGCCGCGGTGCTGCACGAGGAGGGCGCGGAGCCGCTGGCGAGTGCGCAGCTTCCGTCCAGCGGGGACATCGTGCTGATCGTCGGTCCCGAGGGCGGGGTGTCGCCGGACGAGCTGGCCGCCTTCGCCGAGGCCGGGGCGAAGCCCTACCGGCTGGGGTCCTCGGTGCTCCGGACCTCCACCGCGGGGGTGGCGGCGGGAGCGCTGCTGCTCGGGCGCACGGGCCGCTGGGGCTGATCCCCCGGCCCCGGGCCTCCCGGTGGGGCCGGTGCGAGGGCGCTCCGCGAGCGCCGGTGCGACGCCGTGGTGCGCGGGCGGTCTCGCCGTGCTCCCGGGCGCCGCGGGGCGGCGGGTTCGCTCGGGACGAAACCCGTCGCGCGGGGTGGGGACCGTGCGTAGGGTGACGGCCGTGACTGATGCCCAGAGCACCTCAGCAGGCGCCTATCTGCGCCATCCGCACCTGCACGGCGACCTCGTGACCTTCGTGGCCGAGGACGACATCTGGCTCGCGTCGATCGGTGGCGGCCGGGCCTGGCGGCTGACCGCCGATCAGACGCCGGTCAGCCACCCCCGGTTCTCGCCGGACGGGCGGCACATCGCCTGGACGTCGACCCGCGACGGCGCCCCCGAGATCCATGTCGCCCCCGCCGAGGGCGGTCCCGCCCGCAGACTCACCTACTGGGGCAGCGCCCAGACGCTGCTGCGCGGGTGGACCGAGGACGGCCGCCCGGTCGCGATCACCACCGCCGCCCAGGCGACCGTCCGCCGCACCTGGGCGTTCGCGATCCCGCTGGACGGCGGCGAGCCGGCCCGGCTGCCGTACGGGCCGATCGGGGGCCTGTCCTTCGAGCCGGGCGGTGCGCGGGCCCTGCTGGCCAGCGCCTCCAACCGCGAACCGGCCTGGTGGAAGCGCTACCGGGGCGGCCGGGCGGGCAAGTTGTGGATCGGCGACCGGGAGTTCGACCGGGTGCACGCCGACCTGGACGGCAACATCGAGTCCCCGCTCTGGGTGGGCGGCCGGATCGCGTTCCTCTCCGACCACGAGGGCGTCGGGCAGCTGTACTCCAGCCTGCCGGACGGCACCGACCTGCGACGGCACAGCGACGGGGAGTTCTACGCCCGCAACGCCGCCACGGACGGCACCCGGATCGTCTGGCACAGCGCCGGCGACGTGTGGATCCTGGACGGCCTGGACGGATCCGCGCCGCGCCGTCTGGAGATCGTGCTGGCCGGTCCGCGCACCGGCCGCGCCCCGCACCCGACCCCGGCCGCCGGCCAGTTGGAGACCGTCGCCCCCGACCGAACCGGCCGGGCCAGCGCCGTGGTGGTGCGCGGCAGCGTGCACTGGCTGACCCACCGTCAGGGCCCGTCCCGGGTGCTGGCGGAGACGCCGGGAGCGCGGGCCAGGCTGGCCTGCGTCGTGCCCGGCACGGACGGTGCGCAGGGCGCGCTCTGGGTCACCGACGCCGAGGGGGACGACGCACTGGAGTACGCCCCCGCCGTGCTGGGCGCCGAACGCCGTCGGCTGGCGTCCGGAGCGCTCGGCCGGGTCCGTGACCTGGCGCTCTCCCCGGACGGACGGCAGGCCGCGGTCGCCGCGCACGACGGCCGGGTGCTGCTGGTCACGCTGGCCGACGGCGCCGTCCACGAGCTGGCCCGCAGCGAGCAGGGCGAGGTCAGCGACCTGGCCTTCGCCCCGGACTCGCGCTGGCTGACCTGGTCCCAGCCGGTCGTCGACACCGGCTCGCTGCGGCAGATCATGCTGGCGGACCTGACGGACCGTACGGTCAGCGAGGCCACCCAGCCGCGCTTCATCGACTACTCGCCGGTCTTCACGGCGGACGGCAGGTACCTGGTCTTCCTCTCGGTGCGCAACTTCGACCCGGTCTACGACGCGCACATCTTCGACCTGTCCTTCCCGACCGGCACCCGGCCGTTCCTGATCACGCTGGCCGCGGACACCCCCTCGCCCTTCGGCCCGCAGCGCGCCGGCCGGCCGCTCGGCGGCGAGGAGGAGCCCGAGGCGGCCAGGAAGGACGGCTTGGCGGAGGGCGCCGAGCCGGCCCCGGTCACCCGGGTCGACCTGGAGGGCATCGCCGACCGGATCGTCCCCTTCCCGGTCGAGGGCGGGAGCTTCGGCAGCCTGCGGGCCGCCAAGGACGGCGTGCTCTGGACCAGGCAGCCGCTGCTCGGCAGCCTCGGCGACAATGCCGCCTCGCTGGAGGACGTGCAGCCGCGCGCGGCGCTGGAGCGCTTCGACTTCAAGAAGCTGCGCACCGAGCTGCTGGTGGCCGAGGTGGACGGCTTCACCGTGAGCGGCGACGGCACCCGGGCCGCCGTGCTCGACCGGGGCGGCCTGCGGATCGTGCCGGCCGACCGGAAGGCCGGTGAGGACGAGGACCTCGCGGTCGACCTCGACCGGGTCCGGGTCACCGTGGACCCGGCCGCCGAGTGGCGTCAGATGTTCGACGAGAACGGCCGGCTGATGCGCGACAACTACTGGCGCGCGGACCTGGGCGGCCACGACTGGGCCGGGACGCTGGAGCGCTACCGGCCGCTGGTCGACCGCTGTGGTTCGCACGACGACCTGGTCGACCTGCTCTGGGAGACGGTCGGCGAACTCGGCACCTCGCACGCGTACGTGATGCCGAACGGGCGGGGCGCCCACGACGCCCACCGGCAGGGGCTGCTCGGCGCGGACCTGGTCAAGGACGGCGAGCTGTGGCGGGTCGAGCGGATCCTGCCCGGCGAGTCCTCGGACCCGCGGGCCCGGTCCCCGCTGGCCGCGCCCGGCGCCGCCGTCCGGCCCGGGGACGCGGTGCTGGCCGTCAACGGCCGTCCGGTGGACCCGGCCACCGGCCCCGCCCCGCTGCTCGCGGGCACCGCGGGGCAGCCGGTCGAGCTCACCGTCGCCGGGAAGGACGGGTTCGAGCGCCACCCGGTGGTGGTCCCGCTGGCCGACGACGAGCCGCTGCGCTACCACGACTGGGTGGCCGACCGGCGGGCCGCGGTCCGGGAGCTCTCGGCCGGCCGGCTCGGCTACCTGCACATCCCGGACATGCAGAGCAACGGCTGGGCCCAGATCCACCGCGACCTGAAGGTCGAACTGGCCAAGGAGGGCGTGATCGTCGACATCCGGGAGAACCGGGGCGGCCACACCTCCCAGCTGATCATCGAGAAGCTCAACCGGAGGATCGTCGGCTGGGACCTCACCCGCGACGTCGCCGGGGGCATCTCCTACCCGAGGGACGCGCCGCGCGGTCCGGTGGTGGCGCTGGCCAACGAGATGTCCGGCTCGGACGGCGACATCGTCAACGCGGCGATCCAGGCGCTCGGGATCGGCCCGGTGGTCGGCACCCGCACCTGGGGCGGCGTGATCGGCATCGACAGCAAGTACCACCTGGTGGACGGCACCCTTGTGACCCAGCCCAAGTACTCCTTCTGGCTGGAGGGCTACGGCTGGGGCGTGGAGAACCACGGGGTGGACCCGGACGTCGAGGTGCCGATGCCGCCGCACGCCTGGGCTGCCGGCGAGGACCCGCAGCTCGCCGAGGGCGTCCGCCTCGCGCTCGCGGAGCTGGCCGGGAACCCGGCCCGTACGGCGCCGGAGCTCCCGGAGCTGTAGCCCCGCCCGGCCGGCCTCGGCCGCCGGGGCAGCCCGGGGCCCCGGGGCGCCGCACGGTCGCCGTCCGTGCGGCGCCCGCCCTGGGCTAGGCTGCGGGCGGTAGTGATGACCGATCAGCGAAGACCAGCTTGAGGAGAGCGAGATGGCCGGCGAGCCGCAGTCCGACTGCCTGTTCTGCAAGATCGTGGCGGGCGAGATCCCGGCGACCGTGGTCCGGGAGACCGAGCGCACCCTCGCCTTCCGGGACATCAGCCCCAAGGCCCCCAGCCACGTCCTGGTCATCCCCAAGGTGCACTACCCGAACGCCGCCGCGCTGGCCGCCGCCGAGTCGGAGATCACGGCCGAGCTGCTCGTCGAGGCCGGCGAGGTCGCGGCGGACGAGAAGATCGTCGAGTCCGGCTACCGGCTGATCTTCAACACCGGCGCGGGCGCGGGCCAGACCATCTTCCACGCCCATGTCCACGTCCTCGGTGGCAGGCCGATGAACGAGAACATGGTCTGACACCGTGTCGCAGCGCGAACTCGTCGTCCTCGGCACCGCCAGCCAGGTGCCCACCCGGCACCGCAACCACAACGGCTACCTGCTCCGCTGGGACGGCGAGGGCCTGCTGTTCGACCCGGGCGAGGGCACCCAGCGGCAGATGCTGCACGCCGGGGTCTCGGCCACCCAGATCACCCGCATCGGGGTGACCCACTTCCACGGCGACCACTGCCTGGGCCTCGCCGGGGTGATCCAGCGGATCAACCTGGACCGCGTCCCGCACCCGGTGGACGCCTACTACCCGGCAAGCGGCCAGGTCTACTTCGAGCGGCTGCGGCACTCCACCGCGTACTACGAGACCGCCGAGCTGCGCCCGCGCCCGATCGGCGGGCCCGGGCCGCTGGACGCCCCCGGTGCCCCCTTCGCACTGGAGGCCCGGCGGCTCTCGCACCCCGTGGAGTCCTTCGGCTACCGCCTCACCGAGCCCGATGGCAGCCGGATGCTGCCCGAACGGCTGGCCGCACTCGGCATCCACGGCCCCGCCGTCGGCCGCCTCCAGCGCGAGGGCGCGATCGAACTGGACGGCCGCGCGGTCACCCTGGCCGAGGTCAGTGAGCCGCGGCCGGGTCAGCGCTTCGCCTTCGTGATGGACACCCGGCTGTGCGACGGGGTGTACGAACTGGCCGAGCGCGCCGACCTGCTGGTGATCGAGGCGACCTTCCTGGACGCCGACGCCCACCTCGCCGAGGAGCACGGCCACCTCACCGCCGCCCAGGCCGCCAGGGTCGCCGCCGAGACGGGCGTACGGACCCTGGTGCTCACCCACTTCTCCCAGCGCTACCCGGACCTCGACGGCCATCTCGCCGAGGCCCGCAAGTACTTCGACGGGGACCTGGTGATCGCCGAGGACCTCGCGCGCGTCCCGGTGCCGCCGCGTCGGTGAGTCGGAAAACCGCGTCGGCGAGTCGAAAAGCAGTCGCACAACGGGGCGATCTGCCCCAGCATCGAATGCGCCGCCCCAGGTGCCGCGCCACCACGGCGAACACCTGCGCGGCGTACCCTGGTGACCCGGAGAGCCCCAGCGGCATCCACGAGACGACGGATGGGATGAGGCAGGCCACAGCGCCGACCCATGAGTGAGATTTCGCAGACCCCCACCAACGGACAGCAGCGCCCCGGCGCCGCAAGTGCCCGGATCGTGGTCCCTGAGCGACACCCGATGGTCACCCTCCTCGGTGCCTCCGACTCCCTCCTGCGGGTGATCGAGCAGGGCTTTCCCACCGCCGACATCCATGTGCGCGGCAACGAGGTGACCGCGACCGGCGACCGTGCCGAGGTCGACCTGGTCCAGCAGCTGTTCAACGAGATGATGCTGGTGCTGCGCACCGGCCAACCCCTGACGGAGGACGCCGTGGAGCGCTCCATCGCCATGCTCAGGAGCGCCGCCGAGGACCCGGCCCACCCGGCCCCGTCGGAGGTGTTCACGGCGAACATCCTGTCCAACCGGGGCCGCACCATCCGCCCCAAGACCCTCAACCAGCAGCGCTACGTCGACGCGATCGACAAGCACACCATCGTCTTCGGCCTCGGCCCCGCCGGTACCGGAAAGACCTACCTCGCCATGGCCAAGGCCGTGCAGGCCCTGCAGGCCAAGGACGTCAACCGGATCATCCTGACCCGCCCCGCAGTCGAGGCGGGCGAGCGGCTGGGCTTCCTGCCGGGCACCCTGTACGAGAAGATCGACCCCTACCTGCGCCCGCTCTACGACGCGTTGCACGACATGATGGACCCCGACTCCATCCCGCGGCTGATGGCGGCCGGGACCATCGAGGTCGCGCCGCTCGCCTACATGCGCGGCCGCACCCTCAACGACGCCTTCATCATCCTGGACGAGGCCCAGAACACCTCGCCCGAGCAGATGAAGATGTTCCTCACCCGCCTGGGCTTCAACTCCCGGGTGGTGGTCACCGGCGACACCAGCCAGATCGACCTCCCGGGCGGCACCAGGAGCGGCCTCAAGGTCGTCCAGGAGATCCTGGCGGACGTGCCCGACATCCACTTCTCCGTCCTCACCAGCACCGACGTGGTCCGCCACAAGCTGGTCGGCCGGATCGTGGACGCGTACGAACGCTGGGACGCCCAACAGGAGACCGACACGGCACTTCCGCCCCGCAAGCCCGTCCAGCGGCGTACCGGCAAGGCCGGTACCGGCCGCGCCCCCCGACAGTCCCATCGCACCGAAAGCTGAGTACCAAGCCCTCCATGTCGATCGACATCGCCAACGAGTCCGGCTGGGACGTCGATGAGGAGTCCATCCTCGACGTCGCCCGATTCGCCCTCGACAAGATGCGGATCCACCCGCAGGCCGAACTCTCCGTCATCCTGGTGGACGGCGCCGCCATGGAGGAGCTGCACATCCAGTGGATGGACCTGCCCGGTCCCACCGATGTGATGTCCTTCCCGATGGACGAGCTGCGCCCCGGCAAGGAGGGCGAGGAGCTGCCGCAGGGCCTGCTCGGTGACATCGTGCTCTGCCCCGAGGTCGCCGAGAAGCAGGGCCTGGCGGCCCCCTCCAAGCACTCCATGGACGAGGAGCTCCAGCTGCTCACCGTCCACGGGGTGCTGCACGTGCTCGGGTACGACCACGAGGAGCCGGACGAGGAGCGCGAGATGTTCGCGCTGCAGAAGCGGATCCTGGACGACTGGCGGTCCGGCCGCGGTCTCTCGGGGCTCTCCCCGGCACCGACCACCCACTGAGGGCCGGCCCGCTGTGAGTGGTGAGAGTACGAGCTTCCTGTTCGGCGCGCTGGCCCTGGTCGTCCTCGGCTGGCTGGCGGCCTGCGCGGAGGCCGGGATCTCCCGGATCTCCCGGTTCCGTGCGGAGGAGGCGGTCCGGGCCGGGCGGCGCGGCGCCGCCCGGCTGCTGACCCTGGCGAAGGACCCGATCCGCTACCTCAACCTGGCCACCCTGATCCGGGTGGCCAGCGAGATGGCGGCGGCGGTCCTGGTCACCGTGGTCTGTGTCCGGAACCTGCAGGAGACCTGGCAGGCGGTGCTGCTGGCGTTCGGCGTGATGGTGCTGGTCTCCTTCGTGGCGGTCGGCGTCTCGCCGCGCACCATCGGCCGCCAGCACCCGCTGACCACGGCCACCGCCTCGTCCTTCGTGCTGCTGCCGCTGGCCGGGATCCTCGGCCCGATTCCCCGGCTGCTGATCCTGCTCGGCAACGCGCTGACCCCCGGCAAGGGGTACAAGGAGGGGCCGTTCGCCTCCGAGGCCGAGCTGCGTGCGCTGGTCGACCTGGCCGAGAAGGACGACCTGATCGAGGACGAGGAGCGCCGGATGGTGCACTCGGTCTTCGAGCTGGGCGACACCATCGTCCGCGAGGTGATGGTGCCGCGTACCGACCTGGTGATGATCGAGCGCCACAAGACGGTCCGTCAGGCGCTCACCCTGGCACTGCGCTCCGGCTTCTCCCGGATCCCGGTGGTCGGCGACAACGAGGACGACGTGGTCGGCATCGTCTACCTCAAGGACCTGGTCCGGCGCACCCACATCAACCGGGAGTCGGAGTCCGAGCCGGTCGGCAGCGTGCTGCGCCCGGCGGTCTTCGTCCCGGACTCCAAGCCTGCCGCCGACCTGCTGCGCGAGATGCAGCAGATGCGCTCGCACGTGGCGATCGTGATCGACGAGTACGGCGGCACGGCCGGACTGGTCACCATCGAGGACATCCTGGAGGAGATCGTCGGTGAGATCACCGACGAGTACGACCGGGAGATCGCGCCGGTTGAGGACCTCGGCGACGGGTCGTACCGGATCACCGCGCGGCTGCTGGTCGAGGACCTCGGCGAACTGTTCGGGATCGAGCTGGAGGACGAGGACGTCGAGACGGTCGGCGGGCTGCTGGCCAAGCACCTCGGACGGGTGCCGATCCCCGGCTCCTCGTGCGAGGTGCCGATGCCGGAGGAGGCGCCGGCCGAGCTGGCCGCGATCCGGCTGACCGCCGAGAGCTCGGCCGGGCGCCGCAACCGGATCGGTACCGTGGTCGCCACGCCGCTGCGGCCGCAGGAGGTCGGCGGGGGCGACGGCGAGTAGCCTCTCCCGCGCCCCGAGCAGCCTCTCCCGCGCCCCGAGCGGCCGCTCCCGCGCCCCGAGCAGCCGCCCCCGGGCCCCGGAGTGCACGGTCGGGACGGTGCACGAGTTGCCGGGGCGGGGGATGGCTCCGACGATGTGAGGCATGACGCACCAATTGCGCGCGGAGTACGGTCCCGAGGGTCGGTCCGGTGCTATCAGGATGTGGCACGTGGTACGGACCCCCGGCTCCACCGAGGCTCTGTGCGGCCGTGAGCTGGACGCCGACTCGGAGGCGAAGCCGGAGGAGGCGTGGGGGACCGGGCTGCGCTGCTGCCAGCAGTGCGGTTCGCTCTACCTGCACGAGGTCCCGTTCCACCCCGCCGACTGGCAGCGGTCGTCCGGCTGGGGCGGGTCGCCGGTCCAGGAGTAGCGTGAAGACGGCGCGGACGCCGTCCGCGTGGGGAGGGCCGCCCGGCACCGGGCGGAGCAGAGCAGTGCCGCCTTGACCCGTGTGGTGGAGGTCACCATGAAACTGCAAGACGAACTGCCCGTCGATCACAAGCTCGCGACGGTCTACCGGATCGGCGCGGGGCTGGGCGGAGTGTTCCTGCTGATCTTCGGCATCCTGGGGCTGCTGGATCACCCGGGCTTCCTGTCCACCCACGGCAACCGGATCGCCGGGCTGTCGACCAACGGTGCGCTGAGCATCCTGTCCGTGGTCGTGGGCCTGGTGCTGATCGCCGGGGCGGTGGTCGGAGGCATCTTCGCCTCCAACCTCAACATGATCGTCGGCACGCTGTTCATGCTGTCCGGTTTCTACGGTCTGACCGTGCTCGGCCGGCCCGACGCCAACATCCTCGACTTCCGGATGTCCAACGTCCTGTTCGCCTTCATCTTCGGGATCGCCGTGCTCACCTTCGGGATGTACGGCAGGGTGAGCAGCCATCTGCCGCAGGACAATCCGTACTGGCTCAAGCGCCGGGCCCGGGAGGCGGCCCTGCCGGGCGGACCGCCGACCCTGATCAAGGTGCTGAAGGCCGGTCCGTCCAACCCGATCGGCCACTGAGACTGGCCCCCATGTGCCGGGTCGGTCCGAGCGGGACGGGAACGACGGTGGCCCGCAGGGAACCCCCTGCGGGCCACTGTCGTGTCCGGTCATGCCCGGCGCCGCAGGCCGAACCAGACCAGCAGGGCGATCGCGGCGACCACGGCCGCGTCCACGCCCAGGCCGAGCCGGACGCCGCCCAGGGTGGCGGTGGCGAAGCCGTCACCGGCCGCCCGCAGGGCGTCGCTGCGGGCTGCGGCGACCGCACTGAGCACGGGGATGCCGACGGTGATGCCGACCTGCTGGGTGCTGGTCACCAGGCCGGTGGCCAGGCCCTGCTCCTCGTCGGCCAGACCAGAGGTGGCGGTGATGCTGTACGCCACGATCGCGAACAGGTGGCCGAAGCAGGCGACCGACCCGGCGACCATGACCAGCCAGGCACCGGCACCGCCGGTGCCCACGGCCAGCAGCACGGCGGTGAACAGGGCCTGCACCGCCAGGCCGAGCACCAGGGTGCGGTGGGCGCCGAGACGGCCGGCCAGCTTCGGGGCCAGCACGCCGCCGGCCGCCGCCGCCAGGCCCATCATCCCGAAGACCAGGCCGGGGGCGGCGAGCAGCACGCCGAGGCCCATCACCACGTTCAGCGCCATGGTGGAGCGCCAGCCGAGGCTGTCGGTCAGCACACCACCGAGCAGCATGCCGGCGGTGAAGCCGAGCGAGAGCAGCAGCCCGGAGACGCCCAGTGCGCGGTCGCGCTCGGGGCCCTCGCGGAAGGTGGTGGTCAGCAGTGACATGCCGGACGGAACGATCATCGCCGCCGCCAGGCCCTGCAGCGCCCGGCCGGCCAGGAAGCCGGCCGGGTCCCAGGCCAGCGTGGCCAGCACCGAGGCGGCGGTGAACAGCGTGAGGCCCGCCAGGAAGAGCCTGCGCCGCCCGTACAGGTCGGCGATCCGGCCGAACAGGAGCAGGAGGCCGCCGGACGGCAGGGCGAAGGCGGTGACGCCCCACTGGAGGTCCGCCGGTCCGAGCCCGAGGTCGGTGCCGATCTGGCAGGCCAACGCCGGGTATGTGGTCGCGCAGTTCCGGCTCGCCGCCTCGGAGCGGCCCGGGGACACCGGCTACCAGGCGATCGTGGACGAACTGGCCGAGGTGAGCCCCGAGTTCGCGGAGATCTGGGCCAGGGGTGACGTCAAGGCCGGCGGGATGCTCCACAAGGAGATCGACCACCCCTCGGTCGGGCGGCTCTGTTTCGAGTCCACCCAGCTGCGGGTGCCCGAGCGGCCGGACCTGACCATCGTGCTGCACAACCCCGGGAAGGGCACGGACACCGCGGCGAAGCTGGAGTGGCTGGCCAGCCCCGAAGGGCGCCGGGAGATGATGCGACCGGCCGGATAGTGAAAGGTCTTTGACGCATCGTCATCGACGGCGGAAGAGTGGTCCGGTCCGCAATGGTACGGAGGGATCCACGATGAGCGTACGCACCCTGGGCAGTCTGACCACCTCGCCGATCGGCTTCGGGGCGATGGTGCTCTCGCCGGGCATGTACGGCGAGATCGACGACCGGCGGGGGGAGACGGCGCTGCGGGCCGCCCTGGACGCCGGGGCCACCCTGATCGACACCGCCGACGGCTACGGCGCGGACGGCCACAACGAGCAGCTGGTCGGACGGGTGGTCGCCGGGCGCCGGGACGGGTTGGTGATCGCCACCAAGTTCGGCTTCCGGATCCCGGAGGGCGCCGAGGCACACCGCTTCCCGGTCAGCGCCGCCTTCGGAGAGCTGGCCGTGAACCTGGACCCGAAGTACGTCCGGGGCTACGCCGAGCAGTCGCTGCGCAACCTCGGCGTCGAGGCGATCGACCTGTACTACCCGCACTTCCCGGACCCGCAGGTGCCGTTCGAGGAGACGGTCGGGGCGGTCGCCGAGCTGATCGGAGCCGGGCTGGTGCGGCAACTGGGCCTCTCCAACGTGACGGCGGAGCAGTTGCGGCTGGCCCATGCGGTGCATCCGGTGGCGGCGGTGCAGGTGCAGTGGTCGATGTGGCAGCCGGCCGATCCGGCGCTGCTGACCGCCGCCCGGGAGTTGGGCGTCGGTCTGGTCGCCTGGAGCCCGCTCGGCGGTGGCTTCCTCACCGGTACCGTGCAGCAGGTGGCCGAGGGCGACTTCCGGCGCAATCTGGAGCGCTTCGACGAGGCGAACCTGCGTGCCAACAACGACCGGTACGCCCCGGTGCGCGCGATCGCCGCCGAACTCGGCCTCACTCCGGGCCAGTTGGCGCTCGCCTGGCTGCTGCACCAGGACGCCCACGTGGTGCCGATCCCGGGCAGCCGGACCCCCGCGCACATCGCCGAGAACCTGGCCGCCGGTGAGGTCGAGCTGTCGGCGCAGGTGCTGGCCCGGATCACGGCGGCGCTGGAGGGCTTCGCCCCGGCCGGGCGCGGCGCCATCCTGGCCGAGGAGGGCGGCCGTTAGCCGGGCGGCGGGTCTTGGCCGGGCGGTGCCCGCCGGGTGGACGGCCGGGAGCGGCCGGGGCCTCGGCGCCTATGCTCAGCGGCATGAGTGAGCTGATCGAGCTGGACCCCGAGGACAAGAAGATCATCACGCTGGCCCGTTCCGCGCGGGCCCGCAACGGCGTGGCGGAGGGGGCCGCCGTACGCGACGAGACCGGCCGGACCTATGTGGCCGGGACGGTCGCACTGGAATCGCTGAAGCTGAGTGCGCTGCAGACCGCCGTCGCGATGGCGGTGGCCAGCGGTGCCAAGAGCCTGGAGGCCGCCGCCGTGGTCTCCGAGGCCGCCGAGCCGGCCGAGTCCGACCTGTCCGCCGTGCGCGACCTGGGCGGCGCCGGGACCCCGGTCCTGCTGGCCGGGCCGGACGGTGCGCTGAAGATCGCCGTCGAGGCGCGCTGAGGCCGGCCCTCGGACCGCCGCAGGGCGGAGGTGCGGGTACCCCCGGAAACCGCGGGGGTGCCCGCACTTTCCGTTGCACCGTGCGCGGGTAGGGTGACAGCGATCGAGGGGGTGTGCGATGGGGGCACTGGCGTTCTTCGCCGGACTGCTGCTCAGCGTGATGGGCATGGGCCGCTGGAAGGAGACCGGTTCGCCGTACTGGCTGGCCGGGTCGATCGCGATCTTCCTGCTGACCGTCATCGGCGCGTTCACCGGGGGCCGCAAATCCCGCTGACGGCGCGGGCCGGGTGTGCTGTCGGGGTGCCCGCTCGGGGCCTGCTCGGGTGCGGTGTCCGACGGCGCCCACGCGATCAGGGAGAATGGTGCGCATGAGTGCCCCTTCATCCCCGTACCGCTCCGGGTTCGCGTGCTTCGTCGGACGTCCGAACGCGGGCAAGTCGACCCTGACCAACGCGCTGGTCGGGACGAAGGTCGCGATCACCTCCGACCGTCCGCAGACCACCCGGCACACCGTGCGCGGCATCGTGCACCGCCCGGACGCCCAGCTGGTGCTGGTCGACACCCCCGGTCTGCACAAGCCCCGTACGCTGCTCGGCGAGCGGCTCAACGACCTGGTGCGCAGCACCTGGGCCGAGGTCGACGTGATCGGCTTCTGCCTGCCCGCCGACCAGAAGCTCGGGCCCGGCGACAAGTTCATCGCCAAGGAACTCGCCGAGATCAAGAAGACCCCCAAGGTCGCCATCGTCACCAAGACCGACCTGGTCGACTCCAAGCGGCTGGCCGAGCAGCTGATCGCCATCCACCAGCTCGGCATCGAGCTGGGCATCGAGTGGGCCGAGATCATCCCGGTCTCCGCGGTCGGCGACAAGCAGGTCGACCTGGTCGCCGAGCTGATCACCAAGCTGCTCCCCGAGGGCCAGCCGCTCTACCCGGACGGCGACCTCACCGACGAGCCCGAGCAGATCATGGTCGCCGAGCTGATCCGCGAGGCCGCCCTGGAAGGCGTCCGGGACGAGCTCCCGCACTCGCTCGCCGTGGTGGTCGAGGAGATGCTCCCGCGCGAGGGCCGCCCGGCGGACCGCCCGCTGCTGGACATCCACGCCAACGTCTACATCGAGCGCCAGAGCCAGAAGGCCATCGTGATCGGCGCCAAGGGCTCCCGCCTGAAGCACGTCGGCACCACCGCCCGCAAGCACATCGAGGCCCTCCTCGGGACCCCGGTCTACCTGGACCTGCACGTCAAGGTGGCCAAGGACTGGCAGCGTGACCCGAAGCAGCTGCGCAAGCTGGGCTTCTGACCCACCCGCCACCCCAGGGGCGCGGAGCACTGCTCGACCGAGCAGCGCCCCGCGCCCCTGCGCTCATCGGGCCGCGTACGCGCCCAGCACGCGTTCGACCAGACCCCGGTCCGGCGGCTGCGGGTCGCCCCGCGCGTGTCCAATCCGGTTGGCACGGGGGTGAGTTCGGACCGGGTGCGGCCGGTGGTCGTGGTGATCCGGCGGGGGAGTGGATCGTGCTGCGGGTGCGGTATGGAGACGTAGGCTATCCATAATGGTTCGGCTGCCGTGGGGTGCTGCGGCCGGTTGCGGGGGAGCCGGGTGGAGGGGGCCGTGATCGGCACGGTGCTGGGCGATGCGCTGATGGCCACGCTGCGGCGGCTGACCCACGAGGACGCCTCGCACCGCACCTTCACCGACGATGCGCCGTAAGCCGGGCGGCACTCCCGGGGTGGGCGAGTGGCCACGCGAACGGGCAAACGGCGAAGTGGACTTGGAGCAGTCGGTCGGGCAGGGGGAGTGGAGCCCCGCGCCCTGATGCGGCGTCAGTGCCCCCCGGTGAGGCCGGGCTGGGCGGGCTGGGCGATGCCCTCGCGCAGGACCAGCGAGACCAGCTCGTGCTGGGCGTCGGTCAGTTTGGGATCCGCGCAGTAGACGGTCCGGCCGTCCACGGTGATCTCGTAGTGGAAGCCGTCCGGCACGCCGCACGAAGGGGTGCGCAGTCCACCCGCCACGGCCTCGCGGGCGAGGGCGTGGACGTGCGGCGCGTCGGGTCGGTCGGCGGTGTCCAACTCTGCGCGTTGGGTTCGGCCTGCCAGGCCGCCGGTCCTGGTCACCTGGATACGCATGGTTGCAAGTGTGCTACGCACCGGTGGGATGTGCTGACTTTTCGCCGAGGACGACGTTCTGCCGGGTGGTTCAGGTGGTGCTGATCCCGACCTGGGACCAGGCGGCGGTCACGGTGTCGGCCACCGCGTGGTCCTGGTAGCGCGCCTTGGCGGCGGCCACGGTGGCCTTGGCGAAGGTGGCGAAGTCGGCGTCGTGGGTGAGTCGGCCGCCGGTCAGGGTGTCGTACCAGATCTGTCCGGCCCGCTCCCAGGCATTGCCGCCGAGTGCGGTGGCCAGCAGGTAGAAGGCGTGGTTGGGGATCCCGGAGTTGATGTGCACCCCGCCTTGGTCATCGGCGGTGTCGACGTAGTCGCTCAGCCGGGCGGGCTGAGGGTCCTTGCCGAGCTGCGGGTCGTCGTAGGCCGTGCCGGGGGCCTTCATCGAGCGCAGCGCGATGCCCTGGATGCCCGGGGCGAGGAGCCCGGCGCCGATCAGCCAGTCCGCGTCGGCGGCGCTCTGGTGCAGGGCGTACTGCTTGACCAGTGAGCCGAACACGTCCGAGACGGACTCGTTGAGCGCGCCGGGCTGGTCGTGGTAGTCGAGCCCGGCCGTGTACTGGGTGACGCCGTGGGTGAGTTCGTGGCCGATCACGTCCACGGCGGCGGTGAAGTCGGTGAATATGACGTTGTCGCCGTCCCCGAAGACCATCTGGGAGCCGTCCCAGAACGCGTTGTCGTAGTCCTGCCCGTAGTGGACCGTGGCGTTCAGCG
>NZ_JYJF01000200.1 GCF_000955975.1 Saccharothrix sp. ST-888
TGGCCCTGGTGGGCCTGGGCATCCTGGTCCTGCTCTTCCTGGCGGCCTACGTCGGCCCGCTGTTCGACAAGTACGACTACACCTTCCACGACTACATGGCCTTCAACGCCGCGCCCAGCGGCGACCACTGGTGGGGCACCAACCAGGGCGGCCAGGACCTCTTCGCGCTCACCATGCGCGGTCTGCAGAAGTCCCTGGTGATCGGCCTGCTGGTGGGCGTCATCACCACCCTGGTCGCCGCGGTCGTCGGCGCCGTCTCGGCGTACTACGGCGGCTGGATCGACCGGGTCCTGATGTGGGGCGTCGACCTGCTGCTGGTGCTGCCCAGCTTCCTGATCATCGCCGTACTCTCGCCGCTGTTCCAGAAGGCCAGCTGGCTGATCTTCGTGGTGCTGCTGGCGGCGTTCGCCTGGATGATCACCGGCCGCGTGGTGCGCTCGATGACGATGACCCTGAAGGACCGGGAGTTCGTCAAGGCCGCCAAGTACATGGGCGTGCCGGGACCGGTCATCATCTTCCGGCACATCCTGCCGAACATGGCCTCGCTGCTGATCATCGACGCGGTGATCCAGGTCGGCGCGGCGGTCATCGGCGAGAGCGGCCTGTCCTTCCTGGGCTTCGGCATCCAGGCGCCGGACGTCTCGCTCGGCACGATCATCGCCGACAACACCACCAACGCCCCGACCTTCCCGTGGCTGTTCTACTTCCCGGCCGGCTGCCTGGTGCTGATCGGTATCGCGGTCTCCTTCATCGGTGACGGCCTGCGGGACGCCCTCGACCCGAACGCCTCCGGCGCCAAGGCCAAGGCCAAGAAGCTCAAGAAGACCGGTGAGACCAAGGCCGGCGCGACCAACCTGTCCAACCAGCTGCAGGGCCCGAGCACCTCTACCGATGTGCTGAGCACCTCATGACGGCCGCGAACGACTCCTCGCAGCCCTCGGACAGCACCCGTACCAAGGAAGGACTCCGACCGGTGACCGACACCCGGCTGGACCAGGCTCAGCCCATCCTCGAAGTCAGCGACCTGCAGGTCTCGTTCCCCAGCGAGGCCGGCGAGGTGCGCGCCGTGCGCGGCGTCTCGTACGCCGTCCGCCCCGGCGAGGTGCTGGGTATCGTCGGCGAGTCCGGCTCCGGCAAGTCGGTGTCCTCGATGGCCGTGCTCGGCCTGCTGCCCGACAGCGCCGCGGTCTCCGGCTCGATCAAGCTGGGCGGCCGTGAGCTGCTCGGCCTCTCGGACAACGAGATGTCCAGGATCCGCGGCAAGGACATCGGCATGGTCTTCTAGGACCCGCTGTCCGCGCTCACCCCGGTCTACAGCGTCGGCACCCAGATCGTCGAGGCCCTGCAGATCCACCAGGAGCTGAGCAAGGAGAAGGCCCGCGAGCGCGCCGTCGAACTGCTCGACCTGGTCGGCATCCCGGACCCGCGGCGCCGGGTGGACAACTTCCCGCACGAGTTCTCCGGCGGCATGCGCCAGCGCGCGATGATCGCCATGGCGATCGCGAACGACCCCAAGGTGATCATCGCCGACGAGCCGACCACCGCGCTCGACGTGACCATCCAGGCCCAGGTGCTCGAAGTCCTGAAGAAGGCCCAGGACGTCACCGGCGCCGCCATTGTGATGATCACTCACGACCTCGGTGTGATCGCCGGCTTCGCCGACCGCGTCCAGGTGATGTACGCGGGCAAGCCGGTCGAGGCCGGCACCGTGGACGAGGTGTACTACACGCCCCGGATGCCGTACACCATCGGCCTGCTGGGTTCGATCCCGCGCCTGGACGACACCGAGCGCCGCGCGCTGACCCCGATCGAGGGCACCCCGCCGTCGATGGTCGAGCTGCCGCAGGGCTGCCCGTTCGAGGCCCGCTGCCCGATCGCGATCGAGCGCTGCCGCGAGGTGGAGCCCATGCTGTCGGTCAAGGAGGGCAACACTCACCCGACCGCCTGCCACCGCAGCCACGAGCTGGGCAACGCCCTCGACCCGGACACCATCTACCCGGTTCCCGAGGTCCCCGCCGTCTCCGCGCTGGAGCAGCGCCCGCGCGCCGAGCGTACGACCGTCCTCGAACTCGACAACCTGACCAAGCACTTCGCGCTCAGCAAGGGCGCGATCGTCAAGCGCAAGGTCGGCGTGGTCAAGGCCGTCGACGGTATCTCGCTGGACATCCGCGAGGGCGAGACGCTCGGTCTGGTCGGCGAGTCCGGCTGCGGCAAGACCACCACCCTGCTGGAGATCCTGGACCTGCCCAAGGACCAGGTCGGCACCGTCACGGTCTTCGGCAAGGAGACCAAGAGCATGGACCGGGCCGACCGCAAGGCGCTCCGCCGGGACATGCAGATCGTCTTCCAGGACCCGATGGCCGCCCTGGACGCCCGGATGCCGGTCGGCGACATCCTCGCCGAGCCGCTGAAGACCCACGGCTGGGAGAAGGTCAGGATCGCCGCCCGGGTCCCCGAGCTGCTGGAACTGGTCGGCCTCAAGCCCGACCACGCCGACCGCTACCCGCAGGAGTTCTCCGGCGGCCAGCGCCAGCGCATCTCGATCGCCCGCGCCCTGGCCCTGGAGCCCAAGCTGGTCGTCCTGGACGAGCCCGTCTCGGCCCTGGACGTCTCCATCCAGGCCGGCGTGCTGAACCTGCTGGACGAGCTCAAGAACAAGCTCGGTCTCAGCTACCTGTTCGTCGCCCACGACCTCTCCGTGGTCCGGCACATCGCCGACCGGATCGCGGTGATGTACCTCGGCCGTATCGTCGAGATCGGCGACACCGAGTCGATCTTCGAAGCACCCTCCCACCCGTACACCCAGGCTCTGCTCTCCGCCGTACCGCTCCCCGACCCACGCAAGGAGCGCGAGCGGACCCGGATCCTGCTCACCGGTGACCTGCCCAGCCCGGCCAACGTGCCGAGCGGCTGCCGGTTCCGCAACCGCTGCCCGAAGTACCTCACCCTCAGCGAGGACGAGCAGCTGCGCTGCCGCGACGAGGACCCCGCGAGCGACCGGCTCGGCGCCGACCACTCGGCCGCCTGCCACTACGCCCGTGCCCTCGAAGTGATCTGACCCCCACCGAGCTGCGCCTCAGGCGCCTTGCACCACCAGCACCGCCCAAGCACCGCCGCATCTCAAGCTCCACCGGCACCACCCGTCGCCTCGACGCTGCCGGGCCTACTCACCGATATCCGTACACCACCAGGGGGAACCCCTTGAAGCACAACCGGATCCCGGTCGCGCTGGTCGCCACCATCGCCGCCGCCTCGCTGTCCCTCACCGCCTGCTCCAGCAGCAAGAGCGACTCGGGTGCCCCGGCCGCCTCCGAGGCGCCGAAGATGACCCAGAGCGCGATGAACACCAAGGACCGTGCCGACCTGAAGCAGGGCGGCACCCTCAACTGGGCCATCGACCAGCTCTCCTCGCAGTGGAGCCCGATCGAGGCGGACGGCAACGAGACCTCCACCACCGATGTCATGAAGGCGCTCATGCCGACCTTCTGGCGCTCGGACGCGGGCGGCACCCAGACCCCGAACAAGGCGTACCTGCTGGATGCCAAGGCGGAGACCAAGGACGGCAAGCAGGTCGTCACCTGGACCCTGAACCCGAAGGCCAAGTGGTCCGACGGCACCCCGATCACCTGGCAGGACATCGACGCCAACGTCAAGGCGCAGAACGGCCAGAACAAGGACTTCAAGGCCACCTCGACCACCGGTTTCGACCAGGTCGAGAGCGTCGTCAAGGGTGCTGACGACTACCAGGCGATCATGACGTTCAAGACGCCGTACTCCGAGTGGCAGTCGATGTTCAACAACGCCGCCAACGCGCCGCTGATGCCGGCGAAGTACGTCGCCACCCCGGACGTCTTCAACACCGCGTACGTGGACAAGATCCCGGCCACCGCCGGTCCGTTCAAGCTGGACAAGATCGACCAGACCGCGAAGACCGTCACCGTGGTGGCCGACCCCAACTGGTGGGGCGACAAGGCCCAGCTGGACAAGATCGTCTTCAAGGCGATGGACACCAACACCATGCCGCAGGCGTTCGCCAACGGCGAGGTGGACTTCTACAACAACGGCCCGGACGCCTCCGGCTTCAAGCAGATCCAGGCGACCAAGGACGGCGAGGTCCGCGAGGCCGGCGGCCCGAACTACCGCCACATCATGCTCAACGGCAAGAGCCCGATGCTGACCGACCCGAAGGTCCGCGCCGCCATCTTCCAGGCCGTCGACCGCTCGACCATCGCCAAGTCGGACCTGAACGGCCTGGGCTGGCCGGCCGAGCCGATGAACAACCACTTCCTGGTGCCCGGCCAGAACGGCTACAAGGACAACTCGGGCGGCCTGAGCAAGTTCGACCCCGAGGCCGCCAAGAAGGCCCTGGACGACGCCGGCTGGAAGATGGACGGCGACGTCCGCAAGAAGGACGGCAAGGAGCTCGCGCTCAAGTTCGTCATCCCGGCCGGTGTCAGCGTGGCCACCAACGAGGGCTCGATGCTGACCCAGATGCTGCAGCAGATCGGCGTCAAGCTCACCATCTTCACCGCCCCGTCGAACGACTTCTTCGACAAGTACGTCTACAAGTTCGACTTCGACATGACCGCCTTCTCGCTGATCGGCACCCCGTTCCCGGCCGGTTCCTCGACCGCGAACTACGCCCAGAACGGTGGCGCCAACTACACCCAGGTCGGCAGCGACGCCCTGGACAAGGCGATGAACGACGCCGTCGCCGCCCCCACCACGGACGCCGAGTTCGCCGCGATCAACCAGGCGGACACCGAGGCGTGGAAGGTCTCCGCTCTGCTCCCGCTGTACCAGCGCCCCGCCATCTTCGGTGTGAAGAAGGCCGTCGCCAACCTCGGTGCCCCGGGCCTCGCGGACTACGTCTACGAGAACATCGGCTTCACCAAGTGATGACCGCTCGGCTCTGAGCCGCTCAACGGGACGGGCCCGGAGGGATTTTCCCTCCGGGCCCGTCCCGTTGTCCGTGCTACGCCGCCACCCGCACCGCGGCGAAGTGGCAGGCCGACTCGTGGGCGGCCCGGCCCTCCAGCGAGGGCACCGCGAGCAGCGGCACCTCGGTCGAGCACCGCTCCTCCGCC
>NZ_JYJF01000201.1 GCF_000955975.1 Saccharothrix sp. ST-888
GGTGGTACCTCCCTTCCACGGTCTCGTGGAACCGCTCCGGTCGAGCGGTTCGCTGTGCCCCGGCGTCGCTGCCTGCTCCGGGATGAACCGGGCGAGCAGGTCCCGGTCGCGGAGGGGCCGGCGAGTGCGACGTCCACCTGCAGCCGGGTCAGCCAGTCGGTCTTCGCGGCAGGTCCGCCTAGGCTGTCCCGGGCGCCGATCTCATGCTCCCGGTCGCCGGTATCCCGAGTCGGCCCGTCCGTCCGATCCGCACGGCGGGTGTCCGCTCGGCCGGCCTGCGGCCGTGAATGGACCGTGGTGCGCTCCGTGAAAGGGCGGCGGAGAACATCTGCCGCAGCGCGGTGTCGGAAGGGTCGATCATTTCGTTCTCTCCTTCCGGTTCCGGTTCTACGCGACTCGTTGCCGCTGCTTTTCCTGGTGAATTGGATTCCGCGGCCCGCATCGGATGCGATGCGGCGGAATGTCGTTCGAGGCATTTCTAGCCGCCGGGCCGAAGCGTTGTCAAGCCTCGTTTCGGAGCCTGTGCCACACTGCCCTTTCGGTCCGAAAGATTGCCCTTTCGGGCAACCGCGTTGTCCGCACGGTACTTCGGGCCCGTCGCGCACGGGTTATTTCGTGGAAGAATGGCGTCCGTTGCACTCCGGTTACAGTCGACTGTTGCGACCGGATGTTCCCCTGGGGTAGCTTGCATGATGCCGGGGAAATCTCCGTGGTCTGTTGTCGTCAGCATCCCCGTGACCGGTGCGGGACTTCGAAGCAAAGGGCGCGGAGGGCGTGGAGAACTCGGATGGCGCCGCCTCGGGCAGTGCAGTACAGCTGAGCGAGGCGATGGCACTGCTGCCTCACGATTTGCCGGACGCCTTTTCGGTCGCCCCGATAACCTCGCCCCGTCAGAAACCGTCCGGAATGCCTTCTCCTGCGGTGGCCGCCGGGACTCGGCGCCGGGCACCCTCCTCCTCGACGCCGGGGCCGAGCACCCCGAGGACCGGATCTTCGGTGAACTCAATCTCGTCGTTCGACAGGTCCCCGGGGGATTCCTGGACATCGAAATCCCGACTCGTCTGAGAAACTCCTCCGATCTTGTCGGAAAGGCCTTCGATGTCGACCTGGAAGGGGTTTTCCACGAAACACCGGACGCGTACCTGCCCTGGGTGCGGGAGCGGGTTTCCACCCGCGGCCCGGTGGCGATCACCGCGGACCGCTGGGAGTACGAGAAATCCTAGTTCTTCGACACCGTGCACACGCCGCACCACCTGCTGGTGGTCGAATTTCCGGGCGAGGACGAATCCGCGGTCTCCGACTCTTGTCAGTACGCGTGCGCGGACGAGTCCGTCACCGTCGCGCACCTGCTCCGACGTCGCTGCAGGCCGGCTGGTCCCCAGGGAGCTGTCGACAAATAACTCATGGATCTTCAAGGGTTGTTGGGCCGTAGGATCTCGGCGTGACGGAGGAGAGCGAAGCACCGCTCGGGGCGGCGTTGGCTGCGCTGTTGCCGCACCTGGATGAGCGGCAGCGGCGTCTGGCGCTCGGGGCGAGTGCTCGGGTGCCGGGTTACGGCGGCATTCGTCGGGTCGCGCGCCTGGCGCGGGTGGCGGAGTCGACGGTGGCGCGCGGTGCGCGTGAACTGGTCGCGGGTAGCGAGCCGGCTGGCCGGGTCCGGGCCGTGGGCGGCGGCCGCAACTGAGGATCCGGAGTTGCTCGGCTCGGTCTCCCAGGTCGATCAACTGGTTCCGGGCGAGCTGAGCCCCCGCCCCCAGCCTTCGGCCCGGGAGGTGCCCCTGCACCCGTGGGGTGCGCGGTCACGCCGAGGACGTGGACGCGCCTGGTCTTGATCTCCACGACGAAGAAGACGTGCAGGCGCTTGAGGGAGACGGTGTCCACGTGCATGAAGTCGCAGGCCAGGACCGTATGAGCCTGCGCACGGAGGAAGGTGCGCCACGACCGCTGAGAGGAACGCCGTGGTCCGGGTGGCAGACCGGCGTGGTGCAGGACGCGGCGGATGGTGGCGGCGGCGATCCGATGGCCGAGCCGTCGCAGCTCGCCCTGGATTCTGACGTACCCCCAGGCCGGGTTCTCTGTGGCGAGGCGCCGGATGAGCGCGACGACCTCGTCCGAAAGCGGTGGTCGGCCAGACCTGGCCGGCGGCTGGCGCCACTTCCGGCGCACCAGACGGCGGTGCCAGGCCGGAAGCGTGCCCGGGGTGATCAGCCGGTGTCGACGTAGGGCGGAGGGCAGGTGTCGCGCGAGAGCGGAGGGTACGGCTCGGTCGGCCCACGACATCCGCGGCCGTTCGATCTGCCGTCGCAGTACGGCGACTTCATGGCGCAGGGCGAGGATCTCGGCCGTGTTCGCAGCGGAGGACCGTCCCGGCAGAACGAGCCCGCCCAGCAGCCGGCAGAAGATCTAGTACAGCAGTCGCAGACCCACGAACAGCGATCATGCCCGCGAGGTGGGCGCCTGCAAAGCCGCTCCTCAGCCGCTGTACGGAGGTAAGGACACCCTTCAGGCATCCATGCCGGTGTCGACCGCAGTGGGGTGCCGGCCATCAGGGGCATCCGCTGGATACAGCTTCAGTGTGCTGCCGTCACGGCGGCGGCGGTGGGCTGTCCGGTTGGCCGAGGAGTCCGGCGCGGGCTCACTATTTACGGCGGCCGACGACGACAGCGCTGTGGACGGGCGCTGGAAAGTACGGCGATGCCAGGGGTGTTGGTGATTCCGGAGGCAGCTGCGCCGCGGTTCCGGTGAAGTACCGGAACCGTCACCGACCCGCCCGTCAGCGCGGCCACGGCACCGACAGCCGGGAGCGAGATGAAGCCATCACGAATTGGTGAGACACAGCTCACAGCGGGTGGCGGAGACGCCAGATGGTTTGCTCACGTCTTGTAAACCAAGGGAGAAAATTGCCTCTCCCGTTACGCAGCATGCCTTGACTGTCCAGGAGTTCCCATGGCCACTACCTCCCTCCAGGACCGTGCTCACGCCTCCTTGGACGCACTGTGGGAGCGTGCGGAGCCCCTGGCCAGAGCGCAGGCGCTGGTCAGGCGTGCCAAGTCGGGTGTCGGCGGCACGTTGGTGATTCGGGGCGCCAGCGGCACCGGCCGCACCGCCCTGCTCCAAGCGATCGCCCGGGACGCGGAACGTCATGGGACAACCGTACTCAGCGCCCGATGTTCTGTTCAGGAGGCGGACGTCGGCTTCGGCGTCGTGCTGCAGCTCTTCGACGGCGCCCCGCACACGACGTCGGCCGGCCCGCTGGCAGTGGAGAACGAGTGTTGGGGCGGTTCGTTGCACGGCGCTGATCTGCCTTCCCGGCTGTGGAGCCTGCTCCAGTCGCAGGCCGCGTCGGAGCCGGTCCTGCTCGCGGTGGACGACATCCACCTGGCGGACGCGGTGTCGCGCCGGTGGCTCGCCCAGGTGACCCGGCGGCTGGACAGGCTCCCCGTCGTGCTGGCGGTGACGGAACGGTGGCAGTACGACCTGGTCCTGCCGGAACCCGCGTTCACCGATGTCTGCTGCCGGCCGACGGACGAGATATGCCTGCTGGCCCCGCTCGGCCCGGCGGCCGCCGTGGTCCTCGTGCGCTCGGTCCTCGGCGACGGCGTACCGCACACCCTGGTGGAGGAGTGTGTCCGGGCCGGCGGCGGCAACCCGATGTTGCTGCACGCACTGCTCACGGACCTGCGGGAGATCACCGCCCAGGGCGAGCTCCCGTCCCGGTTGCCGGGTAGCTGTGCCGACCTCCATCCCGGCGCGTTCACCGGCGCGGTGGCCCGCTGGCTGCGCAGCGCCGGTCCTGAGACGGCGGCCGCCCTCCAGACGTTCGCCGAGCTTCAGGACGAGGAGGACGCTCCCGCCCTGCTGGCTGCCGTGGCCGATGCCGACCCGTCCCGGCTGTGCGGCTGGACCGGCGAGCTCACCCGTCAGGGTCTGCTGCGGCAAGGGCCGCAGGACGGCCGACCGGCCTTCGCCCACCCGCTGCTGCGCGAGGCGGTACGCGACTCGTGGGACCGGCACCGGCGGGCGGACGTCCACCGTCGCGTCGCCGAGCTGCTGCACCACCGGGGCGATCCGGAGGAGGCGGTGGTGCGCCATCTGATGCCGATTCCCGCCGTGGGCGCGCCCTGGGCCGCCGACGCGCTGGTCGGCGCCGCCGCCAAGGCCGTCCGCAGCGGGCAGACCGACGACGCGATCGCCTGCCTGCGCCGGGCGCTCCAGGAACCGTCGTCCGTCGTCCGTCGCAGCGAAGCGCTCATTGAACTGGGCTGCCTGGAAGTCCGGGACGAACGCGCTTCCGGAGTGCGCCACCTGGCGGAGGCACTCCGTCTGCAACGACATGCCGGAGGAAGGGTGCGGGCCGCCACCGCGCTCGGTACGGCCCTGGTGACCCGGGGCGAGGTCCATACCGCCCTCGACGTGCTGGGCGAACTCGCTGAGGGCTTCGCCGACTCGACCGACCTGGCGCACGCGGTCCAGGCCGCGACCGCACTGATCTCCTCGCACGACGGCGACAGCTGGCTGCGGGTGGTGGCGGAACTGCGCCGTATCGAACAGCAGGCTCCCGGCGGGATCGCCCCGACTGCCAAGGCACTGCTCACCGAATACGGCGCGACAGCGGGACAGTTGTCTGCGGCCGAGGTCATGGAACGGGTCCGGTCGCTGACGGCGACCACGCTGGATCCGTTGCTCGAACCGTACCTCTACGCGTCGGCCGCCACGCTGGCCCAGTGGGCGGACGAACTGTCCGAGGCGGACCGACTGGTGGCCCGAGGGCTCGGCACCTACCGGACGCCGCAGCTGCTGCACCCCGGTCACCAGAGCCTGTTCAGCGTCGCCGCGGAGAGCAAGGTGATGCGCGGTCGGTACGGCGCGCTGCTGGACGACACCTCGCTGTGGGACATCCCGCCGGGCAAGCGGGCCACGCCCGGCA
>NZ_JYJF01000202.1 GCF_000955975.1 Saccharothrix sp. ST-888
AGCAACCGCTGCTGCGGATCCATCAACAACGCCTCACGCGGCGAGATCCCGAAGAACCCCGCATCGAACTCACCCGCACCGTGCAGGAAACCACCCGCGGCGGTGTAGGACCTGCCCTCCAGACCCGGCTCCGGGTCGTAGAGGCCGGTGTCCCAGCCCCGGTCGGCCGGGAAGGGGGTGATGCCGTCCCCTCCCCCGGCCACCAGGTCCCACAGGTCCTGCGGTGAGGCCACGCCGCCCGGGTACCGGCACGCCATGCCCACGATCGCGATCGGCTCGCGCAGGGTCGCGGTCAGCTTGCGGTTCTGCTCCCGCAGCCGCTCGGTCTCCTTCAGCGAAGCGCGGAGCGCTTCGAGCATCCTGGTGTCCGGGTTCTCGGACCGAGCCACGTTCCCACTCCTTGTCACAGGGCGTCGTCCTCCCCGGCGAGGTCGTCGAGTGCCAGGCTGATCAGGCTCTCGGCGTCCATCGCATCGATCGACTCGCCGCTCTCGGCCGGCTCGTCGCTCTCGGGTCGCGGCTTCAGCCCGGCCAGTTCGAGCAGGCTGTCCAGCAGACCGGAGTCGCGCAGCCGGGCCAGCGGGATCGCTCCCAGCGCCCGGCGGACGGCGTCCTCCTGGTCACCGCCGCCCGCTCCGTCGGCCGGGGCCAGCTCGGTCTCCAGGTGCTGCGCCAGCACCAGCGGGTTCGGGTAGTCGAAGATCAACGTGGCCGAGAGCCGCAGCCCGGTGGCCTCGTTGAGCTGGTTGCGGAACTCCACCGCGGTCAGCGAGTCGAAGCCGAGCTCGCTGAACGCCCGGTCGAGGGCCACCTCGGCGGTGCCGAGCACCCCGGCCGCCTGGGTGCCGACCAGGTCGAGGAGCCGCGTGATCCGCTCCTCGGCCGGCAGTTCGGCCAGGCTGCGCCGGAGCGCGGCCGAGGCCGTCGAGGCGGCCTGCACGACCCGGCGCGAGGACGACGAGCGGACCAGTCCGCGCAGCAGCGGCGGGATCCGGTTGCCCTGCGCCAGTGCGGCGAGGTCGAGCAGGGCCGGCATCAGGACGGCTTCGTCCCGGCCGACGGCGGCGTCGAACAGGGCGAGGCCGGCCTCCTCGGTGAGCGCGCCCACGCCGGACTGGGCCAGTCGGCGGCTGTCGGCCTCGCCGAGCCGGTCGGCCATGCCGCCGCTGCCGGACCACGCGCCCCAGGCCAGCGAAGCGGCCGGGAGGCCGACCGCCCTGCGGTGCTGGGCCAGGCCGTCGAGGAACGCGTTGGCGGCGGCGTAGCTCGCCTGTCCGGGGCTGCCGAGCAGGCCGGCCGCCGAGGAGAAGAGGACGAACGCCGTCAGCGGCCGGTCCTTGGTCAGCTCGTGCAGGTTCCACGCCGCGTCCGCCTTGGGCCGCAGCACGGCGGCCAGCCGCTCGGGCGTGAGGGAGGCGACCGTGCCGTCGTCGAGCACACCGGCGGCGTGCACGATTCCGGAGACCGGGTACTCGGCCAGTACCTGCGCCAGCTGCTCGCGGTCCGCCAGGTCGCAGGCGACGACGGCCACGTCGGCGCCGAGCCCGGTGAGCTCGGCCTGCAGCTCCGGCGCGCCGGGGGCCCGCAGACCGCTCCGGCTGAGCAGCAGCAGGCGCGGCACCCCGTGCTCCGTCACCAGGTGGCGGGCCACCAGGCGGCCCAGCGCACCGGTCCCGCCGGTGATCAGGACGCGGTCGGCCCACCCGGCCGGAGCCCCGGGGGCGGGCGGCGCGGCCCTGGTGAGCCTCGGTGCGCTGAACACGCCCGAGCGCAGCGCCAGTTGCGACTCCCCGGCGGCGACGGCGGCCGGCAGCAGCCGGTACCCGGCGGCGGAGTCGTCCAGGTCGACCAGCACGATCCGGCCGGGGTGCTCCGACTGCGCCGAGCGGATCAGCCCCCAGGCCGCCGCACCGGCCAGGTCGGTGACGTCCTCACCGGCGAGGCCGACGGCTCCGCCGGTCACCACGGCCAGGGTCGAGTCGGCGAACCGCTCGTCGGCCAGCCAGGACTGCAGCCGACCCAGCAGGGCGGCCAGGCCGTCGCGGACCGCCTGCGGGTCGTCGCCGCCCGCATACGGCAGCACCAGGACGTCCACCGGGTCCGCGAACGCGGTCGCCGCCTCGTCGAGGCCGTCGACCGCGGTCACCACCGCGACCTCGCCGGCCAGGGCGTCGACGAGGCGCTGCCGGTGCGTGCCGAGCACCGCCCAGCGTCCGGCCGTCGGGGTCGCGCCGACCGGCGTCCTGACCCATTCCACCGCGAACAGCGAGTCGTTGCGGCCCGCGGCGGCCAGCCTGTCGGCGGAGACCTCGCGCAGCACCAGCGACTCGACCCGGGCCACCGGGACGCCCGCGCTGTCGGCAGCCTCGATCCGTACGGCGTCGGAGCCGGCCGGGCTGATCCGCACCCGCAGCGCCCGCGCGCCCACGGCGTGCAGCTCGACCCCGGTCCAGGCGAACGGCAGCGTCATCCGCTCCGCCGCTCCGTCCCGCAGTCCGATCGCGTGCAGTGCGGCGTCGAACAGTGCCGGGTGGATTCCGAATTGCTCGGCCTCGACCGGGAGTTCGACCTCCGCGAACACCTCGTCACCGTGCCGCCAGGCCGCCTTCAGCCCCTGGAACAGCGGCCCGTACCCGGCACCGAGCAGCGCCAGCCGCTCGTACGTCCCGGTGAGTTCGACCGGCTGGGCTCCGGCCGGCGGCCAGGCCGCCAGGTCGAAGGCGGCCGGGGCCGTCGCGGAGCCCAGCACGCCGGTGGCGTGCGAGGTCCACGGGTCGCCGTCGGCCGTCCGGGAGTACACCTGGAACGTCCAGGCCCCCGAGCCGTCCGGCTCCACCGTGCACTGCAGGTGGACCGTGCCGCTCGCCGGCAGCACCAGGGGTTCGGCGATGGTCAGTTCCTCGACCGTGCCGCACCCCAGCCGGGCGCCGGCCGCGAGCGCCATCTCCACGAAGGCCGTCCCCGGCAGCAGCACCACGCCGCCGATGGCGTGGTCGGCCAGCCAGCGGTGGGTGTGCAGCGACAGCTGTCCGGTGAACAGCGTGCCGTCGGCCCCGGCGAGTTCCACGGCGGTGCCGAGCAGCGGGTGGTCCGCCGAGGCCCGCAGGCCCGACGCGTCGCTCGCCATCCAGTACCGGCTGCGCTGGAACGCGTACGTCGGCAGGTCGACCGCGGCTCCGGACGGCAGCAGCCGCGCCCAGTCGAGTGTCCCGCCGTGGACCTTGAACGCGCCGAGTGCGGCGAGGACCGCCGCCGGCTCGTCCCGGTCCTTGCGCAGCACGGGGATCAGCGCGGCGTCGCCGCTCAGGCACTCGGCGGCCAGCGCGGTCAGCACACCGCCCGGGCCGATCTCCACGAACCGCCGCACGCCCGCGTCCTCCAGGGCCCGGACGCCGTCGGCGAAGCGCACCGCCGACCGCGCGTGCCGCACCCAGTACTCCGGCGAGCACAGCTCCTCCGGGGCGGCCGGCGCGCCGGTCAGCGTGGAGACGATCGGGATCCGCGGCGGGCTGTAGTCCAGTCCCGCGGCGATCTCCCGGAACTCGGCGAGCATCGGCTCCATCAGCGGCGAGTGGAAGGCGTGGCTGACCGCCAGCTCCCTGGTCCGCTCGAACCGGCCGGCGATCGCCCGGACCGCCGCCGCCTCGCCCGAGACCACCACGGAGGCGGGCCCGTTGACCGCCGCGATGCTCACCCGGTCGGTCAGCAGCGGCTCGATCTCGGCCTCGGTGGCCTTGATCGCCACCATCACGCCGCCCTCCGGCAGCTCCTGCATCAGCCGGCCGCGCGCGGCGACCAGCCGCCCGGCGTCCGCCAGGGACCACACTCCGGCCGCATGGGCGGCGGCGAACTCGCCGACGGAGTGCCCGGCGAGCAGGTCGGGACGGATGCCCCAGGACTCCAGCAGGCGGAACAGCGCGACCTCGACCGCGAACAGCGCGGGCTGGGTGAACTCGGTCCGCTCCAGCAGCTCGGCCGAGGCCAGCGCCTCGCGCAGTGGCCGGTCCAGCAGCGGGTCGAGCACGGCGCACACCTCGTCGAAGGCGGCCCCGAAGGCGGGGAACGCCTCGGCCAGCTCCAGTCCCATGCCGACCAGTTGGGAGCCCTGTCCGGAGAACAGGAACGCGGTCCTGCCCTCCGTCGCGGTGACGACGGTGACCGCCGGCGAGGTGACCCCGTCGGCCAGCGACCGCAGGCCGTGCAGGAGTTGTTCCCGGTCGGTGCCGCTCACCGCCGCCCGGTGGGCGAGCGTGGTCCGCGCGGTCGCCAGCGCCGCCGCGACCCGGCGTGGATCGAGCTCGGCCCGCTCGGTCAGATGGGTCAGCAGCCGGTCCGCCTGGGCCCGCAGGGCCTCCCGGCTGTGCCCGGAGAGCAGCAGCGGGACCTGCCAGGACGGCAGCACGGCGCCCGGCTGCTCCTCGGCGGGTGCCTCGGCCGGGGCGGCCTCGATCACCACGTGCGCGTTGGTGCCGCTGATCCCGAACGAGGAGATCCCGGCCCGGCGCGGGTGGTCGTACGCGGGCCACTCCCGCGACTCGGTGAGCAGCCGGACGTGGCTGTCGGTCCAGTCGATGTGCCGGGACGGCTCGTCCACGTGCAGGGTCCTGGGCAGCACCCCGTTGCGGATGGCCTGCACCATCTTGATCACACCGGCCACCCCGGCCGCGGCCTGGGTGTGGCCGATGTTCGACTTGATCGAGCCCAGCCAGAGCGGGCGCTCCTCGGTGTGCTCGCTGCCGTACGTCGCGATCAGGGCCTGGGCCTCGATCGGGTCGCCCAGCGTGGTGCCGGTGCCGTGCGCCTCGACCACGTCGACCTCGCCGCCCGGCACGCCCGCCGC
>NZ_JYJF01000203.1 GCF_000955975.1 Saccharothrix sp. ST-888
CCTGGGCAAGATGGTGGAGATCGGGTCGGACGAGGAGATCTACGAGCACGCGACCCACCCGTACACGCAGGCGCTGCTGTCGGCGGTGCCGGTGCCGGACCCCAGCGGTCGCGAGCGGCGCGGGCGGATCGTGCTCTCCGGGGACGTCCCCTCGCCGGCCAAGCCGCCGTCGGGCTGCCGCTTCCGCACCCGCTGCTGGAAGGCGCAGGAGCGGTGTGCGGTGGAGACGCCCGCGCTGACCGTGCGGGAGTGGCTCGACGGGGCTGCCGCGCATGATTCGGCTTGTCATTTCGCGGCGGAGCGCGAGATCAAATAGGGCGCGGCGGAGCGCGAGATCAATTAGAGCGCCGCGAAGGGTGAGGTCAATTAGAGCGCCGCGAAGGGCGAGATCAAATAGAGCGCGGCGGAGCGCGAGATCAAATAGGGCGCGGCGGAGAAAAAAGAAGATCTCCAGCGCGTTTTATAGCCGGGAAATCATCGATATCCGGATGATGCCGTCCGGTATTCGGCGGGTGGGAGTTAATGATTCCGTAGGCGATATGTGATTTTCTGTCAGTCAATGGCCGGGCTTGGGTGTCCCGCGTAACAGAAAAGAGATGTGAGGAAGATTCCAAACGGGGTCCACGGGATCGATAGTTGCTCTGCGCGCGTCGATGGTCGCAGCGCCAAATGGGCGCACGAGTACCGACGTTGATCTCCGCCATGCCTGGAACACCGGGTTGCGGAGAGGCTCTTCGTTCCCACGCCCCGAATCGAGAGGCAGTCGAATGAGGCTCACCAGCACAATGCGATGGACGGCAGTGGCCGCCACCGCGGTCCTGGCGGTTGCGGCTTGCAGCAACGGCGGCGGCTCGAGTAACGACGGCGGAAAGCCGACGGCGAGCGACAACGCACCGACCAAGGACGGCGGCACCTTCCGACTGGGCATTGTCGAGCCTACCGCTATCGATCCGTACAACGTGCAGGAGTCCGAGGGCACGCTGGTCGCGCAGAATCTGTTCACCGGTCTGACCAGTGTCGACGTCAACGGCAAGATCAGCAATGCGCTGGCCGAGAGCCGGACCTCGAACGACGACTGCAGCCAGTGGACGTTCAAGATCAAGGGTGGGACCACGTTCTCCAACGGTGAGGCGGTGGACACGGCGGCGTTCATCCGCGGCTGGACCCGGGCCGCGGCCAAGGACGCGGCCTCCGACGTGGCGTACCACCTGAACGAGATCGACGGCTTCAAGGAGCTCCAGGACGGCTCCGCGACCGCCTTCAAGGGCCTCAGCGCGCCGGACGCGACCACCCTGGTGGTCAATCTCGCCATCAAGGACTGCGAGTTCGACCTGCGTACCTTCCACACCGTGTTCAGCCCGGTGCCCAAGGAGGCCGGCCCGGCGGGCAACAAGACGTACAACGACCAGCCGATCGGCAACGGCCCGTTCAAGATGGAAGGGCCCTGGCAGCACAACAGCAAGATCACGCTGGTCCGGAACGACAAGTACGCCCTGGCCAAGGCCCACCTGGACCGGGTCGAGATATCCATCCTGAACTCGGCCAACGCCGACCAGCTGGAGTACCAGGGCTTCCAGGCTGGGCAGTTCGACTGGGCCCGGCTGCCCACCGAGCAGCTGTCCGTCGCCAAGGCGACCTACGGGCCGAAGAACGAGTGGTTCGACTGGGACGCCAACGGCATGAACTACCTGCTGCCGATCACCTACCAGGGTCCGCTGAAGAGCAAGGAGGCCCGCCTGGCGGTCTCCTACGCGATCGACCGGGACGCCATCGTCAGCGGGGTGTTCAAGGGCTTCCGGCACACCGCGACCTCGCTGGTGCCGCCGGCCTTCAAGGACGCGTTCCAGGACGGCGTCTGCGCCAGCTGCGTCAAGCAGGACAAGGAGAAGGCCAAGGCGCTCGCCGCGCAGGCCGGCCTGACCCCCGGTACCAAGCTGTACTTCGGTTACAACACCGGTGGCGGGCACGAGGCCTGGGTGCAGGCCGTCGCCCAGCAGCTCAAGGACGTGCTCGGGCTGGACGTCCAGATCGAGGGGATCCCGTTCAAGGAACTGCTGAAGAAGGAGAACACGAACAGCGCCACCGGCATGTACCGGGCGGCCTGGGGTGCCGACTACCCGACGCCCGGCAACTTCCTGGCCCCGCTGCTGGCCACCTCCTCCATCGGTGAGGACCCGGCCACCCACGACGCCACGGGCGACAACCGCGGCCGCTACAGCAACCCCGCCTTCGACGCCCTGCTGCAGAAGGCCACCGCCACCAAGGACATCGCCGAGCGCACCAAGATCTACCAGCAGGCCGAGAAGCTCGCGATCGGCGAGGACCAGGCGCTGATCCCGCTCTTCACCCGTGGCCAGCAGCGGGTCGGCAACACCGAGAAGTGGGCGAACCTGACCTACGACTTCAACGAGAACCCGAGCCTGGCCAAGGTCTCGCAGAAGTAGTCCGCCCCCTCGCGCCAGGCGTGGTCCGCTCCTGAACCCTTACGCCCCACCGCAGTTGGCCCGAAGGGTCGCTGCACCGCCGTCGCCCCTGCCTCGACCAGGCAGGGGCGACGGCCACCCGCTGCCCGCCCGACCCGGCGGTGTGCAGGGGAGAGGACGACGCCGCTCTGCCGCGACCCACAGAGAGGCACATGCCCATGGGTAGGTATCTGCTGCGAAGGATCGGACAGATGGTCGTCGTGCTGCTCGGCGCGACGCTGATCCTCTTCGCCTGCCTGTTCGTCATCCCGGGTGACCCGGTCGGCTCGCTGGCCGGCAGTGAGCGCTCCCGCGACCCCGCCGTGGTCGAGGCGCTCCACAAGCGGTACGGGCTCGACAAGCCGCTGATCGTCCAGTACGGCACGTACGTGGGCAAGTTGGTGCAGGGTGACATGGGTGAGGACTACACCCAGCGCCGTCCGGTCGCCGAGATCCTCGGCCCCAAACTGGTCAACACGTCCAAGCTGGCCGTCGCCGCGATCGTCTTCGACGCGGTGATCGGCGCGGGAGTGGGCGTACTCGCCGCGCTCAAGCGGTACTCGATCTGGGACACCGTCGTCACGTTGATCACCACGATCCTGGTCGGGTTTCCGACCTTCGTGATCGGCATGCTGATGCTCAACCTCTTCGCCGTGCAGCTCAAATGGGTGCCGGTGATCGGGGATCCGAGCGATCCGGCGCAGGTCGTCCTGCCGGCGATCACGCTGGCCGTCATCGACGCGGCGCTGGTCGCCCGGCTGATGCGCGGCACCATGCTGGAGGTGCTGCGGGCCGACTACGTGAAGACCGCGATCGCCAAGGGCGTGCCCAGGCGCGAGGTGCTGCTCAAGCACGTCCTGCGCAACTCGGTGATCCCGGTGGTGACGTACATCGGCATCTCGTTCGGCGGCCTGCTGGGCGGAGCGATCATCACCGAGACCATCTTCAACTGGGACGGCATCGGGATGGCGATGTCCACCGCGATCCAGCAGCAGAACAACCCGATCGTGGTCGGCGTCGCCACCTGGGGCGTCGCCATCTTCGTGGTGCTCAACCTGGTCGTCGACCTGCTGTACGCGATGCTCGACCCCCGAATCCGGCTGAGCTGAGGGCGCCGAAATGACTGACGACAAGACGACCGCGACTGCCGCCGGCCGGGCCGTTCCACGGCAGCGCGAGGATGCGGATCCGGCCGGGACCTCGGGTGAGCCGGCGGTCCGGGTGGTCAAGGAGTGGCAGGAGATCTGGCACCGCTTCGCCGCCAACAAGCTGGCGCTGGTGGGCCTGGTCCTGGTGGTGGGCCTGCTGCTGACCGCCGTCTTCGCGCCGCTGATCGCCCCGCACGACCCGCTCCGGCAGGACCTCCTGAAGACGCTCCAACCGCCCAGCGCGGACCACCTGTTCGGCACCGACATCCTCGGCCGCGACCAGCTCTCCCGGGTGATCTACGGGTCCAGGATCGCGGTCGTCGTGGGTGTGGTGTCGATCGTGCTGACGCTGTTCATCGGCATCGTGCTCGGCGCGATCGCCGGCTACTTCGGCCGCTTCTACGACACGCTGACGATGCGCTTCGCCGACGTGTTCTTCGCCTTCCCGCTGCTGATCGGCGCCATCATCATCATCACCGTCATCGGCCGGGGGGTGTGGCCGGTGGTGCTCTCGCTGGCGATCTTCGGCTGGGCCACCGTGGCGCGCCTGCTGCGCAGTTCGGTGCTCTCGGCGCGCGAGATGGACTACGTGCACGCCGCGCGGGCGCTGGGCGCGGGCCACCTGCGGGTCATCCTGCGCCACATCCTGCCCAACTCGATCGCCCCGGTGATCATCTACGGCACCTTCAACGTCGGCACCGCCGTGGTCGCGGAGGCGTCGCTGTCCTACCTCGGTGTCGGCGTCAGCCCGGAGATCCCCGAGTGGGGCAACATGCTCGCCTCCGGCCGCGGGTTCATCGGTGTGTACGACTACATGTGGACCCTTCCCTCGCTCGCGGTGGTGCTGACCTCGCTGGGCTTCATCTTCGTCGGCGACGGCGTGCGCGACGCGCTCGACCCCAAGCTGCGGTGAGCGGCATGGAGTCGGCGGACGGGACGGATCCGGGAGACGGCGGGAGCAGGGCGATGGCGGAGTCGGTGGAGAACGCGGCCGGGGCGGCCCTCTTGCAGGTCGACGACCTTCAGGTGGAGTTCCGTACCCGGGACGGTGTGGCCAAGGCGGTCAACGGGGTCAGTTACAGCGTGCGGGCGGGGGAGACGCTGGCGGTGCTGGGGGAGTCCGGCTCGGGCAAGTCGGTCACCGCGCAGGCGGTGATGGGCATC
>NZ_JYJF01000204.1 GCF_000955975.1 Saccharothrix sp. ST-888
CAGGTGCAACGCCACCAGCGAGGACGAACACGCCGTGTCCACCGTCACCGCGGGCCCCTCGAACCCGAACGTGTAGGCCACCCGGCCGGACGCCACGCTGGGCAGGCTGCCGATCATCAGCTGGCCCTCGTAGCCGCCGGTGTCCTGCCCCAGCCGTGACGCGTAGTCGCCGTACATCACGCCGGCGAAGACTCCGGTGCGGCTGCCGCGCAGCGCGGACGGGGCGATGCCCGCGCGCTCCAGCGCCTCCCAGGACGCCTGGAGCAGCAGCCGCTGCTGCGGATCGGTCGCCGCCGCCTCGCGCGGCGACATCCCGAAGAACCCCGCGTCGAACTCCGCCGCGTCGTACAGGAACCCGCCGTGGCGGGTGTAGCTCGTGCCGGACCGGTCCGGGTCGGGGTCGTACAGTCCTTCGAGGTCCCACCCGCGGTCGGTCGGGAACCCGGACACCGCGTCCACGCCCTCGACCGCCAGCCGGAACAGCTCCTCAGGCGAGCCGGCACCACCGGGGTAGCGGCAGGCCATGCCCACGATCGCAACCGGCTCCGTGGTCGCCGACTCCGCTTCCGTCAGCTTGCGGCGGGTCTGACGCAGTTCACCGGTGACCCGCTTCAGGTAGTCGAGCAGCTTCTCGTCGCTCATCGTCAGGGCCTTCCAAGCTCATCGTCGATCAAGGCAAAGAGTTCGTCGGCGCTCGCCTCGGCGAGCTCCTGGTCGGGTACCGGCCCGGTCGCGTCCGGCTCGGCGGTCAGGGTGGCCAGCAGCGCCCAGAGCCGGGCGGTGACGGCCGGGCGCTGGTCGTCGCCGACGGCGGTCACGCTCGCCTCCAACCGGTCCAGCTCCGCCAGGACCGGGGGCTCGCTCGCGGGCTCGGGCTCCTCCGGGGCGAGTCGCTCCAGCAGGTGCCGGGCCAGCGCGGCCGGACTCGGATGGTCGAAGGTCACCGTGGCAGCCAGGGTGAGGCCGGTGCGGGTGCCCAGCCGGTTGCGCAGCTGAAGGGCGGTCAGCGAGTCGAAGCCCAGTTCCGTGAAGCCCCGCTCGGGCGGCACGTCATCCGGTCCGGACCGGCCCAGCGCGGACGCGATCTCGGTGCGGACCAACTGCCGTACGGTCCGCTCCCGGTCGTGGTCGGCCATGGTGAGCAGCCGCTCGCGCAGCGGCTCGGTGCCCTGCCGGGCCCGGCCGCCCGGCTCGCCCGGGCCGGCCGGGGCGCGGACCAGCCCGCGCAGCAACGCGGGCGGCTCGGCGTCGCCCGCTCCGGACGGGTCCACCCCGGTCGGCACCAGGTGGGCCCGGTCCGCCGCGAGTCCGAGGTCGAGCAGGGCCAGGCCCTCGTCGGTGGGGAGCGGTCGCAGGCCCAGGGCGGCGATCCGCCGCCGGTCGGCTTCGCCGAGCCCGCCGGTCAGGCCGGTGCTCTGCTCCCAGAGCCCCCAGCCCAGGGCGACCGCGGGCAGCCCTGCCCGGTGCCGCCGGTGGGCCAGCGCGTCCAGGAACGCGTTCGCCGCCGCGTAGTTGGCCTGTCCGGCCAGGCCGACCGTGGCCGAGACGGAGGAGAACAGCACGAAGGCCGACAGGTCGAGCCCGCGGGTGGCCTCGTGCAGGTGCCAGGCCGCGTCCACCTTCGCCGCCAGGACCGCGTGCAGCCGCGGCGGCGTGAGCGACCGCACCGCGCCGTCGTCCAGCACCCCGGCCGCGTGCACCACGGCCCGCAGCGGCGCCGACTCGGGCACGGCCGCGAGGACCTCCGCCAGCCCGGCCCGGTCGGTGACGTCGCACGCGACCACCCGGACCAGGGCGCCCGCCGCGGTCAGTTCCGCCACCAGCTCGCTCGCACCGGCGGCGGCCGGACCGCTGCGGCTGACCAGCAGCAGGTGCCGGGCACCGTGCTCGGCCACCAGGTGCCGGGCGACCGTGGCGCCCAGTCCGCCGGTCCCGCCGGTGATCAGCACGGTCCCGTCGGGGTCGACCGGAGGTCGGCCCGGGTCGGGGGCGGGGACACCGGCACGGGCCAGACGGGGAACCAGCAGCCGGTCCCCGCGCAGGGCGACCTGCGGCTCGCCGGTCGCCAGGGCGCGGGCCAGCTGCTCACCGGTCGGCTCACCGGTGCCCTCGGAGTCCACCAGCACGATCCGGTCGGGGTGTTCGGTCTGGGCCGACCGGAGCAGTCCCCAGACGGTGGCGGCGGCGAGGTCGAGATCCGCGTCCGTCGTCACGGCCACCGCCCGCCGGGTGGTGACCACCAGCCGGGACACGTCGTCCTGGTGTTCGCCCAGCCACTGCTGGACGTCGTGCAGCACCGTCTCCGCGGTCCGGTGCACGGCCTCCGGTACGTCGCCCGGCGCGGGCTCGACCGCGATCACGGCGCTCCCGGCGGCCGGCTCGGCCGGCCTGCCGTGCGCGGCGGCTTCACGCCACTCGACCTGGAACAGCTTGGGGTCGAAGCGCCGGGCGTCCAGCGGGCGCAGGGTCAGTGACTCGACCGACAGCACCTCGGCACCACTGCCGTCGGCGACGGCCAGCGAGGCCCGGTGCTCGCCCGCCGGGCTGATCCGGACCCGCAGCCGGGACCCGGCCGCGCGCACGGACCGCACACCGGCCCAGGAGAACGGCACCAGCGGGCCAGGACCCGCTTCCAGCACCAGCGGGTGGAGCGCCGCGTCCAGCAGCGCCGGGTGTACGGTGAACGATCCCGCCTCGCCCGGCAGCGCCATCTCGGCGAGCAGGTCGCCGCCGTGCTGCCAGACCCGGCGCAGGTTCCGGAACTGCGGCCCGTACTCCAGGCCGAGTTCGGCGAGCCGGTCGTACCAGCCGGTCAGGTCCACCGGCGTGGCCCCGGGCGGTGGCCACTCGGTCAGGTCGAACCCGGGCCCCTCGGGCCCGGTCTCGCTCACCCGTCCGGTGGCGTAGAGCCGCCACGCCGGGTCGGCACCGTCGCGCTCCCGGCCGTGGATGCGGAACTCGCGCCGGCCGGCCCCGTCCACCGGCCCGGCCCTGAGCTGCACCTCGACCTCGCCCTGTGCGGGCAGCACCAGCGGGGTCTGCAGGGTGAGTTCGTCCACCGTGCCGCCGAGGGTCAGGGCCATCTCCAGCAGCGCGGTCCCCGGCACCACGACCTGGCCGAGCACTCGGTGGTCGGCCAGCCAGGGCCGTGCGGGCAGCGACAGCCGCTCCGCCAGGACGGTGCCGTCGCCGTCCGCGAGTTCCACGGCGTGCACCAGCAGGGGCCGGTCCGGTCCGGCGTCCGCCCAGTAGCGCTGGTGCCGGAAGGCGTACGTCGGCAGGTCGGTCCGGCGCGCGCCGGCGCCGGCGAAGGCCTGGCGCCACTCCACCGCGACACCGCTGGTCCACACCTGGGCCACCGAGGTCAACAGGCGTTCCGGGCCGCCGTCCTGACGCCGCAGCGTCTCCGAGACCGTCACGGGTGCCGTCGGCGCGCCGGAATCCAGGATCTCCTGGAGCGCCATGGTGAGCACCGGGTGGGAGCTGACCTCGATGAACGTGTCGTGGCCCTGCTCGGCCAGCGCCCGCACCGCGGCGTGGAAGTGCACGGTCTGCCGCAGGTTCCGGTACCAGTAGCGCGCGTCCACCAGCCCGTCGCCCAGCCAGTCCCGCTCCACGGTCGAGAAGAACGGCACCCGGGCGGGCACCGGCCGGAGATCCGCGAGCACCGAGTCCAGCCGCTCCTCGATGCGTTCCACGTGCGAGGTGTGCGAGGCGTAGTCCACCGGGATCCGGCGTGCCCGGACCCCCTCGGCCTCGCACGCGGCGAGGAGTTCCTCCAGCGCCTGCGGATCGCCGGCGACCACCGTGGCGGACGGGCCGTTGAGCGCCGCGACCTCCAGCCGCCCCTGCCACGGCGCCACCCGGGACTCCGCCTCCGCCGCCGGCAGGGCCAGCGACACCATCCCGCCGAGACCGGCCAGTTCCTTGGCGATCGCCTGCGAGCGCAGGGCCACCACCCGGGCACCGTCCTCCAGCGACAGCGCACCGGACACGCAGGCCGCGGCGATCTCGCCCTGCGAATGACCCAGGACCGCCGCGGGCTCGACGCCGTACGAGCGCCACACCGCGGCGAGCGAGACCATCACGGCCCAGGAGGCGGGCTGCACGACGTCCACCCGCTCCAGGGTCGGCTCGCCCGGCAGCTGCCGCAGCACGCCCAGCAGGTCCCAGTCCACGAACTCGGCCAGCGCCTCCGCGCACTCGGCGATGCGCTCGGCGAACAGCGGTGAGGAGTCCAGGAGTTCGACGGCCATCCCGGCCCACTGCGAGCCCTGGCCGGGGAAGACGAAGACCACCTTGCCGCCACCCGGCCGGGCCGCCCCCTGGACCGGCCCCGGATCCTCCGACCCCTGGGCCAGCACGTCCAGCCCGGCCAGCAGTTCCTCCGGGTCCGCGGCCAGGACCACGGCGCGGTGCTCGAACTCGGACCGCGAGGTCACCGAGGCGAAGCCGAGGTCCACCGGGCCCTCCTCGGGCCGGGACTCCACCCACTCCAGCAGCCGGGCCGCCTGGGCCCGCAGGGCCTCCTCGGACGCACCCGACAGCACCACCGGCACCACCGGCGAACCCACCGCCGCCACCGGCTCGACCGGTTCCTCCTCGTCCACCTGCTCCAGGATCACGTGCGCATTCGTCCCGCTGATCCCGAAGGAGGAGACGCCGGCCCGGCGCGGCCGGTCGGACCGCGGCCACGCCCGCTGCTCGGTCAGCAACTCCACCGCCCCCGCCGACCAGTCCACATGACGCGACGG
>NZ_JYJF01000205.1 GCF_000955975.1 Saccharothrix sp. ST-888
GGCACTGCTGGCGACCTACGGTCAGGACCGCCCCGAGGGGCGGCCGCTCTGGCTCGGCTCGGTCAAGTCGAACATCGGCCACACCCAGGCCGCGGCCGGCGTGGCCGGCGTGATCAAGATGGTGCAGGCCATGCGGCACGGCATGCTGCCCAGGACCCTGCACGTGGACGAGCCCTCCACCCACGTGGACTGGACCGCCGGGGAGGTCCGGCTGCTGACCGAGGCCCGCGAGTGGCCCGAGGTCGAACGCCCGCGCCGGGCCGGGATCTCCTCGTTCGGGATCAGCGGCACCAACGCCCACACCATCATCGAGCAGGCCCCGGCCCCCGAGCCCGTGCCCGAGCCCGTGCCGACCGCGCCCGCGACGGGGCCGTGGCTGCTGTCGGCGAAGACCCGCGCGGCGCTGCCCGCCCAGGCCGGACGGCTGCTGGCCCTCGTGGACGCCGACCCGCAGCTGGAGCCGTCGGACCTCGGCTTCTCGCTGGCCACCACCCGCGCGCACTTCGAGTACCGCGCCGCCCTCACCGGGGCGGACCGCACCGAACTGCGCGACGCGCTCGCCGCACTGGCCTCCGGAGGCACCGCCCCCGGGCTGGTCGAGGGGGTCGCCGCCGGATCCCGGCCGGTGTTCGTCTTCCCGGGCCAGGGCTCGCAGTGGCAGGGCATGGCCACCGAACTCCTGGCCTCCTCACCGGTGTTCGCGGCCAGGATGGCCGAGTGCGCCGCCGCCTGCGCGCCCCACGTCGAGTGGGACCTGCTGGCCGAGCTGTCCGGCTCGCTGGACCGGGTGGACATCGTCCAGCCGCTGCTCTGGGCGGTCATGGTCTCGCTGGCGCAGACCTGGATCTCGTACGGGGTGCGCCCCGCCGCGGTGATCGGGCACTCCCAGGGCGAGATCGCGGCGGCCGTCGTCGCCGGGGCCCTCTCGCTGGAGGACGGCGCCCGGATCGTCACCCTGCGCAGCAAGGCGATCGCCGAGGACCTGTCCGGCGGGGGCGGCATGATGTCGGTCGCCCAGTCCGTCGAGCAGCTGGAGCAGCGGCTCGCCGCCTGGGACGGACAGCTCTCGATCGCGGCCCGCAACGGCTCGGGATCGGTCGTGGTGTCCGGCTTCGTCGACGCCCTGGACCGCCTGCAGGCCCAGCTGAAGGACGAGGGGATCCGGGTCAAGCGGCTCCCGGTCGACTACGCCTCGCACTCCGCGCAGGTCGAGACGGTCCACGGCCGGCTGCTGGAGACCCTGGCCGACGTCCGGCCGCTCCCCTCCGAGGTGCCCTTCTACTCGACCGTCACCGGCGACGTCATCGACACCACCGAGCTGACCGCCGAGTACTGGTACACCAACCTGCGCCGGACGGTGCTCTTCGAGCAGGCCGCCGGCGCGGCCGTCCGCAAGGGGCACGGCGTCTTCGTCGAGTCCAGCCCGCACCCGGTGCTCACCGTCGGCCTCCAGGAGACCTTCGACGGCGTCCGGGCCATCGGCTCGCTGCGCCGGGACGACGGCGGCCGGGCCAGGTTCGCCGCCGCCCTCGGCGAGGCGTTCGCCCACGGCATCGCGGTCGACTGGCAGGCGTTCTTCGACGGCCCGCGCCCCAACCGGGTCGAGCTGCCCACCTACGCCTTCCAGCACGAGCAGTTCTGGCTGGACAGCGTGTCGGGCAACACCGACGTCACCTCGGCCGGCCTCACCCCGACCGACCACCCGATCCTCAGCGCCGCGATGACCCGCGCCGACACCGACGGCGTGGTGCTCACCGGCCGCCTCTCGGTGGGCACCCACCCCTGGCTGGCGGACCACGTGGTCGGCGGGGAGCTGCTGTTCCCCGGCACCGGCTACCTCGAACTCGCCCTCCAGGCGGGCGAGTCGGTCGGCCTCGGCCGGGTCGCCGACCTGACCCTGCACGCCCCGCTGGTGCTCCCGGAGCACGGCGCGGTGCAGCTCCAGGTGGTGATCGGTGCGGCCGAGGACTCCCGGCGCCCGGTCAGCGTCTACTCGCGGGCCGAGAGCGCCGAGGACGAGCTGCCGTGGACCCGGCACGCCGACGGCGTCCTCGCCCCGGCTGGCGCCCCGGCCGAGCCGGAACTCCGGGCGTGGCCGCCCGCCGGCGCCGAGCCGATCGCGCTGGACGGGCTCTACGAGCAGCTCGCCGAGGCCGGACTCGGCTACGGGCCGGCCTTCCGGGGGCTGCGCGCCGCCTGGCGCCACGGCGAGGACGTGTACGCCGAGGTGGCCCTCGCCCAGCAGGTGGACGGCTTCGGCCTGCACCCGGCCCTCTCGGACGCCGCCCTGCACGCGGTCGGCCTCACCGGGATCGCCGCGGACGACGCGCTGCTGCCGTTCGCCTGGTCCGAGGTGCAGCTGCACGCGACCGGCGCCAGGGAACTGCGGGTCCGGGTACGGACCCTGGAGCAGCCGGGCGCGGTGTCGCTGACCCTCGCCGACGCCGCCGGCGCGCCGGTGGCGAGTGTGGGCACGCTCGCCCTGCGGCCGATCCCGGCCGACCAGCTCGCCGCCGCCGCCAAGTCGGCCCGGGCGGGCTCGCTCTACCGGGTGGACTGGGTCCCCGCGCCGACACCCGCCGAAGTACCCGACCGCCGGCTGGAGGTGCTGCGCACCCCGGCGGGCACCGGCGCCGACGAGGTCCGGGCGGCCGTCGAGGCCGTTCTGGACGAGCTGCGCGCCAAGCTGGCCGACGAACAACTCGCCGACGCCACCCTGGTGGTGGCCACCGGCGCCGACCTGGCCGGAGCGGCGGTCGCCGGACTGGTGCGCTCGGCCCAGTCGGAGAACCCCGACCGGATCGTCCTCGTCGAGCTCGACGAGGACCCGGCCTCCCCGGCCCTGCTGGCGGCCGCGGTCGCCGTCGGCGAGCCGCAGGTCGCGATCCGGGACGGCGTGATCCGGCTGCCCAGGCTGGTCCGGGCCGAACCGGCCGAGGACGCAAGCCCGTCGGAGCTCGACCCCGAGGGCACTGTCCTGGTAACCGGCGCGACCGGTGCGCTGGGCGGCCTGATCGCCCGTCACCTGGTGACCGAGTGGGGCGCCCGGAACCTGCTGCTGGTCAGCCGCCGCGGTGCGGCCGCCGACCTGGTCGCCGAGCTCACCGGACTCGGCGCCGAGGTCACCACCGCTGCCTGCGACGTGGCGGACCACGAGGGCCTCGCCGAGGTGCTGGCCGGGATCCCGGCCGAGCACCCGCTGACCGCCGTGGTGCACGCGGCCGGCGTGCTCGCCGACGGCGTGCTCTCCTCGCTCACCCCCGAACGCCTGGACACCGTGCTGCGCCCCAAGGTGGACGCGGCCTGGCACCTGCACGAGCTCACCGCCGGTCTCGACCTGAAGGCGTTCGTGCTGTTCTCCTCGGCCGCCGCCACCCTCGGCTCGCCGGGCCAGGCCAACTACGCGGCGGCGAACGCCTTCCTCGACGCGCTTGCCGGTCACCGGCGGGCGCTCGGACTGCCCGCGCAGTCCATGGCCTGGGGGCTGTGGGCGCAGGCGAGCGGGATGACCGGCACCCTCGACGACACCGACCTCTCCCGGATCTCCCGGGGCGGTGTGGCGGCGCTGGAGACCGCCGAGGGCCTGGCCCTGTTCGACGCGGCCATGCGGGCGCAGCACCCGGCGGTGCTTCCGATGAAGCTGGAGGCGGCCGGGCTGCGGGCCCAGGGCGACGCCCTGGCACCGCTCTTCCGCGCCCTGGTGCGCACCCAGCGCCAGAGCGTCTCGGACCGCCCGGCCTCGGGCGCCGACTCGCTGCGGAGCAGGCTCGCGGCGCTCCCTGAGGCGGAGCGCGGCCCGGTCCTGGTCGAGCTGGTGCGCACCCGGGCCGCCTCGGTGCTCGGGCACCGCTCGGCGGACGCGGTGGAGCAGAACCGGGCCTTCCGCGAGCTGGGCTTCGACTCGCTGGCCGCCGTCGAACTGCGCAACGCGCTGACGGCGGCGACCGAGCTCCGGCTGCCGGCGACCCTGGTGTTCGACTACCCGACCCCGGCCGAGCTGGCCGGGTACCTGCTCGACCAGCTGGTCGGCAACCTGGCGGCGGCACCGGTGGCGGCGGCGCCCGCGGCGCTGGACGACGAGCCGATCGCGATCATCGGGATGAGCTGCCGCTACCCCGGTGGCGTCGGCTCGCCCGAGGACCTGTGGAAGCTGGTCGTCGGCGAGGTGGACGCCGTCGGCGAGTTCCCGGCCGACCGCGGCTGGGACCTGGAGTCGCTCTACGACCCGACCCTGGACCGCCCCGGCACCAGCTACGCCAGGCACGGCGCGTTCCTGTACGGCGCGGGCGACTTCGACGCCGGCTTCTTCGGCATGGACCCGGACGAGGCGCTGGTCACCGACCCGCAGCAGCGGGTGCTCCTGGAGACGTCCTGGGAGGCGCTGGAGCGGGCGTCCATCGACCCGGCCTCGCTGCGGGGCAGCGCGACCGGGGTGTTCGCCGGCGTGATGTACCACGACTACTTCGAGAGCTACGGCTCCGGCAGCGTGGTGTCGGGCCGGGTCGCCTACACGCTCGGCCTGGAGGGGCCGACGCTGTCGGTGGACACCGCCTGCTCGTCCTCGCTGGTCGCACTGCACCTCGCGGTCCAGTCGCTGCGGCAGGGGGACTGCACGCTGGCGCTGGCCGGCGGTGTCACGGTGATGGCGACCCCGGGGACCTTCGTCGAGTTCAGCCGTCAGCGCGGCCTGTCGCGGGACGGGCGGTGCCGCCCGTTCGCCGACGCGGCCAACGGGACCGGCT
>NZ_JYJF01000206.1 GCF_000955975.1 Saccharothrix sp. ST-888
GTCGGGGGCGCGGCGCTTGGCCGTGATGAGGTCAGCCATGTAGCCGGCGACGGCATGCGAGGCCGCGTCGATCCGTGCGGGCTGGCCGGCCGCGAAGAGTTCGTTGGACCAGATGCGCACCTTCGCGCGGTCGGCGTTGGGAACCCCCAGCAGTTGGCAGATGACGGTGACCGGCAGCGGGACGGCGAGGCTCTCGATGGCGTCGACCTGCTCGCCGGGCACCCACGCGTCGAGCAGCTCGTCCGTCACGCTGGCGATGCAAGGGCGGAGGCGAGCGACGGCGCCAGGCGTGAACGCCTTCGTCACCAGGCTCCGCAGTCGGATGTGCTGGGGCGGATCGGTGGCCAGCATGCTCTGGGACACGGCGGGATGCAGGTTGCGTCCGGTGTCCTTGCCGGCGAAGAAGGCAGCCGTGTCCTTGGACAGCCGCGGGTCGGTGAAAGCCTCCCTGGCTTCGGCATAGCCGGTCACGAGGTAGCTCGACCGCCCGCCTCCGCTGGACACCTTCTGGACCGGAGAGGTGCCTCGGAGCGCCGCGAAGGTGGGGTACGGGTTGTGGAAGAAGCCTGGGTCCTGAAGTGGGTTGTTCACGCTCATCCTTGTAGCGTCCCGAGCATCGGCGCCTCGTGCGAGGCCGTCCGGACGATGTCGCTTGCGGCGTACGCCCGTGCCACCGAGCGTAGCCAGAGGGTCTCGGTGCGGAGGTCTCCCGCGCGGGCAGTGGATCCGGGAGTTGGCGCCGCCAGAGCGCACTCCGGCTCGGCGCCAGTACGCAGCGCTCGGAGGGCCGCTGCCAGGACGGCTGCCTCGACTGCTGCGTCACCGCTCGCAGTACCGGCCAGGTTACGACGCTCAACCTCACGGCTGGCTGCTTGCTGCACCGCGAGCGATCGGTAGGGGCGCAGCGCGAGGATGCCGTCGTTGATCTCGACGATGCGACGGTGAAGCAGGAAGTCGGTCTCGTTCTCGATCACGGCATCGTCATCGAGGACGATCTCGGGCAGGGCCGCGGCGAAGTCCTGCCACAGGGGATTGAGGTCGGCGATCGACTTGCGCTCCCAGCGGCGGCGGAGGAACTGTGTGAGTGGCCAGAGCGCGGCCGGCAGGGTCAGGCCGGCGGTGATGAGGAGCACGCCGACGGCCGGAGCCGTGACGCTGAGGGCGCAGAAGCTGATCAAGCGGCCCAACGTCTGGGCCACGACGCCAACCACATGTGGACGGCGTTCGGACCGACCAACGTCGCAATCCACCGCATCTCGACGGCCATGGAGCTGGGTGACGTCCAGATCGCCGCCGACCAAGGCCCTCGGGTGGATTCGTCCACCCTGCCGCTCGAACGCCGCGTACGCCACACCCTCGAAGTCGCCCGTGCCTACAGTGCGCAGAACCGCATGGACGAAGCCCTCGCTCTCTTGCTGGACGCCGAGGAGCTGGGCCCCGAACAGGTGCGCTACCACTTCATCCCCCGGCAACTGGTGACCATGTGGGTCCGCCAGCAGCGCGGGAAGCCGAGTCACCTTCTCGCGGGTGTGGCCCAGCGGCTACGCATCATCGGATGAGACGTTGCCGGACGACTACAGTCGTCGCCATGAGCGACTCCGAACTCAACGAGGCCGTAGCCCAACCCCGCACCGCCGCAGGAGTGCTGTTCTTCGACGAAACCGGGCGGGTGCTCCTGGTCAAGCCCACCTACAAGCCCGGCTGGGAGATCCCCGGCGGTTACCTGCACCCGGGCGAGACGCCGAGCCAAGGTGCGGCTCGGGAGGTCAAGGAAGAGCTCGGCATCACCCCACCTGTCGGTCGACTCCTCGTCGCGGACTGGGCGCCCCACCCGACCGAGGGGGACAAGCTGCTCTTCGTCTTCGACGGCGGCATCCTCCCAGACGACGAGCGTGCCCAGATCATCCTGGACGGGGTGGAAATCGGCGAGTACGCCTTCCACAGCTCGGATCAGATCGACGGCCTTCTCATCCCGCGTCTCGCTCGCCGCGTCCACGCTGCACTGGACGCTCGATCCCGCGTAGCGACTTCGTACTTGGAGCACGGCGCGCACTGGGCTACCGACGACATGTAGTGCTCCGGGTGGCTCTGTTGATCGCCACGCCGACGTACTCGCCCGAGCCGCCGGTCTCGCCTGACGTCACAGGCTTTTCAGCACGGCTTGGCACTCCCGGCAGCGCTTGTCGTACAGCGCGGGTGGGTACCAGGGTTCACCCGGCCGAGCCGGGCGGTAGTGGGCGTGTTCCATCGCGTCGGTGTCGAGACCGCAGAGAGTTCGAGGGAGAGGGTCCTCGGGGGCGTCGGGGTCGGCGCCGGCGGCGTGCACCAGAAGAACGACCGGTTCGACACCGTCAGGTCCGATCTCCTGGTCGGGCTCCAGCTCAAGAAGAACGACGATCGAGGCCATGTCCCGACCCTGCGGCACGGCGGAACCGGGCGCATCCTGGGTTCGGCCTATGGCAGGACGGGCAGCGCCTCAAGGCCCCGCATGAGCCGTGTGCGCCGCCATTGCAGCTCGGCAGTGGGCACAGCCAGGCGAAGCCGGGGGAATCGGGCAACGATGCGCCGGAAGGCGATCTCACCCTCGGCGCGGGCGAGGGGAGCCCCGAGGCACCGGTGGATGCCGTGCCCGAAGGCGAGATGCCCCTTGGTATCCCGGGCGAGGTCGAGTCGGTCCGGGTCGGGGAAGTGAGCGGGGTCGCGGTTCGCGGCGCCGGGCGCGATGAGCACCGGGGAGCCCGGAGGAATCTCGGTGCCGCCGAGGCTGATGGCCTCGGTGGCGAACCGGAAGGTAGCCATGCTCACTGGGGAGTCGAACCGGAGAAGCTCATCCACGGCCGTGTTGACCAGGTCAGGCTCGTCTCGCAGGCGGTGCAACGAATCCGGCGCCTGTACCAGGGACAGGAGACCGTTGCCGATCAGGTTGGTGGTGGTCTCGTGCCCGGCCACGAGCAGGAGCACTGCGAGGGAGACGAGCTCGTCCTCGCTGAGTCGGTCCTCGCCGTCGCGTGCACTGATCAAGTCGTTGAGCAGGCTGTCGTCGGGGGCGTGGCGCTTCGCCGCGATGAGCTCAGTCATGTAGCCGGCGACGGCGTGCGAGGCGGAGTCGATTCGTTCGGGCTGTCCGGCGGCGAAGAGTTCGTTGGACCAGGTGCGCACCGCCGCGCGGTCGGCGTCGGGGACCCCCAGCAGTTGGCAGATGACGGTGACGGGTAGCGGGACGGCGAGGCTCTCGATGGCGTCGGTCTGCTCGCCGGGCACCCACGCGTCGAGCAGCTTGTCCGTCACGCTGGCGATGTAAGGGCGGAGCCGAGCGACGGCGCCCGGCGTGAACGCCTTCGTCACCAGGCTCCGCAGTCGTGTGTGCTGGGGCGGATCGGTGGCCAGCATGCTCTGGGACACGGCGGGGTGCAAGTTGCGTCCGGTGTCCTTACCGGCGAAGAAGGTCAGCGAGGTGCTGCCGCTGCTCTACCTGCACGGGCTGTCCAGCGGCGACTTCGTGCCCGCGCTGGAGCAGTTCCCCGGCACGAACCCCCTCGAGTCCACCTTCTCCACAGTCAAGCTACGCACCAAGGTCACCCGTGGGGCCGGCGGCCCCGCCGCCGCGCTCGCCATGGTGTTCAAGCTCGTTGAGTCGGCCCAGGCCCGCTGGCGCGCGATCACCGGCGCTCACCCCGTCGCCCTGGTGCGCTCCGGCGCCAGGTTCGAGAACGGCATCCTCGTCGAGCGCGCCGAGGCGGCGGCGTGACAGCTTCCACCCGCTGACGTCGTCCCTGCGCGGCTCGTGCTTCGGGCTTGAAGCTGCCGCGGCGTCAACGCCTACTGTCGTTGGTGCGGCCGGAACGACCGGCCATAGTGAGGGGAGGATGGCGATGGCCTGGCCGATCGCTGAGGTCGCACGGATGTCGGGAGTGACGACCAGGACTCTGCGGTACTACGGCGAGATCGACCTGCTGTCGCCCGCATGGATCGGCACAGGCGGTCACCGCTACTACGAAGAGAGCCAGCTCCTGCGCTTGCAGCAGATCCTCCTGCTGAGGGAATTGGGTCTCGGGCTGGACGAGATCGGCAAGGTCCTGGACCAGCAGGTGGACGAGCTGGAAGCCCTGCGTGCACACCATCAGCGGCTGGTCCTGGAGCGCAGGCGCCTCGACATCCTCACCCGAACCGTCGCCCGCACGATCACCGAGCTACAGAAGGCACGAGAGGAGAACAGCATGACGAGGATCAACCGTCCGGAAAACCTGTTCGCCGGCTTCAACGCTGCGCAGCACGACGCGGAACTGCGAGAAGAATGGCCCGAGTTGGCGCAGCGGTCCGAGCACGTGGCCGCTTCGATGACGCAGGCTGACATCGAGCAGGGACAACGGGAACGCACTGCGCAGATGATCCGCATGGCCGAGCTGATGACTGCGGGCACGCCGACCGGCGCACCGGCCGCCCAGACTGAGGTCGGCAGCCAGTACCAGGCGCTGGCGCAGGTACAGGTGATGGACGCCGCGCAGTTCCGGGCGATCGGCCAGGCGTGCGTCGACAACGAGCAGTGGCGCGCGGCTTACGAAGCGATCGCTGCCGGGCTTGCCGAATACCAACGCGACGCCATCCAGGCATACGC
>NZ_JYJF01000207.1 GCF_000955975.1 Saccharothrix sp. ST-888
TCGCAGGTCAGAGGCCGTTTTCTCGTTCGCGAGGAAGCGGCCTTCGGCGTGCGCTGGGGCTGCCTCTCACATTCGTCTCACGGTTTTCACGGTCCGACGGCGGGGCTGGGGACTGGCTCGGCACTGAGAGCCGGCGACTGCATGCTCCTTTCTCCTTTATGTCAGATTTGTCGATCACTGAAGTGGGTTGGATGGTTGCCCGCCGTGATCGGCGATTCTGGTCAGAGGGTTCGCACTTGACGCATCTGCCATCGATCAAGTGCGCGCCGGTGGGTCCAGCAGCTGCCCAAGCGCCGGGCGAGTTGGGCAGCGATGACCCGGCCGCAGCTGCCCTCATCAAAGGGGCGGCGCGACGGTGGCAGCGCTCCTGGCGCGGCGTCAGACCTGCCCCGAGGATCGTGGAGGGTGCCGCGCGGTCGGCTTCACCACGTGTGGTGGGTGACGGTGAGCAGTCGGTCGAGTTCGCGGTGGAGGAGCGGGTCGCGGAGCAGGTCCTGAAGTGGTGCGCAGGAGTTGAGCAGGTGTCTGACGCGGTGTGAGTCGACCTGTCCGGCCTCGGGCAGTGCGTCGAGGCAGGCGCGTACGACCTCGTCGGCGTCGGGCAGGAGGTCGGCCAGCTCGTCTGGGCCGAGGTGCCAGCGCAGGTTGGTGGAGAGGGTGGCCATGCGCTCGGTGCGTTGGGCGTGGTCGAAGACTTCCAGTTCGTTGCTCTGCTGGATCATCCAGAGCAGCAGGCGGGCCCAGGGGAGCTGCTCGTCCGGGGTGGCGGAGAGCATCCCGTCGATCACCGCGAGCGTTCCCGTCCACCAGGCCGGTCGCTCGGAGCCGTGGGGTTGGTTGCGCCCGATCCAGCGCAGCCGGTCCTCGTCGGAGGCGTGGAGGAGATAGCGGATCTGGTCGCGCGCGGCGCGGGTGGAGCGGAGCCGTTTGCGGAGGTTCGCGTAGTCGGGGGCAACCGGGCCGGTGATCTGGTGCAGGATGCCGTCCCGGGTGTCGACGAGGATGGCCACTCGGCTCTCGGGTTGCCAGTACTCGTCGAGGTCACTGGTGAGGGGTGTGATCTCCTCGACTTCACAGTCCAGTGTCGTCAGCGTTGTTCGGAGGTCCGCGAAGGTAGGCACGGGCGTGGGGCCGTGCTCGAGGCGGTGGCACTGCACGGTGAATCGGCAGCCCTGCCACGGTTCGTTCCTGGAGGGCCGCTCCCAGGTGAACTCGACCAGACCGTGGTCGCGCCACATCAGGTTGTGCCGAAGGTTCTCCCCGTAGTCGCCGAGCCGGGCGGTGACCTGGTCGGGCGTGGAGCCGCAGTCCAGGCCATGGACCGTGCCCCGGGCCACCACCTGGGCAAAGAAGGCGAGTTCACTCACCCGAGCCTCCCGTTCTGCGGCTGTGACGAGGTCCTCAGCTGCAGGCCGGCGATCCGGTCCTCGACGGTACCGGGCCAGTGTGGGTTGGGCAGGCCGTCGTGGGTCATGTGCTCCCTGCGCCACAGGCGCGGCCACAGGTCCCGTTCGAGAGGGTGGAGGTGGTGAGGCTGGCCGCAGGCACACGAGCGCTGTACCGCTCCGCAGCTGCGACACAGGTCGATGAACCCGTGGCCGGTCGAACGACAGATGGCGGGGCGGCGGCTGCCGCAGTCCGCGCAGCCGGGCGGCGCTTCGCCGTTCGCCAGGCTGATTTGGCGGCGGACGAACTCGGGCAGCGCCAGGGCGGGATGGCAGAGCGGATCGAGCTGGTAACAGCTCTGCCGCCCATGACGGTGCCACCATGTGCCCGGGCGCCGGGGGACCCGCTGACCGGCATGCTTCTCGCGTCGCCGCCGCTCGGCGCACCGGGCGTCCTCGGCCAGCCGGAGCAGGCGGGCCTCGTGGAGCTCGTTCACCGCGCGTTCCAGCGAGTCGGGATCGGCGTCGAGGTCACGTGGTATCGCCGCGCTGACCGCCAGGTGGTGGTACGTGGCGCGGAAGCCGTACGGGGCGTAGAGAGTGAGGCAGGTACGCAGTGCCGCGTGGCGTCGCCGCGCCGGCAGTGTGCGGTCAAGCACGAGCCGGCGGTGCGTCAGAAAGCTTGCCATCAGTTCGGCTTTCGCAGTGGTGCGGTGATTTCGAGCGACCGGTCGAACGCGTCGACCAGTGTCTGCGCCGACTGGGGTGCGTGCTGGTCGGCCCATGCGGCGATCAGCAGAAGGAAGTCGGCGAGGTCCTGCTGGACCCTGGCGAGCAACCGGGGGAGCTCGGTCCGGGCGATCCCGATCACCGGGCCCGGGTGCTCGCCGTCCGGGTGGAGCCGGACGGTGTCGCCGAGTTGCTCGGCCCGTGGTGTCGGGTCGTGGCCGAGCCACGGCTCGCCTCCGTCGGGGATGTCCAGCCATCCGCGCCAGTCCTCCAGTCCGCAGCAGCAACCGGGCGTCAGCGTTGTTCCGGTGGCGGTGTCCTGGGCACGGAGCCCGCCAGGGGTGACGAACCCCTCCTCGTGCAGTAGTGAGCTCAGGAAGGCGTCGGCGGGGTCGGTCAGGCGGTCGTCGACCCGGCTGGAGCTGTAGCCGACCATGGTGGCTATTGCCGTGCCGACCTGCTCGTCGCTCAGCGTGCCGTTCAGTGGGGTGAGGTGGTACGGCGGTTGCTCGGCGACCGGCCAGAACGCGAAGTCGGGGAGCGCGCCGGTCTCCAGCACGGGGTGTATGACGATCACCGGCCCAGTGTCGCGGACACCTGCCCTGTGCGCCGCCGAATATCAGCGCCACTGGTGGTGGACGGCTGCGATCCAGCATTGAAGACGAGCACGCGAACATGGTGCCAGCCGGGATCGTCCTACCCATCTCACGTGCGGCGATGACCTTGCGAGCCTGACAGGGTCAGCGGCGGCCGCGGATGGCGCGCAGGAGTCCGGCGACACTGTCGATTACTGCTGCGCGGTGGCGGGAGTCGGTGCCACGCATGGCCAACCAGACCACCAGGACAGCAGCAGCCGCGATGACGGTCACGGTACCCAGGGCGGTCAGTGTCGCAGCGATGATGGGGTTCATGGGGTGGGGGGCTCCTTCCCGAAGACACGGCGCGGTGAGAGCGCAGCGATGACGCGATCAGGAGACCCCGCGGTGCCGGAACAACGGGAGGGGGTGACGGAAGCGGGCCGGGCGGGACTTCTCGGTACTGGTCGGAGCTAGTCTCTTGTCTCCGGCGGGCAGAGACGCCAGAGAACACACTGGGAGGGGACGGGGTGGGGCACAGTGCACGCGGGACGTGACGCCCTCGCTAAGGCGCTCCAGAGCTTGGAGGATGCGGCCGGTGTCGTCATGCGCGATCCAGAGCGTGGAAGAGCGAGCGTGATCTGCGCGGCGAACAGACTGCTGCGCGGGCCTAAGCTGGACGACTCCGCGGTCAGCGCATGGGTACGCCACGGCGCCCCGGCGAACAACTTCGTCCACCTGTGGGTCTATGTCCAAGCTTTGTCGAAGCGCGTGCCCCCAGGGCGCCAACAAGGATCAAGCTTCCGGGCCACTGCAGATAGGGACTACTGGGAGCAGTTGCACGCGCACGCCAGGCGGCCCGCGTCACCTAATGCGAAGGAAGCCACTGCCGAGACCCCCGGCGATTCCCGGTCGGTCGTCACTGCTCAGAAAAGCAGGTGCAGTTGGGAGGGTGCGACGGCCGAAGCGGACCCACCGTCCGGCGGATCCCGGCGGTTCTTCGACCACCTGCTCGAGTACCACAACGAGAAGTTTGCCGGCCGCGACGGCGAGGTGCGAACCATTCTCGACCACATCGACCGCCACGAGTGCGGATACGTCTTCGTCGACGGGCTTTCAGGGTACGGGAAGACGTCCCTGCTCGCCGTGCTGGTCCGTCAACAGCCCGGCTACCTGTATCACTTCATCAGCCAGCGCTACAAGACTGCCGAGGGCGACTTCGACCCGACCCGGCCCGAAGACCTGCTGTCCAACCTGTGCGAGCAGCTCGAACCGCACCGTGCCGCACCGCTCGGCGGACGCGCGCTGACGACCCGGTTCCGCGAGGCGGTCGCCGCCGCCCGGGACCGCCCGACCGTGCTGGTGCTGGACGCCATCGACGAGGTGAACCAGCATCCCAGCTTCCTCCATGGTCTACTCCCGAGGCAGCTGCCGAAGAACCTGTTCATCCTGCTGTCCGCCCGGTCTCAGGGCGACCGGTCCTACCTGACCGAGGTGGGGCTGACGCCGGATGGCGTCGGTCTGCGGGTGACGCTCGGCGGTCTGGGCGCAGACGCCGTTCACGACCTGCTGCTGCACCACGCCGGGACGGCCGGTGCCGCGCTCAGCGATCGAGTCGGCTTCGTCGACACCCTGCGCGAAGTCTCCGAGGGGGATCCGTTCTACCTTCGTTTTCTTGTCGAGGACGTGGAGCACGGCCGGCTCACTCCGGAGAACATCCGGCGGACGCCGTCCGGCCTGTACCAGTATCTCGACGAGCAGTTCGATCAGCTCCACCGCATTCAGCTTCACCGCGTTCCCGACCGCGATCGGCAGGACGACGTGCATCTTCACGCCGCCGTGCTCGGTCTGATCCTGGCTGCCGACGGCCCCCTGCACCGCTCCGACCTGCTCCGCCAGGTCC
>NZ_JYJF01000208.1 GCF_000955975.1 Saccharothrix sp. ST-888
GATGCCGTAGCGGCCGTACTTCGCCGTGCAGTCGTCGTAGTCCTTGCGCGCGGAGGAGACCGACACCACCTCGGCGATCAGCAGCACGTCCTCGAAGCCGTAGCGCTTGCCCTGCCTCTGCGCGTCCTCCCGCAGGATCGCGAAGTCCGGGGCCGAATTCTCGTCGGCCGGGAAGTCCAAGTACACGTCGGATGCGGTCTTCGCGTGCCGGCCGAGCGCGAGCGAGTCGATCTGCATCGACTTGATCGTGCTGGAGTGCTCAAAGCTCTGCGGGGTCATGACCACCTTCCCGTCGGCTCCGAAGAAGACCACGTACCCAGCGGGGAACTCGGTGTGCATGACCGCGTCGACGCTCATCAACGGCTCCTTCCTGTTGCCTCTCAGAATATGGGGCCACGGTCCCACGCGGGGTCCACTACGGGAGTGCCGCCCGGGGTGGCGTCGTATTCATGGGCAGCAGCAGCGGAGGTGTGCCCTCCAAGCGCTGGCGCATGCCGGCGTACTGCTCGGGCACCCACTCGGGTGAGCTGGCCAGCTGGTCTTCGGCCCAGGCGCCTATGTCCTGCCCCAGCCGCTCATCGTACGTGTCCATGCAGGCACTCCCCGGAAACATCCCAGGTCAGGACTACCTGGTTGTGTTAAGTCATTGGCACCTATGACGGATCGCCAGAAACGGTAATGGCAGGATGCGCACCCCACCGAGAGGAGGATGGGTACGTCCCGCCTTGCCGCTTCTGACATCGCCTCCTCTCCCCACTCCCACCAGTCCACGCGATTGGTGGCGTGCCGCTGGAGATGAGGCGACTGGGCATGGACCAGTCGATTCACCGTGGGAACGGCATCCCAGCCGATCAGCCTGTGGTGCGGAGCCTCCAGCCAACACGCCGGGGACGGCGGCAGCACCGTCAGGCGGGCGCGGCCCCGGGATCGCCGCAACGACGACGACCTCGTCCATCCCCGGATCAGTTCGGCCGCGCGGTGTCCGACGACCACGCACGGCGCCATCGTGTTGCCCGACGTCACGCGCGGCAGCACGGAGGCGTCGGCGATGCGCAGGGCTTCGACTCCCCGCACTCGCAGTTCGGAGTCGACGACGGCACCGGCGTCGGCGTCGGTGCCGACCCTGGCTGTCCCGCACTGGTGCCAGAACGTGTTGGCCGCCGTGCGGATGTAGGCGGCGAGTTCCGCGTCGGAGCCCGTTCCCGGGATGGCGCGGGAGCCGCGATAGGGGCTCATCGCGTCCGCGTGGGCGATCTCCTCGGCGAACCGGTAGGCCTCGACGGCGTCGCGCAGGTCGCCGGGTTCGTCGAAGTAGCCGGTCTCGATCACGGGCGCGCTCGCCGGGTCCGCGTCGGCGAGCCGGACCGATCCGCGCGACCGCAGGCGCATGCCGAGGAGGAAGGTGAAGGCGGCCTCCGGCCCCCCGTACCGCGCCTGCGCCTCGGGGCTCATGAACGCGCCCGCACCGGAGTACATGACGAACTTCGGCGAGTCCGCACGACCGTCGTCGCTGCCCCAGAAGCACACCGCCTGGGCACGCGGCGGCGGCGGCAGTTCTGCCGCCGGATCGGCCTCCCACACGCAACCGACCAGCAGGTGGTCGTCGAGGTTGGCGCCGACGCCGGGAAGGTCCTCGCGGACGGCGAGGCCGACCTGCTCCAGGTGACGTGCGGGTCCGATGCCCGACTGCATCAGGATCTTGGGCGTCTGCACCGCCCCGAGGCTGAGCACCACCTCGCGCGCGGCCCGGAAGCGCACCGGGCGGCCCTCGGACAGCAGCCGCACCACCTCTTCATAACCCGCCGACCGGAACAGGCACATCGCGAGGACGAAGTAGACCACCACCCGCACCGGCAGCCGGCGCCTTCACAGCTCCCGCCGACCCGTCGCATCGACGACCTCATCCGTCTGCGAAACGGCAGAGCCATCACCCCAAAGAGCCGATGTCAGTAACACACCGGCCGAAGCCGTCACCGCAGCCGACGGGAGGGCCTCGCCTTACGTTGTCCCATGAGACATATCGGATCCGAAGAACATCCCTCAGCTGACTTCATGCGCTTTGCCGTGTCCGCGACCATGGAGGCAGCAGCCCAACACGCGATCCGGGCTTTCCAGTGGCTCGATCACTGGGCCGCCATCACCGAGATCAACCGCCTGGTCAGGCCGATCCAAGAAGCCATGAGGCCCTAGCCACCGCCCGGGCGCGAAGCCTAGGAGGCATCGCCGCCTCCTAGGCTTCGGCCCTGCACTCACGACGACTTCACATTCCCCGCTCCCGCTGGCCGCCCTGATCCCGCAGCGAAGAGCCCGAGGCGGACGCCGTTCTTTGAGACAAGGCGCTCAGTGGGCGTAGCGGGCGGCAAGTCGTTCGAAGAAGTCGTCCATCAAAGCCATGGCGGCCTGCCGCTCCGCCCGTTCGAAGTCGGACGCCAAGCGACGAGTTTAGACTTTCCTTCCATTTGTGTCGGTCTCCGCCAGGATCGTTCCGGTGACGGCGAGACAGCCCTTGATTTCCACCCCGCCCATACCTACGCCCGCCGAGATGTAGTTGAGTTCATCGATATGGACGTAAATGCCGTCGTGGAGCTCCAGTACGCCCTTGATGTCGCCACCTCCAGAGACCGATAGCCCGTTGTGGACCGTTACCCCACTGCCATCGGCTTCCAGCGCTCGCTCGCTTCCGTCGCTGACCTTCATTCCTCCTTGAACGACAAGGTGGCCCTTCACCCGTCCCTGGCCGGTGAGCAGGTCGTCCAGGTCGGCTTTCCCGGCCTTGACGGTGCCCAAGTCGTTCTGTCCGTCTCGGACCTGTACTCCGGACTTCGGGAAGTCGAGCCATCCGTCGTCGGAATTCCGGCCGTGCACGGACCCGGTGTCCACGCGGTCCACGTCGACCGCGCCGGCCGAGAGGACGCCCAACTGCGGCTGCCCGTCCCGGTGTACGTGCAGGCCGGACTTCGGGAAGTCGACCCATCCGTCGTCGGAGTCGCGGCCGTGCACCGACTCGGTGTTCACCCGGTCCACGTCGACCGTGCCGGCCGTGACGGTCCCCCATCCGCCGGTCCCGTTGCGGACTTCCACCCCTCCGGCGGAGAAGGTGACACGGCTGCTGCTCGGCGTCCCCTCGACCCAGGGAGTACGCGTCCCGCTGTCGAACTCGGGAACGAGTGCATGGACCGTGGTGGTGAGGAAGTATCCCTGCCGCTGCTGCCCGGCACCGGTCGACCCGGCGATGAGGGTGTAGGTGGTGCCTCGCTTCGGCGCCGAGGGGGGTGACCAGGTGTAGGGCCGCTGAGTCACCCGCGGGCCCTGGGCTGCCGACTGGACGAGCACCTCGTTCCCCTGCGGATCGCGGATCCAGTAGTCGAGGTTGTCCGGGCCGTCCCACCGCAGAACGACGTTCTGACCCGCGTCCACGTCCACCAAGGAGTTGTTCTCCGGGCGGAAGTTGCGCGGGATCCTCGGAGCCTGTTTCACCACCCCGAGAGTGGTGGTGAACTCCGCCCGCCGAATGGGGATGTTGTCGTCGCCGCCGCCGGACCGCTCGCGGATCTTCAGCCGGACCGGTCCCTCCAGGTCGGAGACAGGAATGTTCTCCAGTGTCAGGATCAGCGACTCCCCGTCGGGCAGGGTCAGCTTCCCCCCTGAGGGGGCATGCGCCCTGAAGCGGCCGAGGGTGCTGTCCCAGCCGAAGGTCGGGTCTTCCTCCCGCCAGACCGAGTAGCCCTTTTCGACACTCGCGCTGATCGCCGTCGGATTACCCGTCAGGTCGCTGGGGCCGCTGCCTACCGGTATCTCCACATCGATGAACTCCCACTTCACCTCGGACTGGTGAGTGTTGGAGACGATCACGTACACCGTTCCTACGGACGGCACCCCGGGCTGCGACGCTTCGAGCGAGGTCGGATCCGTCATGACGGCGTAGTTCAGCAAAGACGGCACGGTGAGGACTCCCTACCTCGGCGTTTCACACAATGCGGGCAGAAGACACGAAGAGGAGGCTCGGTGTTGGCGGGTGCACGGTCGGTGCGGTGGCAGCTTCAGGCGGGAAGCTGGAAGAACCAGGGGCAGGCGCACGGCGCCAGCACCAACAGAATCGTCCCGATGGGCAGTTCAGGAAGCATGGTTCTGCATGGCTGGCTCGAACACAGCCCCCGGTGACTGAAAACCGAAGCAGTGGGCTTCTCGGCGTGCCGAGACGGGTGAGGTACTCCCAGGACCAGGTCATGCACCCAGTGCCCGGTACCCAGCTCGGACGACGGTCACGACTCCTCCGTGCGGTTGGGCCACCAGCCGCTCCAGCGCCGGGATCGCCGTTCCCGGAATGCGCACGCAGCATGGAGCCCAGGCCGCGCCGCGCGCCGCACGACAGGGGAGCATCAACCGGCGAAGATCAACAAGCCGGACGCCCAACGAACCGGTGCTGTCAGCGGACGTCTGCCGCAGGCCGGGGCAGCTCGTCCAGGTCGAGGGTGTAGGTCCGCCCGTCGGCCAGCTCGATGGGCAGCTTGCCCGAACCGTACTTGTGCGTGTGCGCCGCGATG
>NZ_JYJF01000209.1 GCF_000955975.1 Saccharothrix sp. ST-888
CTGGACCAACATCGCTGCCGCGACCGACCACTACCGGTCACACGCCGACCACGCCCTCGACCTGCTCGGTCTCACGAGCTGAGAACGCATCAGCCCTGGGGTGAGGACACGGACGGGAACGTACAGACGCTGTGCCGTCCGTGTCACAAGCTCAAGACCCGCGAGGATTTCGGGGCGTTCAATTGATTGGGCCACGATTATTCGAGCAAATCATCGTGTGCTGCCGCCGCAGTAAAAGGCGCTTGCTCAGGGTTCCCAGGGGAAGTGCGGCTGGTACCCCGGCAACCAGGGCCGCCCGGGGTGCCAAGATAGTACCTGTTCTCGCTGCCTGAGCTGCTGCCAACTTGCGTGCACCCGGGCAAGTGCTTGCGCGGCCGCTGGATGGTTCAGCTGTTTAGCTTGGGCGTACCAATTGGCCGCCTCCGGGAGGTTGCCGCGTTCTTCCTCTAGCCGGCCACGCTCAAACATGGCGCCTCCGTCACTTGGTTCTCCCTGCCCGCGCTGCTGCCGACTTGGTTCTTTCTGCCTGAGATGCTGCTGCCACATTGCGTGAATCCCGGCAAGCTGCCGCTCGGCCGCTTCATGGCCCGGCTGTGCCTTGAGAGCTCGGGCGTACCAATTGGCCGCCTCCGGGAGGTCACCGCGCTCTTCCTCTAGCCAGCCAAGCTGACACATGGCGCCTGCGTGAGTCTGCCCGCTCAAATCGACGCAGCGGAGAAGGTAGTTCTTAGCTGCCGTTGAATCGTGGACTTCGATGCGGATGACTCCCATTCCGAAATAACCCAATTCGGCAGTCGACGGCTCTTGTGCAAGCTTCTTAAAAAGCGTCTCTGCCTCGGCGTAACGGCGCTTCCGGTAAAGCATTATGGCCTTACGCTTCCGGTAAAGCGCTATGGCCTTACTTAGTCGCTCATCCATAGCTTTAACTTCCTGACTTCTGCAGCTTCCGTGCAGCCGGTCGGTACAGTTAAGCCCGCCGCCGATCATCCTGCCTCCGGCCTAGGGATGTACTTCCACCGTGCTCCGCATCTAGGTCTGTGTCAACTCTCTCCCAAGCCAGTTGGCCCCAAGACTGCATGAAGCAATGCGAATACGAACCGTAACCATGTGCATTTATGGGCTCCTCGGCTCCCGCAAGCTTTCGTTGCCCGTCGATCGCTTCGCACTAAATCTAAGCCCCGCCAGGCCGAGCATAATCTGTCACGGCGCGGATGCCCCAGGTAGTCGAAATTAAGCCACGGCCATACTCATTTGAGCCCATGCCCGCGCTGCACTTGTCTCGCTCGAACGGCCAATGGCGAAACGTTCCCTCACCCCTGCTTGGAGCTACCCCATGCCACGCAAGCCCCGCCCCCCGTGCTCGGTTCCGGGCTGCCCCGAGCTGACAACTAGCGGACGCTGCAAGGAACATGAGCGTGAGGCGACCAAGAACCGCGAGACACCGGGTACCAGTGCGTACGGTCCCCGGTGGCCGCGCATCCGACGGGCCTACCTGTACGCGCATCCGTGGTGCCTGCTGTGCACCGGGCCGGCGACGGTGGCTGACCATCACCCGTTAAGCCGTAGGCAGTTGCGGGCGCAGGCCGTTCCCGATCCGGACGCTTGGCACAGGCTCAGGCCGTTGTGCACGAGCTGTCACAACGGGGAGACGGCCGTTCATCAGCCGGGTGGCCGGGCTGCTGCGAATGTCAAGCCTGTTCGGCGCTGAATTACTAATTACTTAGGGTAATACCCACCCGGGTGCCCCCTATCTCCTCCCTAGATTGCACGGCAGGGAGGGAAAACACTCTCGCCGTAACTGGAGCCGTTTGCGCGGAGCGTCATGGATCAAAGCGGAGCATGGCGAACCCGAGGCGAGGGGGACACCACCGGTGCCGTGAGTGATCAGGATCACAACTCGCCGAATGAGTCTAAGACTTGGGGCTATTGCCGGGTGCTCGCGTCGCCCTCCCTCCTCCCAAGTCCGCCAACTGCTCCAACAGTTGGGCTGAATTTCCCGCTAAATATCAATACTTAGGAGATTTAGGTATGGCACTCACTCTTGCCGAATCCGCGAAGCTCTCGACCGAGAGCCTTCAGCGCGGCATCGTTGAGACCTTCGTTGAGGAATCCCCAATCCTTGACCGTCTGCCGCTAATTGGATTCGAGGGGACCTCGTACCACTACAACGAGGAGTCCGCCCTGCCCGGTGTCTCTTTCCGTGCGGTCAATGAGGCATACCCGGAGAGCGTCGGCGCGGTGAGCCCACGAATCGAGAGCCTGGCTATCCTTGGCGGCGACTCCGACGTGGACAAGTTCATTGTCCAGACGCGTGGGAACGTCAATGACCAGCGCGCTATCCAAGAGACTCTCAAGGTCAAGGCCGCATCCGTCCACTTCTCGGATCAGTTCTTCAACGGCGACACGGCAGTGAACCCTCTCGGATTCGATGGCCTTCGCAAGCGCCTGATTGGCCGACAGGTCGTCGACGCCAAGGGAGTTGGCCCGGTCGCCAACGGCTATGACTTCTTCGACGCGCTCGACGCACTGACCGCTCAGGTGCGCGGGCTCACAGGCCAGAATGGCGCCCTGTACATGAACGCCGCGATCATCGCGAAGATCCGGTCCGGCTTCCGCCGGCTGGGTGGCGCCGAGCTGCTGACCGCCGAAATCCTCGGCAAGGAAACGACCATGTGGAACGGCATCCCCATGCTCGACCCGGGACAGAAGCTCGACGGCACGGACGTGCTCCCGCTGACGACCGGGACCGGGGGCAAGGAGAGCGGTGACATCTACGCCGTCCGTTTCGGCACTTCCGAGGCTGACGCGGGCGTGACCGGTCTGACCAATGGCGGAATCCAGGTCACCGACCTTGGCGAGGCGCACGACAAGCCCGTGTACCGGACCCGTATCGAGTTCTACATGCGGGATCGCGTTGTTCGGCGGCAAGGCTGCGGCGCGCCTGATGAACGTCCTTGCCAGCTGAACTACCGAGCGTGACCACAACCGCCCCGTACCTTCCCCTCACTGTCGGGGTGGGTACGGGGCCGATCTGCGTTTATGAGCCGCTGGTTACTCCGCGGGAGAAGTACTGTACTTCGCGATGATTTCAACGGCTGTCGACTTGTCCAACAGGCGAAGTTCCCACGGACCGGTATTCACATCGAATTCCTTACCGAAGCCGACCCACTTCCCGGACATCCGCCGTCCAGTGGGATCAACCAAAAGCTGAATGGCCCCGTGGTACCTTGCGCCCTGGTAGTAGCCATCCTGTGCTGTTTGTTCGACCCAAGTCCCGGTCACGATGTTGCGGTCCGTGGTCAGGTCAAACGAGAGCGGCGAGTCAGGGTTGGACGAAGCACCGGGCAAGGATTGACCCGTGATGCGATTCCCGTGCTGCGTCAGGATGACGTGGTGCAGCCCGGTGAACGTGCCGTCCCGGCTGCTGCTGTAGAACTCGTACCGGCTCAGCCATACCCCGGAGTAGTCCTCGCCTATCGGGGCGGGTGCCGCCTGTACCGGGACTCCCGGCTCACTGCTGGCCATGTCGTGCCCTCCTGTGCCATCCCGGGTGACCCCGGACGGTAGCTGTGCTGACTCGAAACCAAGGCGGTCGACGGGGAGCTTCGTGACGGCCTCAAGGGCACGAACGTACACCGGCCGAGGGGCCCGCACCTCCCCGGATTCCCAGCGCTGGACAAGCCGTTTGCTTGCTTCGTTGGGCTCCCCTTGTTCCGTGCCCACCGCGCGCAGGCGCTTCGCGAACTCGTCTTGACTCAGACGCAGGCCAAGCCGTACGGCCCGCAACGTCTCGTTCGGCGTCGTCATGACTCCAAGGTATGTCCAAACGTCGTCCAACGACACCTAAATGACGCCTTGTCAGGACGCCCGAAAGACGCCTTCCCGTCGTCGCACTGGTTCGGTCGGACGGGACACCATCAGGGGGTCGGCAATCCGAGCGATGCGTGACCGGAGGTGAACGACCTTGGCGATGACGTATGACGGCTGGAAGGCCGAGCAATGCAAGCACTTGGCGGGGAGTAGTCCGCAGGAAGAGTACGAGCCCGAGCTGAGCCGCCGCGTGAGCGCACGTCTGCCGATCACCTGGCCGCCGTGCACCTGCGCCAACTGCACTCGGCAGGACGACTGATGGACCCGTACGTAGCCCCGGTGTTCGGCGTCGGGGGCTTCACGGCGGGCGTTCGCCGGGCTCGGACTGGGCTGCCCCCGCCGATCCCGTGGTGGGCGCAGGGACGGCCCGTGTGGGCTCCGGAGAACGAGGAAAGGCGCACCTTTGGCCATTCGCAAGCGGTACCGGTTTGTCAACTTGACCCGGCCCTGAAGGGCCGGGCTTGTGGGTAGGGCGCGGCTGGCTGCCGTGTGGCCTCCCACGTCTGAGCCACCTACGGGGTGGCTGGGA
>NZ_JYJF01000022.1 GCF_000955975.1 Saccharothrix sp. ST-888
GTTGTCCTCGCCGGGCAGCCGGTAGAAGAACGCCCCGCGCGGGTGCGCCGGGGTGGCCACCGGGATGATCGCCAGGTCGTCGCCGAACGGGTCTGCGTCCAGCTGGAAGTGGCGGGTTGTGTAGGCCAGGTCGATCTTGACCCGGGTCTCCTCCGGGCGCGGATAGCCCAGTTCCTCCAGCCAGAGGGGGGTGCGCGAGCCGCGGCCGGTGATGTCGAGCACCAGATCCGCGTGCAGCACCTCGGGTGAGCCGCCGCCCTGGCGCTGGACCCGGGCACCGGTCACCCGGCGCCGGTCGGCGGTGGTCTCCAGGCCGAGAATGTCGTGCCGCTCCAGGAAGGTGACCTGGGGCATCGCCTGGACCCGGCGGCGGACGTGGTACTCCAGCACCGGCCGGGTCGCCGGAACGGACAGCAGCCCGGTGCGGCCGGAAGCCAGCCGGTAGCCGTTGAAGTACCAGCGGATGTCGCTGCTGAAGTCGCCCGGCCGGACCCCGGCCGCCCGCAACTCCTCGGTCAGACCGGGGTAGAGACCCTCCAGGATCTGCTGCCCCCGGGCCACCAGGCCGTGCGCGTGCCGCCCGTGCGGGACGCCGCGCCGGGGGCCGGCGACCCCGCTCAGTTCGTCCCGGTCGACGACCAGGACCTCCGAGAACGACTCGGCGAGCACGGTGGCGGCCAGCAGCCCCGCCATGCTGCCGCCGAGCACGACCGCGCGGTCCCCGATGTGGATACCCATCGCCGGCACCTCCTCTCGTGGCTCGGGCTCAGGCGGCGATGGGGGTGTTCTGGTACGAGGCGATCCGCCAGTCGGCACCCTCCTTGGCCAGCACCCAGGTCGCCCGGATCGCCCGCTCGGCCGTCACCTCGGTGTCGCCGGGGGCCAGCACGCCACCCCGGGTGACCACCACGGCCACGCCCTCGGCCAGCGGCCGGACCGAGATCGGCCGGCCGGTGACCCGGGTCCCCTTGAACGGGCCGGCGAACGCCTGCGCCATGAAGGAGCGGATCTCCTCGCGGCCGGTCAGGTAGACGTCCCCGGGCAGGATCAGCGTCGCGTCCTCGGTGAAGGTCTCGGCGAACCGGTCGGCATCGTGCTCCGCCCAGGCCGCGACGATGAGTTCCGGGACGGCCCGCAGGGCGGCGGCGTCACCGGTGTTCGACGATGGAGTGGCAGACATGGCTTTCTCCTTCTCCGGCGGTCCACGGCCGCGACGGCACGCGGCCAGGTGACGCCCAGCCTCACACCCGCCCACCGCGCGCTGCATCTCCCCGCTTGCGCTGGGCAGTCGGCCTACCAGCCGGCCCGGGGCACGCCGCAATCGGGGAGATGCGGGCACCACGCACGGGTGCCAGCCTCGATGAGGCCGATCAACGACCGCGGCCCGGACGGTCGGCCGCCCTGCCGGGCCACCCGTTCCCGAGGAGCCCCGATGACGTCCAAGGAAGCCCCGTCGAGGGAAGAACTCGTCAGCCGAGCCGCCGAGTTGGTGCCGGTACTGGAGAAGAACGCGCTCTGGCACGAGCGGCACCGCCGGCTGTCCGTGGAGACCGTAGCGGCGCTGGAGGAGTCCGGACTGCTCAAGCTCCGGGTGCCCACCCGCTACGGCGGTTACGAGTCCGACATGCGCACGGTGGTCGATGTGATCGCCGAGCTGGGCCGTGGTGACGGCTCCACGGCCTGGGTCATGGCAGTCTGGGCGATCAGCTCCTGGATGGCCGGCCTGTTCCCGGACGAGGTGCAGGACGAGATCTTCGCCACCCCCGACGTGCGGGTGAGCGGCATCCTCAGCCCGACCGCCGTCGCCGTCCCCGCCGAGGGCGGCGTGCTGCTGAACGGCAAGTGGTCCTTCAACTCCGGTGCGCTGCAAAGCTCCTGGAACACCAATGCGGCGGTGCTGATGACGCCGGACGGGCCGCAGCCGATCATGGTGGCGGTCCCGCTGGCCGACCTGGAGATCATCGACGACTGGCACACCACCGGCCTGCGCGGCTCGGGCAGCGTGACCACCGTCGCCGCCGACCTGTTCGTCCCCGAGCTGCGGGTGCTGCCGATGGTGCCGGTGCTGCAGGGGCGGCACCGCTCCCGTGCGAACGCCGGATCGCCCATCTACCGGGCACCGTTCATGCCCACCGCCTGCGCCACGGTCAGCGCGCCGGCCCTCGGTCTTGCCAAGGCCGCCAAACAGGCGTTCTTCGAGCGGCTCCCCGGCCGGAAGATCAGCTACACCTCCTACGACAGCCAGGCCGAGGCCCCGCTGACGCACCTCCAGGTGGCCGATGCCATCACCAGGATCGACGAGGCGGAGTTCCACGCCCACCGCGCGGCCACCCTGCTCGACACCAAGGGCCCGAGCGGCGAGACCTGGACGCTGGAGGAGCGCGCCCGGATCCGACTCGACCTCGGCGCGGTCTGCCGGCGCACCAAGGAGGCGGTGGACATCCTCAACACCGCCAGCGGCGGCTCCTCGATCTACACCACGGTGCCGATCCAGCGCATCGAGCGGGACGTCCAGACGCTCAACCTGCACGCCATCCTGCACCCGAACACCAACCTCGAGCTCTACGGGCGGATCGCCTGCGGGCTCGAACCCAACACGCTCTACCTGTAGCGAACGCCTGCGTGGGCAGGGCCGCACCCCCGTCGGCCCTGCCCACGCGCCTGCCCGCACCCCAGTACCAGTACCCGACCGACTCCCGGAGGCTTCCCGTGGAACCCCCTGCCCCCGTCGTCATCGACCCCGCCGGACGTGACATCCACGCCGAGGCCGCCCGGATCCGGGCGAACGGCCCGGTGTCCCGGATCGAGCTGCCCGGCGGCGCCCTCGCCTGGTCGATCACCGACCACGAGCTCGCCCGGCAGTCCCTGGCCGACCACCGCTTCTCCAAGGATCCGCGCAAGCACTGGACCGACTTCGCCGAGGGCCGGATCGGCGAGGACTTCCCGCTCATCGGCTGGGTGCTGATGGACAACCTCACCACCAGCTACGGCCCCGACCACACCCGGCTGCGCCGGCTGACGTCCAGCGCCTTCACCCCGCGCCGGGTCGAGGCCATGCGGGCCGGCGTCGAGAAGGCCGTCGCCGACCTGCTGGACGAGCTCGACAGCTGCGAGCCCGGCGAGGTGGTGGACCTCAAGGCGCGGTTCGCCCACCCGGTGCCGGCCAGGGTGATCTGCGACCTGTTCGGGGTGCCCGCCGAGGAGCGCGCCCACCTGCTGCGCGGTGGCGAGGTGAACGTCGACACCACCATCACCCCGGAGGAGTCGGCGGCCAACGTCGAGCAGTGGCACCGGGAGATGCAGGAGTTCATCGACGCCAAGCGCCGCAACCCCGGGGACGATCTCACCAGCGACCTGGTCCAGGCCCAGGAGGAGGACGGTTCCCGGCTGACCGACTCCGAACTGGTCGGCACCCTGCACCTGTTGCTCGCCACCGGGACCGAGCCGGTGATGAACCTGCTCGCCAACGCGACCCGGGCCCTGCTCACCCACCCCGCCCAGCTCGCACTGCTCAGGAGCGGCGCGGTCTCGTGGTCGGACGTGATCGAGGAGACGCTCCGCGCCGAGGCCCCCGTGGCCCATCTCCCGTTCCGCTTCGCGGTGGAGGACATCGAGCTCGGCGGGGTCACCATCGCCAAGGGCGAGCCGGTCCTGATCAACTTCGCGGCGGTGGGCCGCGACCGCACCGTCCACGGCGAGAGTGCGGACACCTTCGACGCCACCCGGCCGGGCAAGGAACACCTCTCGTTCGGCCACGGCGTCTACCGCTGCATCGGCATGCCGCTGGCCCGGATGGAGGCCGAGATCGCCCTCTCGGCGCTGTTCGGGCGCTTCCCGGACCTCGAACTCGCCGTACCAGCCGAGGATTTGGCACCGCAGGTGACCTTCATCATGAACGGCGTCCAGGCCCTGCCGGTCCGGCTGACGCCGCAAGCCCGCTGAGTGGAGAGGTGGTTCGGCCGATGAAGGCAGCAGTCGTCCCCGAGGTCAAGGCCCGCTGGGAGCTGCGCGAGGTGCCCACCCCGAAGGCCGGTCCCGGTCAGGTGCTGATCCGGGTCCATGCCTGCGGGGTCTGCCACAACGACCTGTGGGTCAGTCAGGGGGTGTTCCCCTTCCCGCCGCTCGACCCGGTGGTGGTCGGGCACGAGGCCGCCGGGGAGGTCGTCGAGGTCGGTCCCGGAGTGACCACCCGCCGGGCCGGCGACCGGGTCGGTACCACCTGGGTCCAGTCGACCTGCGGCCGGTGCGAGTACTGCCGGCTCAATCTCCCGCTCACCGGGCAGTCCGGGATGAACTGCCCGGAGTCGGTGATGAGCGGCCTCACCGTCCAGGGCGGTCACGCGGAGTACGTCGCGGTGTCGGCCGAGAGCACGGTGCTGCTGCCGGACGCCGTCCCGTACGAGGTCGCCGCCCCGATGCTGTGCGCCGGATACACCGCGTGGAGCGCACTGCGCGCCGCCGACCCCGAGCCGCACGAGCGGGTGGCGGTCCTCGGCATCGGCGGACTCGGCCATCTGGCACTGCAGTTCTCCCACGCCGGCGGCTTCGAGACCGTCGCCATCACCCGCTCGCCGGACAAGCACCGGCTGGCCCGGACCCTCGGCGCGGACCACGTGGTCGCCGACGGCGAGCAGCTGCGGGCGGCCGGTGGCGCCGACGTCGTCCTGGTGACCGGCACCTCGTACCGGACGGCCGGCGAGACCCTCCAGGGCCTGCGCCCGCACGGGCGGATCGTGCTGGCCGCCATCGATCCGGTGAACTCCTTCACCATTCCGCCCGGCAGCCCGTTCTGGGCGCAGCGCCAGCAGGTGATCGGCGCCACCCACAACGGCCTCGACCGGCTCACCGAGGCGCTCGGCCTGGTCGCCTCCGGGGCCGTCACACCCCTCATCGAGACCTTCCCCAAGGAGCGGGTCGCCGAGGCGCTCGACCGGGTCGACCGGGGTGAGGCCCGTTTCCGCGCGGTCGTCAGCTATGCCTGACGTTCCATCAGCAGCGGCGCCCTGGACGACGCACCGTTCCGTTCACGCATCAGGACGGCCGCCCGAGCGCGCCGGACACTGCTTCCAACCCGGCTGCCAGATGGGGAGTCCATGCTGAACAGACGACACTTTCTGGGCCTCTCGGGCATCGCGGCGGGCACCGGCGTGCTGCTACCGGTGGGCGCACTGACCGCCGGGCAGCCCGCGCCTCCCGCGCAGGCCCCTCCAGGCCCGGCCGGCCGGGCGGCGGGGCCCTTCTCCGTACGGATGCCGGTGCCGCCGACGCTCGGCCCGGTGGCCCGGACCGGCGACACCGACATCTACCACCTCGACATCCTGCCCGCCGATCTGGAGCTGCTCCCCGGCGTGCTGACCAGCTGCCTGACGTTCGGCGGCAGCTTCGTCGGCCCGACGATCCGGGCCAGGGAGGGCCGCCGGGTCCAGATCACCTACCGCAACCGGCTGCCCGAGGCCGCCAACGTGCACCTGCACGGCGGCCACGTCCCGGCCGACAGCGACGGCCACCCGATGCAGCTCATCGACCCGGGCAGCGAACGGCGGTACGAGTACCCGAACCGGCAGCCCGGCACCACGCTCTGGTACCACGACCACAGCCACCACGCGGAGGCCGACCACGTCTACCGCGGCATGCACGCCTTCTACCTGATCGAGGGCGCCGACGAGCACCGGTACCACCTGCCGCGCGACGAGTACGACGTCCCGATCGCGATCCGCGACGCCCAGTTCGACGCCGACGGCCGGCTGGTCCACGGCGACCCGCCGAACAGGAACGTGATCCTGGTCAACGGCCGCCCGAAGCCGTACTTCCCGGTGGCCGCTCGCAGGTACCGCCTCCGGCTGCTGAACAGCTCGACCCTGCGGTTCCTGAAACTGAACTTCGGCCCCCTGCCGGTCCTCCAGATCGGTTCGGACGGCGGTCTGCTGCCCGCACCGATCGACCGGACCGGGACGGACTTCCCGCTCGCCGCCGGCGAGCGGGTGGACCTGGTGGTGGACTTCTCCGGGCAGCCGGTCGGCAGTCGGTTCATGCTCACCAACCAGGGCCAGTTCACCGGCAACGACCAGATCGAGCCGGTGCTGCGCTTCGACGTGAACCGCACCGCCCGCGACTCCGGCCGGGTGCCCGACAGGCTGCGCCCGCTTCCCGGGCTGCCCCCGGCCACGGTCAACCGCGAAGTGAAGCTCTCCTTCGACCTGACCGGTCAGCCGATCGGCCTGATCGACGGCAGGCCGTTCGACGCGGACCGGGTCGACCAGCGGATCCGGCGCGGTGCCACTGAGATCTGGACGATCACCAATGGTGACGTCGCCACCAAGTACGGCCCGATCCAGCACTCGTTCCACCTGCACATGACGCAGTTCCGGGTGCTCGACCGGGACGGTCGGCCGCCGCTGCCCGGCGATGCCGGCCTGAAGGACACCATCCCCCTGCCACCCGGCACCTCGGTCCGGGTCCAGGCGACCTTCGCCGACTACCTCGGCCGCTACGTGTACCACTGCCACATGCTGGAGCACTCCTCGGCGGGCATGATGGGCCAGATGGAGATCGTCGACTGAACGCCCCGCACACGGCGGCGGGTCGGGCTGTTGGTCAGCCCGACCCGCCGCCGCTGCTTCCGTGGTGACCCGCCAGGTCACATCTCCAGCCCCTGCTCGAACATCACCTGCCGGACCTCGACACCGGTGTGCCTGGCGTCCGGGATCAGCCCGGCCAGCTCGATCGCGCGCTCCTTGGTCTCGACGTCCACCAGGTAGAAGCCGCAGACGAACTCCTTGTGCTCCAGGTACGGACCGTCGCTCAGCACCCGGCCGCCGTCGCGGACCCTGACGGTCGTGCTCCTCTCCGGCTCCGCCAGCGCCTGCGTGGTGACCAGCTCACCCGACTCCCTGAGGAGCTTCATGTAGTCGCCGTGGCCGGAGTAGACCGCCTGCTGCTCGTCCTCGGACAGGCTGTCCCACAGCACCGGGTTCATGTGCATGACCAGCATGTACTTCATGATTCTCACTCCTTGCGACGGTGACGCCCCGGGTAAGGTCCGGGGCCTTCACAGGAGACGTCGGAGCCGGCGGCCCGTCCTCGACATCCCCGCCCGCGGGTATCGGAAGAGTTTCCGGCCGTCCGGGCCGCCGGGCCGAAGCCATCCGGGCCGGCGGGCGCACGGGCGCGGCCGGCCGTGAGGTCTCACGGCCGGCCGCGCGGTCCTCGACGTCAGCGCACCAGTTGGGCCGCCCGGGGGCCGGTCCTTTCGAGCCACCAGTGGGCTATCACCAGGTTGAGCACCCAGCCCGCCCAGTTGGCCACTTCGAGGAGCGTCATGATGCCGATCCGGAATCCCGGGATGTGCGGCATCAGCTCGACCACCACCCGGCCCCAGCTGGTGCCGAGGGCCAGCGCGAAGCTGTAGACCATCCAGCGGCGGTGATCGACGAACCGGCGCCGCAGGACGGCCCGGAACCCGAGCAGGGTGGTGATCAGCCAGAGCACCCCCATCATGGCCAGCCCGATCTTGCCGGACGGAGCCGTGGAGTAGGGCACGAGCACCAGGGCCAGCAGCGCACCGGGCAGTGCCCCGGCGAAGACGTACACCCGGCCGCTCATCCGGTGCACCGCCGGATAGTGCCGGCGGATCCACGGCAGGACCTGGAGGAAGACCGTCACCAGCGAGATGTTGCCGAAGACGACGTGCGCCACCAGTACCGTGTAGTGCGCCGGAAAGGCCGGGTCGAGCGGGATCCGGGCCTGCTGCGGATCGCCTGTCAGGTAGCGCGGGAAGGCGTACAGCAGATTGAACACCACGAGGACGGCCAGCACCGCCACCCATGGGCTCTGCCACCAGCTCGGTGCGGTCGTGGTCGTCCCCGCACCGGGTCTCACGCGCCTCGGCCCGGTGGCCAGAGCACCGGTCCGGTCCGTGTTCTCTGTCACCGCTGCTCCTCGACTTCCTTGTTCCCAGCAGGTTCAGTGGTGGTATTCGCCGGCGTTGACGTCCAGGCAGTGCCCGGTGACGGCGCGGGCCAGCGGGGACGTGAGGAAGAGCACCGCATCGGCCACCTCGTCCGGCTCGGGCAGCCGGCCGAGGTCGAGGGTGGCCGCGATCTCGTCGTAGATGTCCTGGACGGTGACTCCGCGCTGCGCGGCCCAGTGGCCGAAGCCCTCGCGCAGCGCGTCCGCCCAGATGTAGTTGGGGGCGACGGTGTTCACCCGGATACCCTTCGGACCGAGCTCGGTGGCCAGGCTCTGCGCCAGCGACAGCAGGGCGGTCTTGCTCATCTTGTAGGCGCCGAACGGCCGCCTGGAGTGCCGCAGCACCGCCGAGTTGATCATGACGACCGATCCCCGGCTCTCCGCCAGCGCGGGCGTGAACAGCCGGGTGAGCCGCAGCGCGGCGTACACGTCGGTCTCGAACCCCGCGCGCACGTCCGCGAGATCGACCTCGCCGAGGTCGACCATCGGGGGCACCGCGAAGGCGTTGTTGACCAGCGCGTCCACCCGGCCGAAGGTCTCCGTCGCGGCCTTGGCCAGGGCGGCGGCCGACGAGTCGTCGGTGATGTCGGTCGGCACCACCAGCGCCCGGCGACCGGTCGCCTCGACCTCCGCGGCGATCTCCTTGAGCCGGGCCTCGGTCCGGGCGGCGAGCACCACGTCCGCCCCCGACTGCGCGGAGCGCAGCGCGATCGCCCGCCCCAGGCCGGGGCCGACCCCCGAGACCACGACGACCTTGTTCTCAAGCATCCTGAGCCTCCATCACATCCGGCTGACGGTTCGGTAGTTCGATCGACAGTGCGTGGCGGAACACGTTCCGTGGGTCGTACGCCTGCTTGACCTGCTGCAGGCGCGGGTAGTTGTCGCCGTAGTAGAGCGTCGACCAGGGCACCCCCGAGGTGTTCCGGGCCGGGTCGGCCAGGTCGTTGTCGGGGTAGCCGATGTAGGTGCCGTCGTTGCGCTCGCCGGAGGCGGGAACCCCACCGCTCCCGGCGTACACGTCGCGGTAGAACTCCCGGACCCAGGCGATGTTGGCCTCGTCCTGGTCCTCGGACTGCCAGAGGCCGGCACAGTAGAGGACCTTCAGGACCGAGTCCCGCTGGACCGTGGCGGTGGCGTCGGGGGCGACGGTGTTGACCCTCCCGCCGAAGCCGGCGACCACGATGCAGGACATCGGGTTGGTGTGCTCCGGGTCGCTCAGGTAGCGCCAGATCACGTCGAGTTGGTGATCGGTGAAACCCCTCCGCAGATAACCCGCCTTGTCCTTGTAGCGTCCCTTCGGGTCACTCGGAAAGCTGTACGAGGGCAGCCAGGAACTGAACCAGGGGACGACCTCGGCGGTGTGCGCCGCCGGTTCCACCCCGACCCCGGCCATGACGGACTCGAAGTGCTCGGCGAACACCTTCTCGGCGTCCGGCCCGTCGTGGTCGATCACCACCGTCATCCCGAACATCCCGGAGTTCCGGTGGGTGACGATCAGGTTGCTCCACAGGCCGGCCGCCGGGGAGTCGGCGTCGTCGTTGTTCTCGTACCAGGTGCCGTAGTTGCGCAGCAGCGTGGTCAAGGACTGCTCGGTCATCCCGGCCCAGGGCCACATGACCGTCCGCTTCCACATCCGGGCCGGTGCCTTGGGCAGCAGCTCGGCCGGGTCGGCGGAGTCCGCCCCCGGGGTGCGCAGCCAGTACCTGGTCACCACACCGAAGTTGCCACCGCCGCCACCGGTGTGGGCCCACCAGAGGTCGCGGTGCGGGTCGTCGGGGTCGGACGTCGCCACCACGGCCCTGGCCTTGCCGGACCCGTCGACCACCACGACCTCGACGGCGTACAGGTGGTCGACGACCAGGCCGTCCCGGCGCGAGAGATGCCCGTAGCCGCCGGCCGCGAAGTGGCCTCCGGCACCGACCTCCAGGCAGGTGCCACCGGGGATCGTCACGCCCCAGCGCTTGAACAGGGTGCCGTAGACGTCGCGCAGCAGGGCCCCGGACCCGACCTCGATCGCGCGACGCCCGGGATCGTAGGAGATGCCGTTCAGCCGGGACACGTCCAGCAGCACCTCGATCCCGGGCGAGGCGGTGAAGTCCTCGAAGCAGTGCCCGCCGCTGCGTACCGCGATCCGCCTGCCCGCGGCCACCGCTTCGTCGACGGCCGCCACCACCTCCTCGGTGCCGGCCACCAGGTGCACCTGGCCGGGCTGTCCGACGAAGCGGTGGTTGTAGCCCTGGACGAGGTTCTCGTACCTCCGGTCCCCGGGCCTGATCACCACCGGTCCGGTCGACTCAACGGTCGTGTCAGCCATGCTCGTTCGTCCTTCCTGGGGCCACTGCCGCACCAGACCTTCGCATGGCGCGGCCGGGCGCCACATCTCGCGGATTGCGGTGTGATCGGGCGGCGCGTCCGGCGAATCGGAGGTCGTGGGGCGTGCGCGGGAGTCGGTGCCGCGCGCCCCGGGAGACCGCCCCACCCCGGCGCGATACGACACCATGGGATGAGGCGGAATCCGGGGGCCGGGACACCCTGTTACGCAGCCGCCTCGGCCAGGCCGGACTTCGCAGCGGCGAACAGTTCGGGGGCCACGTCGTGGGCCATCGCCGCCGCCGACTGCCAGCCGATCTCGTGTGCCGTGCCGACTCCGCCGCAGAGCAGCACGAACCGGCGGAATCCGGCCGTCACCAGCGCGTCCAGTTTCGCCTGGACCGTTTCGACCGATCCGACCAGGGCGAACGGATTCCTGAGGTAGGAGTCCGCCGGTGCTTCGAACACCCCCTGGACACCTGTGCTGCCGTCCTTCGCCAGCGATTCCAGCGGGCTGTTGCCGGGATCGGCTCCGGCCATCCGCGCCAGGTATCCCGAAGCGGCCTCGACGTGCGAGACGAATCCGTCGCGCACCATCTCGGCGGCTTCCCGGTCGGTGTCGGCGATAACGGTGAAACAGCTCGCCGCGATGTTCGCCATGGACAACTCGTGCCCGTGTTCCTTGCCGATCTCCATGTAGCGGTGCAGGCGCGCGACCATTTCGTCCACGCTGACCTTGGACATGCCGCCGGCCGACGGGTCGAGGTTCAGTCCCGTGAACACGTCCAGGCCGCGGCGTGCCGCGGTGGCAAGGGATTCGTCCGTCTCCGCCGCCACCCACAGCGGCACGCGCTGCTGGACCGGCCGGGGCCACACGGTGACCTTCGCGGTCTCGACGTCCTGTAGGAACGCCGCTGACGAGGGCGTGAGATCGGCCTTCGCCACCGGGTGGTCGATCCGGTTGAGGGCACCGTCGATGAGGTCGACCGCGTGCTCGAAAGCGGCACGGTCTCCGCGCCGGCCGAGCCCGACCTCGAGCCGTCCGCCGGAGAGCACATCGATCATGGCGAACTGCTCGGCGAGGTGCAGGGGATTGTGCAGCAGGGCGAGGTTCACCCCCGACATGATCCGGGCCGTGGTCGTCCTCGCGGCGAGCGCGGCCAGGAGGATGTTGGGATGCGGGGACAGCGATGACGGGCCGAAGTGTTCCGGCATGCTGAGGCCGGCGTAGCCGAGACGCTCCGCCTCGACACAGTGATCGAGGTAGCTTTCGTAGAGTCGGGCCCCGAGCTTGGGGTCCCACTCCTCCGGTCGGCGCGATCCCGGCGGCGCATAGGTGAGGTTGTCCCAGTAGACGAACTTGACGATGTTCGGGTCCTCGGAGAGTGTGCTCATACCGTTGATGCCCCTCTGATCGCAAACAGGCTCGCAGTGGATGGATCCGAATCTATCCAGGCGGTGAAGGCCCGTCATCTTCCGTATTGCCCAGGCGTCGGAAGGCGCCGGCGGCTCGGCGCAGTGCCGGTCATCCGGTCAGCGACCGGGCCAGCGCGACGGCGTCCGCGCGTACCTGGGGGCCGAGCCGAGGCTGCTGGCCGGCGTCGGAGTACTGCCGGGGCGAGCTGGCGCTGGTGCGGCGCAGCACGGTGACGCTGTTCTGCCGCAGCTTCTGGCTCTCCAGCAGGTTCAGCAGCTCGAACTCGCCGGGCCGCAGCCGCTGGGTCTCGGCGATGTACTGGAGGATCGCCTCGCCTTCCGGGTAGGTCATCAGGTAGTGCATGACCACGATCCCGCCGTCGGGGTCGATCAACTCCCAGAAGTTCTCGAAGAAGTAGAGGCAGTCCCAGGCGTCCACCCAGGCGAAGTCGATCGGCCGGAACTCCGCCGGGAGGCGTCCGACGGCCCCGCGCATATCGGAGTTGACCACGGTGACGCGTTCGGCGAGGCCGAGCTCGGCAAGCACCTGCTCCACCCGGGGTGCCGAGGAGCCGGTGTCGGAGAGGTCGTCGATCGCCACCAGCCGGGGCCGGTACGGGTCGCGGTAGCCGGCCGGCAGCAGCAGCGCGGGCTCGCTCTCGATCCACGCCTCGTCCAGCTCCCGGCCGTCCGCGAGGTACGGCAGGGTCTTGCGGGTCAGGGCGGCGGCCTCGGCCTCGGCCAGCGCCTCGGCCTCGGCCAGCGCCTTCGCCAGGAACGGCGTGGTGTACCCCATCCCGACCTCCAGCACCCGGCGGGGCCGGGCCAGGTGGATCAGGTGGGAGAGCAGCGGCGCCACCACCTCGGTCCCCATGCCCGGCACCCGCAGCCGCTCCACCGCGGTCCGGAACCGGTCGTCAAGGATTCCGTCACGTGCCATCGGCTGCGCCCCTGCCCTTCTGGTACTCGATGGCCTGGTAGAGCGCCTTGATGTTGCCGCTGCCGAACGAGCGGGCCCCCATCCGCTCGATAACCTCCAGGAAGAGGGTGTTGCGCGGGTGCACGGACCGGGCGAATATCTGGAACAGCTGCCCGTCGTGGTCCTCGTCGATCAGGATGTTCAGCCGCTCCAGCTCCGGTACCGAGTGCCGGAGCGGGGTGAGGCGGCCGGAGAGCAGCCGGTAGTACGCCTGCGGGGTCCGCAGGAACTCCACGCCCCGGGCGGCGATCGCGTCGACCGATCCCACGATGTCGTGCGTGGTGAAGGCGATGTGCTGCACCCCGGGACCGCCGTGGTCCTTGAGGAACTCGTCCAGGTGGCCGCTGACCTCGGCCTGATCCGGCTCGATCAGCGTGAGGATGACGGTGCCGTTCTGCACCACCTTGGTGATCATCACCTGTCCGCTGGCCTCGACCCGCTCCGTGAAGACCAGCTCGAAGTCGAGGACCTCCCGGTAGAAGGCGACCGTCGCGTCGATCTGCCCGGGCTCGACGCAGATCGCGAAGTGGTCGACCTCCCGCAGGCCGCAGTCCGGCCCGGCCGGGTCGGCATCGATCGGCGCCAGCCCGGGCAGCAGCCGCTCGTCGGCCCGCGCCGGCCGCTGGACGAAGGTGTGGGCGATGTCGCCGACGCCCATGATGGTCGCGGTGACCAGCTCGCCGTGCGCGGCCGGCCCCGAGACGGGCCGGGCGCCACGCCGGACCGCCGCCGCGAAGGCGGCCCGGGCGTCCGGGACCCGCAGCGCGATGTCGGCCACCCCGTCTCCGTGCTTCTCGACGTACGCCGCTGCCGGGTGGTCGCCCACCAGCGGCTGGCTGAGCAGCACCCGGATGCCGTGCCGGCCGAGCGCCACCGAGCGCAGTTCCGGTGCCTGCGGCGCCGAACTCGCGTACACCTCCAGGCCGTAGCCGTGGACCAGCCACCCGGTGGTGGCCGCCAGGTCGGCGACGTAGCAGGCGATGTGGTCGACGAGCATGCCTTCGAAGGTCTCCCGGCCCACGTCGACGCTCCTCTCTTGACTCATCGTCAGTTCTCCGGCTGCCTCGGCCGGCGCCCGGCGAGGCCGCTCGGCCGCAGGTCTGTCCAGTGCTCGTTCACGTAGTCGAGGGACGTGGCGCGGTCGGCCGGACCGTGGGCGACCGTCCAGCCCGCCGGCACCTCGACGGTGGCGGGCCAGAGCGAGAACTGGCCGTCCGCGTTGACCAGGACCGAGAACGCCCCGCCCGGAACGTCGAAGGGGTTGGTCATCCCTGCTCTCCTTCCGGCCGGCCCAGCAGGCCGTCCAGGCCGGCCACCGTCGGGGCGTCGAAGAACTGAGTGATCGTCAGATCTACCTCCAGCAGCGACCGGATCCGGCTGACCAGCCGCATCGCCGCCAGGGACTGGCCACCCAGCTCGAAGAAGCTGTCGTCGATACCGATCTCGGGCGCCTCCAGCACCTCGGCGAAGAGCGTGCACAGCGCCCGCTGCCGATCGGTCAGCGGCGCCCGGCGGGCCGAGCTCGCCACCGGCGCGGGCAGCGCCCGCCGGTCCAGCTTGCCGTTGGGGGTCAGCGGCAGGGCCGGCACGGCCACGAAGGCCGTCGGCACCATGTACGCGGGCAGCAGCTCCACGGCGTGCGCCCGCAGTGCGCCCGCCTCGATCCCGCCGGACTCCGGAACGTAGTACGCCACCAGGCGCTTCTCCCCGGAGTCCGACTCCCGTGCCACGACCGCGACATGGGCCAGGCCCGGATACTGCGCCAGCACCGCCTCCGCCTCGGCGGGCTCCACCCGGAAGCCCATCACCTTGAGCTGGTCGTTGGCCCGGCCGAGGTACTCGAGCCGACCGTCCCGGTCCATCCGGACCAGGTCTCCGGTGCGGTACATCCGCTCTCCCGGCGCGCCGAACGGGTTGGCCACGAAGCGCTCGGCGGTCAGGTCGGGCCGGCCGAAGTACCCCCGGGCCAGGCCGCGTCCGGCGAGGTGGAGCTCGCCCACCGCACCGGCCGGCACGGGCCGCAGGTCCGCGTCCAGGACGTGCAGCCGGACGTTGTCCATCGGGCGGCCCACCGGCACCGGCCCTGCCGCCCGGTAGGGGGCGGTCATCGGCGCGCTGGTGCTGAACAGCGTCGCCTCGGTCGCGCCGTACATCGCCCGTACCACCAGGCCGGGATTGTGCTCCAGCACCCGCTGGACGGCCGCGGGCGCGATCACGTCGCCGCCGGTGAGCACCTCGCGCACCCCGGCGAGAGCGCTCGGGTCCTCCTCGGCCAGGACCCGGAACAGTCCGGCGGTCAGGTGGATGCCGGTGATCCGCTCCTCGGCGACGAGCCGGCGCAGGGCGTGCACATCGAGGTCCCCGGCCGGGGCCACCACGATCCGCCCGCCGTGCAGCAGCGGCACCCAGAGCTCGTACGTGGAGACGTTGAAGGCGTACGGCGCCACCATCAGCACCCGCTCGTGCCGGCCGTCCGCCCACATCGAGTCCAGGGCCAGGCCCAACGCGTCCCGGTGGGCGATCGCGACGCCCTTCGGCTCTCCGGTCGACCCGGAGGTGTGGATCACGTAGGCGAGTTGAGCGGGATCGATCCCGACCGCGGGGTCGTGTGCGGGGTAGCCGGTCAGTCCCTTCTCGCCCTCGACGACGACCACGTCGGCGCCCTCGGGCAGCCCGCGCCCGCGCATCACCTCATCGGCCAGCAGCACCGGCGCCGCGCAGTGCTCCAGAATCCACTGCTTGCGCTGCAACGGGTACGCGCTGTGCAGCGGGAGGTAGCACCCGCCCGCCTTGAGCACCGCCAGAATCGCCACCACCAGGTCCACGGACCGTTCCATCAGCACCGCGACCGGCGACTCGGCCCGCACGCCGAGTTCGCGCAGCCGGTGTGCCAGCCGATTCGACCGCTCGTCCAACTCGCGGTAGCTGAGCTGGACTTCGCCCGACGACACGGCAATCGCATCCGGTGTCCTGACCGCCTCCTGCGTGAAATGCCCATGAATGGAAGGGGAAACCACCATGTCCTCCGATCCGTCCGATCGCGACGGCCCTCTCGATCTGGATTTCCAGCCTGCGGCCGGCGCGCCTTTCCTGTCATCTCCCGGATTGCCGGCCTGTGCCCCGCATCAGCCGTCGAGCAGCCGGTGGACGGAATCGCTCAGCTCCCCGAAGGAGGAAAGATCGGGCACTGTCCACCCGTTCAGGTCGTACTCGGCCAGGCACTCGTCGACCAGGGCCTTGTAGGAATCCACCTGACCGTTGGCCAGCTGGGCGAAGAGCAGCTCGACCCGGGTATTCTCGTGATTTCCGGCGTAGTTGCGTTCGTAGAGCTCGTGGCGTCCGCCGAACTCGCTGCCGACGGCGTCCCAGAGCAGCTTCATCAGCTTGACCCGCTCGACCGCGTCGACGCCGCCGGAGCCCCGGATGAACCGGTCCAGATAGGGCCGGATCTCCGGATTGGCGAAGTCCTTGGCGCTGGAGTTCACGTAGATCAGGCCGCTGGCCACGTCCTGCAGCACGATCTCCCTGATCCGCGGGTAGCCGACCTGCATGAACCAGCGATAGGCCAGCCCGTACTGGGAGTTGGGAAGGACGGCACCGTTGCGCCAGGCGACCGGGTTGCGGGCGGCCGCGTCCGACAGGCCCCAGAACAGGTTGCGCCACGCCAGCACCTCGCCGAGGCGGCTCTGCACGCCGCGGAAGTCGCTGCTGCCGGTGATGTCCACGGCCTTGGCCAGCAGCCCGGCGATGAACTCCAGCTTCACCGCCAGCCGGGTGCAGCCGTGGAAGGTGAACCGCTCGATGAAGCCCGACTGGCCGGTGAACATCCTGATCTTCTCCGGCTGGCCGTAGATGAAGACGTTCTCCCACGGGATGAGCACCTTGTCGAGCACCAGGATGGTGTCGTTCTCGTCCAGCCGGGACGACAGCGGGTAGTCGAAGGGGCTGCCCATGGCCGCCGCCGACGCGCTGTAGGACGGGCGGCAGATCAGCTTCATCCCCGGTGCGTTCATCGGCACCGTGGCCACCAGCGCGAAGGTGCGGTCCTTGATCGGCAGGCCGTAGTGCGCGATGAAGTTGTAGTGCGTCAGCGCGGAGCCGGTGGCGACCACCTTCGCGCCGGACACCACCAGGCCGGCGTCCGTCTCCTGCTCCGCGCGGATGAAGACGTCGGCCACCTGGTCGGGTGGCAGACTGCGGTCGACCGGCGGGTGCACGATCGCGTGGTTCCAGTACAGGACCTTCTCCTGCGACTCGGCGTACCAGCGCCGGGCGTTGTCCGCGAACGGCTCGTAGAAGTCCGCGTTCGCGCCGAGGGTGCCGAGGAAGGACGCCTTGTAGTCGGGGCTCCGGCCCATCCAGCCGTAGCTCATGCGCGCCCAGGCGGCGATCGCCTGCTGATCACCGACCAGGTCCTCGGCGCTGCGCGGGGTGGTGAAGAACCGGTGCGTGAAGCCCTCGCCACCGCTGTCGACCGGTGCGGTCAGCACGCCCTGGTGCCGCGGGTCGTGCAGGGCGTCGTAGAGCCGCGCGGTCATCCGGACCGGATTGTGGAAGGCCGGATGCGAGGTGACGTCCTTGATTCGATCACCGTAGAGGTAGATCTCCCGATCGTCGCGGAGGCTCTCGATGTATTCCGCCCCGGTGAGCGGGCGGGTCCCGCGCCCTTTCCCGGCGGCGGTTTCCCGGTCTTCGGCCATCAGACGCTTCTCCTTGCTGCCAATTCACCGGACGATTCCGAGCCTGGCATCCATCGGGCGGCGACTGCTTCTCCCAACGTGCGCGCTTCCCGCACATCCGGCCGGTGGACTCAGCAAGTCCAGAGATGCCCAGGGTCGGGCACGGACGGATCATAAGCTTCTGGATTGCCCGGTCAGCCGCAGGAGGACGCCAGAATGAGCAACCGAATCGTCATCGACGTCGTGGTGCCGCAATACCCGTTCATGCCGTACTTTCTCGACCGCACCAGGGAGTTGGCCGCGAAGTTCATGGCCGGCCACCCCGACTACCTGATCCGGGTCAGCGGCGTGGACTGGCTGTCGGTTTCGCAGGCGGTCCACGACGCGGCCCAGCAGGGCACCGCGCCCACCGTCGTGCAGTACTTCTACACCTCGGCCCAGCAGGCCCGCGACACCCGAAGGCCCGACGGGTCACCGCTGTTCACCTCGGTCGAGCGGGCGATCGCGGGGCGGACCGAGATCCTCGGCGAGCCGGTCGTCCTCGGCGACGTCGCGCCGGCGGCCCGGCGGTACTACACCTACGACGGTGAAGTGGTGGCCATGCCACCACTCACCTCGACCACCCTGCTCTACGCCAACACCACCGTGCTGAACCGGGCCGGGATCACCGAAGTCCCACAGACCTGGGCCGGAATCGAGGCCGCGTGCCGGGCCGTCGCCGCGCTCCCGGACGGACCGGCCCACGCGATCACCTGGCCCAATCACGGCTGGTGGTTCCAGCAGTCGGCGGCCCAGCAGGGTGCGCTGCTGGCCGACCACGACAACGGTCGTTCCGGCCGCGCCGAGCAGGTGTACCTCGACTCGGACGCGATGCTGGCCTACGTCGAGTGGTGGCGGCGGCTGCACCGCGCGGGCCTGTACCGCTACCACCCCAGCCGGGTGAACACGGAGGTCGACTGGGACGCCAACTTCCGTGCCTTCGCCGACCAGCAGGTCGCCTTCACCCTCACCACCTCGGTCGAGGCGGCGCGGATGGCCCAGGCCGGCCGGGACGGCGGCTTCGCGGTGCGGGCCTGCCGGATGCCGTACAACGAGCAGGTGCCCTACGCGGGCAACGTGATCGGCGGGGACGCGCTCTGGCTGGCCGACGGCCTCGACCAGGAGACCCAGGACGGCGCCCTGGCCTTCATGCAGTACCTGAACACGCCCCGCACGGCGGCCGACCGGCATCGGGAGACCGGCTTCATCCCGGTCACCGGCGACGCGATCGAACTGCTGGAGCGGGAAGGCTGGTTCGAGCAGAACCCGCACTTCCGTACGGCGCTGGACCAGCTCGCCGCCAACGACGGTTCGCCGGCCGCGCAGGGCGCGCTGCTCGGGGACTTCGCCGGGATCCAGGACGTCATGACCCGCGCCATGCACGACGTCCTGGTCTCCGACGTGGACCCGCGGGCCCGCTTCACCCAGGCGAACGCCGAGGCCCAGCAGCTGCTGGACGACTACAACGCCGCCTGCCGGGGGCTGCGGCCCCGAGGCCCGATCAGGGTCGGCTGAGCAGGCGTCAGGAACGCTCGGGGCGGAGCTCCAGCGGCGCGTCCGGCGCCTGGACCAACTCCCGCAGTACCTCGCGGAACCGGTCCACCAGCTCCGCCACCGAGCGTTCGTCGTAGAGGTTGCTGTTGTACTGGATGCCCGCGACCACATCGCCGGCCGGGTCGAGGTTGAGCGTCCACAACGCGCCGTTGGGCACGTCCGAGCCCACCGGCTGCGAGGTGAGCCGGCGCCGCACCTCGGTGTACTCGAGGTCCCCGATCAGCTCCCCGTCCAGGAGGAACGGGAACGGGAAGACCTGGAAGACACAGGCCGCCCGGCCGTCCTCCAGCGTCGGCAGCATCAACTCCGGCGCCTCGGCGAGGATCTGGCCGAACGGAAGGTCATGGGCGTACGCCTCCAGACTCGTGGTGCGGATGCGGGCGACCACCTCGGCGAAGCTGCGGCACCCGGCGAGCTCCGTGCGCAGCGGCAGGAAGTTGAAGAACGGCCCGACCGTGTGGTGGAACCGGTCCTCACCGCGCCCCGGCGAGAACGTCGGCACCACCAAGTCCGTGCTTCCGGTGGTCCGCTGGACGAGCACCGCGAACGCGCCGAGCAGCACCATGAAGGGCGTGCTGCGCAGGGCCCTGGAGATCTCCACGGCCCGCGAGGTCAGTTCGGCGTCGACGGTGAAGCGGTGGACAGCGGTGGACTCCGGCAGGCCGGTCGACTTCGGCCGGTCGGTGGGCACCGAGAGGATCCGGGCGCCGGCGAGCTGCTCGCGCCAGAAGGCGCGCGAGCTCTCCAGCGCCGGATCATCGGCCAACTCCCGTTGCCAGGCCGAGAATTCGCGGTACGGCAGAGCGGTCGGCAGCTCTTCCGTCCGGTGCCCGCGGCGCGCGGCGTAGCAGGTGGCGAGGTCGCGGATGATCAGCCGCACCGACCAGCCGTCGGCCGCGGTGTGGTGCACGATCAGGACGAGGACCGCGTCGTCCTCGTCGAAGCGGAGCAAGGTGGCTTTCAGTAGCGGGAGTTCACGCGCGCTGATGGTGCCCGACTCGACCTCGGCGATCAGCTCTTCCACCGCCCCCTCGCGCGCCGCCGGATCCATCCCCGCCGCCTCCCGCAGCTCCAGCCGCACCGGGGACGGCGGGTGGATCTCCTGGTACCGCTCGCCGTCGCCCCGGACGATCGCGGTCCGCAGCGCCTCGTGGCGGACCACGACATCGTCCAGTGCCTGTTGCAGGGCCCCGGCGTCGGCCTTCCCGCGCAGGCGCCAGCCGTGCACGATGTGGAACCGCGGGCCGAACGGCCCCTGGTCGTCACCGCGGTCGAATCCGCACAGGAAATCCTGGTTGAAGGAGAGCGGAATCCTGCTGGCCGGGTCGTCGGACTGCAGCTTCCCATCGGAACTCATCGGGCATTCCTCTCGCTGGTGCCAGTCGAATTCGCCCGGGAACCGTAGCAACTGCCCTACCGCCTCGGTTCTTCGAACGTGCTCGCAATCCGGGAGGTGCGCCGCCGGATGGCTGCGGGCGACCCTTGCCGAAAAGCCCACCCGGCCACGGTAGAAGAACAGAGGAGCTGCGCTGCAATGACGGTCACCACGAATGTCGTAGGGTCGAGCTCACCGCTGCCGCCCGAACCCGGCCTGACGCCGGCCGAGATCATCGCCAGGGCCGAGGCCATCGCACCGACCCTGGTGGCACGGCAGGCCGAGACCGAACAGCGCACCTACTATGCCCAGGACACCCACGAGGAATTCGCCACCGCGGGCTTCTACCGGATTCTCGTCCCCAAGCGGTACGGCGGGTACGAATTCGGCATCGACACCTTCCTGCGGGTGTCGACGGCACTGGCCCGCGGCTGCCCGTCGACCGGCTGGATGTTCTGCCTCGGCGCCACCCACGCGCTTCCGGCGGCCTCGCTGTTCAGCGAGCGGGCCCAGGCCGAACTGTTCCGCGACGGCGACTTCATCTGCCCGGCCACCATCGTGCCGAGCGGTTCGGCCGAGCGGGCCGAGGACGGCGGCTGGCTGCTCAACGGCACCTGGAACTACTGCTCGGGCTCGCCGTACGCGACGCACTTCATGGGCCACGTCCCGGCGCCCGGTGCGGACGGCGAGCCGCCGGCACCGATGCTCTTCATCGCTCCGCGCAGCGAGTTCCGCCGGCTCGACGACTGGGGCGGCCACCTGGGGCTCAAGGGCAGCGGCTCGCACAGCGTAGCGATCGAGAACGGCCGCATCCCGGCGTACTTCGCACTTCCGGGGACGCACATGAGCGAGGTCGATGTCGCCGAGGGCACACCGGGACGCCTGCTGCACGGCAACCCGGAGTACGGCGGCGGCTCGCTCAGCTTCATGCTGCTGGAGGTCGCCTCGCTCGCCGTGGGCATGGCCCAGGGCGCGCTGGACGCCTACGAGGAGCTGATGCTCGCCCGCACCACCCTGTTCCCGCCCATGGTCACCCGGGCCCAGCACCCGGACTACCAGTTCTGGTACGGCGAGGCGGCCGGCATGATCGCCACCGCCGAGGCGGCCGTGCTCCAGGCGGTCAGGCAGTGGCAGGAGCTGTGCGCGCGGGGTCCGGGCGCCTTCACCCGGGAGCAGGACCTGCGGATCGCCACCATCTGCCGCGAGGTGATCCGGCTGTGCTGGCACGCCGTGGAGGGGCAGCTGTTCCCCACCGCCGGTTCCAGCGCCGTCCGGCACGGCGAGCGGATCGAGCGGATCTGGCGTGACCTGTCCACCCTGCACAGCCACGCCGGGATCGGCGTCTTCCTGTCCTCGGTGACCACCCGGGAGCTGGCCCGCGCCCGGTTCGGCGTCAAGTAGCCCGCCCTCGGAAGGAGAACCAGCCCATGAACGGGACCGACCAGTCCGCCGCGGCCGTCGCACGGCCCGGGGAGCCGGCGTTCGCCGCCGCGACCGCGGTGTTCAACCTGGCGGCGCCGGTGCGTCCGGCGGCAGCGGTGACGGTCCGGACCGCCGACCAGGTCCGGGCCGCGCTCCGCCACGCGGAAGCCGAGCAGCTGTGGGTGCGGGTGCACACCAGTGGGCACGCCGCCTCCTCGGCCCGCCCGATGGACGGCTCGCTGCTGATCCGGACCGAGCCGGCCGGCCCGGTCGAGGTCGACCCGCAGACCCGCACGGCCCGGATCCCGGCGGGCACCCGCTGGGGCGCCGTGGTCGAGGCGGCCGCCCGGCACGGGCTGGCGGCTCCGCACGGCTCCTCGCCGACCGTCGGCGCGGTCGGCTACCTGCTGCGCGGCGGGATCAGCTTCTACGGCCGCCGGGCGGGGCTCGCCGTGAACAGCGTCCGGGCGGTCGAACTCGTCACGCCGGACGGCGAGTTGCGCCGGGTGGACGGTACGGCCGACCCGGAGCTGTTCTGGGCCCTGCGCGGTGGCGGCGGCGGCCTCGGCGTCGTCACCGCGGTCGAGATCGGGCTGTTCCCGGCCGCCCGGGTGGTCACCGGAGCGGCCTTCTGGCCCGCGGTGCACGGCCCCGAGCTGCTCTCCCGCTGGCTGCGGTGGACCCGGGACGCGCCCTCGGCCGTCACCACCGCCCTGCGGGTGCTGAACTTCCCGGCCGTGCCCGGGATCCCACCGGTGCTGACCGGCGGCCCGGTCGTCTGCCTGGCCGGGGTGGTACTCGGTCCCACCGCGGACGACCTGGCCACCGCCGAGGCCCAGGCCGAGGAGCTACTCGGCCCGCTCCGCGCGGTCGCCGAGCCGGTGTTCGACACCTGGTGCACCACCACGCCCCCCGCCGTGGTCCGGACCCACATGGATCCCACCGATCCGGTACCGGTGGTCGGCGACCATCTGCTGCTCTCCGAGCTCGATGGGCAGGGCGCCGAGGTCTTCCTCCAGGTCCTCGGCGAGGGCTCGGGATCACCGCTGGTCAATGCCGAGCTGCGCCAGCTCGGCGGCGCCCTCGCGGTGCCCGATCCGGACGGCGGTGCGCTGAGCCACCTCGAAGCCGCCTTCGCCTTCACGGCCGGCGGCCTGGCGGTCGATCCGGTCGCGACGGCCGCGATCCGGAGCCACTGCGCCAAAGTCCGTTCGGCACTCGCACCCTGGGACTCCGGGTGGACCGCGCCGACACTGGTCGAGCGACTCGACCAGCCGCAGCGGCATCTGTCGCCCGAGGCGGTCGAGCGGCTGGACCGGATCCGCCGCCGGGTCGACCGTTCCGGGCGCTTCCGCCACGACGTCCCGCCGGGCGCCTCGGCCCGTTACTGACCGCAGGCCGAAAGCGCCCTCCGTACCGGCAGTCCACCGGTGCGGAGGGCGCTTTCGGCGGGTGTGCCGCTACCGGCCGTCGGAGAACTGGCCGGGGGTGCGGCCGGGACCGGCCGGGCCTCGGTAGCACTGGGCGATGTCCAGCCAGTGGTCGGCCTCCCGGCCCACCGCGCTGAGGGCGAGGTCGTCGCGGTGGCGGCGCCGGGTGGCCAGCAGGCAGAGGTCGGCGGCCGGACCGGAGATCCGCTGCTCGGCATCGGCCGGACCGTGGGCCCACAACGCGCCCGACGGCGCGGTGATTTCGAAGCGGAACTGCACCTCGGGCACCGCCAGCCCGCGCGCGTGGTAGCCGAAGTCCCAGACCCGCGTGACGAATTCGACCAGCGCCTCCAGCCGGTCGGTGCGCTCCGGCTTCACGCCGAGGGTGTCGGCGATGTCCTGGCCGTGCCCGAACAGCTCCATCATCCCGGCGGCGGCCAGCACCGGCGCCGGGATCGCCCGGACCAGCCAGGGGACCTTCTGGCCCACCGGCACCGCGGCCAGGGCCCGCTCGGCCCCGTCCCGCTCGGCCCGCCACTTGGCCAGCAGGCCGGACCGCGGGGACGCCAGGTAGGGCATCAGCACGGCCTGGATGGCCGCGTTGAAGTCCGGTCCCATCTGGCCGAGTTGGGCCTCGAACAGGGCGGGCTGGCCGGCCGCGGTGGCCGCCATCCGGAAGGTGGCGGCCAGGTGGGCGACCTGGTGCGCGATCGTCCACCCCTCCGCCGGGGTGGGCAGCTCCCACTCCGCGTCCGTCAGATCGGCCACCAGGTGGTCGACCTCCGCACCCTCGGCCGCCAGGTCGGCGATGACATCCCTCGACACTGTCACGCGACGGTTCCTCTCGCTCGATGAGACCGGAACTTGCGCTGCGCACCGTCACGTCATGGCACCGTGACGACAGTTCCAGTATCAGTCGCGCACGGCTTCGGCTCTTCTCCCCGACTGCTGATCCAGCGGCTCCAGGCCGGCGTACCAGGCGCCGCCCAACGCCTGCTGCCGGCGTCCGATCAGCCAGGCAGCGCCCGCGCAGAGCAGCGCGAGGACCGCCACGGCGACCAGCACCCGGGAGGCCGAGGAGACCAGACCGGCCAGCAGCAGCGGTCCGCACAGCCCGCCGAGCCGGTTGAACAGCGAGACCGTGGCGGTGGCCCGGCCGCGGACACCGGGGGCGGCCAGGTCGGCCGCGATCGGCAGGAAGACCGCCGCCATGGTGTTCACCGCGAACAGCGCCGCCACCAGCGCGCCCGCGCAGACCCAGCGGACCGCCGTCACCGCACCGCTCGCGGTGAGCGCGAGCAGCAGCAGGGCCGTCGCGGTGGCCAGCGCGGCCGCCAGCACGATCGGGCCGTACCGGCGGTACCCCCGCATCAGCAGCAGCGCACACGGCACCATGGCGACCGCCGCCACGGTGAGCATCTTGTTGGCCGTGCCCACCGGCACCCCACCGAGCCGGGCGAGGCTCGGCACCCAGGTGGTCAGCCCGAAGGTCAGCACGCCGATCAGCACCGCGAAGGTGCGCTGCGCGCCGAAGCCGAAGGCCCGGGCCGCCGCCACCGGCGGACGGTCCGCGGACTCGGAGCGCCGCGGCTGGGCGGAGAAGTCCGGCACCAGCGGGGTCAGCAGCACCAGCACCAGCCCGGTCGGCGCGCCGATCAGCCACAGCACGCGCCAGCCGTAGACCGGTTCGAGCCAGGTGGCGGACCCGGCGGCCACCAGGTAGCCGACCGCGGTGGCCACCACCGAGAGAGCGACCACCACGGAACCGCGCACCCGGCCGCCGAAGGTCTCCGTGAGCAGGGTGATCAGCAGTGGCGCGAGCCCGCCGACGGCCATGCCCATCAGTCCGCACATCACGAGGTTGCCGGCGAAGGAGGGCATCGAGCCGCAGACGCTGGTGACGGTGAAGCCGATGGTGGCGAGCAGGTACGAACCGCGCCGCCCGAACCGCTCGGACAGCGCGGCGAAGAGCACCGCCCCCGTCGCCGTCCCGGCCAGCCCGGCCACCGCCAGCAGCGAGGCGGTCTTCGGGTCGAGGCCGTACTCGGCGCGCATACCGGGGATGACGAAGCCCAGCGTGGAGGTCTTGCTGATGTCGATGGTGAGCGCGGCGGTGCCGATGACGGCGATCAGCACCCGGTGCCCGGTCCAGGCGGGCCGGGGGCGCTCGGCGCTCGCGGCCCGCCTGCGCAGGCTCACGCCGAGCACCACGACCAGCAGCCCGGCCACGGCCAGGAACATCTCCGGCATCCGGGACAGCGGCATGCCGTGCAGCGGGTGCAGTGCCGAGGTCTTCTTGATCGGCACCGCCATGTCGGCCATCGCCGGGTCCATCGAGAAGGCGTTGCGGAAGCCTAAGGCCGATCCGGCCAGCGCGACCACGGTCCCGGCGGTCACCAGCAGGACGGATCCGACTGATCCGGAGCGATCAGCCTGAGGTAAGTTCACTGCTATCCCAATCTGTTTGACGGAGCGTCAGTCTCTTTACCGAATCGGGGTACCAGATGATGCCGACGCGCCCCGGCATCCGCAAGCCCCGGTGGAGCAGGGCCGGGATCCCCGGCGACCCGCTCCGGTCCCCTGCCGTACGGGCAGCGGGCAGCACACCTCCAGGCCGCCGGGGCGGCACCGAGGGCAAACCTTCCGGCTTGCCGCGCCGGTGAAACTATGGGATGTCAACCGGCCGGCGCTTCTCGCAGCTTGCGCACGTGGCGCGCACAGCACCCGTTCGCATAACGATGTCATGAATCCGGCAGTGCGGCGTGGAAGACTGTTCGACATGAGCCCGCGAAGGTCAGATCCCAACATTCGTACGGGACTTGTGGATGCCGCCGCCCGGCTGCTCGCCGAACACGGACCTCGCGCCCTGTCCGCGCGGCGGGTCGCCACCGAGGCCAGCAGCTCGACCATGGCGCTGTACACCCACTTCGGCGGCATGAGCGGGCTGGTCCGGGCGATGGTGCGGGAGGGGTTCGTCCGGCTGGAACAGCACCTCAGTGCGGTCGGGGCGACGGACGACCCGGTCGCCGACATGGCCCTGCTCGGCCGGGCCTACCGCCGCAACGCCCTCGCCAACTCCCACCTGTACTCGGTGATGTTCGGCGGCTCCTCGCTGGCCGGCTTCTCGCTCAGCGAGGAGGACCGGCAGGCCGGCCGCTACACCCTGCTGCACGCCGTCGAGTGCGCGATCCGGTGCAGCGCGGCCGGACGGTTCTCCGCCATCCATCCCGAACTGACGGCTAGTCAGATGTGGATCGCCGTGCACGGTCTGGTCACGCTGGAGCTCGGCGGCTACCTGATCGATCCGCTCGGCGCGGATCGCTGTTTCGAGGCCCAGCTCGTCGGCCTGATGATCGGGGCCGGGGACGAACCGGAGGCCGCCACCAGGTCGGTGGCGGCCTCCGAGCAGCGCCTCGAACACATGCGCTGAGCCGATTGACGGGCCGGTCGGTCTCAGCCGGTCGGCTCCGGTTCCTTCTCGGCCGCGAGCAGACCCGCCTGCCGGTCGCTCAGTCGACCGTTCCGGTGCAGCCAGCGCACCGTGTCGGCCATCGTGTCGGCGACGCTCCGGGCGGGCAGCGCGGCGGTGCCGGCGGCGGCGTGCACCTCGGTCGCGTACGCGCAGGTGTACACCGCGCCGTACTCCGCCGGGATGTGCCAGGGCCAGTGCGGCTGGAGCAGTCCGGCCAGGCGGCCGACCGGCAGCACGGCCCGGGCCGGCAGGAAGACGGCCGGCAGCCGCCGTCCGGTGAGCTCCCGCAGCGTCCGTACGTACTGCCGGGTGGGCAGGAACGTGCCCGGCCCGAAGTGCCGGTCCAGGCCGGTGCGCGGCGCGGTCATCAGCCCGGCGTGCAGTTCGGCGGTGTCCCGGACGTCACCGACCGGAAATCCGCCGAGCGGCCAGATCGGCATCAGCCCGCGCAGCACGTCGCGCAGCCGGGCGGTCTGGTCACCGAGTCGGGGATCGTGCGGGCCGAGCAGCGCCGGCGGGTAGCTGATCAGCACGGGAGCACCGTCCTGCTGGTGCTGCCGGGCGATCCGCTCCGCCGCCGCCTTGCTCGCCAGGTACGGCTCGGCGGGCCACCCGACCGGGGTGTCCTCGCGCACCGGGGCACCGCCCGTGGGGAACAGCGCGCCCACGCTGGACACGTGGACGATCCGCTCGGCGCCCGCCCGCCGGGCCGCCGCGAGCACCAGCTCGGTGCCGTGCTCGTTGGTGCGCCGGATGGTCTCCCGCTGCCGGCTGTCGAAGGAGTAGACCGAGGCGGCGTGCAGGACGGCCTGTGCACCGCACACCACCTCGGCCACCCGGCGCCGGTCGGTGACCTCGCCGGCCACCGTCTCGACCGCCGCCGGATCCACCCCCAGCGGCGCCAGCCCCCGGGCCACCGCGGCCCGGTCCCGGACCAGCAGCCGCACCTGGTGGCCACGCCGCAGCAGGGCGGCGACCGAGTGCGCTCCGACGAACCCGGTGCCGCCCGTCACTGCGACCAGCATCGCGTCAACTCCTCCAGCTCCACCAGTCGTTCCCCCAGCACCGGCCAGGCGGCGAGCACCCGGTCGGCCCCGGCCTCCGGCATCCTGACGGCCGGGCCGACGCCCGGCTTGGCGCTCGCCGCGGCCGGCCGGGCCCGCCGCCCGCCGCCGTGCCGGGCCGTCATCGGCCACCCCAGCCGAGCCGGTGGAAGCCGCCCCCCAGGAACAGCAGCGCCTCGGTCTCCGAACTCCAGTCCGCCTCCAGCACCTCGCCGAGGAAGATCGAGTGGTCGCCGCCGTCGTGCACCTCGACCAGTCGGCACTCCAGCCGGGCGAGCGAGTCGGCGAACAGCGGCGCGCCGGTGTGCTTGCCCGGCCACCGGTCGATGCCCTCGAACTGGGCCGGGCCGCGCGGCCGCCGCCGGTCGGCGAAGTGGCGGGCGAGCCGCTCCTGGCGGCCGCCCAGCACATTGACCGCGAAGCACCGCGAGGAGACGATCGCCTCGTGCATCTCCGCCGTCCGGGCCACGCAGCACAGCACCATCGGCGGTTCGAGGGACACCGAGCTGAAGGCGTTGGCGGTCATCCCGTGCGGGTTCTCGCCGCCCGTGGTCAGCACCGTGATCCCGGTCCCGAACCGGGCCATCGCGTCCCGCAGCGCGCTGCGCCCGGCGCTGTCCCGCTCGCGGACCGGCCGCGGCTCCCACGGCGGCGGCCAGCCGCCGGACCGTTCGGTCACCACGGCGCCGCCGATACCGTTGTCGCTCACCGCGTCCTCCCCGCCGGTGCCGGCCCGGTCGCGTACGGCACCAGGGCCTGCCGCAGTTCCTCCGGCACCCGGGCCGGCACGGTCGCGGTGTTCGGGCCCCGCATGCAGGCGATCCGCTGACGGCCGCGGGCGACCAGGTGTTCGCCCGCGTCGGTCATCCGCACGTACTCGAAGCTGAACTGGATCTGCGTCTGGGTCAGTTCGTCCAGCCGCATGCGCACCGACACCTCGTCGAAGGCGGTGATCTCGGCGAAGAACTCGCAGTCCACCTTGAGTGTGAAGAGCTTGAGGTCGTCCTGGAGGTCGGCCAGCACGCCCGGCGCCTTCTCCTTGAGGAACATCTCCCGGCAACGTCCCTGCCACCGCAGGTAGTTCACGTAGTAGACGTTGCCGACGAGGTTGGTCTCCTCGAAGCCCACCACGTGCCGGATCTCGTAGTAGTCGGCCATCAGCGCACACCTCCGTTCAACCCGGTACCGATCAGGACGGCGAACATCACCGGCTCGGGCCGGTCGTTGACCGTGGTGACCCAGGTGGCGATCCTGGCGTCCCCCGCGCCGAGTTCCACCCAGCCGTCCGGGTGGACCCGTTCCAGGGTGACCGCCTGGCTGGTCGCGCCGGTCTTGCGCAGGCACTCCAGCGCTCCCCACAGCCTGGTTGCGGCCGCCGAGGCCGACTCACCGGTCTCGGCGACCAGCAGGTCCCGGACGGCGAGCAGGCCGGCCGGCAGCAGCCCGGCCCAGTCCTCGGCGGAACGCTCCACCACGCTCTCCACATCGCAGCCGAGCCGGCCCTGCCCGACCACCGCGAAGGTCAGCCCGGCGGCGTGCGACGCGGAGACCACCGATCCGGCCAACTCCGGCTTCCCGTCCGGCCGGTGGTGCAGCTCGACGGGCCGTCCGAGCGCCCGGCCGACCGCCAGCTCAGTCTGGGCACGCCGGTCGGCCCCGGTCTCGGGGTCGGGCTCCACCACGACCGCGCGGCCTCCGCCGAGCACCTGCTCCAGCGAGCGCTCCAGGTAGGAGCCGAGCAGCGAGGGCACCCACGGGCCGGCTCCGTTCCGCCTGCGCACGGCGCGCAGGGCCAGCCCCTCCCAGCGCTCGACCAGTCGGCCGTCGGGGGTGCGCACATCGAGGTCGTAGACGTAGCTGTCGCCGTCCTGCGAGCGCTCGCGGGCGTCGAGCAGCACGTACTCGGCGTCCTGGTCGGCCGGGTCGGCGAGCCACAGCCGCTCGATGCTCTGCGGCAGCAGGGTGGCGTCCGGGACACAGCACTGCAGGGCGTGCATCATCGCGTCCCGGGTGCCGGGGTCGGCCAGGCGCTGCTGCTGGGGCAGGAAGGCCGCGAACCAGGCTGCGGGCGTACTGGTGGAGATCTCCGCCAGCGCGTGCCGGGCCGCGGCCCTCCGGTAGGCCATCAGCCGCTGGAACCGCTTGCCCTGGAACAGCACGCCGCCGTAGAGCTCGGCCCCCGGGTCGACCGGGACCGCGGGCAACTGCGGTTCGGCGAAAGCCCGTTCGCTGGTCGGCTCCGGGCGCGGGAAGCGCAGGACGGCGCGGAAGTGGTCGGCGGCGTAGCCGGTCTCCTCGCTGCGCAGCACCACCTCGACCGTCTCCGGGCCCCGGACCAGGGCCGCCAGCCGGATGGTGGTCGAGCTTCCGGGCCGCACCACGACCGGCCGGCGGAACTCGACGTCCTCCAGCAGCGGCGGGCCGTCGTGCCCGCCGACCGCGGCCGCGACCTGGGCCATGGCCTCCATGCCGAGCACGGCCGGGAAGAGCAGGTCGCCCTCCAGCAGGTGATCGCTCAGGTACGGGTCGCCGCCTTCGGAGAGTTCGGCCTCGGTGACCAGCTCGACGCCCGGGTAGTGCACCGCGACGCGTTCCACGAAGCGGCCCAGCGGCAGCTCGGCAGCGGACAGGTTGAGCGTGGGCAGTCCGCCCGTCCGGCCGCTGACCATCAGCACGGGCCCGGCCGAGGGGTCGGCGAGCACCCGGCGCAGGATCTCGACACCGTTCTCGGTGGAGATCGGGGTGATCCCGGTGCGGGTCAACGCCTCCACCACGCCCAGCCGTTCGCCCATCCCGGCGCCGGACCAGACCGACCACTCCAGGGCCAGCGCCCGGCAATGCGGGTGGTCGTGCTGGAAGCGCACGGTCAGTTCGGTCATCCAGTCGTTGGCGGTGGCGTAGTGCGCCTCACCGCGCAGGCCCGCCCGCCCGATGATGCTGCCGAAGGTGATCAGCAGCTTGATCCGGTCCTGGTCCACGGCGGTCAACACGTTCCGCAGGCCGGTGATCTTCGGGGCCAGAGTCTCCCGGAACCGCTCCGGCGTCAGACTGGTCAGCGCGGTCGGCTCGTTGCGTCCGGCGCCGTGCAGCACGGCGGTGACCGGCCCGAGCGCGGCCGCCATCCGCCCGATGGCGGCGGACAGCTGCTCGGCGGAGCCGACGTCCGCGCGTTCGTACCGGTAGCGGATCCCGGCCGCCGTGAACCGCTCCAGGTTGGCCGCGAGTTCCCGGTCCGCGCCGGGGTCGGCGCGGCCGATCAGGGCGAGGGCGGCGCCGGAGTCCCGGGCCATGGCCAGGGCGCACTCGGCGGTGATGCCCTTGCCGCCACCGGTCACCAGCAGCACGTCCGCGGCGTCGAGCGGGGTGGCGGTCGGCTCCGCCGGGCGCAGCGGACGAGCGGTGAGCACCGGGACGGTCCGGGTGCCGTCGGCCCCGTAGCGGACCTCGGCGTACCCGGCGGTGGCAGCCGCCTCGGCGACCACCCGGGCCACGGCCCGCTCGACGGCCTCGGCCGGCTCGGGGTCCGCCAGGTCGACCACGGTGACGGGTGTGTCCGGGGACTCCAGGTGCAGGGAACGGGCGAGGCCGGCGGCACCGAGCCCGCCCTGCACCACGACCAGCCTGGTCCCCTGCGGTGCGGCGAGGACGTCCCGGGCGGCGGCCAGCAGGAGCTCGACCTGGTCGGCGCCACTGTCGGCGGGCAGGCAGAGCAGGACACCACCACCGATGCGGGCCGCCGCGAGCGCGGCCCGCAGCGGCTCGGCCAGCGGGTGCCCGGGGGTGGCATGCACCGCCCAGTGGGCCGGGGCCGCGGTAGCGGCGCGCGGTGCCTCCAGTGGCGCGGTCGCGACGTACTCGAGCGCGAACGGCCGCACCCAGGGCGCCACTCCCGGCAGCTCGCCGGCCGGGTTCGCACCCTGCTCCGCCTCCTCGGCCAACTGGCCGATGATCTCGGCCAGTTCACCGAGCCGAACGGTGGCGTAGTTCGGCGTCGCCGCGAGCACCGGCAGACCCAGCGCCTTGGTGGCCGAGTTGACGATCTGTCCGACCGTGATGGAACTGAGGTGCAGGTCGTCCAGCGGGTGGGTGTGCGCGGTGACGGCCTCCAGCGGAAGCTCCACCCGCTCGGCCACCAGGCGGCGCAGCAGGTCGAACGCCGACTCGCCGGCGTCGGTGGCCTGTTCGGCCTGCGCGGGGGCGGTCTCCTCCGGGGCCGGGCGCCCGAGGTCGCTGGTCGGCGCGGCCTCGCACGGGCTGGCCAGGAAGACCGGCTCCCGGTCCAGGTCCAGCGGGCGGACCAGCCGGTCGGCGAACAGCACGGCCGTCCGCACCGGTGCGCCCGCGGCGTACGCGGCGCCGAGCACCCGGAGCAGTGCGGCCAGGGACGCGCTGTCGGTGTCGGTCGGCAGCACCGGCCGCCCCGGGGCGATCTCCGCGAGCAGCCCGGTGAGCACCCGGCCAGGACCGACCTCGATCACCAGGTCCGCCTCGGCGGCGGCCTTCGCGGCGGCCTCGTGGAACCGCACCGGAAGCAGCACCTGGTCCCGCAGCAGGGTCCGCAGGTCGGCCGACGGGTCGACACGGTCCCCGGTGACCGTGGAGAACACGGTGCGCACCGGCCGCGCGAAGTCGAACTCGGCCAGCCGGTCGGTCATCGCGGCGGCGGCGGGCTCGACCAGGGGTGAGTGGAAGGCGTGCGAGACGTTGATCCGGGTGGCGGTGACGCCGGCGGTGGCGGCGGCGCGGCAGACCCGCTCGACCGCGTCGGCGGCGCCGGAGATCACGGTCTGCCGGGGGCCGTTGTAGCCCGCGATCACCACGTCGGCCCCCGCGGCGAGCCGCCGGGCCCGGTCGGGGTCGGTGGCCAGGCCGGCCATCGCGCCGCCGCCCTTTCCGGCGGCGGCCATCACCCGGCCGCGTACGGCGGCGAGCCGCAGCACCTGGCCGGCGTCGAGCGCGCCGCCCCAGTGCAGGGCGGTCAGCTCGCCCAGGCTGTGGCCGACCGCGGTGTGCGCCTCGATGCCCAGCTCGGCCAGTACCCGCAGCGCGGCCAACGAGCCGCTGACGATCCGGGGTTGGGCGACCTCGGTGGCCACCTGGTCACCACCGGCGGGCAGTCGGGCGCTGCGGTGGACCTCCTCCGCCGCCTCGAAGCGCCGCCGCATGGCGCCGACGGTGCCACGCCCCGAGCCCTGGCCCGGGAAGAGATAGGCGATCCTCGGGGCGGCCTCGGGCCGGCCCAGGTAGACGCCCTCAGCGCAGACCAGCTTCCCGTCGAAGCCGTCGTCGAGCAGACCGCACAGGGACCGCAGGCCGCGCTCGGCCTCCTCGGGGGAGGCGGCGACCACGGCCGCGCGCAGCGGCCGGTCGGCCAGCTGCCCGGCCAGCTCCGCTGCCAGGTCGGCGAGTTCGGCGTAGGAGAGCTTGGCGGCCACGGCGCTCAGGCGGTCCGCCCGCTCGCGCAGCCCGGCGGCGTCGAAGGCGTCCAGCAGCAGCAGCTCGGCGTCCTGGCGTCCGGCGACGATCGCGCGGGTGCCGGGGTCGAGCTCGCCGCGGCGGGCGGCGCCCGGGGCCTGTTCGACGGCGACGTGGGTGTTGATGCCGCCGAAGCCCATCGCGGAGACGCCCGCCCGGATCGGCTGGTCGGCGGGCCACAGGCCGGCCTCGCGCGGCACGTAGAGCGCGGCCTCGTCGCCGAGCAGGCCGGGGTGCGGGTCGTGGTGGCCGGAGGCGGGCGGGATCACCTGGTGGTGCACGGCCAGCGCGGCCTTGATCAGGCCGGCGACCCCGGCCGCCGCCTTGGTGTGCCCGAAGTTGCCCTTGACCGTGCCGAGCGCGGCCGGGCGGGCGGTGGGATCGGCGGCCCGGCGGGCGGCGGAGAGGGCGGCGATCTCGGTGGCGTCGCCGAGGGCGGTGCCGGTGCCGTGCCCCTCGAAGTAGGAGACCGTCTGCACGCCGTACCCGGCGCGCCGGTAGGCGCGCTCCAGCGCGAGCCGGTGGCCGTCGGCCTCGGGCCGGGTGATGCCGCCCTTGCCGTCGGAGGAGACGCCCCAGCCGGTGACCGTGGCGTAGCTCCGGCGGCCCTGGGCGAGGGCGTCCGCCTCGCGCATCAGCACCAGCATGCCGGCGCCCTCACCGGGCCAGAAGCCGTTGGAGTCGCGGTCGTAGACCTTCATCTCGCCGGTGGCCAGCGCGCCGGTCTTGGCGAAGCCGATCACCTCGAAGGGATCGATGGAGAGGTCGACGCCGCCCGCGACGGCCAGGTCGAGGTCGCCGCGCGCGAGCGCGCCCGCGGCCGTGGCCACCGAGAGCAGCGAGGACGAGCAGGCGCCGTCGACGGTGTAGCCGCCGCCGCCGAAGTCGAAGTAGTTGCAGATCCGTCCCGCGATGGTGTTGGCGAGGCCGCCGGCCAGGGTGTCCTCGTCGATCTCCGGGAAGGGCGCCTTGTACCGGCCTTCGAGTTCGCGCAGGAAGCTCCCGGTCTCCTCCTCGTCCCAGCCCTTGGCCTGGAGCGCGGCGGCGACCGTGCGGCGGACGTACGGCCAGCGCAGCCGCATGAGGTTGGCGCGGGAGAACTCGCCGGTGAGGCTGTTTCCGATGACCACGCCGGTGGTCCGGTTGGGCAGCCCGGTGCCCTCGGCGAATCCGGCGTCGGCCAGTGCGCGGGCGACGGTGTCCAGCGCGAGCCAGTGGGTGAGATCGGTGGAACGGTAGGTGCTGCCCGCCACCTTGTACGCGACGCGGTCGAACTCGAAGTCACGCAGGACCGCCGCCTTGGTGGCGTAGAAGCGGTCCGGTGCGGCCGGGTCGGGGGACCAGTAGTCGGCCTTGTTCATCCGCTCGTCGGGAAGCTGCCGAAAGGCCCGGCGACCGCCGAGGACGTCCTCCCAGAGTTCCTCCGGGCCGGCCGCCCCCGGGTAGCGCAGCCCGATTCCGACGATTGCTATCCGGCTGTTTTCCATGTATTCATCGCCTCCGAACTTCGCCAGTCGAATGACCTGGAGCGTTCGGATCGAGCATGCTCCCTGCGGGCCGCGCCGGGCTTCTTCCAGCATGCTTTCCATCGGCATTTGCCAGACAGTTTTTACATAACAGGATTATCACACGGTTATTTCATAACGCCGTAATTTTCGCGGCTCGGCGGCACGCCCGCCGTGACCAGCGCAAGACGGGAGAAGCGCGGCAGTGGGCGCGACGCCCAGCATGGAGAGTCCGCCACCGCTCACGGCAAGGGCAGGAGACGATCGTGCCTACACTGCTCGGATCATTCCGACGACTGGTACTGGCCCCGCAGCTCGCGGAGGTGACGTTCACCCGGCGCGGCTTCCCGGTCACCCTGACCGAGGCCACCCGGCGTCTGGAGGCGGTGCCGCAGGCGGTGGTCTGCGGCTTCGAGTGGGGCATGGACGTCCGCGACCAGTGGGAGATCGAGCGCCGGCTGAGCCTGGTCGAGCCGGAGCAGCGCGGCTTCGCGTACGAGGGTGCGGTGATGGCCTTCACCGTCCTGGACGCCACCGCGGGTGGCACCCGCACCCGGGACCTGCTGCTCGGCCCGGGCCAGCCGCACATCTTCCTGGCGTACATCGGCATCGGCTTCGCGATGGCCCGGCTGCCGCGGCCACTGTGGAAGAAGGTGCTGCCGGACCTGTCCGGGACGCCGTACCACCCGGTCATGAGCTGGCTCGCGGTGGACGGCTACGCCTTCGACCGCGCCTACTTCGACACCGGGCGCTGGGTGGACCGGCAGTACGTGCCGGCGCCCTACCCGTGGGAGGGTGCCCGCGAGTACTTCCCGCGCGCGGTGGACCAGGGGATCGGGCGCGCCCTGTGGTTCATCCACGGCGCGCACCCGGACCAGGTGGCAGCGGCGGTCGCAAGGTTCGCCGCCCACCGGCGGCCCGACCTGTGGAGCGGGGTCGGGCTGGCCGCGACCTTCGCCGGCGGCTGCCCGAACGAGGGGCTGGCCGCGCTGCGTGCGGCGGCCGGCGAGCACCGGGCCGAGCTGGCCCAGGGGGCGGTCTTCGCGATCCGGGCCAGGGAGTACTCCGGGCATGTGCCGCCGCACTCGGCGGCCGCAGTCGAGGTGCTGACCGGCCGCTCGGTCGAGCAGGCAGTGAAGATCGCGGACGACGGCGCCACGTATTCCGGCGACGGTTCGCACCCCGCCTACGAGCTGTGGCGGAGCCGGGTCCGTCGCGAATTCTCCGATCTCGACTGACGGATTTCCGAAACCCACCGGCAAACCCGTGAAAGGAGCGAGCTGTGCCGAATTCCTGGCGTACGCTGAGGCGCCGGATACTGACCCCGAACACCCGGGAAACCCTGCTTGACACCCGCGGTTTCCACAAGAAGAGCCGAGCTTCGCAGGAACTCCTGGAAACCGTCGGCCGGACGTTCCTGGAGGGCTACGGCCACGCGATGGAGGCCCGCACCCCGGCCGAGGCCGAGGAGCAGCTGGAACGCGTCCCGACCCAGTTCCGCGGTTTCGCCTACGAGGGCGCCGGAATGGGTTTCGCGATGCTGGACGGCCTGCCGTTCGGCGGCCGGGGTTCGGTCGAGCGGTTCCTGACCGGACGCGGCGACCGGCACGTCTACATGGTGTACGTCGGGATCGGCTGGGCGATGGCCCGGCTGCCCAGGCTCCGCTGGCCCGACATCGACCGGCTCGACCCGCTGCTGCGCTGGCTGGTCCTGGACGGTTACGGATTCCACCAGGCGTACTTCCGCACCGACCGCTACGTCCACGGCCAGCACCAGGACACCGGACTGCCCTGGCCGGCGCACGACCACCCCGGTTACGTCGGCAACGCGATCGACCAAGGCATCGGCCGGGCCCTGTGGTTCATCGGCGGCACCGAGGCCGACCTGGTCGCCACCATGATCGAGAAGTTCCCGGAGCACCGCCGCAGCGATCTCTACAGCGGCGCCGGACTGGCGGCCAGCTACGCGGGCGGCGCGGAGGAGGACGAACTGCTGGTGCTCCGGGAACGTGCCGGGGTGCACCGGCCGATGGTCGCCCAGGGCAGCGCCTTCGCGGCCGAGGCGCGGATCCGGGCCGGGCTGCTGGTGCCGCACACCTCGCTCGCCACCGGGATCCTCTGCGGCAGCACGCCGGCCGAGGCGGCCCGGGTCACCCATGACGCCCGTCGGGTCGGCCCCGCGCCGACCGGGCAGCCGGCCTACGAGGTCTGGCGGCAGCTGATCGCCGAGCAGTTCGCCGCACCGGGAGGTGCCGACCGGCCATGAGGACGCACGAGACCGCCGGGCCGATGCCCGGCCCCGCCCGCCGGGAGATGCCCGGCCTGCTGCGGCAGCTGGCCGGCGACCGGCTCGCCCTGATGACCTCGGCCGCCCGCCGCTACGGCGACGCCGTCCGGATCCGGATCGGCCCCAAGACCCTGTACTTCTTCAACCACCCGGAACACGCCAAGCGGGTGCTCGCCGACCACGCGGCCAACTACCACAAGGGCATCGGCCTCCAGCAGGCCCGGCGCGCCCTCGGCGACGGCCTGCTGACCAGCGAGGACGCGCTCTGGCAGAAGCAGCGCAAGGTGGTCCAGCCCGCCTTCCAGGCCAAGCGGATCGCCACGCAGGCCGGGATCGTGGCCGAGGAGGCGGGCAAGCTGGTCGCCCGGCTGCGGACGTTCGAGGGCAGCGGACCGGTCGACGTGGTCAAGGAGATCACCGGTCTCACCCTCGGCGTGCTCGGGCGCACCCTGCTGGACGCCGACCTCACGGCCCTGACCGGGCTCGGCGAGGCGTTCGAGGCCGTGCAGGACCAGGCGATGTTCGAAATGGTCACCATGAGCACGGTGCCGATGTGGGTGCCCCTGCCGCACCAGCTGCGCTTCCGCCGGGCCCGGCAGACCCTGCAGCGGGCGGTCGACCACCTGGTGGCGGACCGCGTGGCGCGGGGCGGTGACCTGGCCGAGGGGGAGGACGCGCTCGCCCGGCTGGTGCTGTCCACCCGCGCGGAACCTGACCCGCGAGTCGGCGTCCAGCGGATGCGGGACGAGCTGACCACCCTGTTGCTGGCCGGGCACGAGACTACGGCCTCGACCCTCGGCTGGACCCTCTATCTGGTGGACCGGCACCCCGAGGTGCGCGAGCGGCTGCACGCCGAGGCGGTGGAGGTGCTCGGCGACCGCTTGCCGGAGTACCAGGACCTGCACAGGCTGACCTACACCATGCGGGTGGTCGAGGAGGTCATGCGGCTGTACCCGCCGGTGTGGATCCTGCCGCGCCAGGCCCAGGCGGACGACGAGGTCGGCGGGTACCGGGTACCGGCCGGCGCGGACGTCCTGATCTGCCCGTACACCCTGCACCGGCACCCGGAGTTCTGGGACGCGCCGGAGCAGTTCCGGCCGGACCGCTTCGAGGCGGAGCACTCCGGCGGACGGCCGCGGTACGCGTACATCCCGTTCGGCGCCGGACCCCGGTTCTGCGTCGGCAACAGCCTGGGGCTGATGGAGGCGGTGTTCACCGTCGCACTGCTCTCCCGCGAGCTGCGGCTGAGCCTGGTGCCGGGGTACCGCGTGGTGGCCGAGCCGATGCTCTCGCTCCGGGTGCGCGGCGAGCTGCCGATGACGGCACACCCGGTGAGCTGACGTCCCGACACTCCGAAAACAGCGGTGCGGCCGGAGTTCCGGCCGCACCGCTGTTTCGGTGGTGCGGTGCCGACGCTCAGACCGCGAGGTCTCTCACCTCACCGCGCCAGACCGCCTCCGACCGCACGTCGAGCAGGGCGAGCAGCACCGGCGGATCCAGGGTGCGCCTGGCGCGGAAGCGGAAGTCGATCGGCAGCACCGGCACGTCCGGGCGCACCTCGATCGGGCCGACCGAGCCGACCGACACCTGCTGATCGGGCATCATCTGCTCGCCCAGCGCCTTCGGGACCGAGTGGCCGAGCAGATACCAGCTGCCGGGCGGCACGTCCTCGAGCACGAAGGGGCCCGGCCTGGCCTGTACCGTGCAGCGCACCGGCCGGCCCTGCGGGATCCGACCCGGGAACAGGCCCAGGAAGATGAGCCCGAGATCGCCCACCACCGGCGCCCGTACCTCGCCGCGCAGCGTCGTGCTGCGGCCCTCGCGGACGGCCGGCTGGCTCTCCGTCCTGATCTGGGTGGTGAACCCGCCGAATTGGCGGTAGGTGGTGGGCGAGACGCCCACACTGCTGGTGAAGCGGGAGCTGAAGGTGCCCACGCTGGTGTAGCCCACGCGGTGGCTGATTTCCGTCACGGTCATCCCCGTCGCGACCAATAATCGCTTCGCCTCCTGTAATCGGAGCGCGGACAGGAAGCGGCGCGGGGAGACGCCGGTGACCCGCTGGAACTCACGTGAGAAATGGAACTTGCTGTACATCGCGGTGCGCGCCATGTCGTCAATCGTGAGCGGCTCACCGATATTCGCGCTCATGGCCTCCACGGCGCGGACGACGGCCTGCTCGATCGCCGACTTCGTGGTGGTTCTGGGGTCGTCCATCGAACCTCCAGTACAGGGCTGTCCGGAGAAGTGACAACTTCCTGGGAAACGCTCCAGACCGATGCCGCTCGGACCTGGTATATCCGAGAACCGCCCATCGGCCTTCGACCCCGAACATCACAGAATCCCCCATGCGCAACCGGAGTTACGCGCTTCGGGGTCGATTGTCGAGTCGAGACCGTACCAGTCCGGTTGTGTCCGAGCAACCACTGATAACGGCCATACTTGCAAGTAACTTGATCGGACGGTGCTGCCGCGAAGGCAGGCAGCAACACGGAAGATGCAGCCTGGGCGCCTCGTCCGGACGATGGAGGCTGGGAAGCCATACCGGGCGGGAAACATCCGGCCAGGGCATCCGCCGCACGGGGCCGAAATGTCTTTCCGATTCCTGTCGGTTTCAAACTTCGGCCCTGATGAAAACCCGGCGCACCCCCCCTTTTGCCAATGCGGCATCGCCGATGAACAGGAGGAAGCCGTTGCCATCCGGCACTTCAGAAGAAGAGCAGGCCAGGACGATCACGCTGGAAGCGTTCGCGGACACCATCGTCCCTGGCGAGAAACGCTCCCCCACCGACCGGGCCGTGGCCGGCGCGGCCGAGGGTGGCGGCGCGGTGGTCGCCGGTGCCATCGACCTGTTGGAACTGCCCGGGGCGGGGCTCGCCCCCGATCTGCCCAACTTCGCCACCGCCCTGAACGCGCACGCCGCGACGTACGCGGCCGAGCAGGACCTGGCCCTGGACGGTTCCGTGCCCCCCTTCGTCTCGCTGTCCTTCACCCACCGCACCGAGCTGGTGCGGCGGTTGACCGCGATCGCGCACCCCGAGCGGCCGCTGTGGGTGCTGCTGGCGCTGTTCTGCAACATGGCCTACGACACCGGTGCCCACCGGCACACCGCCGAGGCCATGGCCGACGGTCACCCGGGGCTCGTCGCCATGGGCTTCGGCAAGCCGGACACCGACGGCCTGTGGCGGTTCTCCGACTTCACCTACGGCCGCCCGCTGGCCACCTCGCACCCGGACACTACGGCTTCAGGGAGCCCGGCATGAGCAGCAGCGAGCGCACCGACGTCCTGGTGGTCGGCAGCGGATTCGGCGGCGCCATCGCGGCCTACCATCTCGCCGCGGGCGGCGCCAAGGTCACCGTGCTGGAACGCGGACCCTGGCTGAAAGCCGACGAGTTCGAGCACGACTTCCTGCTCGGCTCGTCCTACACCCGGATCTTCGACTTCGTGGTCGGCGACGGCATGAGCCTGCTCGGCGGCAACTGCGTCGGCGGCGGCAGCGTCGTCTACTTCGCCGCCATGCCCCGCGCGCCGCGGTTCGTCTTCGAGCGCCGGGGCAGCATCGGCCGGCGGATGTGGCCCGCCGCGATCAGCCGCGACACCCTGGACCCCTGGTACGACCTGGTGACGGACGCCCTGCCGATCACCAAACAGGACTGGAAGGACGTCAGCTTCGCCGGCGGCCTGTTCGCGGCGGCCTGCGACCACGCCGGCCGCACGGCCAACCCCGTCCCGGTCGCGGTCGACAACACCAGGTGCACCAACTGCAACTGGATGATGGCGGGCTGCCGCTTCGACGCCAAACGCTCCCTGCTGCTCAACTACCTGCCCGGCGCGCTCGCGCACGGCGCCGAGATCCGGCCGCTGCACGAGGTCCAGCGCCTCGAACGGACCGACGACGGCGGCTACCGGGTGCACTACAACGTGGTGCACGACGTCGACTACCGGGAGCAGGTCGGCAACGGCGTCATCGAGGCCAAGATCGTGGTGCTGGCCGCCGGCGCGGGCGCCACACCGGTCATCCTCAAGCGCTCGGAGGGCGATCTCGGCCCGATGCCGTACGCGGTGGGACGCTACTTCTCCGGCAACGGAGAGCGGCTCAACACCGCCGTCATCAACGAGGAGAAGGCCGCCGAACTGCTCGGCCTGGACCGCGGCGACGGCCGGGCGTACGCGGCGAACCAGATCGGCAAGGGCCCGGTGGTCGCCAGCTGGGACAACCTGGACGGCGACCTGCCCGAGTACCACCGGTACTCGCTGGAGCAGCTGTACTTCCCGCCCGGCTTCGGCACCATCCTGGCCCAGGTGCCCGATGCCGCCGGCCCGTCCTGGTTCGGCGTGGAGAAGAAGGAACTGGTCCGGCAGTGGCAGTCCTGGCTGACCGTCTTCACCATGATCGAGGACGACAACGAAGGGGTCTTCGGCCCGCCGCCGCCCACCGGCAACGCCTCCCGGATCTCCCAGCAGATGCTCGGCCACGGCCCGCTCAGCTACCGTCCGACGCCCAACACGCTGCGCGCCTGGGACGAGACCGACGCCGCGGTCAAGTCGATCCTGGAGCGGGACGGCCTCGCCAAGGTGATGCCGTGGACCAACGATCTGGTCGGCGCGTACACCGTCCACCCGCTGGCCTCCTGCCGGATCGGCGATGACCCGGCCACCTCGGCGCTGGACGACCGCCACGAACTGCGGGGCCACCCGGGCATCTTCGTCACGGACGGCTCCGCCGTGCCCGGCGCACTGACCGTCAACCCGGCGCTCACCATCTCCGCACTCGCCGAACGCGCGATCCCCGGCATCGTCCGGGCCGCGCAGCAGCGCGGCGTCAAGGTCGGCTACGGAGCGCCCGGCCCGGGCGCGGACACCACCGCGCGGCGCACCGTACTCCCGCTGGCCGCGAAGCGACTGCGCGGGTGACCAGGCACAGCGGGCGCACCCGGGCACCGGTCAACCGAAGGAGACGACGATGGCTGGAGCAGTCCTCCGGTCGGCACTGCGGCACTCGCTCGGCCAGGTCCGCCACGTGTCCCCCGTCCGGGTGCCCCGCGCCGGGGAGCGCGTCGGCCGGATCTACGCCGACCTGGAGCGGGAGTTCGGCATGCTGGCGCCCCCGGTGGCCCTGCACTCCCCGGCACCGGAGGCGCTCGCGGCCTGCTGGATGATGCTGCGGGAGACCCTGGTCGCCGGCGGCTCGGCCGACCGGGCCGTCAAGGAGGCGGTCGCGACGGCGGTCTCCGGCGCCAACTCCTGTCCGTACTGCGTCGAGGTACACGGCATGACGCTCCATCAACTCGCGGAGCCAGCCGGTCCGGAGCCGGCGGCGGTCGCCGAGTGGGCCCGCTCGGGCGGCGCCCGGCCGGCGCCGTTCCCCGCCGCGCACGCCCCCGAGCTGGTCGGGGTCGCGGTGACGTTCCACTACCTCAACCGCATGGTCAACATCTTCCTGCCGGAGAGCCCGCTCCCCACCGGTGCGCCGCCCGCGCTCCGGACCCGGGCCACCGGCCTGCTCGGGCGGTTCCTCGGGCCCGCCGCCCGCCGGCACTGGGCGCCCGGCGGATCGCTCGACCTGCTGCCGTCCGCCGCCCTGCCCGCGGACCTCGGCTGGGCCGCCGCCACGCCGAGCATCGCCGGCGCCTTCGCCCGCGCGGCCGCCGCCGCCGAGTCGGCGGGCGTGCGAACGGTGCCGGAGCCCGTCCGCGGGCTGGTCCGCGCCGAACTGGCCGGCTGGGACGGCCGGCCGAAAGGCCTGAGCCGCGCCTGGGTCGACGACGCCGTGGCCGGGCTGCCGCCCGCCCAGCGCGCGGCGGGACGGCTGGCGCTGCTCAGCGCCCTCGCCTCCTACCAGGTCGACCAGTCGATCGTCGCGGACTTCCGGCAGGAACGGCCCGGCGACGCCGCGCTGATCGAACTGACATTCTGGGCGGCCTTCGCGGCGGCTCGCGAAATGGGCACCCGGCTCACCGCACCCGCGAATTCCTGACCCCGTCAGCACAACGGGAGAAGCATTCGCGCGGCCGCCGATACATTCTTGAATCGGCTATTTCTGAGCCAAGTTCGCGGGGGGACGTTCCAGCAGCGATCCATCACATTGTCAATTTCCGTACGGAGAGGTGGATGTGTTGTATCGAGAGCGAATTCGCAGGATGATTCCCGGCCTGGCAACCGTGGTGGTGGCGACCTCACTGTTCATTGCCACCCGGGAATCGGTCGCCGTGGCCGGCGCCGAGGAGACCGCCACGCAGTACGCGTTCCAGGAAATGCCCATCGCCATGCCGGCCGGGTACGACTCGCAGCCCATGCACACGGTCCGCGACGTGAACCCGTCCTACCGGAAGATCCGCTCCTGGGTCTCCTCGGTCGGGGCCGGCATCGCCATCAACGACCTGACCGGGCACGGCCTCGCCGACGGCATGTGCATCGTCGACACCCGCACCAACCAAGTCGTGGTGACCTACACGCCGACCGCCCGGGCGGCGGACCGCTTCAGCCCGTTCGTCCTCGACCCGGCCCCGCTCCCAGTCGATGACACCATGGCGCCCACCGGCTGCACCCCCGGGGACTTCACCGGCGACGGCCGGATGGGCCTGCTGGTCACCTACTGGGGACGGACCCCGATCCTGTTCCTGCCGAAGGCCGACGCCACCACCCCGTCCGCGACCTCGTACGTCCCGCGCGAGCTGGTGCCCTCGACCTCCGCCGACGGCAAGTACCACGGCCCGCGCTGGAACACCGACGCCGACTACGTGGGCGACCTGGACGGCAGCGGGCACCCCTCGATCGTGATCGGGAACTACTTCCCCGACTCGGACGTGCTGGACCCGCACGGGCTGAACAACGTACAGATGAACAACTCGCTGTCCAACGCCAAGAACGCCGGCGGCGACCATGTGCTGCGCTGGGTCGGCGCGACCCCGGGCACCGAGCCGCGGGCCGACTTCGTGGAGGAGAAGGACGCGATCCCCTGGGACGCCGCCACCGGATGGACGCTGGCCATCGCCGGCGCCGACCTGACCGGCGAGGGCCTGCCCGAGCTGTACGTCGCCAACGACTTCGGGCACAGCCACCTGCTCTACAACCGGTCCACGCCGGGCCGTATCCGGTTCACCGAGGCCACCGGGAACCGCACCGCGTCCACGCCCAAGTCCTTTGTGCTCGGCAAGGGTTCGTTCAAGGGCATGGGCGTCGACTTCGGTGACATCAACCGCAACGGCACCTTCGACATCATGGTCAGCAACATCACCGCGGCCTGGGGCCTGGAGGAGAGCAACTTCCTCTGGATCAACCAGGCCAAGGACAACGCCGACATGAACCGCCAACTGAGCAGCGGCGTAGCGCCGTTCACCCAGGAGGCGCAGCAGCACGGGGTGGCCTGGACCGGCTGGTCCTGGGACACCAAGATGGCCGACTTCCGCAACTCCGGCAACCTCGAGGTGCTCCAGGCCGACGGGTTCGTCAAGGGCACCATCGACCGCTGGCCGTGGCTGCAGGAGATGGCCATGACCAACGACGACCTGCTGTCGAACCCCGCCATGTGGCCCAACGTCCAGCCCGGCGACGACATCTCCGGCGACGACGCGATCGCCTTCTACGCGAAGTCCGCCGACGGCAAGTACGTGAACATCAACAAGCAGCTCGGCATCGCGGTGCCCACGCCGACCCGCGCCATCGCGACCGGCGACACCACCGGCAGCGGTCTGCTCGACTTCGCCGTGGCCCGCCAGTGGGGGCCGCCGGCCTTCTACGCCAACAAGGCGCCGGCCCCGGGCCACTACCTGAACCTGAAGCTGTACCGCCCGGCCAGTGACAACGACCCCGGGATGGGACTGGTGAACACCGGCACCCCCGCCTACGGCGCCACCGTGCGGATCACCACGCCGGCCGGCTCCCAGGTCTCGCAGCTCGACGGCGGCAGCGGCCACGGCGGCTTCCGGAGCTTCGACGTGCACTTCGGACTCGGCGACTACCAGGGCCCGGTGACCGTGCAGCTGTCCTGGCGGGACAACAGCGGCGCCGTGCACGAGCAGTCCGAGCAGCTCACCCCCGGCACCCACGCGCTCATGCTGACCGCTGCCGCCAAGGAGGTTCCGAACCGATGACCGAAGCCCCGACGCCCGCCGCAGCCCCGGCGCCCGCCGCGTCCGCCACCCCGGCCAAGCCCGACCCGCGCTACCTGGCCCTGCGGAACTTCGCGATGTCCATCACCGTCTTCAACATCTTCGGCTACACCCTGCTGGGCTTCGAACAGCCCTGGCTGTGGCCGATCGTCTCGGTGCTCTTCGCCTACACCGTCGAGATGGTCTTCGAGCTCATCAGTGCCTGGGCCCAGCGGCGCAACGCCCGCTTCCTCGGCAACGGCGTGCGCGGCGTGTACGAGTTCCTGCTGCCGGCGCACATCACCGGCACCGCCATGAACATGCTGTTCTACGGCAACAACCAGCTGCTTCCGGTGCTCTTCGGCGTGTTCGTCGGCGTGGCCGGCAAGCACGCGTTCCAGGCGCCCATCGCCGGCCGGATGCGGCACTTCATGAACCCGTCCAACTTCGGCATCACCGCCTCGCTGCTCGCCTTCGGCTCCTGGGCGAGCATCGCCCCGCCGTACGAGTTCACCGAGAACGCGAACACCTTCTTCCGGGTCGCCATCCCGCTGATCATCGTGACCGCCGGGACCGTGATCAACTCCATGCTCACCAAGAAGGTCGCGCTGATCGTCGGCTGGCTCGGCGGGTTCGTGATCCAGGCGCTGCTCCGGCACTGGATCTGGGACGTCGCTATCTTCTCGGCCCTCGGCCCGATGAGCGGGGTCGCCTTCGTGCTGTTCACCAACTACATGATCACCGACCCGGGAACCACGCCGTTCAAGGGGCGCAACCAGTTCATGTTCGGCGCGTCGGTCGCCATGACCTACGGCGTCCTGATGCTGTTCAACGTCGTCTACACCCTGTTCTTCGCGACCAGCCTGGTCTGCCTCCTGCGCGGCCTCGGCTGGTGGGCCGCTCACCTGATCAAGCGTCAGCGCGAGCGCAGCGCCGCCGGCGCCGAACCGACCGCCCGCCCGACCGACGTCGGCAACCCCCAGGGCCCCAGGGCCATGGTGGCCTGATCCCGCCCTCCCCAGGCCGTACGTGCGCCCACCCGGGCGCACGTACGGCCTGCCCCGTAGGTGCAACAGCTCCGCCCCGGGCGAGGAGGACGCCGACTGCCGGGCACAGGTCCTGACACGGGATCAGGGAGCAGAGTCCCGAAGCTCTTCGATGCGATCCCCGCCGGCGCCGGGATCAGGGTCCCGGTCGCCCCTGTACGGATACCGAGGACGAACGCGGTGATGGAACGCAACGTGCTCACCCGCCTGCCTGGACTCCTCGGCCAGCCGTCGACCCGAGGCCGACGCCATCTCCCGCGCACACTGCGGGAGTTCGAGGAGCACTGGAACGCACAGCACGGGGCGCAGCCGACGCACGGTCGGCTGCGCCCCGTCCGGCCGGACTGGTCAGGTTTGCGACTGCAGGACCACCTGCCGGAGTTCGGCGGTGCACATCATGTAGCCGTCCGGGGTCGGCAGGCCCTCCAGGTAGTGGGCGAGGTCCGCACCCAGCGCGAACACCCGCACCGGGGTGCCCGCGGCGCGCGCGGACTCCACCACCCTCCGCACTCCGTCCAGGACGGCCGGGTGCCGGGTCCGGTAGGAATCCGCCACCAGGTGGTTGCTCCGGTCCGCGGCGAGATAGAACTGCACCAGGTCCTTGGTGCCGACGAACAGCTCGCTGGCGCCCGCGGCGCAGATCGCCGCAGCGGCGTGCACCGCCGCCGGCGTCTCGATGAACGCGGACACGGGCACCTCGACCGGCACCTCAAGGTGCGCCCTGAGCTGCACGAACTCCTCCGCATCGTTGAGGAAAGGAACCGAGAGGTGCACTCGGCCCGCAGCGTCACCGAGCCGGCTGCGCAGGGACTTGAGCACGGCGTGCAGCGCGTCCCGGTAGGCGGTCGAACCCAGCAGCCAGCGTGCGCCGTGCAGGCCCAGCTCGGGGTTCGGTTCGACCGCGACCGGGGCCAGCTCCGTGACACCGGCGGCGTGGTCGGAGCGGAGGTCGAGAAGCCTCAGGACCAGCCGCTGGCCGGGCAGCAGCGCCTCGACGAAGGTACAGAGCCGATCCGCGACGGCCCGCCCGTAGGCCGCGATGGCGGCAGGCCCGCCGTCCAGGCAGTCGAGCGGACGCAGACCCGCCGCCAGGCAGAGGAACTCCTCCCGGATGAAGAAGGAGTCGACCCGCTCCGCTTTCGGCCCGCACGAGTTGATCGTGTGGATGTCCTGCAGGTCCGCGATGACCGCACACGCCGAGCCGAGATCGTCCAGCGAGGAACTCCCCGCCCCCGAGCCCGGGGCCCCGGCACTCGGATCCGACCCGATGACGATCGACTGGCTCTCCAGGTGCAGCGTCACTTCGCCGACCAGGTCGGCGAGATCCGCCTGGTCGACGCGGAGCACGGGTATTCCCCTGCCACGGCAGATGGACTGCATGTGGCCGGTCAGCCCACCGGAACTGCAGACGACCGCACGCGCCGCCACGATCGCTTCGTACAGACTCGCTTCGAGGGAAGGGGCGACGAGGATGGATCCGCCGAGTGGACTTCTTGTGCGATTACAGATGCCTCGCAACACGCTCTGTGTACCACCGGTCAAGAGGAATCCCTGGATCCGTCGCCCGTTCAACTAGCCCTCCAGATCTTCGGCGTTCGCTATTCCCAGGTGTCGACGCAGCTGCCGTGGCGTCACGGAGACGTCCGTGAGTCGTTCGACCGCGGCCCGGCCGGCGACCGCCCTCATCAGGCGGTCACGCCGCGAAGCTTCCAGCAGAGGGGCCGGGAGGCCGCCTATGGACCGGATACAGGCGTCCAGCCGGGAATCGAGCAGTTCCCGCTCGCTTCGAGTACGCGTGGCCAGCCTCCGCACCTCCAGAGTCACAGCCTCCTCGAATCCGATCGGGGCCGCTTCCTCCATATTGCTGACGTGGCCATGATATTGAGCTATGTCCTGGGCCAAACCGTCTTCCTGGATTTCCAGTTGCTCGATCACGCGCGCGGCGACCGCGATCGACTGGTTCTTGATGGCGGCGAGATTGAAGGCGAACGCACCGGTTCGGCCGTTCCGCACGATCTCGTCACCCTCTCTCAGCACACCGACCGCGGAGATCGGGCCGGCCGGCTCCCCGCCGACGCTCAGCAACGCCCCCTGTCCGTCGACCTCCACCCCGCGCCCGGTGCGCTCATGGGGTACCGCGATCGCCCTCCGGAGGAGATTCCTCCAGAGCGACTGGCCGACCCTGCCGTAGTCCGACTCCCGGCCGACGTTGGACACCACCAGGTCCGCCTCGATGGCGCATTCCTCCCCCGGGGCCGCGACCGAGACGAGCAGCCGCCCCGACTCCGTCGGAGCGATCCCCTCCACCTCGCCGAGAACCAGCTTCACCGACCCGTCCGCCGGGTGCACCGCGCGCTCGATGACCGCCATCGTGTACTCCACCGCGCCGACCCGGAGCGCGGCTATCAAGGTGCCGAACTCGTCCAGCAGGCGCCGCAGTTCCGCGGAGGGAATCCGCTCGATGGCCTCGGGAAGATGCGGCTCCCACGCCTTGGCCACCCGCTCCGCGACCACCATCGGGTCGATGTCGGGGTGGTCCTGGGCGACCGTCGAGCAGGCCGTCTCCCACTCGGTCCGAACCCGGGCAAGGAACTCCGCACGATTCCGGTACGGCTCCAGCAGTGTTTTCGGGCAGGGTAGTTGTAACACTCCGTGCTCGTGGCCGCCGGGGTACGCCCGGAACATCGTCCCGGTCCTGGAGATCAGATGGATCCTCCCGGAGTGGCCCTGGCGCAGCAGCAGGCCGGCCGAGTCGTACGCACTCAGCACGGATCCCACGATCGCGACGGTCGCCTCCGGCGGGAGTGTCACGAGCTTCTGGACGCCGGCTGCGGAATACGGGTTCCGCACGAAGGACGCATGCGCGAGCACCTCGGCGGCGAAGGGCTGCTCCCTGAGTTCGAGGCCGGTCGCGAGAACGACGTGTTCGGCGAACAGCGCGGTCGGTTCCGAGCCCTGCCCGGCCCCGAGGCCACTCGCAGCTAACCGACGTAACATCACCTCGACCCCTGTGGACCGTACTTCCATGTCGACCGCCTCGCCATCCGCCTCGACGAGCACGACACCCGGACAGGCTTCCCGCCTGGCCTCGGCCAGCCGGTCGTTCAGGTAGTCCTGGAAGATCCGCCGGGGCGCCGGGCCCTGCTCGACGAACTCGATCTCGGCCCAGGGCGCCGGCCAGCCCCTGCGGTCGGCCTCGCAGTTGGCCCAGCGGACGAAGTCGTGGACGTCCTCCCGGAATACCGACATCCGACCCGCCTGGATGTTGAACACATGGTCCCAGGGGTTGCCGTCCCGGTGGTAGGCGATGCCGGCGGACCGGTAGTCGGAACGCCGCTCGAGCAGGACGACCTCGAGCGGCCTGCGCGCGAAGCGGAGCAGTCGAATCGCCGTGGCGGTGCCGGCCAGGCCCGCCCCGACTATGAGCACTCTTGGGCACATGCCTGTTCGACTCATGGCAAAGCCTCCCCATGGAGCGATCGATGGGCACCCGGCCCCGCCGTCTCACGCCGGGCGCAAGGGTTTCTGACGTAGTGTCACTCGGAATGGAACAACGAAGTGCTGTCCGGAGTGGGGCGATTCATCCTTTCCAGGGACCGACCACCGGCACTGCGGACGCGCGGATCGTCCGCGCCCAAGACTAGGGGCAACGCCGGTGACTTCAGGCGGTGTTGCGCCAGGTGCTGCCGGATGCTGCCGGTTCCGGTGGTGGCCGGCCGCGGTGCCGGCCGACGGTGAGCGCCGCAGGTGCGGCCCGTGGCAGGGCGTTGGCGGTCTGCGGCCCGGTCTGCGACCCACCCGGGTCATCGGGCCGTTGCGTGCAGTGCACCGACCAGGTGCCGGAGCTGGGGGAGGACGATCCGACCGGGTGCCCTGTCCGAGCCCGCCAGGGACGACCGTCCGGCCTCCCCCAGGGCATGGCCGATCCGGTGGACCCGGGCCGTGAGCGGGGTGCCCGTACCGGCCTGGCCCCCGCTTCGCTCAGGCGTCGTCCGGTCCGCGGGTAGCACATAGAAGACTGCGGCTACGCCGGTGGTGACGGTCGCGAGGAGGGCGGTGGCGCGCAGGCTCCACTGGAGGCCGGATGGGGAGGTGGACATGGCTCCACCCTGCCCGGCGTTGGATGAGATGAAGATGAGGTGACCGGGCAGGGTCACCCGGGCCTGGTCAGGACCGGGTGTGCGGTGGCAGCAGCAGTTCCGCCAGCGCCCCGCCACCGGGCGCCTGGGAGAGCTGGGCGGTGCCGCCGCGGAGTTCGGCCACCCAGCGGACGATGGCCAGACCGGTCCCGGTGCCGGAGCTCGCGGCTCCGGTGACGCGGCGCTCGAAGACCCGGGTGCGGTTCTCGGCCGGTACTCCGGGGCCGTGGTCCCGTACGGCGACCCGGCCTGCGGTGACATCCACCCCGACCGGGGTGCCGCCGCCGTGCCGCAGCGCGTTCTCCACCAGTTGCGGACGGCCTGGGCGAGCAGTTCGGGGTCACCGTCGACCACGGCGGCCTCGGTGCTGACCGTGACGCCGGTGCGGTCCGGCAGCTCCTCGACGGTCTGTTCGACCAGCTGGTCGAGGCGGAGCGGGGTCAGCTCGATGTCGTGGGTACCGGCCTCGACCCGGGCACGGGTGAGCAGTCCGGTGACCAGGCGGCCCAGGCGGTCGAGGGCGTTTCGATCCTCCGTCAGGTCAACTGTCTGCGGCACTACGGACGGTGGCGATGCTGTCGGCTACTTGGCGGAAGAGGTTCCCGACGGAGACTCCTGCCACACGATCCGGCCCTTGATGTGCACTGAGCCGCTCAGGTCCTCGGGCAGCTCCGCCCCGATGGCCCCATCCGCTCGCTGACCTGCGCTCAGCTGATCCCAGGTGCAGGTGACGACCGCCCTGGCCTTGTCGACGGTGCACGGTCCGGAGACGGACGTGATCGGGAGATTCGGTTCGATCCTGTGGGTCATCACGACCTCGTGGGCCGCCTTGGCGCCGCTGTTGGTGACGTTCCAGTGCCAGGTGACGTGGTCACCCGCGTCGCTGATCTCGGGCGCGCTGTACTGGAACTGGACGTCGCCGGCGGCACGGACGGACGACGCGGCCTGGGCGGCGGGAAGAGGGGCGAGCAGGGCCACGGCGGTTGCCACGACAGCGGCGGCCGGGCGACAACGGTTCATTTTCATGATCCTTCAACGTTCTGCCGCCGCTCCCGGTTACGGCGAGGTCGCCATGGCCCGTCAGCCGACGTGCCGTCGGGCGTCGGCCTGCACCGGACACCGCAGCGCTCGCCGACTGGCGGCGCTCCTACGGCCGGTGGGTCGACCGACAGCTCTGTGCGGCGGGCGCCGGTGAGCGCTTCGGCGATGCCGTCCGACCGTCTCCAACGGCCGCCGTCTCAACGCAGTTCACCCGATAGAAGGCATCTCCGACCTTCAGCCGGTATCGCCGGCCGGGCGCCCCTACAGTCTGCCGTGCCGTCCGGATGGGACGGCAGCTGTCTCCGATCACGAGGAGTGGACATGAGGTCTTCGGGGCGTATGGCCGTCTCGGCAATGGCCGTGGCCATGGCGGCGCTGGGCGTGGGAAGCGGCGCCCCGGCGTCCGCCGCCCCCACGACGGCGCCGTCGTGCAGCGGGGCGGAGTGCCCCAGTCTGAAGCCGACCAGGCTCACGGCCAGCCAGGCAAGCCTGAACGTCACCCAGATGCAACTGGAGAACATGCACGCGATGTTGAGCGACGCGGTGACCGGCGAGCCCATCCGCGGTGCCAGGATCGTGTTCGCCACCATCGGCGGCCGGACGCTGGGAGCGGCCTACACCGACTACGACGGCATCGCCGCGATCACCGCTCCGGAGAACCTGGGCCCCGGAACCCTCCAGGAGCTGCTGGGCGGCTACGAAGCCGCGATGGTCGGCGACGGCGTCCACGCCCCGGCCGGGGCCCACGGAGCGATCACCGTCGGCACCGACCAGGGCCCCGGTGTCCCGGGCAACCCATGCGCCATCTGCAGCGACCGAGCGCTCAAGCGGGACGTCGTCCCGGTCGACTGGAGCCGGTGACGGTGCGGATCTTCCGCCGGCGGTCCCGGGCGGCTGACCGCGATGCCCAGGCACGGCCTCCGGCCCAGGCACGGGAGACCGACGCCGTGGCACCGGTCGCTCCGGTCAACGGCTACGCGGTCCTGGAGACCGTGGCCGCGCTGCCCATCAGCACCTGGCGCTACCTCTGGGAACCCGAAGGAGTGCGCCACCTCGGGCCGATGGCCCAGGACTGGCACGCCGCCTTCGGCTTCAACCAGGACGACACCACCATCCCCGTCGTCGACGGCCTCGGCGTCGCCCTGGTGTGCATCCAGGCACTGCACCGCCGCGTGGAAGAACTCACGGCCGAAGTGGATCGTCTGCGAGGAGCCGCGAGCGCGAACACGCCCGGGGCCGCGTGACGACGCCGGACGTCCTGCTGCGCTGCTCCAGCGGTCGAAGGCCGGACGGCCAGTGGCCCCAGTGGCCACGGGCGCGCCTCGACCGGGCGCAACCCACGGTCGCCGCCCACTCCCCCAGGGCTTGGGGGCGGCCCCTGCGGAACACACTCATCGCGATCCGGACCGACACACCACGACAAGGCAGGACACTGTGGCGCGACACGACACCCCCGTGACGGGACCATCCGAGGCGACGGATCAGCGATCGCCGGTGAGTACGGACGCGGTCTGGCGGCTTCCCGTGACGGTCTGTCGCATCACCCAGTTCCTGGGTGAGCGGACAGCCGGCGCCTTACTGGAGCGTGCCATCGCCTCCACCGACGACACGTTGAGGCCCTCCATGATCCGCGACCGTGAGGTGGTCCCCGACTTCCGCCGCTCCCGGTCGCGCCACGACTTCGCCGTACCCGAGCTGATGGCAGCCATCGATGAGGTGCTGGAGGCGGTCGAGCACACGCTCGGAGTCTCCTGCCAGTACACCGAACCCAGCTACAGCCTCAACGTGCACAACGACGGCGACTTCTACCGGCCGCACCAGGACAGCGATGCCAAGTTCGCCCCCCGGCGCCTGCTCACGTTCGTGTACTACCTGCATCGCACACCCCGGCCCTTCGACGGAGGCGAGCTGCGTGTGTTCGACGCCGCCCTGCCGCTGCACACCGAGGCAGCCGGGAAGTGGAAGGAGCGCACCTGGCGGGACTGGGAGCCCGAACACGACAGCATCGTGTTCTTCCGGCCCACCGCCTGGCACGAGGTACGGCCGGTCAGCTGCCCGAGCAAACAGCACGCGGACAGCCGCTTCGCGGTCAACGGCTGGCTGTGCAGCCCCGACCCGGCGAACCGCGGGAATGCCGCGAGCCCGTGAGAACCGTCGACCACCCTCGCCCAGTCCCTGGCCGAGCGCGGCGCTCGGCTGGCGCAGGTCGAGGGGCGACCGACGACGAAATGATCACGCGGAACGGCGGGTTCGGAACGAACCTCTGGTGTCCAGCTGCTGCCGACGCCCTACGGCCTGGACGCCATCCCCGCCCGCTGGGTTGATCCTCTGCAAGGACCGTTCCCGGCTCGGCCGGCCGCGTCCTGCGCATGCCGGAGCCCTTGGACCTCGCCGACCCTCTTGATCGTTGACATGTCGTCACACCTGCCTGCTAGGGCGCTGGTTGATGTCAGTGGTCACCGTTACGGTGACGGGCATGACTGACATCGACCACTGGGACCTCCCGCCTGACCGCGAGGTCGACGGCTTCGCCGAGTGCACCCTCACGCTCGTCCTGCCGCCCTTCGCCCCGCACTCCCGGGCCACCCGGACGAGTGTCGACGGCTTCGCCCCCCACGACCCGACCCGGGCCCGGGCGTTCGTCGAGTCCTTCCCCACCGTCGAGGCCGTCCTCGACGAGCTGCCCCCGACCGACGCCGGCCCCGAGCACCCCGGAGACCGGGCCGACCTGGACCTGGTCAGGGTCGGCTGCTGGGGCAACGTCATTGCGATGGCCGACTTCGCCATCACCGACTTCGGAGACTTCGGCGCGCTGCTGGACACGACCACTGCCCTCGCCGAGCGTTTCCCCGACGCCCGGATCATCGGATCGGCGAGTCTCGACGGCGGAGCGCACCACGTCGAGACCGTCGTCCACCTGCCGGGCGGACTCCGGCTGTACTCCGAGGGCTGGGCGGACGGCGACCGGTACGACCTCGACGGGGACCCTCACGCCATCGCACGGGCCGTCGGCATCGCGCCCGAGGTGCTCGCCGCCCGCGACTTCGACCTGGACGGAGCGCCTTGGAGCGTCGGCTGGACAGCCTTCGGCCACTTCCTGCTGGAGCCGTACGACCCGTGGGGTTACAAGGCGCTCCGGATGTCCCACTTCCGGGTCCGCCACACCGAGGACGCCACACTGCGGATGGAGGACGTCTGGTTCCGCGACTAGATGATCAATCCCAAGGGGGCGGTGCCGGAGCCGATCGGCGCGCGCATGATCGGAGCGTTTGACGGTCTCGCAATGGCGGCCGCACCGGACCGGGCGGAGTCCACCTCCCGCGCCTCATCGCTCCACCTTCCCGCACGTGGACATCGCACTCGGCAAGCGGCTGAATGCACTGGCGTTCCTCGAACACAACACCCGACGCGAAGCCCTCGACCACGTCCTCATCGCGGGTGAAGCAGACGCCCGGCGTGCCCTTGCCGCCTCGACCACGCCGCCGTGATGGACCGGCTCCGGGCCAGGATCTCCGACAAGCGCGTCCTGGCGCTGGTGAAGGCGTTCCTCAAGGCCGGGGTGATGAACCACGGCATGTTCGAGGACACCGGCACCGGAACTCCCCAGGGCGGGATCCTCTCCCCGCTGCTGGCCAACATCGCCCTGACGGCACTGGACGAGCACTTCCACTGATGAACACGCACCCGCAGGTAGACGACGGTCCACTCCGGGTCGGTGAGATCGAACAGGACGGACAGGTCCTTGGACAGGAGCTCACCGTCCTCGTCCACCGGCTCGACGGACGTGCTGCGCAGCACCTGGTGCGTACCGAGACCGGGGACGGCCGGTTGGCCGTCCCCGGTCTGCAGGTCAATCGGTCCGATTGGCATCCACGTGGGATTCGTCCTGGACTCGTGCGCGTGAAGCGACTTCGGTCAGGAGCCGAGTGGCTTTCGGTAGACGAGATGGACCGCCTTGCCAGGGTCGGTCCGCTTCCAGTCGACCTCCCAGCCGCGGCGGGCGGCGAGAGCGGCTACTCCTGCTGCGCCGATGCCGCGGTAGTAGCGCTTCTTGATGAAGGTGGTGGGCTCGGTCTCCTTGTGCTTGTACCGGTTCTTGCCGCGGGCGTTCTCGGCCCGGCGTCCCCGTTCGCGGTACAGCGCTCCCTTGGTGCCCCGGTCGAGGGCTTTGTCCGCCCACATCTCCCAGTCCTGTTGGGCGCCGTGGCGCTCCAGCCGGTATCTGCTCGGCGTCAGGACGTGCCTGGTGATATTTCCCTCCGCCCAGGATTCATCGACGTACCCGAAGTCGCCGACCTCGTAGATCGCGATCCAGGGAAGCAGGTACAGCCATTGCAGCCACAGCTGCAGGGCGAGCCCGACAGCCGAACGCGCAGGGAGCGGTCCGGTGTCCGGACCGGGTGGGGGTGGGGTGTAGTGGCCGCTCATCCGAAGGCCTCCGTGATCCTGGACTGGCCGGGCAGTGTGGCCGCGGCAGCAGTCTCCGGGGTGGTGCCGGGCTTGTCGTAGACAACGGTGTCGGCCATCTGCGCGAGCATGGTCACGTAGTCGGGGAAGTCGGCGATGGATGGTGTGCTGATCCTGCAGACGAGCAGGGTGTCGGTTTGGGGCACGGGGATGTAGACCTCGGCCTGGGCGAGTTCGAGTGAGGTCGGCTCGCCGGCCTGCTCGGTGAGGTCCATGACCATTCCGGAGATCGACACCACGGCCGGCCCGCAGCTGACGTCGGAGCGGAAGACTTCGTTGGCGGGGTCGGCGGAGAGGCGCTCCAGCAGGGCGGCTGCGGCGATCTCCGGGTCCGAGGTGTCCGATTCCTCGGCCAGGATGACCAGGGTCGCGACGCTGACCCGGTCGTCGCCGGTGCCGAGCAGGGCGAATCCGGTGTAGACGGCGCCGTCCTCGGCGGCTTCCGCGGCGATGTCCCGGTACCAGCCGGCCACAGTGGTGCGCTGGAACTCGGTTCCGCCGGACCAGACCTCCGCGGCGATCTCCGCGATGTGTGCTTGGCGCTGGTCTTCGGGCAACTGGACGCCCAGGGAGTGGAAGACGACCGGGGCTTCCCAGCGGATGTCCAGCTCGGCGTCGAGTGCCGGTGGTGCGATCAGGCTCTGGTCGGCCGTCATGACGTCACTTCCTGGTAGAGCTTGGGCGCATGGTTGGCAAGACCAGTGCCCTTCATGCCGATCTGGATGCCGCGCGACCACCATGACGTGGCGCTCAGGTTTCCGGCCTCGTCCAGACTCTTCATGGCACCGGGCAGGCTCCGCAGCGGGGTCTTGGTGATGATCGGCGAGATGACCTTGCTGTGCATGAAGCCGCCGGCCATGTGCGTGCCCTCGATGGCCTTGCCCGCCTCCACCAGCTTCGCACCACCGGCCGCGAGACCCTCGCCGCCTCTGATGGCCTTGACGCCCATGGCGGCGCCCTTGAGGCCCCTGGCCGCACCACTGACGAACGGCACCACACCGACCCCGTCCAGCGCGATCGTCGTCCAGCTGACGTCGGCACCCCCGAGCTTCGCCAACCCGTGAGCCCCCAGCGCGACGCCGGACGCGCCGGCCGCGGCCACTCCGAGGGCGGCCGACAGCGGCGGGCACCACATCGTCGCGAGCGCAGCGATACCGAGCACCGCGGAGGCGGCCCCCGCGATGTCCCCGATCTTCTTCAGGACACCGGCATGCTTGTGCGCCCAGTCCTTGATGCTCTTACCGACCTTCTTGAAGCCATCCGCGATCTTCGACCAGGTGCCGATGTGCGGCGCATTCTGGTCGGCTGCCCGCAGAGCCTTGGCAGTCTGGTCCGCGTCGTGCTGATGATGGGCGTGAAGCTCCTTGGCCTGTTTGACGATCTGGTGGAGCTCGTCCTCGATCGACGAGAGCTCATGCGACGCGGTCTGCAGCTGCCGGTTCGCCACATCCAGGTTCTGCTGCGCCGCACTGATCCTGGCGTTTGCCTCCGCCAGTTGCTGGTCGTTGGAGAAGCGGTAACCGACCAGCCGGAAGGCAGGATCGTCCGCTGCCGAGTTGTACTGGTCGGTGGAGGCGTTCTTGCGCGCCTCCGCTTCCTTCAGCCGCCTCTTGGCGTCCTCGGCCTCCGCCTCGTAGCGCTTCGCGGTCTGCTGATAGCTCGCCAGCTGCCTGCTCCACGAGGACAACTGCGTGGACGCGGATTTCAGGGCGTCCACACTGTCGTCCATGGTCTTGGGCAGCTTGCCGACCTTCCGCGCGAAGCCGTCCGCCGCCCTGCCCTCCCAGGCGCTACCACCATGGCTGATGGATGTCAGCGTCCGGGACGCGCTCTCCATCGCCGTGGCAGCCGACGTCAGCGTGGACACCAAGGCGTCCACGCTTTCGGGCCGACCGGGCGCCGGGTCGAAGCCGAGGGCGGGGAAGTCATGGCCGCTGCTCATGCCGCATCGGCCCCCTTGCCAAGAGCATCACGGATCGCTTGCTCGGTGCCCGTGTAGTCGTCCGCAGTCTCGCGCAGCTTCTCCTCGATCTGATCCGTGCCGTTGGATATCAGCTTGATGGCGTCGTTCCAGCTGTCGTGGAAGTCGTCGCACGCGCGGTCCAGCGACTTGCTGCCGGTGCTTTTCGGACCGGTGTCGCGCATCGCGTTCAGCGCGGAACGGAGGTCGTCCTGACTCTGATGCAGCTGCTGAAGCAGCCGATCGAGCTCGTTCACCTCAACACGGAAGTACTCCCCCAAGGCTCTCTTCTTCCCCCTCTACTCACGGATGGTCACCCCCAGCCTAGAGGTTCGATACCTATACCAACGGCCTCGACCAGGCACGGAGGGCGCCGCCGCCCGGCCGCGCGCTCCGCGCACCCGCACCTTCACCGAGTCGGATGCTGCTGTGCCCATGCCCCCGCTCTGTGGCTGCTTGAGCCGAGGCCGGCGAGGTCGTGGACGGGCTCTGTCGCCGAAGCGGCCCTGCCCTGCGGTGAGTGGCCCGATCCGCAGAGACGCTCCCGGTGATGACAGATCAAGTACCGCACGCGCACCCACGCCGCCCATGGTGCCGCGGTCGACCTCGACGAACGGCCGCAGCCTCGCCCAGCTGCTGTCCAGCTGAACACCAAGATCCCCGACAGAGTCAAGCTCAGAGGCCGTCGGATTCGCGGTCACTCATGTGAGGGGCGGACTGCAGCGATACGGCGGCGATACGGCGATTCACCACACTTACAGACGACGGGAACGCGGTTGCGCGGCTCGACAGAAGTGACCTTGAAGGGGTATCAGCGCATGCGTGGAATAGCGCGACGGTTCCCCGCCGCTGCGGCGGCGGTGCTCACCGTAGGTGGTGGCCTGACGTTCGCTTCGGCCGGCCCGGCCATGGCCGGTGGTGCGGATCTGCTCGACCACGGCGAGCGCGACCTCCGACACGTCGTCGCCGACCGTGAACCGCCGACCGGTGGCGCGAGCAAGGTCCCAGCCGTGCAGGCGAGTTCCTGCAGGGCGATGGCGGCCGCGAGCTCGGCAGGCATCGCGCCGGGACCGAACTCGGTGGTGCCCTCCTCACTGGGACCCAACTCGCATGGCTGACTGCCCACCGACGCCGGCCCGCGACTACGAGACCGACCCCGCTCAGTCGGAGAGCATGATCCCCTGGCAGTGATCGGCATCATGGTGAGCCGGCTCTCCCTAGGCCGACCAGCAACCCGACCGGGCCCAAGGCCCTTCTCGCGCGCCAGACCGTGGGACCGCTACGGCAGTGTCCATCGCTGGTTGGCGCCGCCGTTGCAGCCCCACAGTTCGACCAGGGTGCCGTTGGTCGTGCCCTGGCCGGTGACGTCCAGGCACTTGCCGCCGTGTGTGCGGGTGCCGTTGGTCCAGGTCCACGCCTGCGAGTTGCCGCCTATGAGTAGCTGACGAAACGACCAGCGCACTGCCCGGTTCGAAGTTCTTCACTCAACCAAGTCCCGCCCATTCAAGGAGATCTCATGACGGCAAGTCAGTTCACGGGTTCACGTCTGCGGAAGGCCGGGGTGCGGGCTGCCGGGGTGTGCGCCGCGGCTCTCATCGCAGTCGGCCTGTCCGGTGCGGAGGCGATGGCCCTGGACTCCGGCACCACGGCCGCCACCTTCACCCTCGCGCAGCCCGACTGGTACGCCAATACCAGCTCATCCTCCTCCAACGTCACGTTGGAGCTGTGGGGTGACGGAAACCTGGTGCTGCACACCGTCAGCGACACCGACGGGGGGATCCCGCTGTGGGCCAGTGGCACCAGTGGCAGGGGCGTGACCCACGTGGACTGGTCTCGTGCCGGTTACGCCAAACTGCTGGACGCCTCCAACAACGTCGTGTGCACCCTCGGCAAGCTCAACCCCGCCCCGGGCGGCACGGTCCGGGTCCAGGACGACGGCAACGTGGTCTTCTACGACACCAACGGCAACGCCACCTGGTCCACCGGCACCTACAACGGGCCGGGCAACCTCAACTACTGCTACACCTGAGCCTCCGGTCCAGTCGCAGACCGCTGCGACCGGGCCCTTCCCGGAGGGGCACATCGTCGGGCCTGCGGCGGCACGGCGACGACGACGCTGCGCCCCACCACGTCCACTCGGAGAGCTGCGGCCCGGCCACGTCGCGCGGTGTCACGCCGTTGGTCTGCCCACAGCCTCGGCGGCAAAGCGTTCCGCCCACCATCCAGCCGTTCTGCCACTCGCCAGTGATGAGCAGCGAAGCGGCATGTCGAAGGGACACTCGTGATACTCAGTAAGTCCGGTAGCTCCAAGGCGCGCAGGCGCCTGGGGCGCGCCGCCCTGGTGTGTGCCGCGGCCGCAGGTGCGCTCGGGCTGACCGCCACCACCGCGATGGCCGATGCCTCTGTCGCGACCTTCACGCTCGCCCAGCCCGACTGGCAGGCCGGTCAGTCGGGGGCAGGGGCGAACAACCTCCTGACCGGCCTGAACTTCCTGGACGACGGTAATCTCGTTCTCTACGGGTACGACGGGGAGACCGACTATCCGCTGTGGGCCTCGGGCACGAGCGGGAAGGGCGTGACGCATCTGGACTGGTCGAAGTCCGGATACGTCAAACTGCTGGACGCCTCCGACAATGTCGTGTGTACCCTCGGCAAGCTCAACCCAGCGCCGGGCGGCCACGCCGAGGTCCAGGACGACGGCAACTTCGTGTTCTACGACACCAACGGCAACGCCACCTGGTCCACCGGCACCTACGGTCACCGCCGGGGCAACATGAACTACTGCTACACCTGATCGGCCGGACGGCCGCAGATGTCACGCGGTACGCGACGCGGATGCCGCGTCAAGCCGGATGCCTACAGGGGGCGACCTCCACCTGCCGATAGCGCCTGGCCGGAGTTCCGGATACCGGCTGGGGTCTGCCGCCGAGCGGGCGGCGTCGCCGGCCCCATCGGCTCGACCTGCTTCAGCCGGGCTTCCGCGCTTCCGCCTTCGACTGGCGTGCTGCTTCCAACACGCAAACTCCCGGTGACCGTTCCCTCGAACCGTCCGAGCCGGGTCAAACACGTGGATGCCCCCGACGATGCCTTCCATCCGGGGGTCATTCCCAGGCGGTGGCACAGACCGCGCGCCGCCGCTCACAACCATCGCACGACACTTCAAGGAAGAGGAACACTCATGACTGCGAACCGAATCACCGGCTCGCCGCTTCGCAAGACGCTGACCCGGGCCGCCATGGTCTGCACGGCGGCCGCCGCCGTGATCGGCCTGACCGGGACCAACGCGATGGCCGCCGGCGACTGGGACGCGACGGCCGCGAACTTCACCCTCAACCAGCCCGACTGGTACGCGGGCAATTCCGCCAACTCGTCGAGCGCGAACCTGGTCTTCCAGAGTGACGGCAACCTGGTGCTGTACGCCAACGACGGCAGGGCGCTGTGGGCCAGCGGCACTTACGGCCAGGGCGTGAACCACGTGGACTGGTCGGCGTCCGGTTACATCAAGCTGCAGCACGACAACGACACCATCTGCACCATCGGCAAGCTGAACTCCGCCCCGGGTGGCCGCGCGGTCGTCCAGGCCGATGGCAACTTCGTCTTCTACCAGGCCAACGGCTCTCCCGCCTGGTCCAGCGGCACCAACGGCCTCTCCCAGGGCACCGCGGACTACTGCGCGTCCTAAGACCGACCGGCAATAGGTCGTGACGGGGCGAGGAGGACGCAGAACGGGTACGGGTCCAGGTGATCACGGAGTTCTCTACGCTCGGTGATCACGAAGGACAGCCGTGCCCACGCTGCCATCTTGCCTGCTCGAACCCAAAGCCAGGGAGTCAAGGCTCCGGCGCGGTTGTCAAGTCGTCCGGAGAAGCTCGGACATGGGAGCGGGGCTCCTGCTGGGACGGTCAATCGACCAAGATTGTCTCGTCCAGCGGGAGCCCCGTTGTCCGTTCAGCCTGCCATGTCATCGGCCGCACTGGCTCTGGCACCGGGCCGACTTGGCGAGTTGACCGAGCATGTCCCTGCCGCGCTTGTCGATGAGGTCTTGGAGGTGACGCGGGAAACGCCCAGTCCTCTCGCCCAGGTCCATCAGCAGATTCCGGGCGGGCCGAGTTCGAGAAGCCGGTAGGGCCTGGGTCCGGTCGGCCTCGGTGAGCCGAAGGTGCCCGAGGGAGGGCTGGAGGGGACGGGCGGGGAGCGCCGCTGGGGCGCGGTCCCGCGCAGGTGGCACGGGCGCTTCCCGGCCCGCGCCGCTCCGGAGAGGGTGGTCGCCTGCGCGGCGGGGACGGAGTCCGTCCCGTCCCGAACGGCCTGCCCGCCGGCGGCGAAACGTGACACGGGCGGCCCGGCACAAGGTTCCGGGGCTCGTGCGGTTGCCTCGCCCGCGCGGGTACCGGCCGGTCATGGCCGTGGTTGCCGTCCTGCCGGCGCGACTGCCCGAGTCCCCGCGACGCGGTGACCCCTGTGCACTGGTGAAGGTCAAGCGTGCACAGGTGAAGCTTTTCCGTTCTCAAAGTCCTTGCATAGGTTGAGTGGTGATCCCGTCTCTGTTCCGGGCCGGTTCTGTGGGGGAGGACGCGGCGAGGAGAGCTCTCGGCCGATGCCGTCTCGTCGGCCTGGAAAGGATCCACGTACGAGGCGAAGACACCGAGGAGAACCGATGGCCCGCAAGCCGCGTCCTGTCGATCCGGCCGACGGCCCGACGGCGGCGTTCGCGTACGACCTCCGCAAGGTCCGCGAGGAAGCCGGGAACCCGACGTACCGGGCGCTCGCGGCAGTGGCGGGATACAGCGCGACCACACTCAGCGACGCCGCCGGCGGCGTCCGGCAGCCGAGTCTGGACGTGACGCTGGCCTACGTCGGCGCGTGCGGTGGCGACACGGCCTTATGGGAACGACGCTGGCACGAGCTGGACCGTGCACTGGAACACGAGCGGAACAAGTGCTCCGCCGACGAGGCCGGCGCCGCCGAACGGAGCGGCGGGGAAAGCGCGGAGGAGGAATCCGCACCCGCACGCACGGCTCCGGGCCCCGCCCCGGCCCTTCGATCGCTTCCTCCGGCGGGGGGCGTCGCCCCCGGCCCGGGCAGGTCGCCGGTCTGGGTCCGCTGGTCGCTCACCGCCGCTGCGGTCGCCGTCATGGCGGCGATCGGCCTGACCACGCTCTGGGTGTCCGGCCTGAGCCGCACGCAGCGGTCCGCCGAGGCGGTCATGGCAGGTCCTGTCTGCCTTTCCGCCGGACCGCTCGGGCCGTTCTCCGGGACGACCTACAACCCCCGCACCGCGGTCCGGGCCGGGGCCCACCTCGACGCACCCGTGGTACTCGAGGTGCCGCCCGGGTGCTCCCTCCGGTTCACCGGCTACTGCCTGGGCGAGCCGGTGGTCGACACCACCTCCGGGTCCCCGGACGTCCGCTGGTTCAAGGTCAGCCAGGGCGGGGTGGTGTCCTCCGCGGTCATCCACGGCAATCCGCCGGCTGCCATGCAGCCGTCCTCCTGCCCCGACTCCGTCCCGTCGCCTTCGGCGGTACGGCTCGCCGCGGTCCGCCCGCTCGACAGCCCGGAGGCCGTGGAACTGCGTTCGACCGGCAGCCACCTGGCCATCGTCGGCTACGCCGCGTACTTCGCTCCGGCCGGGGACCCGGCGCAGGGACCGAAGTGGCAGCAGATCGGACTCACCGACAAGGCGTCGGCCGGTTTCCCGGTGTCCTGGCGGCTCGGAGCGCTGCGGGCCGGGGCACCGGCCGGCGCGAGCGTCCCGGTGGTGGCGGTCGCCTGCCTCGGCGGCGGAGCACCGACCGGGGTTGCCGACGCGTGGCAAGTACCGCTCGACGCGGTCGACGGCGGCCGAAAGGCCGAGCTCGGCGAGGACGATCTGGTCAAGGCGGAGCAAGCCGCCTGCCGGTACCCGCATCCGGGCTGAGCCGTCCCGACTCGCTGGCCCACCGGACCGAGGGCCGGGTCGTGCTGGCGCCGGTGGCGGGTCGGCGGTGGGCTGACCGGTGCGGCCGGTGCGCCCGGTGCGGCAGCGGGCTCCGCGGAGCCTCGCCCCCGCGCGAGGCGGGCGTCGGCTCGTCGGCCCGGCGCGGGGAGGCGGACGGGTCATGGCCGACGTGCTCGGGACATCGTGCAGTCCGCAGTGACGGGGCAACCCGGCTGGCGGGAAACGGAATCGGCGGGCGAAGCCGCCGGCGCGACGGACAGGCCCCGCAAGGTGACGGACCGTCCCACGCTCCGCCACCACTTCCCTGCGGCCCGGGGTGGGGAGGGCGCGCCAAGCGGCCATCCCCGCGCCCCGCGCGGCTGATGACGCGACCACCGCGATACGGGTGCGGTGGAGACTGGCGGCGAAACGACGGCCCGCGCCGACTGTCATGACAATCCGTCATGGCCGACGGGCGTCGTCGACCTGCTCCCGTACCCACTTGAAGGGCGACCGTTGACACTCACCCGAGCTCTGCGCCGGATATCCGGCGCGGTCACCACCACGGGCCTGCTGCTGGGCCTGTTGACCCTCACCGCCCCGGCCGCCTCCGCGGCCACCGGCAGCGATGCCGCCGCGCTCGCCACCGCCAACGTGGGCAGAACCGCCGGGGCCTGCGCCAGCACCCCCACGCACAACAGTCTCGGCGGTGACCAGTTCGAGCACAGCTGTGCGGGCGGCTACTCGGACGGCCCCGAATACTGGTGTGCGGACTTCGTGCTGTGGGTGTGGCGGAACTCCGGCTTCCACACCGGCGGACTGGACGCCGCCGCAGCCAGCTTCCAGACCTACGGCCAGACCCACGGCACGCTGCACACCTCGGCCGGGTACACCCCGCAGCCCGGTGACGCCGTCGTGTACGGCAGCACCCGTGACGCGGAGATCCACCATGTCGGCATCGTGACCGCCGTCAACGCGGATGGCTCCGTCAGCACTGTCAACGGCGACTGGAACGGCGACCCGAACGCCGCCACGATGGCCGACTTCGCGGTCAGTTCCAAGGTCGTCCCGATCACCATCCCGGCCGACCAGAAGGCCGTGGGCAGCGTGCCGTCCACGGTGGACCCGGCCCACGGCTACGTCATCAAGGGCTACACCACGCCGAGCGCGAGCGCACCGGCCAACCCGTACAACCCGGGTGCGGTCTGCGGCAGCGGCTACAGCGTGATCGACACACACGACCTCGGCCAAGCCGCCGTCTACTTGCTGTACAGCGGCGCCACGGGCCGCAACTGCGTGGTGACCCTCGCGGCCAAGCCCGCCGGAGCCGTCCCGATGAACGCGACCCTGGACGTCCAGGGCGGCACCTCGGCGAGCAACCCCGGCAGCTTCACCTACTACGCCGGACCGGTTTCCGCCTCCGCCGCCGGCTCGTGCGTGCGATGGGGCGGCGCCTACCAGGACACCTCGTGGACGAGCGACTGGACCCACTGCGGCTGAGCAGGCCCTTCGACCCGGAGAACCCGGATCGCACGCGCGATGTACGGAGTTGATTGTCCGGCGGCCCAGAAAGCTGCCGGACAACCCGTACCGGGCTTGGATCGACACCGATGGCCGACGGCGCACCGTCACGGACGCCGCCGGCCCAGGTACAGGTCATCCTCCGAGGGGGCGGGGCACATGGAATTCGGGATTCTGGGACCGCTGCAGCTGAGGGACGACGGGGAGGTCCGCGTCGTCCCGGCGGCCAAGCAGCGCATCCTGCTGGCCGCACTGCTGGTCCGCCAGGGACAGGTGATACCGGCGGAGCAGCTGGCCGACACGGTGTGGAGCACCCGGGTACCGCGCAGCGCCGCCACCACCCTCCGCAACTACGTGATGCGGCTGCGCAGGGAGCTGGGCCGGGCCGGTGAGCGGCTCCGGACCGGGAGCGGCGGCTACGTGATCGACATCGCTCCGGACGAACTCGACGCCCACCGGTTCACCACGCTCCACCGGCGCGGCACGGACGCACTCAGGCGTGGTGAACCCGAACGTGCCACCGCACTGTTCGACGCGGCCCTCGGACTCTGGCGCGGTCCCGCCCTGGTGGACGTGGACTGCGACGAGCTGCGCCGGGTGGAGGCCGAACGACTCGAGGAGATCCGGCTGAACGTCCTGGAGGCCAGGCTGGACGCCGGGCTCCGACTCGGCCGCCACGACACGCTCATCGCCGAACTGCACGCGCTCACCACCGCCCACCCGGAACGGGAGCGCTTCTGGGGACAGCTGATGACCGCGCTCCACCGGAGCGGTCGGCAGGCCGAGGCGCTCGCCGTCTACCGACGGGCCCACCGGTTCCTGATCGAGGAGATCGGCGTCGGGCCCGGCATCGAGCTGCGTGCTGTCCACCAGCAGGTCCTGTGCGCCGATCCCGGCCCGGAACGGCCGGCATCCGGCCCGGGCGGACCGGTCCGGCTGCGGCAGGAGGCGGAGCACCCGGGGGGCCACTACGCCGAGGCGACACCCTTCCATCTCCCGCCGGCTCCACCGGACTTCACCGGCCGCGCGGCTGAGACGGCCGCCCTGACGGCACGGCTCACCTCCGGCGGGCGGCGCACGACACCGGTCGCGGTGGTCTCCGGTGAACCCGGCATCGGCAAGAGCACCCTCGCCGTCCAGGTCGCACACGCCGCCCGGCCCCGCTTCCCGGACGGCATCCTCCGCGCGGACCTGCGGGGCAGCCACCGCGAACCCGCCGCGCCGCCCGGCGTGCTGCGCGGGTTCCTGCTGGCGCTCGGTGTGCCGTCGCACGCGATCCCGGCCGAACCGGACGAACGCACCGCGCTGTACCGGTCTCTGCTGTCCGGTCGACGGCTGCTGGTCGTGCTCGACGACGCCCGGGACGCCGCCCAGGTCCGGCCACTGCTGCCCGGCAGCCCGGACAACGCCGTACTGGTCACCAGCCGCCGTCGGCTGACCGATCTGGCCGGAGTGCATCCCGTCGAGCTGGCGGCGCTGTCCGACGGCGAGGCCCGCACCTTCCTGACCCGGGCCACCGGGCCCGACCGGCTGATCGGCGACCCGCGGGCGCTCGCCGCCCTGGTCCGGGCCTGTGGTGGGCTGCCGCTGGCGTTGCGGATCTGTGCGGCCCGGCTCGCGGCGCGGCCCTCCTGGGCCGTCCGCGAGCTGGCCGACCGGCTCACCACCGGCGGTCGGCTGCTCGACGAACTCCGCGTCGGCAGCCTGGACATCCGATCGGTCTTCGGTGGTGCCCACGATGCCCTGGCCCCGGCCACCGCCCGTGCCTTCCGGCTGCTCTCCCTCGGCACCGCTTTGAGCATCCGGACCGAGACCGCCGCCCGGATGCTGGGCGAACCAGTCGGCCGCACCGAGCAGATCCTTGAACGCCTGGTCGACGTGTGCCTGTTGACCCCCGATCAGGCCGGTGAGTACCGGTACCACGACCTGCTGCGAGCCTACGCCCGCGAACAGAGCCGGCTCCTCGACGACGAGCCGGACCGCCGCCGGGCACGGGAGCAGGCGGTCCGGGGAAGCGGAGAGTTGCTGGCCGTGGGCCGGTGAAGGGCAGGAACCCGGGACCGTGCGGCTCCGGTCACCCGCTGGAGGGCCGTCGACGCGCCCCGGCCCCGGCCGGAGGGTTCCTCTGTGGGGTCTGTCAGGGGAACCGGTCTGAACCGGCTGCGCATCACCTCGGCCGGCACCGCCCGCATCCGCAGCAACCACACCGTGAGGAGCTACGTGGACACCCAGAACACCGCCTCCACCACGAACAACCACCACGACAGCACCGTCGTGCACGGCGGAGTCAGCGGCGGCGCCGTCTCCACCGGCGGCCACAACACGATCAACGCGGGCGGCCCCCCGATCATGCCCGGCCCCGGACCAGGCAGGGCCCGGTCGAAGACCGCGCCAACGCGCTCGTTCACACGCTCGCAGCCTGCCCACGGAACGTGGGCCAGGGCGCGGTCACTCCGGGTGAGCCAGCCTGCTGGAGTACGCCGGCGCGCAGATCAGGCCCTGCCGGGCGACGCTGGCACAAACGAGGGGGCAACCGGAAGGAACAGCATCGATGACCAACGAACACGACCTCTACGCGGTGGACCTGGCCAAGGCCCACTGGCAGAAGAGCAGCAAGAGCTCTACCGCACCTTATTCCGTGGAGATCGCATTCTTCGGGGACGGCGCGGTCGCTGTGCGCGACTCGAAGGACCAGAAGCGTCCGCCGCTCCGCTTCACCAAGGCCGAGTGGATTGCCTTCACCCAGGGTGTGCGTAGTGGGGAGTTCGACCGGTAGTCCTGGCTGCCACGAAGCATAGGCGCCATCGGGGCCTCGGCTTGTCCGGGGCCCCATCCGGTGCTGCCCGTGCCCGAGCCGTGCCCGATCGAGCGGAAAGCCACGGGGAATCCCGGCCCCTCGGAGGCAGTTCGGACCGCATCAGGCCGGCAGGCAGAAGCAGGTCACGGCAGGTGAGTACCTGCCGCCCTCCACAGGCGGGCGCGCGCAGCCGGCGCCTCGGCTCGGTCGTTGAGCCCGGATCCACCGTGTGATCGCTGTCGGGAAGGTCCCGTAGAACGAAGAGATGCCTTGCGACCTGCGATGATGGGAGTTCTCTAGGCTCCACCACGCACAATCGGCAAGGCATCTCGTAAGTGCAATCC
>NZ_JYJF01000210.1 GCF_000955975.1 Saccharothrix sp. ST-888
GTGGGCAGCGGCGGTGGGCAGCGGCGGTGGGCAGCGGCGGTGGGCAGCGGCGGTGGGCAGCGGCGGTGGGCAGCGGCGGTGGGCAGCGGCGGTGGGCAGGGACGACGGCAGGGAGGCGGCATGAACCCCCAGGGTGCGGACCCCCAGGGCCAGGACCCGGACGACGGGGCCACGGCACCGGCTCGCGACCCGGCGGTCGTCTGGCGCAACTGGGCGCTGCTCCTGTTCGACCACCTGCCGGTGCCGACCGCGCTGTGCGACGCCTACGGCACCGTCCTGCTGGCGAACCCCGCGATGGCCGCGGAGTGGGGCACCCTGCCCGGCCGCCTGGCCGGGCGCAACGCCCTGGACCTCTTCCACCTGGACACTCCGGCCCGACTCCATCCGATCGCCGAGGCGGTACGGCTGCGCCGCAGATCGCGCTATCCGATCGAGGTGTCCTGGTCCACCGGGACGGGCGTCGAGCGGCATGGCGAGCTGACCGTCGACCTGGTCAGCGAGACACCGGACGCCCTGCCGCATCTGCTCCTGCTGCTGCGGGTCCTGGACGAACCCGACCCGCCCGCCCCCGCCCCCGGCGCGCCGACCCGGGTGAGCCCCGTGGAGGCGCGGATCCTCGCCCTGGCCGCGGGCGGCTCCACCACCGCGCAGATCGCCACGGGCGTGGGCCTGACCGTCGACGGGGTCAACTACCACCTGGGACGGCTCTCCCGGCGCTGGGGAATGGCGAACCGGACGGCACTGGTCGCACACGCCTATGTGACGGGTGTGCTCGCGCCCGGCGTGTGGCCACCGGAACCCGCCGTCGGAGCGTCCGCCGACGGGGCGCCCGGCAACGGGTCGTCCGGCAACGGCGCATCCGACACCGGCTCGGGCGGGGTCAGCGGTCGGTGATCACCGGCGGGGTCGCGGGCGCACCGCCGCGCGCCCCTCCGACGCCCGCCGCCGCCTCCCGGGTGCGGCGGAGCGCCCGGCGGCCGGTCAGCCGCCGCTCTGCTCGCGGATGGCCCGGTGGAGGAGCTCGGCGAGGTGGATCGCCCGGCGGCCGTCGGCGAGTTGGGCGATCTGGGTGCGGCAGCTGAAGCCGTCGGCGAGCAGGACGGTGTCGGGTGCGGCCGCCCGTACGGCGGGGAGCAGGACGCGTTCGGCAGCCGCGACGGAGACCTCGTAGTGGCCGCGTTCGAAGCCGAAGTTCCCGGCCAGGCCGCAGCAGCCGGAGTCCGGGACCTGGTTGGTGAGGCCGATCCGGGCCTCGATCCGGCGGTCGGCGGCCGTGCCGAGGACGGCGTGCTGGTGGCAGTGCACCTGGGTCAGGCCGTGCAACGGGGAGCCGGGCAGGCGGGGGAGCCCGACCCCGGCCTCGTCCAGGAACTCGGCGAGCGTGCGGACCCGTCCGGGGACGTCGCCGGCCGCCGGGCCGAGCAGTCTGGGCAGTTCCTCGCGCAGGGCCGCCGTGCAGCTGGGTTCGAGGCCGACCACGGGCAGCCCGGCCGGGAGGGCGCGCAGGCTGCGCCGCAGCACCCGGCGGGCGACGTCGATCTGGCCGGTGGAGATCCAGGTGAGCCCACAGCAGACCGGCCCCTGCGGGAGTCGGACCGCGAAGCCGAGGTGCTCCAGGACCTCGACGGCCGCCATGGCGGGTCCGGGCTCCAGCAGGTTGCTGAAGGTGTCCGGCCAGAGCAGGACCGGGGTGGCGCCGCGCCGGGTGCGCCGCTCACGGTGGCGGAACCAGTGCTCGAAGGTCTCAGCCGGCAGGCCGGGCAGCCGGCGCCGCGGGTCGATGCCGCCGAGTCGCTTGAGGGCGGCGGCCGTACGGGGCGCGCCGAGCAGGCGGTTGGCCAGGGCGGGTGCGAGCGCGGCGGCGCGCAGGGTGAGCGGCAGCCAGCCCATCGAGTAGTGCGAGGCGGGGCGCAGCCGGCGGCGGTAGTGCTGGTGCAGGAACTCCGTCCGGTAGGTCGCCAGGTCGACGTGGACCGGGCAGTCGGCGGCGCAGCCCTTGCAGCCCAGGCAGAGGTCGAGCGCCTCCCGGACCTCCTCCGAGCGCCAGCCGTCGGTCACCACGCCGCCCGCCTCGGCGCCGCGCAGCATCTCGGCGAGCAGCCGCGCCCGGCCCCGGGTGGAGTGCCGCTCCTCCTCGGTGACCATGTAGCTCGGGCACATCACACCGCTCCCGGTGTCCACGCACTTGGCCACGCCGACGCAGCGGTGGACGGCCTTCAGCAGGCTGCCGCCGTCCTTCTCGTAGGGGAGGGCGAGCGGCAGGTCGCGGCCGGTGAAGCGCAGGTCGGCGTCGAGCGGGCGCGGGTCGACCATGACCCCGGGGTTGAGCAGCAGCGCGGGATCCCAGATCCGCTTGACCTGCCCGAACAGGTCGATGATCCCGGTCGGGTACATCCGGGACAGCAGTTCCGAGCGGGCCTGCCCGTCGCCGTGCTCGCCGGAGAGCGAACCGCCGTGCGCCACCACCAGGTCGGCCGCCTCCGTCATGAACGCCCGGAACTCCGGCAGCCGGCGGGGCTCGGTGAGCGGGAAGTCCAGCCGCATGTGGATGCAGCCCTCGCCGAAGTGCCCGTACGGGACGCCGCGCAGACCGTGCCGCCGGAGCAGGGCGCGCAGCTCACGCAGGTACCCGCCGAGCCGCTCGACCGGGACCGCCGAGTCCTCCCACCCCGGCCAGGCCTCGGTGCCGTCGGGCAGCCGGGTGACGATCCCGGCCCCCGCCTCCCGTACGCCCCAGAGCTGGCGCTGCTCGCCCGGGTCGACCACCACGGCGACGGCGGCGGATCGCTCGCGGCGTACGGCGTGGGCCAACTCCCGTGCGGCGTCCAGGGCTTCGGCTCCGGTGGCGCCGCCGGTCTCCAGGAACAGCCAGCACTCGCCTGCGGGCAGCCGATCCAGCGCGGGCGGCCGGGGGCCGGCGGCGAGCAGTGCGGCGATCAGGTCGGCGGCCATGCCCTCGACGGTGAGCGGCCGCAGCGGCAGCAGGGCGGGTACGGCGTCGGCGGCCGCCGTCTCGTCCGGGTAACCGGCGATGACCAGCGCGCGGGCGGCGGGAGCCCGGACCAGCCGTACGGTGGCGCCGAGCAGCAGGGCCCAGCTGCCCTCGCTGCCGGTGAAGGCGCGGGCGAGGTCGTAGCCGCGCTCGGGCAGCAGGGCGTCGAGGGCGTAGCCGGAGGTGCGCCGGGGCAGGTCGGGCATGCCCTGGCGGAGCGCGGGCAGGTTGGCGGCGGTGAGGTCCTGCAGGTCCCGGTGCAGTGCGCCCTCGCGGCCGGGGCGTTCGCGCAGCCGGGTGCGCTCGGCGGGTGGCAGCGGTCCGGTGACGGTGAGTTCGGTGCCGTCGGCGAGCAGCAGGTCGAGGGCGTGCAGGTTGTCGGCGGTCCGGCCCCAGGCGACCGAGTGGGCGCCGCAGGAGTCGTTGCCGATCATGCCGCCGATCGTGCATCGGCTGTGGGTGGACGGATCGGGGCCGAAGCGCAGCCCGTACCGGAGGGCCGCCGTCTGGAGGTCGTCCAGTACGGCGCCGGGCTCGACCCGGGCGGTGCGGGCGTCCGGGTCGACGGCGAGTACCCGGTTGAGGTAGCGGCGGAAGTCCAGGACCACCGCTCCCGGGCCGATCGCCTGGCCGCCGATGCTGGTGCCCGCGCCGCGTGGCACCACCGGGACGCCGTACTCGCGGCAGAGCGCCAGGGTGGCCCGGACGTCGTCGGTGTCGGCGGGTTTGACCACGCCCAGCGGGAGCTGGCGGTAGTTGGAGGCGTCGTGGCTGTAGACCGTGCGCTCGGCGGCGCCGAAGCGCACGTCCCCGCGGACGGCGGCGTCGAGCGCACGGGCGAGCCCGCCGGGGGCTGGAGTGGTCGCCATACCGCGATCATCGCAGCGGCGGCCCCGAACGGGCAGGGGGCACCCCGGCACACCGCTGACTTGCCGTCATCTGGGAGCCTGTGCAGATGAGTGATCAACTTGACGTCACGCCCGGCCCTTTCCTCGGCCATCTGCCGATCGGCGAGCCGACCGCCCCGCCCGAGGACTCGGTCGTCGGCTGGGAGATCTTCCCGTTCGAGGGCGACCTCAAGGTGAAGGCACTCGACCGGCCCGAACTGCCCGAACCGGCCCGCGAAGGCGAGGACGGCCCCGACGACTGCGAGCAGTGCACCCGCCCCGACGAGAGCTTCCTGTGGACGGACAGCCACTGGCGGCTGAGTGGCCGCACCGGGCCGACCGCCGTGCCCTCGATGCTGCTGCTGATGCCCCGCGCCCACCA
>NZ_JYJF01000211.1 GCF_000955975.1 Saccharothrix sp. ST-888
GAGCCGAACGTCCAGACGTGCGACCTACACAGTCCACCTCCGCGAACCCTCCGCCGACGCCTTGACAGCGCCGCAGCAGCCGTAACTTCGCGGCATTGCGTTTCAAAGTCGTGGTGATCATGTGAGTCCGCAGGTCGCGGCGGTGCGACGAGCGTGGACCATGCCGTCACGAACGCAACGAAGCTCCGGTTGAACCAAGGTCGCGAAGTTAAGCGGCCGACGGTCCTGTCAACGCTCTGTGGACTGAGTTGACGGTTCGACAGCAACAGAAGCGGGGCCTCTGGTAGAGGCAAGGAAGTCGACCAAGACGTTCCTGCTTCGAGAGGTCCCGTTGTCCGACCAGTCCGCCACCAGCACGCTGACGCGCGCCACCACCGTCGCCGAAGGCGTCTTCGCGCCCGGCCACCTCGGTGAGCTGACGCAGTACATCCCCTTCGAGCTCGTCGACGACGTGCTGGAAGGGACCCATACCGTTCAGGCACGCGTGCGGTGCCTGCCCTCGCGGGTGGGCGTGTACTTCCTCCTCGCGCTGGGGCTGTTCCCCGGACTGGGGTACCGCCGGGTGTGGGACATGCTCGGCGCCGGCCTGCACGGGCTGGACCAGCACGGACCTTCGGAGAAGGCACTGCGGGACCTGCGACGACGCCTGGGCCCGGCACCTCTGAAGACGTTGTTCGAGGTGTTGACGGGCCCGCTGGCCCAGCCCTCGACACCGGCGTGCGCTACCGGCGCTGGCGGACCGCGGCCTTCGACGGCTGCAGTTCCATCAAGACCCCGGACCAACCACGCATCCGCTCCCTGCTCGGCAAGGTCCGGCACCACTGGGGTTCGCCGGTTACCCGGTGCTCCGGCTGACGGTCCTGTGCGAGACCGGCACCCGCGGGCTACTTGGCGCGGTCTTCGGGCCGACGAGCACCGGGGAGACGACCCAGGCGTCACGGCTGCCGCCCCTGCTGTCGCCGCAGATGCTCCTGCTTCTGTTGCGCAGGCCGGCGGCAACGTTGTCGCAGCCGGCGAGGCGGAGGGCGCCGATTGCTAGGTTGCGCAGTGCTGCCATGGCCCGGGGTGCGGTTCCGGTCCGCACCCGCGAGGCGTCCTCGGTGAAGGTGGTGTCGCGCACGTGGTGGAGCTTGTTCTCGATGCCCCAGTGTTCGCGGACGCGGTGTGCGATCTCGGGAGCATCGGCCTGCTCTGCCGTCAGGTCGGTGACCGCGTAGACGCGTTCCGACGTGACCTTGCCGGTGGCCACGATCCGGCGGCGGCGCACGATCTGCACGGCTTGCAGCGCGTGCGGGAAGGCGAGTCCGCGGGAGATCGTGGCGGTCTTGACGCGGCGGATCTCGTCGCGGCCGTGGTTGGTGGCGCGGGTCTTGTCCAGCAGCGGGACGTCCCGCCAGGGAAGCTGCTTCAGGCGCTCGTGCAGCAGCGGCTGGTTCCGTTTGATCACGGCGATGTAATGGGCCTCCTTCTCCTCGACCAGGAAGCGGGCGTGGGCTGTCTGGGAGTGCAGGGCATCGAAGGTGACCACGGTGTCGTTCAGGTCGAGCCCGGCGAGGAGGGGCCGGAAGACCGTGATTTCGTTGGTCTTGCCGTCCACCTCTCGTTGGGCGGTGATCAGGCCGGTGCCGGTCATCGCGGCGAGCAGGTGGACCTGGGTGCCGTCGGCGCGACGGGCGCCGCGCACGGTCTTGCCGTCCACGGCCAACGAGCGGTGCCGCCTCCCGCGCGGGTCCGTGCCCGGGTCGGGGCGGTCCGGGTCACGGACGGCGAGCCAGGAGCCGATCGCCGCGTCGAGGGCGTCGCCGTCCACGCGCTGCAGGATCCGGCGCACGGTGGCCTCGGCCGGGGCGACCGGCCCGCTCGGCTCACGAAGCGGGGCCCCGTGGGCGGCAAGGACGGCGGGCGGGGCGTCGGCGGCCCACTCCGCGATCGCGGTCAGGGACTTCGCGCCGGCCAGCACCGCGCACGCGGCGAGCGCGAGGACGAAGGCGAGGGGGTGGCGGCGGCCCTGGGCCCGGCGCGGATCGGGCACCGTCGCAAGGCGGTCCAGCAGCCGCGGGTGTTCCCCGGGCCCGGCTGGCCGGGCGGCGGCAAGCCGGCCCAGGCCGGCGGGGACGGGCGATGATGATCGGGCAGGCACAGTCTTCCGTCTGGGTGATCAGGGACTCGACGCCTCATAATCACCCAGAGGCCGTGCCTGCCTCCGCTCCGATGGCGCTGGAGGAACTTCCCAACAGGGCACTGAGTGCCTGTCTTTGACCTTCGCGTCGAAGGTCGGGGCTGGCGGCCCTCACTGCACCAGCTCGTCGTAGAGGTTGATCTGGTCTGGCTCGCGCTCGTAGCGCAGTTCCCAGACTGATCGGGCCTCCGGTGCCGTGGCCACTTGCCCGAGGTCATCACTAATTCGCTTGACCTGGCCATGAGTCAACGCTGCACTGTGGCGGGGCACCACGAGTCGTGGTGCCCGTATCCCCAGGAGGCAGCGGCAGCAATGGAAATCCGTCCCACGACCGACGAGGACCACGACGTCTTCGTCGACACCCTCCATGCCGCGTTCGGGCGCTTCCCGGAAACCCCGGCCGAGGACGGGGGCGGGGTCTGGTGGTCGGCGCTTGAGATGGACCGCGGCCTGCTCGCTATGACGGCGGACGGGCGGCCCGTCGGCACCGCCGCTGCATACTCCTTCGAGCTCACCCTGCCCGGTGAGATCCTCGCTCCGGCCGCCGGCGTGAGCGCCGTCGGCGTCCTGCCCACGCACCGACGCCGCGGCGTGCTCAGCGCGATGATGCGGCATCAGCTCACCGCGCTGCGAGCCCGAGGAGAGTTCCTCTCCGTACTGCTGGCCTCCGAGGCCCTGATCTACCGCAGGTTCGGCTACGGACCGGCGACCTACACGGGGCGGCTGACGGTGCCGCGCCACCAGGCCGCCCTCGCCCTCCCCCGTGCGCGCGGAAGGGCCGACGACCCGGCTACCGTCCCGGACGCCAGCTCGGTCGAGGTGCTGCGGCGTGCCGAGTGCGGCGAGATCCTGGAAGAGGTCTACGACCAGTACCGCCGCACCCAGCCCGGCGCCCTGTCCCGGCCGCGCCGCTGGTGGGCCATGGGCGCGGGCCAGCCCCCGATCGCTCCCGCGCCACGCTACGTCGCCGTCCACCGCGACGCCGCCGGCGTCCCGGACGGCTACGCCAGCTACTCGCTCGAGGGCGACACCTTGACGGTCGACGAGACCATCGCGACCGATGACGCCGCCATGGCCCTGGCCCGGTTCGCGCTCGGACACGACCTGGTCACTCAGGTCGTCTTCAAACACTTCCCATCCGACCACCCGTTGCGCTGGCAGCTCGCGGACTTCAACGCCTGTCAGGCGAGCAGCAACACCGACTGGCTCTGGGTACGACTGCTGGACATCCCGCGAGCACTGACCTCGCGCGGCTGGTTCACGGACGGCGAGCTCATCCTCGACGTCGACGACCCGTTCCTCGGCGAGCACGGCCGCTACCTGCTGACCGTCCGGGACAGCAAGGCCGACTGCGTCCCGACGGACCGGGAGCCCGACCTGTCCCTGGACGTCAGCGACCTGGGCTCCATCTACCTCGGCGGCACCGCCCCGAGCACGCTCGTGCGCGCCGGACACATCCGGGCCCACCACCCAGGCGCGGCCACCCTCGCTGACAGCCTCTTCCGCGCCGAACGCTCCCCGCACTGCCTGCACTGGTTCTGACCGCGCGCTCGCCGACCCTGCTGGGCAGCCGGCGCGAGCGGCTGCCCAACTGTCGTCGGCAGGACGGTCCCCAAGGCGGCGGGCCCTGAGTTCCAGGGCCAGGTCATGCGGCGCGCTGGAACGTCGTAGTGGTCGGCTCGGGTCGTGTTCGGGCGGGGACGCGGGTGGGGCGGCGGGTCATCAGCGTCACAGCTGCCCAGGTCAGGTGGGCCGCTCCCAGGCCCGAGATTCACCATTTCGTTGCTGAGCGGACGAAGTGAGGCGAGGAGCAGCCCTGGTCGAAATCGACCAGCCGCATCAGTTCCAGCCCGGTCCGCGAACTCCGCAGCCGCATCACCGGCCTGAACCAGCATCAACCTCGACACTTCGCCTGAACGACGGCTTCCTGAAGACGGGGCGATCCACTGCTGATCCCGGATCCACCGAGCTGATTTCGAGGTGATCGCAGCGGTGGTTTTGTGGGGGTGACTGGTTGGAGGGTGTGGGGTGTCCGCTGGTCTGCCCGGCTCTTCCGCGTCTGCTCCGGTCGGGCCCTG
>NZ_JYJF01000212.1 GCF_000955975.1 Saccharothrix sp. ST-888
TCGTACAGCCGAGCGCCGGCCTTCTCGGCCTGACGGACGAGCAGTTCGTCGAAGTCGGCGCGCTTGCGGACCAGTCCGTAGTCGGGGTACGCGGACAGCTCGGGCCAGTCCAGTTCCAGCCGGACGCCGCCGCCGATGATCCGCAGGCCCTTGTTGTGCAGCCAGCCGTTCTCGGTGGAGACGTCGATGCCCATGTCGACCAACTGCTTGGTGGCGCGCGGGGTCAGGCCGTCGCCGCAGACCTTCTCCCGCGGGAACTCGGTCTTCTCCAACAGCAGGACGTCGAGCCCGGCCTGGGCCAGGTAGTACGCGGTGGTCGAGCCCGCCGGGCCGGCACCGACCACGATGACGTCGGCGCTGCTCTCGACGGTGTCGGCGCTCAGGTCGACTGCGGTCTCGGACACGGTGGGCACACTCCTGCACGCGGCGGGTCGGTCTGGGCAACGGTGGGCGCGCCCGGGCCCGGGCGGGGCCGAGGCGGGCTCGGACGAGTCTAACGAGGGCTTATCAACCCGGTGGCCGAAGCACTGACACCCGGCAGCAACCCCGACGGCAGCCCGGCAGCCGAACCGCCGACACCGATACCACTACCGGCACCGACGCCCCGGCCGGGCTCAGACGTTGAAGCCCCGGTGCAGGGCGACGATCCCGCCGGTGAGGTTGCGCCAGGCGACCTTGGACCAGCCCGCCTCCTGCAGCTTGGCGGCCAGTCCGGGCTGGTCGGGCCAGGCCCGGATCGACTCGGCGAGGTAGACGTACGCGTCCGGGTTGCTGCTCACCGCGGTCGCGACCGGCGGCAGGGCGCGCATCAGGTACTCGGTGTAGACGGTCCTGAACGGCGTCCAGGTCGGGGTGGAGAACTCGCAGATCACCAGCTTGCCGCCGGGCTTGGCGACCCGGCGCATCTCGCGCAGGGCGGCGTCGGTGTCCTGGACGTTGCGCAGGGCGAAGGAGATGGTGACGGCGTCGAAGGTGCCGTCGGCGAACGGCAGCTTGGTGGCGTCGCCGGCGGTCAGCGCCAGCTCGGGGTGGCGCTGCTTGCCCTCGGTCAGCATGCCGACCGAGAAGTCGCACGGTACGACCGTCGCACCGGCCTCCTCGAAGGGCAGCGAGGAGGTGCCGGTACCGGCCCCGAGGTCGAGCACCAGCTCGCCCGGCTTGGCGTCCACCGCTTCGGCCACCGCCCGCCGCCAGGCGCGGGCCTGGCCGAGCGAGAGCACGTCGTTGGTGCGGTCGTACTTGGCCGCGACATCGTCGAACATCGCGGCGACTTCGTGCGGCTGCTTGTCCAGAGAGGCTCGGGTCACGTACCCCATTGTTCACCCTGGCAGGTCCGCACTCGGCAACGGGTGCGCGTACAGCGCTCCGCGCGGGGAGCGCGCCGGCTCAGCGCAGGGCGCGCCGACCGCCCCTGCGCCGCCGCCGGGAGCGCTTGCCGTGGGTGATGGAGGGCATTCCGTCGCCGAGCGCCTCGGTGGCGAAGGCGACCGTGGTGCTGATCCGGGCGCCGCGGCCGCGCCCGCGGGTCCGCAGCCGGAACGCCTGGGTGGCCCGGCGGTGCCGCCGGATCCGGACGACGCAGCCGGCGAACAGCAGCAGCGCGACCGGGACGCTGACCCGGGCCAGCCCGACCCCGGCCGGCTGCGGGTAGCGCTTGCCGCAGACCCGGACGGCGCCGGAGTCGTCGGCGGCGTGCTCCAGGCAGATCCGGTCGCCGACCTTGGCGTCCTCGGGGAGCCAGAGGTCGGCCGCCGTCCGCTGCTGGCCGTCGACCTGGTAGCTGACCGCACTGTAGGTGGCGCTTCCGGCGGGCAGTTGGGTGATGGTGCCCTCGGTGCGGACGGGGTGCGCGGCGATCCGGTCCGCCTGGTCGGCCTGGCGCCAGCCGAGCAGGCACATCCCGACCGCCAGCACGGCGCTGAGCACTGCGGCGAGGTACCAGCCTCGGCCGAGGCGCGCGCTGCGAAAGCGGGGGACGGTCGCGGATCGCATGGTTCCTGTCCTGGCTGCCGGACGGGGCTCCTGGGGAGGGGCCCGGTGGTGAGGTGGCCCGTTCCGGTCACTGGGGAGGTGATCTGAGGGGCTGTCCGGGATCGTAGCCGCTGGCGGGGTCTCAGGTCACGGCAACGATCAATCAGTTCATCGGACTAACCAGCATCCACGCTGGTTTCCGGCCACATTTCGTCCGTGTACCAGCCATCCGCCGGGAACAACGGACCGGATCTCAGCGCCGCCGGTACAGCAGTCGTCCGCCGAGCACCGTGGCCAGACAGCAGCCCGCGCCGACCGCCTCCAGCTCGGCGACCGAACTCACACCGAAGACCGCGAAGTCGGCCCGCCCGCCGACGGTCAGCGGCCGGTGCACGGTCTCCTTCAGGCCACCGGCGGCCAGCGGGTCGAGACCGCCCTCGGCACCGTTTCCGGGCAGCGCGACCAGCCCGGACCTGGCCACCGCGGTCCGTACCACGGGCAGGTCGAAGGGCCCGGCGACCGCCGTGGTCCCGTACGCCAGCATCCGCTGCAGCCCGCGCCTGGCGCTGCCGCCCCGCCACTCCCGGTCCACCCCGCCGGGCGCACCGCCGGGCGCCCTGCCGAGCGCCTCGGCCAGCGCGTCGCCGGACAGCGGTTCGCTGCCCAGCTCCTCGCGCGGGTCCGGGTGGTACGCCCGCTCCAGCAGCCACTGCCCGTACGGGTTGCACAGGCCGGGCACCAGCAGCCCGTCCCACTCCCGCTCCCGGGCCCCGGCCACCGGCCGGTACGGGCCGACGGACGCCACCAGGGCGCCGTCGACCAGCACCGCCCCGTCCTCGATCGGCGGGGCGGTGGGGTCGGCCAGCAGAACGGCGGCCCGGTGCAGCGTCAGCATGGACTGTCGGCTTCGTCGGATCGGTGTCGTCAGGTCCCTGTCGTCAGGTCGGCGCCGTCAGCTGGTGCTGAGGATCTTCAGCTCGGGGTGCGCGGTGCCGCCCTCGATCGCGGTGGACGCGATGTGCGAGGCCACCCGGGGGTCGACCGGGTCGTCGGCCGGGTCGACCAGCACCCGCAGGTGCTGGTACGTGGTGGAGCGCTGCGCGGGGACCCGGTCGGCGGCCCGGATCAGGTGGATCAGCTCGGTCAGGTTGGAGCGGTGCTTGGCCCCGGCCGCGGAGACCACGTTCTCCTCCAGCATCACCGAGCCGAGGTCGTCGGCGCCGTAGTGCAGCGAGAGCTGGCCCGCCTCCTTGCCGGTGGTCAGCCAGGAGCCCTGGATGTGGGCGACGTTGTCGAGGAAGAGCCGCGCGATGGCGATCATGCGCAGGTACTCGAAGACGGTGGCCTGGGTGGAGCCCTTGAGGTGGTTGTTCTGCGGCTGGTAGGTGTACGGGATGAAGGCCCGGAAGCCGCCCGTACGGTCCTGCACGTCACGGATCATGCGCAGGTGCTCGATCCGCTCGGCGTTGGTCTCGCCGGTGCCCATCAGCATGGTGGAGGTGGACTCGACGCCCAGCCCGTGCGCGGTCTCCATGATCTCCAGCCAGCGCTCGCCCGACTCCTTGAGCGGGGCGATGGCCTTGCGCGGACGCTCCGGCAGCAGCTCGGCACCGGCGCCCGCGAAGGAGTCCAGGCCGGCCCGGTGGATCCGGGTGATGGCCTCCTCGATCGAGACGCCGGAGATCCTGGCCATGTGCTCGACCTCGGAGGCTCCCAGCGAGTGGATCACCAGCTGGGGGAACTCGGCCTTGATCGCGGAGAAGGCGCGCTCGTAGTACTCGACGCCGTAGTCCGGGTGGTGCCCGCCCTGGAACATGATCTGGGTGCCGCCCAGCTCGACCGTCTCCGCGCAGCGGCGCAGAATCTCGTCGAGGTCGCGGGACCAGCCCTTGTCGCTCTTCGGCGGCACGTAGAAGGCGCAGAACTTGCACGCCGTCACACAGACGTTGGTGTAGTTGATGTTCCGCTCGATGATGTACGTCGCGATGTGCTCGACCCCGGCGTACCGGCGGCGGCGGACGGCATCGGCGGCGGAGCCCAGCGCGTGCAGCGGCGCGGAGCGGTAGAGGTCCAGCGCCTCCTCCGGAGTGATCCGGCCCCCGGCGGCCGCACGGTCCAGGACGGCCTGCAGGTCAGTGGCGATGGGGGCGCCCCCGGCCGGAGGCTGGGACGCCGAAGGCGGGGTAGGGGTCCCCCCGGCCGGAGGCTGGGACGCCGAAGGCGGGGTAGGGGTCCCCCCGGCCGGAGGC
>NZ_JYJF01000213.1 GCF_000955975.1 Saccharothrix sp. ST-888
GACACCCCCGTCATCACCCTGGACGCCCGCCGACGCGACAGCGCCAAAAGCGCCCTCATCACCCTCGTCGAGCACGCCCTCCTCGCCCGACTGCGCTGACCGGCAACGAGGCCTGGAGCGGAACATTCGCCCAGGTCATCGACACAGAAAGCGCGAACCTGCCCACTTCCCTTCACAGCGGAAGTGGGCAGGTTCACAGCGGTGCATAACAGTTCGGTAGGCATTTAAAGATCGAAAGTAACACAGAGTCGCGATTTCGACCCACTCTGCAGCATCTGGCCCGAGTTTTGCCAGCATCGTTAGGTAATGTCCGATTTGTTCCTTACCCATCGCATACAGATGACTGTTTGTTCCGTTTCCCCGCACGTGCTGGAATTCCAGCTACCCCGTGTCACCCAGGGAACGTTCCACCCAGCAGCGGGCTGCGGCAAGCGGGGGAAAGCCGCTGGATTGATCCATGGCCGCCAGGCGGCCGAGAGGTTGTTGTCGAGTGAGGCGTAAGCAGCCAAGCACCCCGCAGCGGCGCTCCGAGCCCCGCGAGAACGAGGCGGTCGGTAGCGGCCAGCCATCGACCGGCGGGTTCTCTGCGTTCACCCGGGCCGGTGAGGACCGTACGTCCCCCGGCCCGTCGCCCCAGGTCCTCAGCGGACCGGGCGGACCGGGCTCGCCGAGTGGAGCGCCCAAGCGCGCGAACTCGGGCAGGGACGACGGCAGGAAGGACGCCAAGGGCCCCCGGCCCGACGCGCCGAACGCCGGCCGGACCACCGAGGAACTCCGGCAGAGCTCCGGCAAGTACGACTTCCTGGCACCGCGCAACTGGCGCGTGCCGACCCGACTGGTCTCCATCCTGCTGATCCCGGTCGTCATCGGCCTGGTCTTCGGCGGTCTGCGCGTCAACACCTCGATCGACCAGTTCACCACGGCCGATCACGCGGAGAAGACCGCCGAGCTGGCCCGCTCCGCCACCGAGCTGGCGGACGCGCTGCAGTCCGAGCGCGACCTCTCGGTGATCCCGCTGATGACCGGCCGCGACGACCAGGGCTCGATACCCAAGCTGCGCGCCAGGACCGACAAGGCGCTGGCCGCGTACAACGCCGCGTTCAAGAAGGTCTCCGGCGACGCCACGCTGGCCCGCCGCAACGAGGCCTTCCAGCAGCTGGTGATCGACCTCCCGCACCTGCGGGACAACGCCTACAAGCCCGAGCTGTTCGCCACCGCGACCCAGGCCGCGTACTCCACGCTGTTCGCCCCGCTGCTGGCCATCGACAACTCCGTCGGCTACGGCAGTTCCGACGTCACCAGCAAGGGCCGCGCGATCTACGCCCTGTCGCTGGCCAAGGCCTCGGCCTCCAGCCAGCGTTCGCTGATGCTCACCCTGCTCGTCGGCATCGGCACCAAGTCGGTGACCAAGTACGAGAACGGCGAGCTGATCCAGACCCTGCTGGTCTCCGCCAAGCTGGAGCAGACGGCGCTCAACGAGTTCAGCACCGGTAGCACCCCCGAGGACGCCAAGGTCTACTCGGACGCCCTGGTCCAGCAGGCCGCCGAGGACGCGCGCTCGCCGCTGCGGATGCCGGACAACAACTCCATCCCGACCATGCAGGGCCTGATGAACATCGGGCTCTCGTACACCGACGCCGCCCTGGCCGGTATGAGCAACGGTGAGGCCGCGGCCGACCACAGCTTCGACACCGCCCAGAAGGAAGGCCTCAACACCGCCAACTGGATGCAGGCGACCGGCAGCCACCTGACCGCGCTGCGCACCGGCGAGAGCAAGCTGCTCGACCAGGTCGTCTCCAACACCCAGGACATCAAGACCAACGCGCAGTTCGACGCGATCCTCAACTCGGCCATCGTGGTCGCCGCGCTCGCACTGGCCGGTCTGCTCACCGGCTTCATCGCCCGCTCGATGATCCTCGGTATGCGCGTCCTGAACACCGCCGCGCTGGACATCGCCAACCACCGTCTGCCGGACCTCGTCGACAAGCTCTCCAAGACCGACCCCGAGCGGGTGGACACCGCGGTGGCCCAGATTCCGCTCTGGGGCAAGGACGAGATCGGCGAGGTCGCCCGCGCCTTCGACCAGGTCCACCAGCAGGCGGTCTCGCTGGCCGCCGAGCAGGCCCTGCTCCGAGGCAACGTCAACGCGATCTTCACCAACCTGTCGCGTCGCAGCCAGGGCCTGATCCAGCGCCAGCTGGCGCTGATCACCGAGCTGGAGAACAACGAGGCCGACCCGGACCAGCTGGAGAACCTCTTCAAGCTGGACCACCTCGCGACCCGTATGCGCCGCAACGGTGAGAACCTGCTCGTCCTCGCGGGCGAGGAGGCCGGCCGCCGCTGGAACACCCCGGTCCCGCTGGTCGACGTGCTCCGCGCCGCCGCCTCCGAGGTGGAGCAGTACGAGCGTGTCGAGCTCTCCGGCATCCCGGAGGCCGAGATCGTCGGCGCCGCCGTGACCGACCTCGTCCACCTGCTCGCCGAGCTGCTGGAGAACGCCACCACGTTCTCCAGCCCGCAGACCCGCGTGCTGGTCAACGCCACCGGCCTGCCGGACGGCCGGGTGCTGGTCGAGATCCACGACAAGGGCATCGGCCTCACCGCCGAGGACTTCGCCGAGATCAACGAGAAGCTGGCCGAGCCGCCCACGGTCGACGCCACCATCTCGCGCCGCATGGGCCTCTTCGTGGTCGGCCGGCTGTCCCAGCGACACGACATCCGCGTGCAGCTGCGCCCCTCCGGCGAGTCGGCCGGCACCACCTCGCTGGTCATGCTCCCGCCGTTCCTCACCCAGATGCGGCACGCGCCGGAGCCCGAGGAGCAGTTCACCGTCTCGCGGATCTTCGAGCAGGAGCCGCAGGAGGCCTGGGCCCAGGAGATCCCGGCCGGCCAGCGCAGCGCTGCCGAACTGGGCTTCGACGACCACCTGACCGGCAACAGCGGCAGCAGCGGCTTCAGCCCGGCGCTGGAGGCCATGCAGCGCTCCCAGCGCCTGGACCAGCAGCGCCGCCGCGCCGCCCTGGACGCCGCCCCCGAGTCCCTGGAGGGCGAGGAGGTCATCGAGGCCGAGCTGGAGGAGGTCCCGCCGACTCCCGCCGAGCCCTACGGCTACCAGCAGGGCGCCGACGAGGGCTACCAGTACGGCCAGGACCAGTACCAGGCCCAGGGTTACCAGCAGAGCGGCCAGCAGAACGGCCAGCAGAACGCCCAGCAGGACCCGTACGGCCGCCAGCAGTACGCGGACGACTACGGCTACCAGCAGGGCGGGCAGCAGTACCACCAGCAGTACCAGGGCCAGCAGCAGTACGGCCAGGAGCAGTACCAGCCCCAGGCCTACCGCGAGGACCAGTACTCCGGCGACTACGGCTACCGCGAGGACCAGTACGGCCGCACCGGACAGCAGTTCGAGCAGAACCAGCCGTTCGGCGGTCGGCCCGACCAGGCCGCGGACCACCCGTACACCCCCGAGGCGTACCCGGCCGAGCCGGCCGCGCTGCCCCCGGCGGCGCCGCAGTCCGGCCCGCAGGGCTCGGGTCTGCCGCAGCGGCGTCCCGGCCAGCAGCTGAGCAGTGGCGGGGCCGGTTCGAACCGGGCGGTCGGTGGCGGCTTCGGCGGCCCGTCGGCCTTCGGCAACCAGGGCGGCAGCGAGAGCCCGAACTGGTTCGCCGGTGCCAAGGACACCTCGTCCGGCCTCCCGGACAACCGCAGCCACGAGGTGTCGGCGCTCGGCGGCTACGGCCCGACCGGGCCGACCAGCTCGCCGAACGCGGCCTGGCAGTCGCCCAACGACAGCGACTGGCAGCGCGCCGAGCAGCTGCGCGAGCCCGCGGCCGGCGGCACCACGCCCTCCGGCCTGCCGCGCCGGGTGCCCAAGCAGAACCTGGTCGCCGGCAACGCCAAGGCAGCCCCGCAGGACCTCCCGCAGGACGGCCCGCAGGTCTCCCGCAGCCCCGAGGAGGTCCGCGGCCGGCTGACCAACCTGCGCCGCGGCGTCGAGCAGGGCCGCAGCGCGAGCGGCGACGGCTCCACCGGGAGCTTCCGGATCGACCCCGACCGGGGCGGTTCCGGCAACGGACAGCAGAGCAGCACCGATCTCTTCGGCGGCTCGAACCACCAGGAGCGTTGAGTTGAGTCAGATGAGCCAGGCCGCACAGAACCTGAACTGGCTGATCACCAATTTCGTGGACAACACCCCCGGGGTGTCGCACAC
>NZ_JYJF01000214.1 GCF_000955975.1 Saccharothrix sp. ST-888
GGCGGAGGAGCGGTGCTCGACCGAGGTGCCGCTGCTCGCGGTGCCCTCGCTGGAGGGCCGGGCCGCCCACGAGTCGGCCTGCCACTTCGCCGCGGTGCGCGAGGTCGAGCAGAGCGCTGCCTGACCGAGCATTACCTTTCGAGGCCCGGTCCGCACATCCGTGCGGGCCGGGCCTCGCGGTGTTCGGGACCACCGAGGGGTGGCCCATCCGGAGGTACCTCGGTCGCGCCGCCAGGACCACGCGCTTCTCATGGGGTGTGATCGTCACACACCCAGAGGAGGACATTCATGCCTACGGTCGCCCGAGTGCGCTTGGCCGTGATCGCCGCGACGTCGGTTGCCTTGGTGGCCACCGGGTGCAGCAGCAGCTCGGGCGGTGGTGGAGGCGGAGGCGGGGGTGGGGGCGGCGGAAGCAGCAGCGGAATCGTCACGGCCTGGTGGGGCGACCCGCAGAACCCGCTCGAACCGGCGAACACCAACGAGGTCAACGGTGGCGCGGTCCTCGACATGATCTTCACCGGCCTGGTGGCGTACGACCCCAAGACCAGCAAGGCCGGCAACGCGATGGCGGACTCGATCTCCTCCACCGACCAGCAGAACTGGACCGTCAAGCTCAAGCCGGGCTGGAAGTTCAGTGACGGCACACCCGTCACCGCGTCCTCCTTCGTGGACGCCTGGAACTACGGCGCGCTCTCCACCGACAAGCAGGTGGGATCCAGCTTCTTCCAGTACATCCAGGGCTACAGCGAGGTGGCACCCCCCTCCGGAAGTCCCACGGCCCAGACCATGTCGGGCCTGAAGGTCGTGGACGACACCACCTTCACCGTCGCGCTGAGCCAGAAGTTCTCCACCTGGCCGCAGACCCTCGGCTACGCCGCGTACTACCCGCTCCCGAAGAGCTTCTTCACCAACCACGCGGCCTTCCTCGACAAGCCCGTTGGCAACGGGCCCTACACGATCACCTCGTGGACCAAGAGCCAGCGGATGCAGCTGCGGCCGAACCCGGACTACGCGGGCAGCAACAAGCCGAAGAACAGCGGTATCGATCTCAAGGTCTACACCGACACCAACGCCGCCTACGCGGACCTGCAGGCCGGGAACCTGGACATCGACAACGGTCTGCCGAACAGCGCGCTGAAGACCATCCAGTCCGATCTCGACGGACGGTTCCTCAACCAGCCCGCCGGCATCATCCAGACCATCTCCTTCCCGCTCTACCAGTCGAACTGGAGCACCGAGGGCGCCAAGCTGGTCCGCCAGGGCATCTCGATGGCGATCGACCGGGACACCATCAGCAGGGTCGTCTTCAACAACACCCGCACCCCCGCGACCGACTTCACCTCGCCCGTGCTCGGCAGCTCCGGCGGCTACCAGGCGGGGCTCTGCGGTGACACCTGCAAGCTGAACGCGGCCAAGGCCAAGCAGCTGATCGAGCAGGGCGGCGGGATCCCCGGTGGCCAGCTGACCATCAGCTACAACGCCGACGGGCCGCACAAGGACTGGGTCGACGCGGTCTGCAACAGCATCAACAACGCGCTGGGCGACACCAAGGCGTGCGTCGGCCGCCCGGTCGGCACCTTCGCGGACTTCCGCAACCAGGTGCACAGCAAGCAGATGACCGGTGCGTTCCGGACCGGATGGCAGATGGACTACCCGCTGATCCAGGACTTCCTGCAGCCGGTCTACGTGACCGGCGCCTCCTCCAACGACTCCGGCTACGCCAACAAGGCGTTCGACGACAAGGTCAGCCAGGCGAACGGCGAGGCGGACCCGGCGAAGGCGGTCGGCGAGTACCAGAACGCGGAGCGGACGCTGGTCACCGATCTGCCGGCGATCCCGCTCTGGTACCAGAACGGCACAGTGGGCTGGTCGTCCCGCGTCTCCAACGTGATGCTGAACCCCTTCAGCGTCCCGGTCTACTCCGAGATCACCGTCAAGTAGCCGGTGACGGCGGCCGGTTCACCGATGCGGTGGACCCGGCCGCCGCCGTATCGGCGGCCGACTGGAGGTTCGTATGGGCCGCTACGTCATCAGACGTCTGCTCCAGATGATCCCGGTCTTCATCGGGACCACCTTCCTGATCTTCGTCATGGTCCACGCCCTGGGCGACCCGGTGAACGCGCTCTTCGGCGACCGGGCGCCGGACCCGGCCGTCGCGCAGCAGATCCGCGAGCAGTACAACCTGAACGACCCGCTCTGGCTGCAGTACGTCAAGTACATGGGCAAGTTGTTCCAGTGGGACTTCGGGACCACCTTCAGCGGCCAGTCCGTCACCTCACTGCTGGCCACCGCGTTCCCCACCACGCTGAGACTGACCGCGGTGGCCTTCTCGATCGAGGTCGTCTTCGGGATCGGCCTGGGGCTGCTGAGCGGTCTGCGCCGGGGCGCCTTCGCGGACAACGGCGTCCTGGTCCTGACCCTGGTGGTGATCTCCATCCCGACCTTCGTCACCGGCTATGTGCTCCAGTACCTGTTCGGCGTGAAGTGGGGGGTGGCACCCGCGACCGTCGGCGACCAGGTGACCCTGGGCCGGCTGATCCTGCCGGGTGTCGTGCTGGCCTCGGTCTCGCTCGCGTACGTCGCCCGGCTCACCCGGACCACCGTCGTCGAGAACGCCCGCGCCGACTACGTCCGTACCGCCGTCGCCAAGGGGCTGCCGCGCCACCGGGTCGTGGTCAACCACCTGCTGCGCAACTCGCTGATCCCGGTGGTCACCTTCCTCGGCACCGACCTGGGTGCCCTGATGGGCGGGGCGCTGGTGACCGAGCGGATCTTCAACATCCACGGCGTCGGCTACTACCTGTACCAGGGCATCGTCCGCCAGAACACCAACACGGTGGTCGGCTTCGTGACCATCCTGGTGATCATCTATCTGGCGGCCAACCTGCTCGTCGACCTGCTCTACGCGGTCCTGGACCCGAGGATCCGTTATGCCTGACCAGGAGAGGTACAACGAGGCCGACCCGCTGGCCGAGGCCGGTACCGAGGAGCTGGAGATCCAGAGCGCGGTCGAGAACCGGACCTTCGACCTCGGCACCATGGCGGCGCAGTCGGTCCTGAAGAACGAACGGCTCCTGGACCGGCCCGCGGTCCCCGGCGCCGACGAACGGGTCGAGGCCCGCAGCCTCTGGCAGGACGCCTGGCGGGACCTGCGCCGCAATCCGATCTTCATCATCTCCGGGCTGCTGATCCTCTTCCTGGTCGTGATGGCGATCTGGCCCGGCCTGCTGACCTCGACCGACCCGCTCAAGTGCGACCTGTCCCGGTCCCAGCAGAGCGCCTCCTCCGGGCACCCCTTCGGCTTCGACAACCAGGGCTGCGACGTCTACGCCAGGACCGTGTACGGCGCCCGTGCCTCGATCACCGTCGGCGTCTGCGCCACCGCCGGGGCGGCCCTGCTCGGCACGCTGATGGGTGGGCTGGCCGGGTTCTTCGGCGGCTGGTTCGACTCGGTGGTCTCACGGCTCGCCGACGTCTTCTTCGGCATCCCGATCCTGCTCGGCGGCCTGGTCTTCCTCTCGGTGGTGCCCAGCCAGTCGATCTGGATCGTGGTGGCCTTCATCGTGGTGCTCGGCTGGCCGCAGATCGCCCGGATCTCCCGGGGCTCGGTGATCACCGTCAAGCAGCAGGACTACGTCACCGCCGCCGAGGCGCTCGGCGCCGGCAGCGGACGGATGATGCTGCGGCACATCCTGCCCAACGCCGTGGCCCCGATCATCGTGGTGGCCACCATCGCGCTCGGCACCTACATCGCCCTGGAGGCCACCCTGAGCTTCCTCGGCGTGGGGCTCAAGCCGCCGACCGTCTCCTGGGGCATCGACATCTCCTCGGCCTCGGACTCCTTCCGGAACGCCCCGCACATGCTGCTCTACCCCGCCGGGGCGCTCAGCATCACCGTGCTGGCGTTCATCATGCTCGGCGACGCGGTCCGCGACGCTCTCGACCCCAAGCTGCGTTGAGGAGGGCGAACGATGACTACCAGCGTGAGCAGCCGGCAGAGCGAACCCCGGGGCGCGCGGTCCGGCGAGCAGGACGCGCCACTGCTGCAAGTGCGGGATCTCCAGGTGGAGTTCCGTACCCGGGACGGTGTGGCCAAGGCGGTGAACGGGGTCAGTTACAGCGTGCGGGCGGGGGAGACGCTGGCGGTGCTGGGGGAGTCCGGCTCGGGCAAGTCGGTCACCGCGCAGGCGGTGATGGGCATC
>NZ_JYJF01000215.1 GCF_000955975.1 Saccharothrix sp. ST-888
CTCGACCTCGTTGTAGGTCGGGATGATCACCAGCACCGGGCCGAGATCGGCGAAGGTGCTCTCCTCAGGGGCAGTCACGTCTGTGCCTTTCGAAGCAGCGGGGGCAGGCAGCGGGCCGTTACGCCTGCCTTCTTGCGCGCACCAGCAGCGACACCGTCAGCCCGCGTACATGCCGGACCTCGCTCGGGGTGAACGCCGCTCGCAGGGCACCGGCCTGGCCGGCCGGCAGCGCCTGGTACGGGTCGTCGCCAGTGCCGATGGTAACGACCCAGGTACGGCTCACGTCACCGATGCAGGAGACCGGAACCGGGCACTCCACCGGGAACAGGTCGTCCGCCCGCACCGCCGTCCGCGCGATCAGCAGCGGTCTCGGGCGGACGGCCTCCGGGAGGTGGTAGGTCACGCCGGGGCCCACCATCATCCAGGCCTTCTTCCCGGCCACCGTCACGATCCCGTCGCCGTCCCGGTATCCGGACGCCACCAGCCTGGCCGCGCCCTGGTAGTCGGTCTGGGTGCGTGCCGTCACGTACCGCACCGCGCGCTGCTGCGGCACCCCGAGCAGCCCGGGGACGGCCACCACGGCGAGCGCCAGCCCGGCGGCGACCGTCCGGGGCGCCCCGCCCGTCCACCCGGTCCCGCGCGCCCGGGAGAGGCGGGAGAGCCGGGAGAGCCGGGAGGGCGTCGCCCGGCCGTGCAGGGGTCCCAGGGCATGGTGGATCGCGCCGACGCCGCCGCCCGCGAGGACGGCCCAGGCGGGCAGGGTGAAGAGCAGATAGCGGTCGACGAAGTACGAGGTCCGGCCCTGCGAGACCAGCCAGACCCCGAGCACCGGCAGCACGGCCAGCGCCGCCGCCTGGACCGCAGCCGTCCGGTGGCCGCGCCACAGCAGGGCGGCCACCGCCAGTGCCAGGAACGCGTACATCACCCCGAAGGAGCCGAGGAACTCGGGCCAGAACATCCGCAGCCGGTACCGGGTCGCGACGGTGATCCAGTCCAGCTGGCGGCCCGACTGGCGCCGCCCCAGCAGCATCACGGGCAGGGCCGGCAGCAGGGCCACCACCACGGCCACCGGGAACTGCCGCAGTACCCGCCGGTCCGGCGCCGACCTGAGGTACAGGGCCACCACCACGCACTGCCCGGCCAGACTGCTCAGCGAGACCAGGTGGAGCACCCCGGCCAGCGCCGTACACAGCCCGTACCAGGCCCAGCGCGCCGGGCCGGGCCGTTCCAGGGCCCGCAGCAGGCACCAGGTGGCCGCCGCCACGGCGCAGGTGACGAACGCGTACGAGCGGGCCTCCTGGGCGTACGCCGACACGTTCGGGAGGGCCGCCAGCAGCAGTCCCGCCGCCACCGCGGCCACCCGGCTGCCGAACCAGCGCAGGGCGGCCAGGGCGGTGAACCCGGCGGCCGCCGCCATCGCCAGTGCGGACGGCAGCCGCAGGCTGAGCACCGAGTCGCCGAAGACCTCGGTCCAGGCGTGCAGCAGCAGGTAGTAGGCGCCGTTGCTGGCGTCGACGTTCCCGAGTATGGCGAACAGTTGTGGCAGGGACCGGGTCGCCGCACTCCAGCTGGAGATCTCGTCGCGCCACAGTTCCGGTGTGCCGATCCGGTAGAGGCCGACCAGCAGGGTCACCAGGGCGGGCCAGCACCAGACGCTGCGCAGGGCGCGCGGCAGGGAGCTCAAAGGTTCGGTGCTCATGGGCAGTTCAGGCGATCGACTCGACTGACGCACAGTCAGTTTCCGAATGGGCTTCGACAGGATACGGGAGTCGGGCGGGTGCACCGACCCGTCCGATCGCCTCAGCGGCGGGTGGTGGGATCGCCCAGGCGGCGGTTGCGGACGGCGCGGGCGGCGGTCCGGACGGCCTCCGGCTGGGCGGCCAGTTCGGCCAGGGCGCGGCCGATCGCCCGGCCGGCCCGGTCGCAGAACGCATCCGACTCCACTGCGGCGTCGGGCAGTTCGGGCAGCACCTCGTCCACCAGTCCGACTGCCGCAAGGTCGTGTGCGCCGATGCCCTGCGCCCGCGCCAGCTCCGCCGCGTGCGCGCCGTCCCGGTGGACGATCGCCGAGGCGCCCTCGGGCGGCAGCGGCGCCAGCCAGGCGTGCTCGGCGGCCAGCACCCGGTCGGCGGGGAGCAGTGCCAGCGCACCGCCGCCGGAACCCTGGCCGAGCAGTACCGCCAGGACGGGGGTGCGCAGGGCGATCAGTGTGTGCAGGCAGTGGGCGATCTCCAAGGCCACGCCGTCCAGTTCGGCCTGGGTGGAGAGCTCGGCCCCGGCCGTGTCCACCACCGTGACCAGGGGCAGCCGGAGCTGTTCGGCGAGCCGGGCCGTGCGCTGGACACACCGCAGGTCGGCGGCGGTGAACGGACGTTCGGTGCCGGGCCTGGCGCGCTGCTGGCCGACCACCACGGCCGGCCGGCCACCGAACTCGGCCAGCCCGCGCACCAGCGCGCCCTCCGTCCGGTCCGCCAGGGTGGGCGCGGTCAGCGGCAGCACGCCCCCGGCAGCCCGTGCGAGCAGCTCGCTGACCCCGGGCCGGCCGGGCCGCCGGGTCAGCTGCACCGACTCCCAGGCGTCCGGCCCGGCCGTGCTCTCCGGTCTGGGCGCCGCCGGCCCGGCTGCCTCGGGGTCGGCTGCTTCTGGCCCGGCGGCCTCTGGTGTACGGCGCTCCAGCAGGGACAGCAGCCGTCCGACGAAGGCGGGCAGTTCCGCGGGCGGCAGCACGGCGTCGACCAGCCCGCGGGCGGCCAGCGTCTCGGCCCGCTGCACCTCCTCCGGCAGCCCGACCCCGCGCAGCTCCTCGTACACCCGGGGGCCGAGGAAGCCCAGCCGCGCCCCGGGTTCGGCCAGCACCGGTTGCCCGAGCGTGCCCCAGGAGGCGAACACCCCGCCCATGGTGGGGCTGCGCAGATAGGTCAAGTACGGCAGTCCGGCGGCCTGGTGGGCCTGGACGGCGGCGGTGATCCGGACCATGCAGAGGAAGGCGGCCGACCCCTCCTGCATTCGCGTACCGCCCGAGACGGGCAGGGCGAGCAGCGGCAGCCGCTCGGCCGTGGCACGTTCCACCGCCCGTGTGATCCGCTCCGCCGTGGCGACCCCGATCGAGCCGCCCAGGAACCCGAACTCCGACACCACCAGTGCCACCGGCCGCCCGTCCACCAGAGCCCGCCCGGTGGTGACCGCCTCGTCCAGCCCGGTCCGGGCCCGGGCGCGGGCCAGCGAAGCCGCGTACCCCTCGTCGGCGGGCACCGCCGTAACCGGGGTGTCCCGGCACTCGAAACTCCCGGGGTCACCCAGCAGATCGATCAACTGGGCCGCCGTCAGCCCGCTTCTGATGGTCATAGATCCCCCCGAACCGGCTCCATCGGTGCCTCAGCGTACACACCACTCCTCGCCCGTCCACCAACAGAGGAGATCTCCACGGGTCTGATCCGGTACCCTGTCGGAGGTTGGGCGGCCATCACCTACGGCCGGACAACTCCCGCCTCAGTAGCTCAGGGGATAGAGCACGGCTCTCCTAAAGCCGGTGTCGCAGGTTCGAATCCTGCCTGGGGCACAGAGAAATCGCAGGTCACAGGCCCTTCCGCTGCTCCGAGCCGAGGGGCCTGCGTCGTCCCGGTACACATTCAGTGCACGCGGGCCGGGCGGCGCTGCTCGGGAGGCGGCTTCCTGACGGACGGCAGGCCAGGCACTTGATGATCGCGTCGTGGTCGTCGCGCTGCCGGTGGTGGTCGACCGCCTCGGTCTCGAGTGAGCGGGCACCCTCCACCGAAGCCCGCCCGTGACGGCCCCGGGCCACAGGCTTGCGGTCATTGGTATGTCCGGCCAGGCGAGCACAGTGATCAACGCCGCTCGGCTGCAACTCCGGTGCCGGGGAGTGAACTTGTGCTACGTTCCGTAGTCCCAGCAGAACATAGTCGACCCCGGCGGTGCTACCAACACCCCGGGGCCCGGCACCAGGAGCAGGAACTCCCGATGCGCGTCCATCGTACCGAACACGCACGTCACTTCACCGTGCTGCCCAACGGCCTGTTGCAGGACCGTCGGCTCAGTTACACCGCCCGCGGCCTGCTGGCCGACCTCC
>NZ_JYJF01000216.1 GCF_000955975.1 Saccharothrix sp. ST-888
GTTTCCAGCTTATCAGATGCTTTCCGCTCCGTTTTCCGGAGTTTCACTCACCCGATCCGCTTTCCTTCGGCCTTTCGGCGCTCCAGACTCTATCAGATCGCTCTGGCCGTCTTTCACGCTTCCCGGCTCTCGGAAAAGCCTTTGCCGAACCGACCTGACGGCCCGTCCGACGCCCCAAACCTTAGCCGATCCCCGCTCCGAGAAGCGAACCCGGCCACAATCCAGAAAAGCACACAACAATTCCAACCGAGACATGCCGGAGCACGACTCAGCTCGAACAGAAGAAGTGGTGTTTCAGAGGATTGGCCGCCCCGGGACCGTCCGCGCCGATGCGTGTCCGGTGCTCCCTGCCGAGCGACTAGAGAACACTACCCCTATCGGGGACCGGGGGCAAACTCGGGCTGGTCCGGCCGGGCTCGCGCTGTCGGGGGCATCAGGCATTGAGGTAGGCGAGGACCGCGAGGACCCGCCGGTTGCTGTCGCTGTCCGGGGGCAGCATGAGCTTGACGAAGATGTTGGAGATGTGTTTGGCCGCCGCGCCTTCGGTGATGAAGAGGCGCTGGGCGATGGCGGTGTTGGAGCAGCCCTCGGCCATGAGCTCCAGCACGCCCCGCTCACGTGCCGTCAGTGCGCCGAGCGGTTCGTCGCGGGCGTGGCTCACCATCAGCTGCGAGACCACGGCGGGGTCCATGGCGGTACCGCCGGCGGCCACTCGGCGGATCGCGTCGATGAACTGCTCGTTGTCGAAGACGCTGTCCTTGAGCAGGTAGCCGATGCCGCCGGTGCCGTCGGCGAGGAGCTCCCGTGCGTACATCTGCTCGACGTGCTGGGAGAGGACGAGGATCGGCAGCCTGGGGATCTCGCGCCTGGCCTGGAGTGCCGCCTTCAGGCCTTCGGTGGTGAAGGTCGGCGGTAGCCGGACGTCGACGATCAGGATGTCGGGACGGTGCCTGGCGGCGGCTTCGAGCAGGTCCGGACCGTTGTCCACGGCGGCCACGGTCTCGAACCCGTATGCGTCAAGGAGCTGGATCAGCCCCTGCCTCAGGAGGAAGAGGTCTTCGGCGAGGACAACACGCACGGTATCTCCATCTTTATTACGGTCGGACCGCCCGGGGGGCTGCTGATGTCCAGGGTTCCGTCGAAGGTGGCCAGTCGGCGGCGGATGCCGTGCAGCCCGGTGCCCTTGGTGGCGTCGGCGCCGCCGCGGCCGTCGTCGGCGACCCGGGCGTGCAGCACGCCGTCCTCGTGCCAGGCGGTGACCTCGACGTGGTCCGCACCGGAGTACTTGAGTGCATTGGTCAGCAGCTCCGACACGGAGAAGTACATGGCGGACTCGAGCGGCGGGGCCGGCTGGCCGGGGATGTCCACCGTCACCTCGACCTGGAGCGGGCTGGCGAGCCCCAGGGCTCGCAGCGCGTCGGCGAGGCCGCGTTCGGCGAGGACCGGGGGGTGGATGCCGCGGACCAGGTCGCGCAGTTCCCGCAGGGCGGACACGGAGGACGCGCGGGCGTCGAGCAGCAGTCTGCGCGCCTCGTCCGAGTTGCTGTCGAGGTGCCGCTCGACGGCCCCGAGGGTCATGCCGAGGCTGACCAGCCTGGCCTGGGCGCCGTCGTGCAGGTCGCGCTCGATGCGGCGCAGTTCGGCGGCCGCCGCGTCCAGTGCGCCGGACCTGGTCTCGGCCAGGTGCCGGACCCGGGTGGCGAGTACGGCCCGTTCGGTCGGGCCGAGCAGGAAGCGGGTGAAGTACGCGTGCGCCTTGAGGATCGGCGGGCTGACCCACATCCAGGCGAAGAACAGGGCCACGGCGGCGACCGCCGCCAGCAGGGCGCTCGCCGAGCCCTGGACCGGGACGAAGAAGTACTCCCGGCCGCTGCCGCGGGCGTGGAGTACGGGCCGCCAGAGGCCGCCGGCCAGGGCGAGCCCTTCGAGGACGTAGTAGAGGACCGCGGCGGGCAGGAAGCCGATCATGCCGACCGCCGAATTGAGCAGCAGCCACAGCAGGTCCCGCCAGCTGGCGGGGTCGGTCAGAATCCACTTGCAGCGGCGGATCCACCCGACGATGTCCTTTTCGAACTCCTTGGGCTCCGGCCGGTACGGGACCGCGACCTGGACACCCGACCGTCCGGCGGTGCGACGGCTGGCGTTGCACAGCCAGCGGACCGCCTTGGTGACGATCGGCAGCATGACCGCGCCGATGCCGATGACGAAGAGGATCACGAAATAGGCGGTGACCAGGAACAGGCACAGGGACGCCATGGCTCCGAGTGCGATCATCACGCCGACCACCAGGTCTCCGCAGGCCCGGCGGAAACGGGCGGGCACCTCGCGGAGCAGGGCTCCGATGCTCACCGGGTCTCGTCCGGGTCCGCGCGCAAGCCGGAAAGGTCGGGTAAGCCGAGTAAGCGGGAAGAGTCGGGTAAGGCGGAAGAGCCGAGCCGTACGGCTATGCGGTAGTCGAAGCACACCAGAGCGATCGTCCATCCGTGACAGCAGCGATCCCGCGAGCCCCGCATCCTACGGGTACGTACCTCGACGTACCGCACGGATGAGGCTAGCGGGTTTTCCCGGTGATCGCCACGCTACTAAAACTCAATGATCCGTGACGAGTTGACTGGTGGTCGGCCGGATCGGAACCACGTGTCGCCGGTCGCACCACGGGGCCGCTCCCCCGTCGGGTGACGGAGAAGCGGCCCCGGGTTCACGGTCAGGCGGGGGTCCTGGCCGTTTCGATCGGCGGCGTCCGCATCCCCCTCCAGGAGGGGAACAGGGTCGCGCCGAAGATCAGTGCGAGAGCGCCGCCGATGATCGCCAGGTAGATGCCGATCGAGCCCGACGGCAGCGGCGAGTCCGCCTTGACCAGGCTGTACGGGACGATGGTGGTCGCCGCGGCGATGGTGCCGAGGACGGTCGCGATGACCGCGACCAGGGCGCCCTCGACGCTCAGCATCCCGATCACCTGCGCCCGGGTGGCACCGGTCAGCCGCTGGAGGCCGAACTCGCTGCGCCGCTTGCGGGTCACCGCCACCAGGGTGTTGATCACGGTGATCGCCGCGTATCCGACGATCATGGCGACGATGGTGTAGTTCGACGAGACCAGGATCTGCTGGATCTGGGAGTTCTCGCTGGTCAGCGTGGAACGGTCGGCGATCCTGGTGCCGGGCACCGAGGTCGCCACCGTGTCCAGGTGGGCCTGGAGTTGGCCGGAGTCGGTGCCGGCCTCGGCGCGGACCAGGATCTGCTTCGGCAGGCCGGCGGTGGTGTGTGCGGCCAGCACGGTGGAGGGCAGCAGCAGGTACTCCTGCTTGGGGTTGTCGGCGTAGAGGGCGACGACCTTCGGGGCGGCTGCGGCACCGTCGCCGAAGTGGATCTTCAGCGAGTCCCCGATCCCGACGCCGAACTTCTCCGCCTGCTTGTCCGACAGGGCCACCGCGTCGCCCCGCAGTTCGCTGATCGAGCCGGTGAGCGAGTCGAGCGCGATGGTCTGCCCGGCCCCGTCGGCGGACACGCCGCGCAGGTCCATGTCGGTGCTTCCGCCGGAGGTGTCCACGAAGCCCGTCGAGGTGACCAGTTCCGAGGCGCCGGCCACGCCGGGGACGGCGCGGACCGTACCGACCACGTTCGGGCCGAAGCCGCCGGTCGAGGAGTCGAGCACGTAGTCGGCGAGCACGTTGCTGGAGTAGCTCTTCGCGGAGACGTGGTCCTCCGTGGACTGCATGTACAGCGTGCCGGTGGCGATGCCGATCAGCAGCACGATGGGTGCGACCGCGCCCGCCATCCGGACGTTGTTCGTGGTGGCGTTGCGGATCGCCATGTACCCGGACAGGCCGGTCAGCAGCCGCACCGGCCAACTCAGCGCCACCACGATGCCCTTGGTGATGCCGGGCGCCAGCAGCGCGAGGCCGATCGCGAAGAGCACGGAGGCCGGTCCCGCGGTGCTCGCCAGGGTCGGGCCGTCGGTCATGACCGTGGCCGTGATGACCGACAGGGTGACACCGTTGACCAGGAAGAACAGCGCCAGCAGCA
>NZ_JYJF01000217.1 GCF_000955975.1 Saccharothrix sp. ST-888
GAGAAGACCAAGCGGTTGGCGGTCAGTCATGCCTTCCACTCGCCGTTGATGGAGCCGATGCTCGCGGAGTTCCGCGCGGTCGCCGAGAGCATGACCTACCACGAGCCGGTGATCCCCCTGGTGTCCAACCTCACCGGTGAGTTGGCGGACCCGGAGCTGCTGCGCGACCCCGGCTACTGGGTCCGCCACGTCCGCGAGCCGGTCCGGTTCGACGCCGGGGTGCGCGCGCTGGCCGAGGCCGGGGCCGGCCGGTTCGTGGAGCTGGGCCCGGACGCCGTCCTGACCGGGATGGCCCGGGAGAACGCCGACGCACCCGACACGGCCTTCGTCGCACTGGGCCGCCGGCGCGGCTCGGAGACGGCGGCCCTGCTGTCGGGACTGGCGCGGCTCTACGTGGACGGTATGTCCCCGGACTGGCAGGCGGTGTTCCCCGGCACCGGGCAGGCCCCGCTGCCGACCTACGCCTTCCAGCACCAGCGGTACTGGCTCGCGGCGGACGTCGCCCTGACCGTCGGCGCGCTCACCGCACCCGACCAGCCCGCCGCCGAGGAGCGGGAGCCGCTGCGCGAGCGGCTGGCCGGCGCGTCCGAGGCCGAGCAGCAGCACCTGCTGCTCGACCTGGTGCGCGCGCAGACGGCCGCCATCCTCGGCCACCCCGGGCCGGACCGGATCGAGCCGGACCTCGGCTTCCTGGAGGCCGGGATGGACTCGGTCTCCGGGACGGAACTGCGTACCGCGCTGGCTTCGGCAACCGGGCTGGCCCTGTCGGCCGGAGTCGTCTTCGACCACCGCACCCCGGCCGAACTGGCCGGCCATCTCCGCACCGAGCTGCGCCACGGCGGCGCCCGGCCGGCCGCGGAGGGGGCCGAGGACCTGGAGTCGGTCAGCGGCCTGCTGCGCAGGGCGGCCGCCGACGGCCGGATGATGAAGGGGATGAGCCTGCTCAGCGCGGTCGCCGAGATCCTCCCCTCGTTCTCCTCGGCGGGACAGGCGGGCCGGCCGGCCGAGCCGGTGCGCCTCGCCCAGGGCGACCAGGGGCCCAAGCTGATCTGCTTCCCCTCCCCGATGGCACTCGGCGGAGCCCACCAGTACGCGCGCCTCGCCTCGCACTTCCGCGGCCGCCGGGAGGTGCTCGTGCCACCCGTGCCGGGCTTCGGCCCGGGTGAGGCGCTGCCGCTGTCGGTGGACGCCGCGGTCGAGTTCTTCACCGAGGGCGTGCGGGCCGCGGCGGCGGGGGAGCCCTTCGTCCTGGTCGGCTACTCCTCCGGCGGCCAGTTCGCGCACGCGACCGCGGAGGCGCTGGAGAAGGCGGGCACCCCGGCCGACGGCGTGGTGCTGATGGACACCTACCTGCCCAACGCGGAGGGCCAGGACGAGCTCTGGCCCCAGATGTTCCGGGGCATGCTGGACCGCGAGTCCTCGTTCGGCCGGTTCAGCGCCGCCAGGCTCGCCGCGATGAGCCGCTACAGCGACCTGATCGTGGACTGCCTGCCCGGCACCCTGTCGGCCCCGGTGCTGTTCCTCCGCCCGGCCGAGTCCTTCGCCGAAGGACCCGGTACGGAGGACTGGCGCGCCTCGTGGTCCGGCGAGCACGTGCTGCGCGAGGTACCCGGCACCCACTTCACCATCCTGGAGGAGTCGGCGCCGGCCGCCGCCGAGGCGATCGACGGCTGGCTGTCCACCCTCGGAGGCTGACCCGTTCACCCGGGGCGCGGGGCCCTGCTCGACGCAGCGGCTCCGCGCCCCTTCGCATACCCGTGCAACGACGCCGATGGTAGAGAAACCTCTACCTCGGATACGCCAACCAATGCCAATGTGCCGAACTGCCGCCGCTTCTACCGTGGATATCAGTTCGCGCGAGGTGCGTGACCATCCGGTGGGGAGTTCCAGTGCACACTCAGGAAAGCGGTCAGCAGACAGTGGCCGTGCGGCTGGAAGCGGTCGAGAAGATCTACGGCAAGGGCGACAACGAGGTGGCCGCGCTCAAGAGACTGAGCATGACCTTCGAGACCGGCACCTTCACGGCCGTGATGGGCCCATCGGGATCCGGCAAGAGCACGTTCCTGCACTGCGCAGCCGGTCTGGTCCAGCCCACCTCGGGCGCGGTCCTGGTCGGTGACACCAACCTCGCTGACCTGGACGAGGTGCGGCTGACCAAGCTGCGCCGCGACCGGATCGGCTTCATCTTCCAGTCGTTCAACCTGCTGCCGGCGCTGACGGTGATGCAGAACATCGTGCTGCCGCTCCAGTTGGCCGGCAAGCGTCCGAACAAGAACCAGATTCTGATGGTGGTCAACCGGGTCGGCCTGGCCGACCGGCTGAACCACCTGCCCGGTCAGCTCTCCGGCGGCCAGCAGCAGCGGGTGGCGATCGCCCGCGCCCTGGTGACCCGGCCCGCCGTGGTCTTCGCGGACGAGCCGACCGGCGCACTGGACACCCGGACCGCGGCAGCGGTGCTCGGCCTGCTACGCGAGTCGGTGACCGCCAGCGGCCAGACCCTCGTCATGGTCACCCACGACCCGGTGGCCGCCTCGTACGCCGACCGCGTGGTCTTCCTCGCGGACGGCCGGTTCGTCGGCGAGCTGCGCCAGCCGACCGCCGAGGCGGTCGCGGCACGGATGACCAGGCTCGGCGCCTGGGACGACGAGAACCACGAGTCCTCCTCCGCGCTGGCGGGGGGTGGACGCTGATGTGGATGCTCGCGTTCCGCACCCTGAAGTTCCGTAAGATCGGCTTCATCGCCACCTTCGTCGCGATGTTCCTCGGCGCCGCGATCGTGATGGCCTGCGGCGGACTCATGGAGACCGGCGTCCGGATGGCGGCCCCGCCGCAGCGGCTCGCCGGGGTACCGATCGTGGTGACCGGTCAGCAGACCTACGACTCCACGGCACTGACCGAGCGCAACCGGATCGACTCCGGCGTGGTCGACGCCGTCAAGGCGGTTCCCGGCGTGGCCCGGGCGATCACCGACCTGTCCTTCCCGGCGACCGTGCTGACCGGCGGCAAGCCGGTCGCCACCGGCTCGGCCGGCCACAACTGGACCAGCGCGGGGCTGACGCCCTACACCCTGACCCAGGGCGCGGCCCCGACGGGCAGCGGCCAGGTGGTCCTCGACTCGGTGCTGGCGGCCGACTCGGGCGCCTCGGTCGGCTCCAGTGTCGACCTGGCGGTGCACGGTGCCACCCGGAAGTTCACGGTGGCGGGCATCGCCCGGCAGGACGCCGACCGCACGACGCAGCCCGCGATGTTCTTCTCCGACACCGAGGCGCAGCAACTGGCAGGCTCCGGCGGCCGGTTCGACTCCGTCGGCGTCCTGCCGACACCGGGCGTGGACGTGTCCGAGCTCGGCCGTTCCGTGGAGTCGGCGGTGAGCGGCAAGGCCATGGTGCTCACCGGTGAGCGACGCGGCCTCGCGGACCTGCCGGGGACCCTCTCCAGCCAGCGCACGGTGACCATCCTGGCGGCGATCTTCGGCAGCTGGGCGGTCCTGATCGTGATGTTCGGCGTCGCCTCGACGCTGGGGCTGTCGTTGCAGCAGCGGGCGCACGAGATGGCGCTGCTGCGGGCGATCGGCACCACCTCCCGGCAGGTGCGCCGGATGATCCTCGGTGAGACCGCGGTGCTGTCGGTGCTGGCCACCGCCCTGGCGATCGCACCCGGGTACGTCGTCGGCAAGCTGCTGTTCGACCAGCTGACCGGCAACGGCGTGGTGTCGAAGGCGATCACCTTCCACGAGGGCTGGATCCCGATCACGGTCGGCGCGTTCGCGGCGATCGCGGCAGCCCTCGGCGCGACCCTGTTCGCCGGCCGGAAGGCGGCCAGGACGAAGCCGGTCGCGGCGCTGGCCGAGAGCACCGTCCAGACCCGCTGGCTCACCCTCACCCGGCTGCTGCTGGCGCTGTTCTTCCTGGTCAACGGTGTCACCCTGTCGGTCATCACGGCCACGGTCATGACCGACGGCCCGACCCTGGCGAGCACCGCGGGAC
>NZ_JYJF01000218.1 GCF_000955975.1 Saccharothrix sp. ST-888
TTTCGGCGTTCGTGCTGTTCTCCTCCGCCGCCGGTCTGTTCGGCGCGGCCGGCCAGGGCAACTACGCTGCGGCGAACAGCTTCCTGGACGCCCTCGCCACCCAGCGCCGCGCCGCCGGACTTCCCGCGACCTCCCTCGCCTGGGGCCTGTGGGCCGAGGACGGCGGCATGGCAGCCGAGTTGGACGAGATCGACGTCCAGCGGATGGCGCGCGGCGGTGTCGCCAAGCTGACCGCCGAGGACGGCCTGCGGCTGTTCGACACCTCCCTGGGCTCGGACGAAGCCGTACTGGTGCCGATCCGCCTCGACCTGGCCGTTCTGCGGGCCCAGGCGAGCCGAACGGGTGAGCTGCCACCGCTGCTGCGCGGTCTGATCAGGCTCCCTGCCCGGCGGGCCGCCGCTGCGGCCGCCGCAGCCGGCCCCGACCGGTCCGCTCTCGGGCTGAGGCTCGCCGAGCTGTCGTCGGCCGAGCAGGAACAGGAACTGCTGGAACTGGTCCGCAGTCAGGCGGCTGCCGTGCTGGGCCACAGCGGTCCCGAGGCGGTCGATCCCACCCGTGCCTTCCGGGACCTGGGCTTCGACTCCCTCAGCGCGCTCGAACTCCGCAACGGCCTCAACACGGTGACCGGGCTGCGGCTGCCCGCCACGCTGGTGTTCGACCACCCCAACCCGCAGGCGCTCGCCCTGCACCTGCGCACCGAGCTGGTCGGCGGTCGGGAGTCGAGCCGGCCGGCCGTCGCCGCAGGCACGTCCGTGGACGGCGATCCGATCGCCATCGTCGCGATGAGCTGCCGGTTCCCGGGCGGTGTGCAGACCCCTGAGGACCTGTGGCGGCTGGTCTCCGCCGGACGTGACGCGGTCTCCGGGTTCCCCGAGGACCGTGGCTGGGACGTCGAGAACCTCTACCACCCGGACCCGGAACACCCGGGCACCTCGTACACCCGCCATGGCGGATTCCTGCACGACGCCGCCGAGTTCGACCCGACGTTCTTCGGTATCAGCCCGCGTGAGGCGCTGGCCACCGATCCGCAGCAGCGCCTGCTGCTGGAGACGTCCTGGGAGGCGTTCGAGCGGGCGGGGATCGACCCGGCCACCGTGCGCGGCAGCCGGACCGGCGTGTTCGTGGGCGTGATGTACCACGACTACGCGACCCGTCTGCAGGACGTCCCCAGCGGCGCCGAGGGCTATCTGGGCAGCGGCGGCGCCGGCAGCATCGCGTCGGGCCGACTGTCCTACACCTTCGGTCTCGAGGGCCCGGCCGTCACGGTCGACACGGCGTGCTCCTCCTCGCTGGTCGCGCTGCACTGGGCGATCCAGGCGCTGCGCTCCGGTGAGTGCTCGCTCGCCCTGGCCGGTGGCGTCACCGTGATGGCGACCCCGGGCACCTTCGTGGACTTCAGCCGCCAGCGCGGCCTGTCGGCCGACGGCCGCTGCAAGGCGTTCTCGGACGACGCGGACGGCACCGGCTGGGGCGAGGGCGTCGGCATGCTGCTGGTGGAGCGGCTCTCGGACGCGCGGCGCAACGGCCACCCCGTACTCGGGATCGTGCGCGGCTCCGCGATCAACCAGGACGGCGCCAGCAACGGCCTGACCGCGCCGAACGGTCCGTCCCAGCAGCGGGTGATCCAGCAGGCGCTGGCCTCGGCCGGTCTGTCCGCCGCGCAGGTCGATGCGGTGGAGGCGCACGGCACGGGCACCCGGCTGGGTGACCCGATCGAGGCACAGGCGCTGCTGGCGACGTACGGCCAGGAGCACTCCGAGGACCGGCCGCTCTGGCTCGGTTCGGTGAAGTCCAACCTGGGCCACACCCAGGCCGCCGCCGGTGTCGCCGGTGTGATCAAGATGGTCATGGCGATGCAGCACGGCGTCCTGCCGCAGACCCTGCACGTCGGCGAGCCGTCCTCGCACGTGGACTGGACGGTCGGCGCGGTCTCGCTGCTGGCCGAGGCGCAGCTCTGGCCGGAGACCGGCGAGCCGCGCCGGGCCGGTGTGTCGTCCTTCGGTATCAGCGGCACCAACGCCCACACCATCATCGAACAGGCGCCGGCCGCCGCCGTGGACCCGCGCCCGGCGGATCCGTCGCACCGGGAGCTGCCGCTGCTGCTGTCGGGCAGGACCGCCGCCGCACTGCGGGACCAGGCCCGGCGACTGCGTGAACACCTCGCCGCCCGCAGCGAGTTGGCGATCCCCGACCTCGCCTACTCGCTGGCCACGGCCCGCGCGCTCTTCGAGCACCGAGCCGCGCTGGTGGGGCGGGACCGCGACGAACTGCTGACCGGACTGGACGCCTTGGCCGCCGGTGCGGCCCCGGCGAACGCCGCCGTCGGCAGCGCGGCCGGAACCGGGGTCAAGTCGGCCTTCCTCTTCGCCGGGCAGGGCAGCCAACGCCCCGCCATGGGAGCGGAGTTGTACGAGGCGTATCCGGTGTTCGCCGAGGCCTTCGACGCGGTGTGTGCAAAGCTGGACCGGGAGCTGGAGCGTTCGCTGCGCGAGGTGGTCTTCGCGGGGCAGGACGGCCTGCTCGACCGCACCGGCTACACCCAGCCTGCGCTGTTCGCGATCGAGGTGGCGCTGTTCCGGCTCGCCGAGTCGTGGGGCGTCCGGCCGGACTTCCTGGCCGGGCACTCGATCGGTGAGCTGGCCGCCGCCCACGTCGCGGGTGTGCTCTCGCTCCGGGATGCGGCCGCGCTGGTGGCCGCCCGGGGCCGGCTGATGGAGCAACTGCCCGCAGGCGGCGCGATGGTGGCGCTCCAGGCGAGTGAGGGCGAGGTGCTGCCCCTCCTGCTCGGCCGCGAGGACGAACTGGGCATCGCCGCCGTCAACGGTCCCGACTCGCTGGTGGTCTCGGGTGACGAGCGCTCGGTCCTGGAACTGGCCGCGGACTGGGAGGCCCAGGGCCGGAAGACCAAGCGGCTCATGGTCAGCCACGCGTTCCACTCGCCGCTGATGGAGCCGATGCTGGCGGAGTTCCGGGCGGTGGCCGAGGGGCTGACCTACGACGCTCCCCGGATCCCGATCGTCTCCACTCTCACCGGTAAGGTCACCGACGAGCTGGTCACTCCCGAGTACTGGGTGCGGCACGTCCGCGAGGCCGTCCGCTTCGACGACGCGGTGCGGACGTTGGAGGGCCTGGGTGTCCGGGCGTATCTGGAGCTGGGCCCGGACGGGACGCTCGCCGCGATGGGACAGGAGTGCGTGGCCGAGGCTGCGCTGTTCGTGCCGCTGCTGCGCCGTGACCGCCCGGAGCCCGAGGCCGCAGGCGCGGCGTTGGCCCGCCTGCACGTGGCCGGGGTCCGGGTGGACTGGGAGGCCGCGTACGCCGGAACCGGCGCCCGGCGGGTCGACCTGCCCACCTACGCCTTCCAGCGCGAGCGCTACTGGCCGCAGGCGGGCGCCATCCCGGTCGGCGATGTCGCCTCGGCGGGCCTGAATGCGGTCGGCCACCCGCTGCTGGGAGCGGCCGTGCCGCTGGCCGACGGTGACGGCTACCTGTTCACGGGCCTGCTCTCGACGGCGGCGCACCCCTGGCTGGCCGACCACGCGGTGGCGGGCAGCGTGCTGCTGCCGGGCACGGCCTTCGTGGACCTGGCGCTCGCCGCCGGTGACCAGGTCGGCTGCGGCCTGCTGGAGGAGCTCACCCTCGAAGCGCCGCTGGTGCTGCCGGAGAAGACGCCGGCTCAGCTGCAACTGCGCCTGGGGGCGGCCGACGGTGCGGGGCGGCGTACCGTCAGCCTGCACGCGCGGGGTGCCGACGCAGCGGACGACGAGCCGTGGACGCGTCATGCGACGGGTCTGCTGGCCGAGGGTGGCGCTGCGGAGTCGTTCGATCTGGTGGAGTGGCCGCCGGTGGGTGCGGAGGCCGTGCCGGTCGATGAGCTGTACGACCGGTTCGCGGCGGCCGGGTTCGGT
>NZ_JYJF01000219.1 GCF_000955975.1 Saccharothrix sp. ST-888
CGCGTTGGAACGGTACGGCATGGACTCCGTCATCGCGGTCGGCGTGATCGCGGAACTGGAGAAGACCTTCGGACCGCTGCCCCGGACCCTCCTGCTGGAGGTCGAAACCGTCCGCGAGCTGGCCCGCTACCTCGCCACCGACCACCCGCAGGCGCTGCGCGCGCTGCTGATCCCAGCCTGACCGTGCGGAAACCGAGTCAGGTCCGCACCGCTGCCAGGAACCACCGGAAGGGGAACAGGGCATGCCCATGAACTATCCGACCGAGCGCGCGGTAGCCGTCGTCGGGATGTCCTGCCGCGTGCCGGGCGCCGACAGCCTCGACGCCTTCTGGCAGCTGCTGGTGGACGGCGTGGAGGCGATCACCGACGTGCCCGCCGGACGCTGGGACCTCGACGGGCTGCCGGACCCGGCCGACCCGGCGGTACCCCGCAGGGGCGGCTTCCTCGACGGGGTCGCCGACTTCGACCCCGGGTTCTTCGGCATCTCGCCGCGCGAGGCCGCGGCGATGGACCCGCAACAGCGGCTGGCGCTCGAACTCGCCTGGGAGGCGCTGGAGCACGCCGGTGTCGTGCCGGACAGCCTGCGCGGAGAGTCGGCGGCGGTCCTGCTCGGGGTCACCGGTGACGACTACGCGGCGCTGGTCCACCAGCACGGCCCCGACGCGGTGTCCCACCACTCGCTGGCGGGGCTGAGCCGGGGGATCATCGCGAACCGGGTCTCCTACCACCTCGGTCTGCGCGGGCCCAGCCTCACCGTGGACGCGGCGCAGGCCTCCTCCCTGGTCGCCGTGCAGATGGCCTGCGAGAGCCTGCTGTCGGGCGCCGCCGCACTGGCGCTGGCCGGCGGCGTGCACCTGAACCTCGTACCGGACAGCACGCTCGCCTTCGCCCGGTCGGGTGCGCTCTCCCCGGACGGCCGCTGCTACGCCTTCGACGCACGCGCCAACGGCACGGTGCGGGGCGAAGGCGGCGGCGTGGTGGTTCTGAAGCGGCTGAGCGACGCCATCGCCGACGGCGACCGGGTGCAGTGCGTGCTGCTCGGCGGCGCGGTGAACAACGACGGCGGCGGCCAGGCCCTCACCGTCCCCGACGGCGGTGCGCAGCGGGAGCTGCTGCGCCAGGCCTACGACCGGGCCGGAGTGGATCCGGCCCAGGTTCGGTACGTCGAACTGCACGGCAGCGGAACGAGGGCGGGCGACCCGGTCGAGGCGCGGGCCCTCGGCGAGGTCCTCGGCCGGGAGCGGGCCGACGGGCAGCCGCTGCTCGTCGGCTCGGTGAAGACCAACATCGGGCACCTGGACGGCGCGGCCGGCGTGATCGGGCTGATCAAGGTCGCGCTGTCGTTGCGGCACGGCACGATCCCGGCGAGCCTGAACTACTCCGAGCCGAACCCGGCGATCCCGATGGAGCAGCTGAAGCTCCGGGTCAACGCCGCCACCGGGCCCTGGCCAGAGGGCCCGCGGCTGGCCGCCGTCAGCTCCTTCGGCCTGGGCGGTACCAACTGTCACCTGGTGGTCGCCCCGGGCCCCGACCAGGTCGCCGAGGAGACCGCCGCACCCACCGACCCGGTGCCCGTGCCGGTGACCGTGTCGGGCACGACCGAGCAGGCACTCCGGGCCCAGGCACGGCGCCTGATGGAACGGGTGGAGGCCGACGCCGACCTGCGTCCGGCGGACCTCGGGTACTCGACGGCGACCACCCGGACCGCCCTGGGGCGGCGCGGGGTCGTCGTCGCCGCGGACCGCGGCGACCTGCTGGCCGGACTCGGGGCGCTGGCGGCGGGCCAGGCCGCCCCGAACGTGGTGGAGGGCACGGCCGTCCCCGCGCCCGGAGTGGTGTGGGTCTTTCCCGGCCAGGGACCGCAGTGGGCCGGGATGGGACTCGAACTGTGGGAATCCTCACCGGTGTTCGCCGCGCGGATGGACGAGTGCGCGCGGCTGCTGGAAGGCCGGGTCGACTGGTCGCTGCGGGAGGTGCTCGCCGACGCGGCGGCGCTCGGACGCATGGACGTGATGCAGCCCGCGCTCTTCGCGGTCCAGGTGTCGCTGGCCGAGGTGTGGCGCTCGGTCGGGCTCGCACCCGCCGCCGTGGTGGGGCACTCCCAGGGCGAGATCACGGCGGCCTGCGCGGCGGGGATCCTCGCCCTGCCGGACGCACTGCGGCTGATGGTCGAACGCAGCAAGGCCATCGTCGCCCGGCTCTCCGGACGCGGGGCGATGGCCCTGCTGGCCATGCCGGTCGAGGAGGTCGACCGGGACCGGGTCGCGATCGGCGCCGTGAACGGGCCGAACGCCGTGGTCGTGTCCGGGCCGGTGGACACCGTGCACGCGATGGTGGCCGAGAGCAAGGCCCGCGGGGTGCGCGCCCGGATGGTGCCGATCGACTACGCCTCGCACTCGCCGCAGGTGGCGGAGATCCGCGACGAGGTGCTGCGCGCCGCCGAGGGCGTGACGGCGACCCCGAACGAGGTCGCGTTCTACTCCACGGTCACCGGCGGCCGGCTGCCCGCCGAGGCGCTGGACGCCGAGTACTGGTACCGGAACGTCCGTGAGACGGTCCGACTGGAGGACGCGGTACGGGCGTTGGCCGCCGACGGCCACCGGGTCTTCCTGGAGGCCAGCCCGCACCCGGTGCTGACCGTGCCGATCCAGGACACGGTGCGCGACACCTGCGAGGCGGTCGTGCAGGGCACGCTGCGCCGTGCCGACGGCGGGCTCCGCCGGCTGCTGCTGTCCATGGCCGACGTGCACGCGCAGGGTGTCCCGGTGGACTGGCGGGCGATGTTCGAGGGCACCGGCGCCCGCAGCGTCGAGCTGCCCGGCTACGCCTTCCAGCGGCAGCCCTACTGGCTGGGCGCGCGGGGCGCCGCCGCACCCGCGCCCCGGGTCGAACCAGTCGCACCGGATGCGTCCGTCGCGCCCGGTGCACCCGATGCGTCCGCCGCACCCGGTGCGCCCGCCCGGCCGACCGGCCCGGGGGAGCGGGAGTTGGCGGACCTGGTCCGCGCCCAGGCGGCTGCCGTGCTCGGACACGCCGACCCGCGCGTGGTCGAGGCCGACCGCTCGTTCAAGGAGATCGGGTTCGATTCGGTCACCTCGGTGGAGCTCAGCGACCGGCTGAGCCGGGCGACCGGCCTGCGGCTGCCGAGCACGCTGCTCTTCGACCGTCCCACCCTCACCGACCTCGTGCGGCACCTCCATGACGAACTGTCGGACGACGACGCCGGGGAGAGCCGGGTCGAGCGGGGCGCCGACCCGCAGCAGGACGCGATCGCGATCGTGGGGATGGGCTGCCGGCTGCCCGGCGGCGTCTCCTCCCCGGAGGAGCTGTGGCGGCTGGCGGCCGACGGGGTGGACACGATCTCGGGGTTCCCCGAGGACCGCGGCTGGAACCCGGACCCGGCGAGCACCGGCAACGTCCGAACCGGCGGTTTCCTGCGGGACGCCCCCGGGTTCGACGCCGACTTCTTCCGGATCAGCCCGCGTGAGGCCCGGGCGATGGACCCCCAGCAGCGGCTGCTGCTGGAAGTGTCCTGGGAGGCGCTGGAACGGTCCGGAATCGACCCCGCCACCCTGCGCGGGAGCCGGACGGCCGTCTTCACGGGCGTGATGAACCAGGACTACGTCCCCCCGCTGCACCAGACGCCCGAGAGCTTCGGCGGGCACGCCCTGACCGGTGGTGCTCCGAGCGTGGCGTCCGGCCGGGTGGCCTACACGTTCGGGTTCGAGGGGCCCGCGGTGACGGTGGACACGGCGTGTTCGTCCTCGCTGGTGGCGTTGCACCTG
>NZ_JYJF01000023.1 GCF_000955975.1 Saccharothrix sp. ST-888
GCGTCGCGGAGAAGTGGGACCTCGTCATCTTCGGCACCGAGATCGGTACCGCCTACTCCGAGCTGGTCGACCCGGTCGAGCAGCGGGCCCGGCTGACCGCCCAGTCGCTGCTGGCGGCCGGCGGCGACGTCGAGGCGATGCAGGTGGACGAGGACTTCCTGCGCGCCCTCGAGTACGCGATGCCGCCGACCGGTGGCCTGGGTCTGGGCGTGGACCGCCTGATCATGCTGCTCACCGGCAAGAACATCCGCGAGACCGTGCTGTTCCCGCTGGTCAAGCCCGACCAGCGGGGGGCCGAGGCGAAGAGCGCCAAGGCCGGGGCAGAGAGCGAAACCGAGTCGGACACCGAGGAGTGATCTGAATGGATTACGTCGCAGCGATTGTGCCGCCGCTGGTCATGGCGATCGGCTTCGGCTTCCTGGTGCGGGCCATCATCCGCAGCCAGGGCGGCGCCCAGAAGGGCAAGGAGGACGCCGCCGCCGACCTGCTGGCCGCCCGTACCGCCACGGTCGCCCCGGCCGGTCCCGCCGCCGAATAGCAGCGTCCGACGCCCGGCGCGCCGTCACCCTCCGGGGTGGCGGCGCGCCGGTTTGCTTGCGAATCGCCAATTTTGTCCGAATCAGTTCCTATCCTGGCCGGACTATGGTGCGGCAACTCGGAGAACTTGAGAACGACATCATGACCAGGGTCTGGCAGTGGAACCGCCCGGTCACCGTTCGCGAGGTTCTGCAGGATCTGCAGTCGGAACGCGATATCGCGTACACCACTGTCATGACGGTGCTCGACAAGCTCTACAGAAAGGGCTGGCTGCGCCGGGACCAGGTAGGGCGGGCGTATCGATATGAACCCGTCTCCTCCCGCGAGGCATACACCGCCGCCCTGATGAACGATGCGTGGGCGACCAGCGACAATCCGGCCGCGGCACTGGTCCACTTCTTCGGGCTGATGTCACCCGAGCAGCGCGAGGCGCTGCGCGACGCACTGCGGGTTGCCGCCGTGTTCCCGGATCCGGAACCCGATCCGGAGCGACTTCCCGATCCGCATCCCGATACCGGTGGGACCCCGGGGCCGTCGGCGCGATAACGTCCCGCCATGGAGGTCACCATCCGCCGGGCGCGGACCACTGACGTGCGGGCAGTACGACGCCTCATCGACGCCTACTCACGGGACGGCATTCTGCTCGACAAGCCCACCGTGACGCTGTTCGAATCCGTCCAGGAGTTCTGGGTCGCCGAGCGCGACGACAACGGCACGGTGGTGGCCTGCGGCGCGCTGCACGTGATGTGGGAGGACCTGGCCGAGGTGCGCACCCTGGCCGTGGATCCCGCCTGCACCGGACACGGTATCGGGCATCTGTTGCTGGGCAAGCTGCTGCAGACCGCACGCTGGCTGGGCGTACGTCGGATTTTCTGCTTGACGTTCGAGGTGCCGTTCTTCGCGAAACACGGTTTCGTCGAGATCGGAGAGGTCGGTGAAACCGACGATGGTACGACAGATCCGGCGGCCATCGCTACGGATGTCTATGAGGAACTTCTGCGTTCGTACGACGAAGGCGTCGCCGAGTTCCTCGACCTGGAGCGAGTGAAGCCCAACACCCTGGGCAACTCACGCATGCTGCTGCACCTCTGAACGGAGCTTGCGGCGACGGGAGCGGAGCACACGACCGGCAAGGGTTTGTGTTTTCCGGGAAAAGGCGGTTTCCTTTCCCCTAGGCAATGGATCGTTTACGCGGAAAGGGAAGCCCGTGGCACAGAGGGTGCAGGTCATTCTTGAAGACGATCTCGAAGGCGGTTCGGCGGACGAGACCGTGACGTTCGCTCTCGACGGCGTTGCCTACGAGATCGATCTGAAGAGCGTCAACGCGGACAAGCTCCGTGGTCTGCTGGCCCCGTACGTCGAGAAGGGTCGCAAGCAGAGCGGCCGCCTGACCACCGCCCGTCGCGGTGCCGGCCGCGGCGCGGGCCGCCCGGCGGCGGCCGGCGCTCCGGACACCGCGAAGATCCGCGCGTGGGCCAAGGAGAACGGCTACGACGTCAACGACCGCGGCCGGGTTCCGAGCAACGTCCGTGAGGCGTACGAGGCGGCCAACGCCTCCTGACGGCGGCCGTCAGCGGGCCGGCGCCAGACCCCACAGGTCGCGGGCGCAGGCATCCGCCAGGCAGTCGAGCAGTCGCAGCAGATCGGGCGAGCGCAGGTCCAGACCCGGGCCTGACTCCCCGCGCCGCAGCCACACGGCCTGCGGCCCGGCCGGTCGGCGATCGGGGCGCGGGGATTCGTCCTCCGCGCCCCGCGGCCGTGGCAGCCGCACACCGGCGGCCTCGCGGCCGCCCCGGGCCGGGCCACCGGCCCTGGCGGTGAGGCCGAGCCCCAGTTCGGCGCCCCAGCCGAGCCAGTGCAGCAGCTCGGGAACGGCCTCGCCGGTCCCCTGGGCGAGCAGGAAGGCCGCCAGTCCTCCGTGGGCCACCACGGGGCCGTACGGGCGCCGCAGGCGGTCCAGCCGCCGCAGCGCGGCCAGGGCGACCGGTCGCCGCAGCTCGACCCGGTCCGAGCCCAGCAGCGCCACCGCGGGGTCCTCCGGCGGGCCGGGGCGGGCCGAAGGACCGCCGGGCGGGGTACCGGGCGTGCGGGCGGACGTCCGGGCCGGGGTACGGGGCGGCGCTGCGGTCATGGGCTGTGCAACGCTGAAGTGGCAGGACGGTCACGCCGTGCCACCTGAACGGTGGCCGCTGACCCGCCGTCACCCCGGCGGATCCCGGCAGGCGTCCGTCGGCAGACTTCTCGCGAGGCGAACACGGCCGACGCGGAAACTGCGCGAATCTCGCCGGAACACCGGGTATGAATGCAGGTGGACGGGGCTCTCGGGGTCCGTCCGTGCGATCTGTCAGGACCGGTGGCTCCGTCCACGGCAGGCTCTGTTCGCCGATGGCGTAGCGATAACCGGTGCAATGGGCCCACCTGTGGGAACACCGTCTCCCAGCATCGGGTTGGGAATGGTGTCGGCTGGTCGCGCAGCACTTGCTCCCACGTAAGTAGGAGCAGTCCGTGAGCCGCGCCGCTGAGCGGGACTAGCATGCGGAAGGACAGGGCGGGGACAGTCCCCGAACTGCCCGACCGCTCTGAGGAGCGATAAACGATGTTCGAGAGGTTCACCGACCGCGCGCGGCGGGTTGTCGTCCTGGCTCAGGAAGAAGCCCGGATGCTCAACCACAACTACATCGGCACCGAGCACATCCTCCTGGGCCTGATCCACGAGGGTGAGGGTGTCGCCGCTAAGGCCCTGGAGAGCCTCGGGATTTCGCTCGAGGCGGTCCGCCAGCAGGTCGAGGAGATCATCGGCCAGGGCCAGCAGGCCCCGTCCGGTCACATCCCCTTCACCCCCCGGGCGAAGAAGGTCCTGGAGCTGTCGCTCCGCGAGGCCCTTCAGCTCGGCCACAACTACATCGGCACCGAGCACATCCTGCTCGGCCTGATCCGCGAGGGCGAGGGCGTCGCCGCCCAGGTCCTGGTGAAGCTGGGTGCCGACCTCAACCGGGTGCGTCAGCAGGTCATTCAGCTGCTCTCCGGTTACCAGGGCGGCGGCAAGGAGTCGGCGACCGCCGGCGGCCCCGCCGAGGGCACCCCGTCGACCTCGCTGGTCCTCGACCAGTTCGGCCGCAACCTCACCCAGGCCGCCCGCGAGGCCAAGCTCGACCCGGTCATCGGGCGCGAGAAGGAGATCGAGCGGGTCATGCAGGTGCTGTCCCGCCGCACCAAGAACAACCCCGTGCTGATCGGTGAGCCCGGCGTCGGCAAGACCGCCGTGGTCGAGGGCCTGGCCCAGGCGATCGTCAAGGGCGAGGTCCCCGAGACGCTGAAGGACAAGCAGCTCTACACGCTGGACCTCGGCGCCCTGGTCGCGGGCTCCCGCTACCGCGGTGACTTCGAGGAGCGCCTGAAGAAGGTGCTCAAGGAGATCCGCACCCGCGGCGACATCATCCTGTTCATCGACGAGCTGCACACCCTGGTCGGCGCCGGCGCCGCCGAGGGTGCCATCGACGCGGCTTCGATCCTGAAGCCGATGCTGGCCCGTGGCGAGCTGCAGACCATCGGCGCCACCACGCTCGACGAGTACCGCAAGCACCTGGAGAAGGACGCCGCCCTCGAGCGTCGCTTCCAGCCGATCCAGGTCGCGGAGCCGTCGCTGCCGCACACCATCGAGATCCTCAAGGGCCTGCGCGACCGGTACGAGGCGCACCACCGCGTCTCCATCACCGACGCCGCCCTGGTCGCCGCCGCCACCCTGGCCGACCGGTACATCTCGGACCGCTTCCTGCCGGACAAGGCGATCGACCTGATCGACGAGGCCGGCTCCCGGATGCGCATCCGCCGGATGACCGCGCCGCCGGACCTGCGCGAGTTCGACGAGAAGATCGCCGAGGTCCGCCGCGAGAAGGAGAGCGCGATCGACGCGCAGGACTTCGAGAAGGCCGCCTCGCTGCGCGACGACGAGAAGCAGCTGCTGACCGCGAAGTCGAAGCGCGAGAAGGAGTGGAAGGCCGGCGACATGGACGTCGTCGCCGAGGTGGACGAGGAGCTCATCGCCGAGGTCCTGGCCACCGCCACCGGCATCCCGGTCTTCAAGCTGACCGAGGAGGAGTCCTCCCGCCTGCTGCGCATGGAGGACGAGCTGCACAAGCGCGTCATCGGCCAGGAGGACGCCATCAAGGCGCTCTCCCAGGCGATCCGGCGTACCCGTGCGGGCCTCAAGGACCCGAAGCGCCCGGGTGGTTCGTTCATCTTCGCCGGTCCGTCCGGTGTCGGTAAGACCGAGCTGTCCAAGACGCTGGCCGAGTTCCTGTTCGGCGACGAGGACGCCCTGATCTCCCTCGACATGTCGGAGTTCAGCGAGAAGCACACCGTCTCGCGGCTGTTCGGCTCGCCCCCTGGCTACGTCGGCTACGAGGAGGGCGGCCAGCTCACCGAGAAGGTGCGCCGCAAGCCGTTCTCCGTCGTGCTCTTCGACGAGGTGGAGAAGGCCCACCCGGACATCTTCAACTCGCTGCTGCAGATCCTGGAGGACGGTCGCCTGACCGACTCCCAGGGCCGCGTGGTCGACTTCAAGAACACGGTCATCATCATGACGACCAACCTCGGCACCCGGGACATCTCCAAGGGCTTCAACCTGGGCTTCGCGGCCACGGGTGACACCGCTTCCGGCTACGAGCGGATGAAGGCCAAGGTCAGCGAGGAGCTCAAGCAGCACTTCCGTCCTGAGTTCCTCAACCGTGTCGACGACATCGTGGTCTTCCACCAGCTGTCCGAGGAAGACATCATCCAGATCGTCGACCTGATGATCGACAAGGTGGACGGCCGCCTCAAGGACCGCGACATGGGCCTGGAGCTCAGCGTCGAGGCCAAGAAGCTGCTGGCGAAGAAGGGCTACGACCCGATCCTGGGTGCCCGTCCGCTGCGCCGCACCATCCAGCGCGACATCGAGGACCACCTCTCCGAGAAGATCCTCTTCGGCGAGCTGCGGGCCGGCCACATCGTGGTCGTCGGTGTCGAGGGTGAGGGCAAGGAGGCCAAGTTCACCTTCCGGGGCGAGGAGAAGTCCCCGGTGGCGGACACCCCGGCGGCGGTCGCCTCGACCGGTCCCGACCTGACCAAGTAACACCAGCTCACAGCAGCAAGGGCCGTGGCCCCCGACTCTCCGTCGGGGGCCACGGCCTTTGCTGTTTAAGGTTTGTTGAAGCAGTGTTGCCGAAATGCGTCCCTCGGCTTTGCCCGCCCTGTGACATACCGCACGGCGACTCCCGCCGATCGGGGGGTTCCCCAGCTGGTTCGGGTGCGATGGACGCGCCATCCGCCTGGCCGTGAGCGGCACCTGACCGATGGTCAGCCGATCGGACGGCAGCGGAGGATAGCGCCGTGGCCATGTCATGGTCAAGGACTATCTTTATTACCCCATCCTTCGGTCAAATGTCCTCCACCTGTCTTTCATTGGTTCACCGGCAGGGCCAACAGCTGTGCCGGCATGGGGAGGACGTCACCACGTTGAAGATATCCAAGAGGGCCGCCGCGGCCACCGCTGCCGTGGCGGTCACCGCCGCGCTCGGCGCCGGGCTGCTGCCCGGAACAGCCTCAGCCGCACCGGTCTCCATCACCAAGGACCCGGCCGATGCCGCCCTGTCCCAGGCTGCCAAGGTCGACCACGACCTTCCGGGGCCGCTGACCGAGAAGGTCAAGGCCGAGCAGAAGGCCGCCACCGAGCAGCTGCTGGCCGGCACCGCCAAGGTCGAGCAGCACGGCTCCAGCACCAGCGTCAAGCTGGGCCGCGACAAGTACGTCGAGCTCGCCCGGCAGCGCACGGACAAGATCTTCACCATCCTGGTCGACTTCGGCGACCAGGTGGACAACACCACCAAGACGGCGGACGGCAAGGTCAAGTACGGCGGCACCCCCGGCCCGCAGCACAACCAGATCGCGCAGCCCGACCGGGCGGCCAACAACTCGACTGCCTGGCAGGCCGATTACAACCAGGCCCACTACCAGGACCTGTACTTCAGCAAGGACAAGCCCTCGCTGAAGACCTACTACGAGCGCCAGTCCTCCGGCCGCTACTCGGTCGACGGCCAGGTCTCCGACTGGGTGCGGGTACCGTGGAACGAGGCCCGGTACGGCTCCGACTTCTGCGGCCAGCACGTCTGCTCCAACGCCCAGGACCTGATCCGCGACGCCGTGGACATCTGGTACAAGGACCAGCAGGCCAAGGGCCAGACGGAGGCTCAGATCAAGGCCACGTTGGCCCAGTACGACCAGTGGGACCGGTACGACCACAACCACGACGGCAACTTCAACCAGCCCGACGGTTACATCGACCACTTCCAGATCGTGCACGCCGGTGAGGACCAGTCCGCCGGCGGCGGCAAGCAGGGCAGCGACGCGCTCTGGGCCCACCGGTCCTACGTCTACGGCAACCTGAACGGCCAGGCCGGCCCGGCCGACAACAAGCTGGGCGGCACCCAGGTCGGCAACTCCGGCATCTGGATCGGCGACTACACCATGCAGCCGGAGAACGGCGGCCTCGGTGTCTTCGCGCACGAGTACGGCCACGACCTCGGTCTGCCGGACCTCTACGACACCTCCGGCTCCGGCGACGACAACTCGGTCGGCTTCTGGTCGCTGATGTCCTCCGGTTCCTGGCTGGGCACCGGCAAGAACGAGATCGGCGACCGCCCGAACGACCTGGACGTCTGGAGCAAGCTCCAGCTCGGCTGGCTGAAGTACGACAAGGCCAAGGCCGGTCAGGACTCCGTCCACCTGCTCGGCCCGGTGGAGTACAACACCGCCCGCCCGCAGGCCCTGGTGGTCAACCTGCCCAAGAAGACGGTCACCACCGAGATCAACACCCCGTTCGAGGGCAAGAACGAGTGGTGGAGCGGTAGCGCCGACAACCTCAACGTCACGCTGACCCGCGACCTCGACCTCACCGGCAAGACCTCCGCCAGCCTGAAGGCCAAGGGCTGGTACGACCTGGAGCAGGACTTCGACTACGCCTACGCCGAGGTCTCCACCGACGGCGGCGCCAACTGGAAGGCCCTCGACGGGACCTTCAACGGCACCGCCATCCCGAAGAACAACGCGGGCGCGGCCGGTCTGACCGGCAACTCCGGCAACACGTGGGGCGACCTGGTCTTCCCGCTGGACGCCTACGCCGGCAAGGCGGTCAAGGTCCGCTTCCGCAACACCACCGACGGCGGCCTGCACCTCAAGGGCCTCGCCCTCGACAACATCGCCATCACCGTCAACGGCGCCGTCGTCTTCTCCGACAACGCCGAGAACGGTGACAACGGCTGGGCCGCCACCGGCTTCTCCCGCATCTCGGGCAAGTTCTCCAAGGACTACGACCAGTACTACCTGGTCGAGAACCGCCAGTACGTCTCGTACGACTCGACCCTCAAGGTCGGCCCGTACACCTTCGGCTCGGCGGCCAAGCCCAACTGGGTCGAGCACTACGCCAACCAGAACGGCGTGCTGATCTGGCTCTGGGACACCTCCCAGGCCGACAACAACACCAGCGCCCACCCCGGCAGCGGCCTGATCCTCCCGGTCGACGCCCACCCGGCCCCGCTGAAGTGGTCCGACGGCACCTACATGCGCTCGCGCATGCAGGGCTACGACTCCACCTTCGGTCTGGAGAACACCGACGGCCTGAAGCTCCACAAGGCCGACGTGCTCACCACCATCCCGTCGTCGAAGGCCGTCCGTACCTTCAACGACCACACCACCAAGTACTGGGACGCCGCGACGAAGACCAGCAGCGTCCAGGTGCCCGACACCCACACCAGCATCTCGGTCGTCTACCAGAGCCTCAACAAGCTCGAGACCGTGATCGCCGTCCGCCCGGTCAAGTGAACTGACCTGACGCGGTAGGTGTCCGGTGGCCCCCGGCGGAGTGAATCCGCCGGGGGCCACCGTCAGTTGGCGGCCGGCCGGGGCGCCGGGTGCCGTGCAACGGAGTCGGGGCTAGAGCAGGGCGAGGAACGCCGCCATGGCCTCGGCGATCTCCTCGGGCGTCCAGTCGAGGGCTTCGGCGGCCACCGTGATCTCGGTCATCGAGTGTCCGGCGAGGCCGGGTTCACCGGGTTCGAGCCAGCCCCAGAAGAGGGCGATGCCCTGCTCCTCGGCGAGCCGCAGGCCCGCCTCGTCCAGGTCCTTGGCGGGGTGGGGCAGCCAGAACTGGAACTGGTGGGTGTGCGGCGGCTCGGGGAAGACCCGGGCTCCGGGCACCTCGGCCAGTGCGGCGGCGACCGTCCTGGCGTGCGCCACGTAGGCGTCCAGGCGCGGGAGTTCGCGGTCCAGCCCGGCGAGTGCGGTGAGCACGGCGGGCCACTGCTGGTAGAGCTGGCCGCCGTAGCGGTGCCGCCAGGCGCGGGCCTCGCGGACGAAGTCCGCCGGGCCGGCGAGCGCCGCGCCGCTGATGCCGCCGAGGGTCTTGTAGAAGGAGACGTACACCGAGTCCGCCAGGGCGGCGATCTCGGGCAGGGTGCGGCCGAAGTGCCGGACGGACTCCCAGAGCCGGGCGCCGTCGAGGTGGACGGCCGCTCCTCGCTCCCGGGCCGCGGCGGTCGTCTCGACCAGCTCCGGCCAGGTCGGCAGGACGAATCCGGCCTCCCGGAGCGGGAGTTCGACCGTCAGACTGCCGAAGTGCTCGCCCAGGGAGTGCAGTTCGGCGGCGGTGGGGAGCCTGGGAGCGGTGGTGGGCCAGACCGCGTCCAGACCGCTCAGGCGCGCGTACGCCCGGCGTTCGTGCACCTCGGGGTGGGCGAGCGGGTGCATGGCGACCGTACGGTTGCCGCTGCGTTCGGCCCAGATCCGCAGGGCGGCCTGCTGGGCCATGGTGCCGCTCGGGAAGAAGACGGCGTCGGGCTTGCCGAGCAGGTCGGCGACCCGGAGTTCGAGTGTCCGGGTGATGCCGTCGCCGTAGAAGTCGGGGCGCTGGTCGAGGTCGTACACCGCACCGCCGTCGGTGGACGGCCCGTGCAGCGCGGCCAGTTCGGTCAGCCGCTCGCGGATGCTCGCCGGGCGGACGCCCGAGAGCAGCCGGTCGCTGCGCCGGAACGCGGCGAACCGGCGCTCCCGCGGGCTGTCGGCGGAGCCGGTGTCAGGTTCGTAACCCATCCGCCGATAATCCCCGATCCGGCCCTGACGCAACATGCCTCGGACACAGATGAGTTGAGGGAAGACCCGAACCGGCCGGCCCGACCGGGCGGGCGCCTCGGAGGACGCGGGAAACTCCGCGACCGGCCCCTTACGCAGGCGCAGCGTCTGTCCGTCGGGTTCCCACGCCCCGGATCGCCGTGCCCCCCCGGGGGGCGGCTAGCGCGGCGGGTAGAGCGAGTAGCTGGGGAAGTTGCCGTACAGCTTCTCGTCCGCGCCCTCCGGGCCGTGGGTGACGGCCCGGACCAGCAGGTCGCCGCCGACGAAGGCACCCTTCCAGGAGGCGCCGAGCCCGCCGAACACCTCCTCGCGGTCGCCCCGGCTGCGCGGCCTGTTGATCCCGATCTTGAAGGCCAGCAGGTCGGGGGAGATCCGGTCGGCGAAGCCGAGGTCGTCGGTGGCGAGCGAGGCGACCAGGGAGCCGTTGCCCGCGTTCATCGCGGCGAGCAGCTCGGACTCGGTGTCGACCAGGACGACGGAGTCCAGCGGGCCGAACGGCTCGGAGTGGTGCAGCGCCCAGTTGGCGGGCGGGTCGAGCAGGGCCGCGGGCGCCAGGTAGGCGTCCGTGGACTGACCGGCGACGAAGCCGCCGTCGTCCAGGCTGCCCCGGTAGAGCGGGACGGCCCGGCCGGCCACCGCCGCGTCGAACCCGGCCCGGAGTTCGGCGGCCTTGGCGGCGTGGATGACCGGCCCGAAGTCGAGCTCGGGCAGCGGGTCCCCGGGGTCGGCGACCGCCAGCGGATGGCCGAACCGCAGCCCGGCGAGCACCCCGAGATAGGTCTCCAGGAAGGCGGGGAAGAGCGAGCGCTGCACGACGTAGCGCGGGTAGGCGGTGCAGCGCTGCTTGGCGTACTCGAAGCCCTTGCGCAGGTGCGCGGCGAGCGCGGGCCAGTCGGTGAAGTTCCAGACGCCCCAGGTGTTGAGGCCCTCCTGCTCCAGGAAGTGCCGCCGGCCCAGGTCGGCGAGCGCGGTGGCGGCCTTGCGGCCGTTGGCCCGGCCGCCGACGAAGGCCAGCGCGCCCAGGCCCTCGGCGCGGATCAGCGCGTCGGCGATCCGGCCGCCCATGCCGGAGAGCAGGGTGGCGGGCAGTCCGGCGCGGTGCATGACCGCATGGGCGAGGGTCAGGCAGTGGAAACCGCCCTGCGACGGGGTCTTGGCGACCACCGCGTTCCCGGCCAGCAGCTGCACGAGTTCGGCGTGCACCTGGACGCTCATCGGGTAGTTCCAGCTGGCGATGTTGGAGACCGGCCCGGGCAGCGGTGTGCGGCCTTCGAGCTGGCGGTCGATGTTGTCGAGGTACCAGCGGACGCCGTCCAGCGCACGGTCGACGTCGGCGCAGGCCAGCCGCCAGGGCTTGCCGATCTCCCAGACCAGCAGCAGGGCGAGCAGTTCGCGCTGCTCGGCCAGGCCCTCGACGGCCGCGGCGACCCTGGCCTTGCGCTCGTCGAGCGGGACCCTTCCCCAGTCGGCGTGCCGGTCGATGGCGAAGGACACGGCGCGCCGTGCCTCCTCGATACCGACCCGGGGCGGCCCGGGGATCGGGGTGCCGTCGAGCGGGGTGGTGTGTCCGCCGGGAGTGCCGACGGCGCGCCACTCGCCGCGTACCAGGTTGAGCAGTCGGTCGGGAGTGAAGGCCTCCGGCGCGGCCCGTACGCAGCGGGCGTACGTCTCGCTCCAGGACGTGCCGGGTTTGAGCTGCGGTGCCGCCATGGGGAGGTCCTCCGGTAGGGGAAGGGGACTCGAACAGGACGGTGCTGCCGTGCCGAGCCAGCCTGGCACGGGTGGGCCGAACGGGGACAGCGGGCGGCCCGGCGGCCTGCGCTGGAACTGTGCCCCGGCTCACGATTCCCGGCCCGCCGGGCCGGGCAGCCGACCGCCTGCCGGGCACCGCGGGTGGCGATTGTCACAGTGCGCGGGACCGATACGAGGTCCGGTAGTAGCCGGGGGCGCCCGAGCGGGCCGCCGGACCGCCGGGGCCGCCCGGGAGCTTCCGGCCCCCGCCGTGAGCTCGCCGGAGTCCGGCTGGAACCGGACAAATGGGATGATCCACTCGAAAGATCATTGCGTCGAGGGGTCGAAGATCACCAGGTGCGGGGACTACCTGCCGTAGTAGGTGGCGGGTTTGGGGACCACCCGCAGCGCCGGTTTAGATCTGTCTTGTCCCCCAGCCCGGCGAGCCTTCAGCGGCTCAGCGCCGGGCTGCTCCCGTCCCTGAGGTGCTGCCACCCGATGCCTTCCCTCCATACCGCCCGCCGCCGGCTCGCCGAAGCGATCACTACCGGAAGCGCTACCGCCACGGTCGGCGCCCGCAAGTTCGCCGAAGCAGCGGCCGCCGGACGGACGAGTGCCGAGATCGGTGCCCGCAGGCTCGCCGAGGCGACGGCCGCCGGACGGGCGAGCGCCGTGGTCGGCGCCCGCAGGCTCAGCCGCGCCGCCGACGCCCGTACGCCCGACCGCCTCCGCCCCGCCGTCGAGTGGGTGCAGGGGAACCGGTCGACGGCGGCCTGGAGCGCCACGACGGTGCTGGCCTTCGGCGTACTGCTGCTGCCCAACGCCGCCTCGGCGCACACCGTGCACCCGACCACACCGGGCAGCTCGGCCTTCACCTCGGCCTCCGTGCCGTTCCACCAGCTCGGCCTGGTGCAGGTCGCCCAGCCCACCCCGTACCAGCAGCCGCACTCGGTCAAGTCGCAGGACGCCGTCGCGGTGGCCGCCAACCTGGCGCCGAGCGCCGTCCCGGCGGCACCGGCGGCACCGACGGCCGAGCCCGCGGGCCAGCCGGCCGCGGTCGGTCCGGCCCCCGGCTCCGCCTGGTCCGCCCCGATCCCGGGTGCCCTGATCAGCAACCCCTACGGCAAGCCGAACCGGGAGTACGCCGCCGGCTACCACACCGGTGTGGACTTCGCGGTCGGCTCCGGCACCCCGCTGCTCGCGGTCGGCCAGGCCACCGTGGTCTCGGCGAAGTGGGACGGCGCGTACGGCAAGGAGGTCGTACTCCGGCTGCCGGACGGCCACTTCGCCCAGTACGCGCACATGTCCTCGCTGGAGGTCGGCGCCGGGCAGTCGGTGTCGGCGGGTCAGGAGATCGGCCGCTCGGGCACCACCGGCAACTCCACCGGGCCGCACCTGCACTTCGAGATCCGCAGCGCCAACCGGTACGCGGCGGTCATCGACCCGATCGCCTACCTCTCGGCCCGCGGGGTCAGCGACTTCTGAGCCACGCACGCCACGCACGCCACGCAGCGCGCCCCTTCCGCCTCCTCGGCGGGAGGGGCGCGCTGCGTCAGACCTCCGAGAGCTCGATCCGGCCGGCGATCTCCAGCGCGACCGTCAGCGCGGCCTCCATCGCCTCGGCGACCGTCGACGCCCTGGGATCGGCGCACCCGCCGGAGACCGACTCCTTGAGCAGGAAGAACGCGGAGTTGATGGCGAACAGCGCCATGGTGGCGCGCAGCCGGTCCGGGAAGGTGGCCTCGGGCCCCTGGACCAGGCGGATCATCGCCAGCATCCGCTCCTTGAACTCCAGCCCGGCCTTCGACTCCCGCAGCGCGGGCTGGTTCTCGTGGAAGAACCGCAGCAGCGGCGCCCGCGAGGCCATGCCGGCGGCGAAGCGGCGGACGAGTTCGTCCCGCAGCTCCGGCGACCACGGCTGCTCCTGGCCCCAGGCGATCACCTCGTCGATCGGCGCGGCCATACTCTCGATGATGCCGTGGACGATGTCGTCCTTGGTCTTGAAGTGGTAGTAGAGGGCGGCCTTGGTGACCCCGAGCCGATCGGCGATCTCGCGGAGCGAGGTCTTCTCGTAGCCCTGCTCCGAGAAGAGCTCCAGCGCCACGTCGAGGATCCGCGCCCGGGTGTCGGTACGGGGGCTCTGCGTCGTACTCATGCCGTACTGGCCTGCCTTGTGACTGCGGGGGTGGGGCGGTCGCGCACCGGTTGCGGCGCGCGCCTTGGGCTGCATTGTCCCTGCCCAGGGCCGCTCCGCCGAAACTGGCTTGACGCCCGGCTAGTACACAACCTACCGTGCCAATTGATAATTCACTAGCCGGTCGTCAAGTAAGTGTGCCGAGGAGCCCGTCACGACGGGGCCCGAAGGACCCGACCGGCACTGCGCTTCCGGGAGACGCACCATGTCACAACAGCAGGTCGAGGCCTCGGCGGTCGAACCGCCGACCGCCGAGGGGGCGACCGAGCCCGCGCCGAGATCACACCGCGAGATCCGCCTGGTGATGATCGGCCTGGTGGTCGCGATGCTGCTGGCCATGCTCGACAACCTGATCGTCGGCACCGCGATGCCGACCATCGTCGGCGACCTGGGCGGAGCCGAGCACCTGTCCTGGGTGGTCACCTCGTACACCCTGGCCACCGCCGCCTCGACGCCCATCTGGGGCAAGCTCGGCGACCTCTACGGCCGCAAGGGCACCTTCCTCACCTCGATCGTGATCTTCCTGCTGGGCTCGGCGCTCTCCGGCCTCTCGCAGAGCATGACCCAGCTGATCGCCTTCCGCGCGGTCCAGGGCCTGGGCGCCGGCGGTCTGATGGTCGGCGTGATGTCGATCATGGGCGCACTGGTGCCGCCGCGCGACCGCGGCAAGTACCAGGGCATGTTCGCCGCCGTGATGGCCCTCGCCACCATCGGCGGCCCGCTGGTCGGCGGCTTCATCACCGACCACCTGAACTGGCACTGGACCTTCTACATCAACCTGCCGCTCGGCATCCTGGCGCTCGGCTTCATCGTGGTCACCCTGAAGCTGCCCAAGGTCCGCTCCAGCGCCAAGATCGACTACGTCGGCGCGATCCTGCTCACCGCGGGCATCACCTCGCTGGTCCTGATCACCACCTGGGGCGGCCAGCAGTACGCCTGGGGCTCGAAGCAGATCCTCGGCCTGGCCGTGCTCGCCGTCGCCTCGCTGATCGCCTTCTGCTACGTCGAGCAGCGGGTCGACGAGCCGATGCTCCCGCTCGGCCTGTTCCGCAACCTCAACTTCAGCCTGGTCTCGCTGATCGGCTTCATCGTCGGTTTCGCGATGTTCGGCGCCGTCACCTTCCTGCCGCTCTACCAGCAGACCGTGCAGGGGGCCTCGGCGACCAACTCCGGCCTGCTGCTGATGCCGATGATGTTCGGCATGCTGGTGGTCTCGCTGGTGGTCGGCCAGACCGTCACCAGGACCGGCAAGTACCGGATCTTCCCGATCATCGGCACCGTCGTGATGGTCGTCGGCTCGGGGCTGCTCTCCACCCTCTCGACCGACACCAGCCGGTTCACCTCCTCCTGCTACATGGCGGTGCTCGGCGCCGGCATGGGCTTCCTGATGCAGATCACCATGCTGGTCGCGCAGAACAGCGTCGAGCTCAAGGACATGGGCGTGGCCAGCTCCACCGCCACCCTGTTCCGGACCATCGGCGGCTCCTTCGGTGTCGCCCTGTTCGGCGCGCTCTTCAACAACCGGGTCACCGCGACCATGAAGGAGCGCCTGCCCGACCAGCCCGCCGGAGGCAAGGGCGGCAACCTCAGCCAGACCAGCCCGGAGGCCCTGCGAGCCCTCCCGGCCCCCGTCCAGGACGCGTACCACCACGCCGTCTCCAACGGCATGCACACCGTCTTCCTCTGGGGCGCCGTGATCAGCGTCGTCGCCGTCGCGGCCGCGCTCTTCCTGCGCGAGGTCCCGCTGCGGGGCGCCGGCAAGCCGTCGGCCGAGTCGATGGAGGCCGCTGCGGTCTGACCGGGCCGAACCTCCGGGCAGACCGCCCGAACACTGCAGGGGCGCGGGGAACTGCGCGACCAGCCCGCCACCGAGGCGCCTGGCCGCTCGCACGGTTCCCCGCGCCTCCGCTGTTTCCACCGCTGTTTCCAACGCGCCGCAGCGATCGGCCGGACCTGCTGTGCGGTGTCTGCCGGAAAGCCCTACTGCGGCAGCCGGTACACGCCCGGGGCGACCGGTTCGGCCAGGCCGTCCGCGACCAGGCCGTCCAGCGCCCTCGCCCGCTGCACCGGCTCCGGCCAGACCGCGTCCAGCCGCTCCTGCGCCACCTCGCCGTGCGCGTCCCGCAGCACCGCCAGCAGCTTGCCGCGCACCTGCCGGTCGGTGCCCTCGTAGGACTGGCCGCGCCGCGCCGGGCCTTCGTACGGCGGCCGGCCGGCCCGCTGCCAGGCGCAGTGGCCCCGCAGCGGACAGGCGCCGCACTCCGGGCTGCGGGCGGTGCAGACCAGCGCGCCGAGTTCCATCACACCGACCGCCCAGGTGGCGGCGGTCTCGGCGGTGGCGGGCAGGTACTCGGTGGCGGTACGGCGCTCGGCGGCAGTAGTCGCCTGGGCCGGGTACTCGACGCCGGTCACGGCGCGGGCGAAGACCCGCCGGACGTTGGTGTCGAGCACCACGTGCCGCTGCCGGAAGGCGAAGGAGGCGACGGCGGCGGCCGTGTACTCGCCCACGCCCGGCAGGGCGAGCAGCGCCGCGTGGTCGTCGGGCACCCGGCCGCCGTGCTGCTCGGTGATCGCCACGGCGGCGGCGTGCAGCCGCAGCGCCCGGCGCGGGTAGCCGAGCCGGCCCCACATCCGGACGGCCTCGCCCGGGGCGTCGGCGGCCAGGTCGGCGGGGGTGGGCCAGCGCTCCAGCCAGGCGGCGTACGCGGGCAGGACCCGCTTGACCGGTGTCTGCTGGAGCATGAACTCGCTCACCATGACCGCCCAGGGCGAGGCGTCGGCCGTCCGCCAGGGGAGATCACGGGCGTTGGCCTCGTACCAGTCGAGCACGGTCGAATGGAGCAGCGGCGCGGGGGTGGAGGTGATGGCAGCCATGACCCTTCGATCCTCCCACGCTTCCCGCTCTCCCCGGGCCGTCTCCCCGAGCCTGCGCAGACGGGCCGGTGTGCCCCGCCCCGGCCGCCGTACGGGCTCCGCTCGGTTTTCGCCGCCGCCACGCGACGCCGGGCCTCCTGTCTCGGCCCGCTACGAACGGGACCGGAGGGCAGGATCGTCGACGAACGACACGCCCGTCGCCCCTTCCCTCGTCCGGGTCAAATGACGGATGATGTGAATGAAGCGACGCAGGGTCAGTGTTGATGCATCAACGGGTGCGCCCAGTCTCGTAGAGTTTGCGGGTGCCCTCTCTGCGTCAACCCGTAGGACCGCTGCCCGCGTCGATCTACTGGCGGCGGCGCATCGTCGTGTCCGCTGTCCTGCTCGCTGTGCTGGCACTGGTCGTCTGGTTGACGACCGGTCAGGGCGACGGGAAGAAGCCCGCCGGCAAGACCGCGCAACCGGCCCCGGCCCAGTCGATCACCCCAGGTGCCACCCCGACCGGTCCCGCGATCACCTCCCGCCCCGGCGGCAGCGGCGGTACGAGCGGAGGCGGCGGCGTCTCGGGTGGAGGCGGCGGCGAGGTCAGCCTCACCGGCGGCGCGAGCGGCAGCGGCGGTGCGGGTGGCACCGGCGGGTCCGCCGGGTCCTCGACCGGCGGCGCGGCGGGAAGCTCCGGCGGATCCGGTGGCGGTTCGGGCGGTTCCGGCGGTGCGGTCACGCCGCCCCCGGTGAACACGGCCGAGGTGATCGCCCTCCCGCTCTGCACCGCCTCCCAGGTCACCCTGGAGCTGGCCGGTACGCAGAGCTCCTTCGAGAGCAAGGACAAGCCGCGCCTCGCGCTGACCGTCCGCAACACCTCCGGCGCCAACTGCCGGGTGGACCTGGGCCGCACGGCGTCCGCGATCGTGGTGACCTCGGCCGCCAACGACCGGATCTGGTCCTCCGCCGACTGCCCGACGGACAAGCAGAGCACCTGGGTGGAGATCGCCTCGGGCAGCGGCCTGACCGAGACGTTCACCTGGGACCGCAGCCGGAGCAAGCCGCAGTGCGCCCCCCCGGACGCCTCGACCGCCCAGCCGGGCAACTACCTGGTGCAGGCGACCCTGACCGGCCCCTCCGGCGGACCGGTCTCCGCCCGGACCTCGATCCGCCTCGACGGCTGACCCCAACCCGCCCGCCGGGCGGCGGAGTCGGGCCCTGTCGCCACTCCGCCCCCGGAACGCCGGGACGCCCCGGATCCCGACTCCCGCCCGTTGCGCGACAGTTCACGCGGCGGACGGTCTGCCATTTCGCCGAAGGCTCCAACCGCCGCTTCAACTCCCCTGTCGGAGATCCGCCCTGACGATGAAGCAGATCTCCTGCTTCTCGACCCGAGCCGGGCCGCCACCACCCCTGGCGACCTCGGCGGCGCCGAGGGCGTTCAGGCATCCGTGGCCGAGCGTCAGACGTACCGCTCCAGGATGGACGATTCTGCGAGGCGCGACAGCCCCTCGCGCACCGAGCGGGCCCGCGTCTCGCCGACGCCCTCGACGGTCTGCAGGTCGTCGATGCTGGCGGCGAGCAGCTTCTGCAGTCCGCCGAAGTGCTCGACCAGCCGCTCGATCACGGTGTTGGGCAGCCGCGGGACCTTGGCCAGCAGCCGGTAGCCGCGCGGCGAGACCGCCGAGTCCAGCGATTCGGGCGACCCGGAGTAGCCCAGCGCCTTGGCCACGGTCTGGAGGTCGAGCAGCTCGGCGTGGGTGAGCGCCTCCAGGTCGTCGAGGACCTCGGGGACGGTGCGGCCCTTCTTGGCGGCCCGCTCGGGGAAGTAGTCGCGGGCGACCAGTTCGCGCTCGGGCTCGACACCCGCGATGAGCTCGTCCAGCTGGAGCGAGAGCAGCCGGCCGTCGGTGCCGAGCTCCAGGACGTACCCGGCGATCTCGGCGGCGATCAGCCGGACCATCTCCAGTCGCTGGACCACCGCGGCGACGTCCCGGACGGTGACCAAGTCCTCGATCTCCAGCGCGGAGAGCGTGCCCGCGACCTCGTCCAGGCGCAGCTTGTACCGCTCCAGGGTGGCCAGTGCCTGGTTGGCGCGGGAGAGCACGGTGGTGGAGTCCTCCAGCACCCGCCGGGTGCCGTTGACGTACATCGCGATCAGGCGCATCGAGTGCGAGACGGCGACCACCGGGAACCCGGTCTGGCGGTTCACCCGCTCGGCCGTACGGTGCCGGGTGCCGGTCTCGTCGGTGGGGATGGTGGAGTCGGGCATCAGGTGCACCCCGGCCCGGACGATCTTGGTGATGTCCTTGTCGAGCACCACCGCGCCGTCCAGCTTGCACAGCTCGCGCAGCCTGGTCGCGGAGAACTCGACGTCCAGCACGAAGCCGCCGGTACAGAGCGACTCGACGGTGCGGTCGAAGCCCAGCACCACCAGGCCGCCGGTGTTGGCGCGGAGGACCCGCTCAAGGCCGTCGCGCAGCGGGGTACCCGGCGCGATGGCCTGAAGGGAAGCCCGCAGCAGGGCCTCTTCGCGGGAGGACTTGTCCGCCCGGTCGCTGGCTGCCACGTGACTCCTCCGGTCGCCCCGGACCGTTTGACGTGGCGCCCGACGGTCTGTCGCTGCTCATTTACTGCACTTCGTGCCAATTGGACAGGGCAAAGTCTAACTGTGCACGGCAATATCGGGGCCGGGGTCAGGCCAGTTCGTCGGAGTCCACCGGCTCCCACCCGGCCATCAGCTCCTCGGGATAGGCCGCGACGGCCGGCGCGGGAACCGGCCGGGAGGCCGAACGCCCCTGCGGCGCAGGGGCGTTGCCGCCCTCCGCCTTCGGCCGCGAGGGCCGGCGGCGGCCGGGGATCGCCCGCAGCGCCTCGCCGATGTCGGAGACCTCGACCACCGTCATGCCCTTGGGCACCTTGCCCGGATCCGGCGGGACCAGTGCATGGGTGAAGCCCAGCCGGTGCGCCTCGGCCAGCCGCCGCTGCACGCCCGTGACCCGGCGGACCTCACCGGCCAGGCCGACCTCGCCGATCGCCACCAGGTTGCTCGGCAGCGGGGTGTCGGACGAGGAACTGGCCACGGCGAGCGCGATGGCCAGGTCGGCGGAGGGCTCGGTGAGCTTCACCCCGCCGACCGTCGCGGTGTAGATGTCCTGCTTGCCGAGCTTCACGCCGCCGTGCCGCTCGACCACGGCCAGGATCATCGCGATCCGGGGGGACTCCAGACCGGAGGTGGTCCGGCGCGGGGAGGGGATCTGCGAATCCACCATCAGCGCCTGCACCTCGGCCACCAGCGGACGGCGGCCCTCCAGAGTGACCGTCAGGCAGGTGCCGGGCACCGGCTTGTCACGGCGCGTCAGGAAAAGCCCGGACGGGTCGGCCAGACCCGCGATGCCCTCGTCGTGCAGCTCGAAGCAGCCGACCTCGTCGGTGGCGCCGTAGCGGTTCTTGACCCCCCGGATGATGCGCAGCCGGGCGTGCCTGTCCCCCTCGAAGCTCAGCACCACGTCCACCAGGTGCTCCAGCAGGCGAGGGCCGGCGATCTGGCCGTCCTTGGTGACGTGGCCGACCAGCAAAGTGGCCATCCCGCGCTCCTTGGAGGCGCGGATCAGCGCCCCCGCCACCTCGCGGACCTGGGCCGGGCCGCCGGGGGCGCCGTCCAGCTCGGCGGAGGCGATGGTCTGCACCGAGTCCAGGATCAGCAGCCCGGGGTTGACCGCCTCGATGTGGCCGAGGACCGCGCCGAGATCGGACTCGGCGGCGAGGTAGAGGTGGTCGGAGAGCGCGTTGATCCGGTCGGCGCGCAGCCGGACCTGCCCGGCCGACTCCTCACCGGTGACGTAGAGGGTGCGGTGCTGGGCGCTGGCGGCCTTGGCGGCGACGTCCAGCAGCAGGGTCGACTTGCCGACACCCGGCTCGCCCGCGAGCAGCACCACCGCGCCGGGCACGATCCCGCCGCCGAGCACCCGGTCGAGCTCGGGCACACCGGTGGTGCGGGCGGTGGCGACCTGGCCGTCCACCTGCCCGATCGGCTTGGCGGGCGCGCTGACCGGGCCTGCGGCCGTCGTCCGGATCGGCACCGCGCCGTACTCCTCGACGGTGCCCCAGGCGTTGCACTCGGGACAGCGGCCGACCCATTTGGGCAGCTGGTTGCCGCACTCGGTGCAGCGGTACGCCGGTCGCGGCTTGGCGGTGGTCTTGGTGCGGGCAGCCATGTCGCCAACCGTAGCCGGTGGGTACGACAGCCCGGGACCGCCACCGGCCCCGGGTCGGGTCCAGGCCCGGGTCCAGGTCCCGGTCCCGGTCCGGGTCCGGGTCCGGGGCCGGGGCCGCGCAGCCGGAGCACGGCCGGTCGGGCTCCGGTCGGGCTCGCCGCCGCGTCCCCGTTACCCCTCGCCCTCGCGCCCCTGCACGCCCGGCCGGGTCCCCAGGGGCGAAGCGCGGTGTTGCTACCCGAAAGAAGTACAGCGGCCGGGATCGACCGGAAGCGCGGCACCCGTCATCCCTACCGTCGGCTCCGTGACCACCAGGCTTGCTCCCCCACCACCGGCCGGTTCCCCCGTCCTCCAGGCGTACGACCAGTGCGTCGACGGCCTGTTCACCTACTGCCTCTCCGTCCTGTGCCAGCACGACGCGGCCGTCGCCGCCGTACGGGAGGTCCGCGACCTGGCCCTGCGCCACGGCGAGCGGCTCGCCGAGCCCGGCCTGCTGCGGGCCTGGCTGTACGCGCTGGCGCGGTACGGCTGCCTGCGGCGGCTGGAGCACGGGCCCGGCCCGCAGCGGCCCCCGGCCGAGCAGTTCACGGTGCTGCCGGGCGCCGCGGCACTGCCGGGGGCCGCGACGCGCCCCGCGCTTGCCGCGCAGCGGCGGCGCGAGCTGGCCTCGCTGGCCTGGCCGGAGGCGGCGGGCACCGCTCCGGAGCAGCGGGAGGCCCTGGAACTGGCGGTGCGTCACCGGCTCCGGCCGGCCGAGGTCGCGGCCGTACTCGGGCTCCCCGCCGCGGCGGCGGACGGGCTGCTGGCCGCCGCTGCCGCAGAGGTGGCGAGGACCCGGGCGGCGCTGCTGCTGCTCGGTACGGGCGGCTGCCCGGTGCTGGCCCAGCTGGGCGGCCCGGGGGCGGCGGCCCGACCGGACCGGGTGCTCGGCCCGGCGCTCCGCCGCGAGCTGGTGCAGCACGTGGGCGACTGCCCGACCTGCCGGGAGGCGGCCGACCGGTCGGCAGCCGGACCGGGTGCCGGCCTCGCCGCGCTGCCGGAGCTGCCCGTGCTGACGGCACCGGTGACCCTGCGGGTCGGGTCGCTGCCGGGGCGTCCCGCGTACGGTGCGGCGGGGGCGGCGTTCCTGGCGGGCGCGGCGGCGGGCCGCCGGGCGCTGCGGGCCGAGTCCGCGCCCGGGGAGCTGCGGTTCGACCGGAGCGGATTCCCCCGGCACCGGGCGCCGGGCCAGGGCCGGGCGTCGGCGGGGCGCCAGCGGATGGTGACCACGGGAGTGCTGGCTGCGGTGCTGGCCGCGCCGGTGGTGGCGCTCTGGGGTGCCCACCACGGCGGCGACCGGGGTGCGGGCAGCGTGTCGGCGGTCCGGGTGGACACGGCCGAGCTGCCCGTCCCCGACGACGGGCCGGAAGCCCGCCCGGCGTCGGGTGCCCGGACCGGCGCGGGAGGGCTGCAGTTGGCCGCCGTCCGGGGCGCAGAAACGTTGCTGCCGCCGATCGCGGGCGCGGCGGTGCCCGTACCCTCCGGCAGCTCGGCCCGGCTCGACGGCCCCGGGCTGGTCGCCGCCCCGGTCGGCACCGCGCAGCCACCGGCCCCCGGAGCCGCACTGGCACCCGCGCCCGTCCCCGCACAGCTGACCGTCGAGGCCCAGGAGTTCTCCGGCCGTACGGTCATCACGCTGACCGACTCCGGCGGCACCGCACTCCAGTGGCATGCCGTCCTCGATGCCGACTGGCTCCGGCTCAGCCGGGACTCCGGCACCCTGGCGCCCGGCCAACGGATCACCATCACGGTGACGGTGGACGAGGACCGTGCCCCGCAGACCCGGTGGACCGCCCGGATCGCCTTCCCACCGTCCGAGGCCGTGGTCACCCTGGAGGGCGGCCCCGAACACCGTGGCGGCTCTCCCACGCCCACGCCCACGCAGACTGCCTCGACCGCACCGCCCCCGGGCACGCCGACGCCCTCGCCGACCCCCTCCGCCTCCTCGCCCTCCCCGAGTGCCACCCCACCGGCGGCGAGCCCGACCCCGGCCCCGACCGCCTCCGCGTCCCCCTCCCGCTAGAGCAGCCCCTCGCCCCAGTGGCCCGGCCTGGGGCAGGTCGTCAGCCGGACAGCCCGGTGATCGCGGCACCGACGTACTCGGCCCCCAGCACGACCGGCAGCACGGTGGCGATCGCGGAGTTGTGGGTGGACATCCAGGCCTTCCACTCGCCCAGCACCTTCGCGGCCCCTGGGCCGCCGCACAGGTGGACGGCGAGCGGCAGCAGGGTGCACAGCGATCCCACCAGCACCATCAGCACCAGGGCCAGGGCCTTGGCACCCGGCCCGCCACCGCTGGTCGCGATGGCGACGGCGCCGCCGACCGTCGGCAGCAGGTTCTTCGGATCGGCCGTGACCAGGGCTGCGGCCAGTCCGGCCGACCGGCCCGGGGTGAGCCGGTCGACGGCCGCCAGCCAGCCGGGCGGACGGTGCACGTGACCCTCCCGCGGCCGTTCCCGCCACCGCCTGGCGCCGAGCAGCAGGAGTAGGACCCCCACGGCCAGCCCGACCCACCACGACCAGGGGGGCCTGACTCCGCCACCGCCCGGCTCCGGGAGCACGTCCGCGCCGGTCAGGAGCGCCAGGACGACCACGACCGCCGTGGTGAGCACCGCCAGTGTCGCCGACCACCCGAGCACGAAGGCGGTGCCGTTCACCCGGCAGCGCGGGCTGGCCAGCAGCAGGACCGTCGCGACCAGCGTCACCGGACTGATCGCGACACCGACCGCCGAGGCCAGCATCTGTCCGACCGCACCGCCCAAAGCGGGCCTCCTGTCACGGGCAAGCGGACAACCGGGCAAGCGGGAGACCGGGCAGGCGAGCCCCCGGACACCCGGGCGACCGAAGTCGGACCCCGGCCCGGGTCAGCGGGGTTCGAGCGGCGGCAGCCGGTACGAGCCGTCCAGCACGGCGGCCCTGGGCTGGTACATCCGCACGATCGGCCGGAACTCGCCGGCCGGCGTCGGCAGCCAGTTCGCCGTCTCGACCGGGTCGGTCGGCCGCTCGTGCTGGAGGACCAGGGTGACCGAGCCGTCCTTCCCGTACGCCAGGCCGGGCGTGCGGTCGCCGATCGAGTAGCGGCCGATCGGGTTCTCGGTCAGCCGGCGGCCGGGCAGGTCGTAGACGGTGACCGACCAGAAGGCGTCGACCGGCGGCGGGCTGTCCAGGCGCAGGGTGTACGAGCGGGCGCCGGTGAGCGGTCTGCCCCCGGCGTCGTCGTGGGTGGTGGCGTAGGTGGCCTCGTACGCGTGGTTGCCCCAGAGGCCGGTGCGGGCGGCCGCCGCGCGGGTGAGGTAGGCGGCCCGGCGGTCGGCGGTGCGCCAGTCCCGGGAGGCGACGGTGCCGGGCCCGAAGTGGTCGAGGTTGTAGTCGAAGAGGTGCAGGCTCACGGCCCACTCCCCGGCGGGGCGGTCCTCGGCCGGACCGGTCACGGCCTCGACCCGCTCCTCGCCCGCGGCCAGCCCCTTGGCGAGGGCCGCCACCCAGCCGGGCTCGGGACCGAGGTACGGGGAGGTTCCGGTGTCCAGCAGGCCGAGCGGCGCGAACCGCTGCTGGTAGGCCAGGTCGGGTTCGGCGGGCGGGAAGGCGGCCATCCAGAGCCGGAGCCGTTCGAGGAAGCGCAGCTCCGCCGGGACGCCCGGGTCCGCCTCGGGGAGGCCGGCGTACACCCCGCCGGGCTCCAGCGGGGCGAGGGTCAGCCGCCGCTGGAGGTCGAGCACCCTGGGGAGGTCCGCCGGACCGTCGCAGACGTAGCGGCCGACGATGGTGGCGACGGTGGTCGGCGAGACGATCACCTGGACGTCCTCGGACGCCGTCCCGTGCCAGTGCGGCGGGGTGATCAGCCAGGCCTGCTCGGCCGTACCGGTGGAACGGCGGCCCAGGTAGGCGAAGTTGTTGGTCCAGGCGTCCACGAACTGGAGCACGAAGTAGCTGCCCCTGCTGTCCGGGACGTGCAGCAGGACCGGCCCGCCGGAGAGGTCCAGTTGGGCGAAGGAGTAGAGGGTGTCGCTGTTGGCCGAGGGGAGCTCGGTCCGGGGCGTGGCCGGTTCCCTGGCGTGGACGAAGCGGTTGAAGGGGGTGGGCGGCAGGCCGCCGCCCATGCCACGTTCCACGAAGGTGCCGACCATGCTGAGGCCGCGGACGATCGGGCTGCCGTAGACGTAGGCGTCGGCCGCCAGCGCCTCCAGGGCGGCATCGGACATGCGGGGGTCCCTTCCGGTCAGAGGTTCCGACCTCTGGTCAATCGACCTGCGGTTCCTGGATGTTGAGCTGGGGAAGCTGCCACCGCCCGTCCAGCACCGGCGGCTCGGGCCCGTACACCCGGAGCACGATGGTGAACGGACCACCGGGCGCCGGAAGCCAGTTGGCCGCCTCCGCCGGATCGGTGGGCCGCTCGCGCCGGAGGAACAGGGTGAGCGAGCCGTCCTTCCCGTACACCAGGCCGGGGGTGTGGCTGCCGATCGTGTGGCGGCCGGCCGGGTTCGGCACCAGCAGGCGTTCGGGCAGCCGGTACATGGCCACGGACCAGAAGAACCTGGCCGGCGGGAGCTGCCCGGCCGGGAAGTCGAGGGTGTAGCGGTGCGCGGCGGCGTCCAGCGGACTGTTGCCCTGGTCGTCGGCGAGCCAGTCGGTGCACCAGACCTCCTCGACCGGCAGTCCGTACCGGCCCTGCCGGGCACCCACCGCGCGGGCCAGGTAGTCGCTGCCGAGCTGCGCCCGGGTGCCGAACCAGGCGGTGGAGTCCGGGCCCTTGGCGGTCTCCGCCGCCAGCCGGGCCCGGCCGTCCGCGATGCCCTGCAGCATCGCCTCGCGGACGTCCAGCGGCAGCGCCGCCGGTTCGAAGTCACCTGCACCGACGTCGAGTTCGGACAGCCGGTTGCGCAGTCCGGCCTCGGTGGGCAGCACCGGGAAGAAGCCGAGCAGGAAGTCCAGCAGGACGAAGAACTCCAGCGTCTCCAGCACCTCCGCGTTCCGCCAGACCGGCCAGTGCGGCTCGGGCCTGGCGGGCGGCGGCGGAGTGCCGAGGTGCGCGCTGAGCGGCGTGAGGAGGTACTGCGCCTGGAGCTTCTGCAGCTCGGGCGCATCCTGCGGCCCCGCCAGGTAGGTGCGGCCGAGGATGCCGACCAGCTCGGTGTCCGCCCGCAGGACACCGTCGAAACCCTGGCGGTCGCCCCCGGGCTCGGGTCCCTGGTGGTCACCTACGGGGCCCGGGGGGCTCCCGTCGGCGGCGTGCGGACCGGTGATCAGGTAGCGGCCCGCCGCCTGCCCGGTGGTGCGGGAGCCGATGAAACCGACGTACGAGGTGTCGAGGTCGTGCACCGCGAGGACGTAGTAGCGGTCCATGGCCGGGACTTCCAGCACCCACGGCTCCGCCCGGAGGTCGAGCCAGGCGCAGGAGTACGGGGTGTCGCTGCCGGTCGCCACGAGGTCGACGTCGGCCGGGGCGAACGGGTTCCGATAGTGGCGGAAGACGCCGAAGCCGCCGACGAAACGCGGGTCCGCGTCGTCGACGGCCTGCGCGTACATGATCCGGTAGTTCTCCAGCAGCGCGCAGCCCCAGATCCACGCCTCGGCAGCGGTCTCCCTGATCGTCGCCGGGTCCACGAGCGCCGGGTTGCCCATGCTGCCGTACTCCCCACTGCCTGGTCGGACCGGCCTGATCGCACCGACGGTCGGCCGGCCGGTCGATGAGCCTTTCGGACATTACAGTACAAAGGGGATGCCCGGTGCGGTCCGGAGCCGTGGCACGCCGGGCGTACGGGGGAACCGCCCGAGGACGGCCCACCGGGCCGACACGCCGTACTCCGCTGCGAGTGAACGGACTCTGCCGAAAGTGAACGGCCGTATCGGGAAAGGCCGATGACGCGCAGTCTTTCCGGTATGAACATCCTTGTGCTTGGCGGCACGTCCTTCCTCGGCCGTGCCTACGTCGCCGAGGCGCTGCGCCGCGGCCACCGGGTCACCACCTTCAACCGCGGCCGCACCGGAGCCGACCAGGACGGCGTCGAGGCGGTCCGTGGCGACCGCAACTCGGCCGCCGACCTGGAGCGGCTGGTCGACGGCCGACGCTGGGACGCGGTGGTGGACACCTCCGCTCAGCAGCCCGCCGCCGTCGCTCTCGCCGCCCGGCTGCTGCGGCCGCACGCCGACCGCTACAGCTTCGTCTCCTCGATCCACGCCTTCACCGACTGGCCCGCTCGTCCGGTCGGCGAGGACTCCCCCACCCACCCCTGCCCGGCCGACACCCCACCCGACCAGCCCTCCGCGAACGCGCTCAAGGCCGGCTGCGAGCGCGCCCTGCTCGAACACTTCGGCGCCGAGCAGTCGCTGATCCTCAACTGCGGTCTGCTGATCGGTCCGTACGAGAACATCGGCCGGCTGCCCTGGTGGCTGGAACGGATGGCGCAGGGCGGTCGGGTGGTCGCCCCCGGCAACCCCGACCGGACGATGCAGCTGATCGACGCGCGCGACTTCGCCGCCTTCGGGCTCGACCTTCTCGAACGCGGCGCCGGCGGCCGGTACGTGACCACCGCACCGCCCGGCTCGACCACCATGCGCGAGTGGCTGACCGCCTGCGTGGACGCCACCGGCGGCAGGGCCGAGCTGGTCTGGGTCGGTGACGAGGCCCTGCTCGCGGCCGAGGTCATGCCCTGGGTCGAACTGCCGCTCTGGTCGCCGGACCAGCCCGAGTGGCAGGCCGTCTGGCTGGCCGACACCGCCCGGGCCCGGGCCGCCGGGCTGAACTGCCGCCCGATCGCCGAGTCCGTCCGCGACACCTGGGCGTGGATCCGGCAGCGCGGCCCCCGTACGGAGCCCTACCTCCAGGGGACCGTCCCACTCGGGATCGCGCCGGAGAAGGAGCGCAGCCTGCTGGAACAGGCCGCCTCCTGAGGATCGCCCCGGGACATCGCTCCAGGGGCGCCTTTGCAGGGGCGCGCGGCCGGGCAGCGCCGCGCGCCCCTACAGGAATCCGCTAGCGCGGAGTGGGGAGGCGTTGCAGGAAGACGTCGAAGGCGGTCGGTTTGACCGCCGTGACCCCCGTGAACGGGAAGTCCATCTCCTTGATGACGATCAGCGAGATCACCACCAGACCGCTGAGCGCCAGCACCATCAGGGCGTGCGAGAAGGTGTTGGAGAGGCCGAACAGGAAGGTGAAGCCGATCGTCAGCACGGCTCCCAGGATCAGCGCGGCCCAGAGCAGCGGCGGCACGTCCTCGTCCACCTGACTCAGCCGGGAGCGGCGCTCGGAGGCCAGGCTCTCCAGGTGGCTGACCGCGTGGTCGTAGAGCACCCGCTGCTGGTCGGTGCCGGCCTGGATCGAGAAGACGTCACCGCGGATCCGGTAGACGAGGTCGGTCGCGGCCGGACTGGACTCGTGATGCGCCATCAGCGGCCACTCGGTGTCCTTGACCATCTGGGCGTAGTCGAGGGTGTGCCGCTCCAGCTGCGGGCCCAGTGGAGCGGGAAGTTGACGGGAGATCCAGTAGACCCCGGCCAGTGAGTCGGCCTCCTTGAAGGTGGTCTTGCGGGCCGCGTCGTTGTTCTCCCAGACCGCGATCACCACGAATGCCAGCAGTACCGCGTAGAGCACCCCGACGGCGGCGAAGATGAACCCCGCGACGTCGTTGTGAACCTCGCGTACCGGGTGCGGGATGTAGCGCTGCACCAGGTACAGCGCCGCCGAGACGGCCAGCAGGACGCCGACCAGGATTCCGATGTCCGACAGACTCATGTGCTGTGTTTCCCTGCCCTTGCGGTTGTGCGGAATTGCCGAGGTACGAAGTGGCTGTGGGTGCAAGGGCGGTCGGACCCGGAACCGGGCGCGGGCCCTCAGTGGGTGCGGCGGGTGACCAGTTCGGCCAGCGCGAGCAGGTCGTCGGCGGCCGTCGGGTCGGGGACGGCGGCGGAGAGGTGACCGATCGCGGCCGCCATCCGCTCGCAGGACTCGGTCTGCGCCCAGGCCCGCCCGCCGGCGCCGTCCACCGCTGCGGCCGCGGCCAGCAACTCATCGGCGCTCAAGGGACGTTCGAGCGCATAGAGCTCGGCGAGCACGGCGGCCTCCGCGGTGCCGGAGGACAGGGCGTGGACCACGGGCAGCGACTTCTTACGGGCGGCCAGATCCGCGCCGACCGGCTTTCCGGTGACGGCCGAGTCGCCCCAGATGCCGATCAGGTCGTCGATCAGCTGGAAGGCCAGGCCGATCTCCCGGCCGAAGGCGTCCATCGCCCGCGCCGTGCCCTCGTCGGCGCCCGCGTAGAGCGCGCCGATCGCGCAGGCGCAGCCGAGCAGGGCGCCGGTCTTGCCCTCGGCCATGGCCAGGCACTCGGCGAGGGAGACGTCGTTGCGCTGCTCGAAGGCGCAGTCGCTCTGCTGGCCCTCGCAGAGCTCGACGACGCAGTCGGCGAGGCGGCGGACGGCCGCCGGGGTGGCCGGGTGCTCGTCCTCGGCGAGGGTGCGCAGCGCGAGCGAGTGCAGCGCGTCACCGGCCAGGATGGCCCCGGTGGTGCCGAACACCCGCCAGGCGGTGAGGCGGTGGCGCCGGGTCTGGTCCCGGTCGATGACGTCGTCGTGCAGCAGGGTGAAGTTGTGCACCAGCTCGACGGCGGCTGCCGCCCGGACGGCCTCGGCCGGCCGGCCGCCGACGGCCTGCGCCGCCGCCAGTACCAGGGCCGGACGGATCGCCTTGCCCGAACCGGTGTCCGACGGCGTGCCGTCCGGCTCCCGCCACCCGAAGTGGTACTCCGCGATCCGGCGCGTCGACTCGGGCAGTGTGCCGACCGCCGCGCGCAGCGCCGGGTCGACGAGTGCCCGGGTACGGGCCAGCACATCGGCGGCCTCGTGGCCCTCCCGGTTGCGGCGCTCGAGTGTGAAGATCCCCATGCGTGCTCCTCCCCCAGATCGTTCCGGCTCTCCTGGCGGGCCTCCTGGTGAAGCCGCACCCAGCCACTCCGCCGACCCTGCTGCGGGTCGGATCCTGCACGTGCTCGACCGTTCCTGATCCCGTCCGCTCCTGATCGAGCAGGCGGCCGCTCAGCCGATCCGGGCCACTCCGCCGGTCGCGCTGCCCGTCGTCCCGTCGGTCGCGCCGCCGGTGCTGCCGTCGGCCACTGCGCCGGTCCCACCGCCCGGCGCAGCAGCGGCCAGGGCGCGCACCAGGACACCGGTCGCCTCCCCCGGGAGGTCTCGCACCGCCGCCCCGGACGGCCGTACGGCGGACGCCTCCTCGGCGGACGCGGCCACCGCTCCGCCGATGCTCGCCCCGGGATCCACGGGCCGGGCGCCGATCATGCCGAGGATCCTGGTGCTCGCCGTGCCGAGACCGGTCGGACCGGTCGGCACCCTCGGGACGGTCGGTGAGCTGTCCACTCGGGTCTCCTTCTGCAGTGTCCGGCCGGTGCGGTCGGAGTGGTGACGAACGGAGCAGCGGGGCGTGCCTCGGAGGACTGCAGAGGACTGCATCGAGCACGCCCCGCTCTCCGACCGGATTCCCGGTCGGATTTCCGGCCAGACTTTCACCCGGATTCCGTACCGAATGGGAATCAGCCGGTCGGAATCAGTCGCGCGGACGTGCAACGTCGACATTCTCCAGTACCCCGATCGCATCCGGGACCAGAATGGCGGTGGAGTAGTAGGCGCTGACCAGATAGGAGATGATCGCCTTCTCGTTGATGCCCATGAAGCGCACCGAGAGGCTCGGCTGGTACTCGTCCGGAATGCCCGTCTGGTGCAGACCGATCACACCCTGGTTGTCCTCGCCGGTACGCAGCGCGATGATCGAGCTGGTGTGCCCGTCCACGATCGGAATCTTGTTGCAGGAGAAGATCGGCACACCGCGCCAGGCCGGGACCTGGTGACCCTGGACCTCGGTCGGCGTCGGGTAGAGCCCGCGCTTGCTGCACTCCCGGCCGAAGGCGGCGATCGCCTTCGGGTGGGCGAGGAACATCTTGGTGCCCCGGCGGCGGCTGAGCAGGTCGTCCATGTCGTCCGGGGTGGGCGGGCCGGAGTGGGTCTGGATCCGCTGGTCGTACTCGGCGTTCTGCAGCAGCCCGAAGTCGCGGTTGTTGATCAGCTCGTGCTCCTGGCACTCGCGGAGCGCCTCGATCGTCAGCCGCAGCTGCTGCTCGATCTGGTTCATCGGCTGGTTGTAGAGGTCGGCGACCCGGCTGTGGACCTGGAGCACCGTCTGCGCGATGCTCAGCTCGTACTCCCGGGGGGCGAGCTCGTAGTCCACGTACGTACCGGGGAGTTCGTACTCGCCCTCGTGGCCGGCGGACAGCTCGATCTCGGCCTCGCCGTGCTTGTTCTGCGACTGCTGGGCGTCGGCCAGGTAGGCGGAGATCTGGTCGCGCAGCGCCTCCGAGCGATCCACCAGCTGCTGGAATGCCGGCCAGGACAGCGTGAGCACCGTACCGGCGGTGGCCGCCTTGACCGAGTAGTCCCAGAGCGCGTCGCTCTGCCGGACGGCCTCGTCGCCGAGGTGGTCGCCGTCGGCCAGCACGCCGAGCACGGTGGTGTGGCCGTACTTGCCGCTGCCGATCTTGTTGACCTTGCCGTGCGCGATCAGGAACACCTCCTCGATCGGCTGCCCGGCCTCGACGAGCACCTCACCGGCCGCGAAGTCCCGCTGGGTGAACCGGCCCGCCAGCTCCTCCAGCACCGCGTCGTCCTCGAAGCCGCGCAGCACGGGCACCTCGCGCAGCGACGGCGGAACGATCCTGACCTCCGCACCGGTCTTCACAAAGCTCACCCGGCCGCGCCCGACCGCATAACTGAGCCGGCGGTTCACCCGGTAGGTACCACCGGAGACCTGCACCCACGGCAGCATCTTGAGCAGCCAGCGGGAGCTGATGCCCTGCATCTGCGGCTCGGACTTGGTGGTCGTGGCCAGATTCCGAGCGCCGGCCGTGCCGAGGCTGGTCTGCTGCCGGTTCTGCGGCTGACCGCTCTGAGCAGGAATACCGAGATTGGTTTCGGTCGTCATTAGAGTGATCCTCCGCATGAGCGCATGAGTGTCGCTTACTCCACACATGTTGAGCCCAAATGGAGTCATCCACAATCACTCTTTCGAGTGGCCGGAATAGGTGTCAAATTAGTACGACTGGCTCATGTGATCGATAACTATTCGGCCGTTCGATCGATTCAGCGACAATCCAGCACGTCAGCGCGCCATGGAAGATCGAACAGTCGCACGCGAACGGCCGGGGTCGCGGATCTCACCGCCACCCCGGCCGTCGACACGCACCCGCCCGCCGGTACTCCCGCGGACACCGCTGCAACCGCGTCGGCAGGTACGCCCGGAGGGACGCCTACAGCGATATCTACAGGTGCGCCTTCAGGTACTCCGAGACGTTCCGGCACCACTCCATGAGCTCCTCGCGGTGGTGCATCCGCCCCTGGGACAGGGCGCCGACCTGGGCATCGGTGAGCCGGTCGGGGCCCGGCTGCGCCAGCAGGTTCGAGATCTCCCGCAGTGTCGTCGCCAGCTGCTCGGCATCCGAGTGGCTGAGCATCACCAGCGCGTCGGTGTGGCCAATCGTCATGGAACCAGGCATTGCGCCCTCCTACAGTCGGCCCCCGTCCGGTCGGACCCCCATCCACGGTACGACCGGCCGCCCGGCGGATGCATCCGGTGCGCGCCTCCCGCGCCGACCACGGCCGCCGCGTTATCAACGAAAGGACAAACAGCGACAAACCACCCAGCGGAGTCTGCCGTGCCCCTCCTCACCCGAGCCCCGCAGCCGTTCTTACTCACCCCCGACGACTCCGGCCTGATCGCCGAGATCGAGGCGTACCTGGCCTCCCTCCCCACCTCCGCGCGGATCGCGGTCCCGTACGTCTGCGCCTACGGGAGGGTCCGGCAACCGTGGAACGCCGACCAGCCGGTCCCCCGGCCGACCCTGCTCGACCGGATCGTCCGCCGCCCCGCCCGGCCGGTCCCCGTCAGCGTGGCCGACCACCTGCGGCTCGCCTCGCGCTACATCGCCTTCCACGGCTGGCTGCAGGGCGCGATGTGGGACAGCGCCGGACGGGTCTGCCTGCTCGGCGCCCAGGCGGCGGTCCTCGCCCACGGCTACGGCACGCCCGACGACGCCCGACGCGCCCGTGTCCAGGTGATGGAGGTGCTGCGCAGTGCCGGGCAGCCCGCAGACTCCCCCGACGAGTACAACGACGCCCCGACCACCCGGCAGGCCGACATCCACCAGCTGCTCGGCCAGGCGGCCACCAGGGCGCACCGCCTCGGCATCTAGGCGCCGAGGGCCGTCGGCCTCGGTGTTCCGGCTTCGCCAAGCCGCGAGGCGGCGGTGTACGGTCGGGACTCGTTCGGCGTGTCGGCTCCGTTCGGCGCACCGATCTCGTCCGGTTCGGTGGATCCGCTCGACGCGCTTGTTCGGTCCGGTCGTTCGGTGCGGTCGTTCAGTGTGCTCGGGAGACGTAAGGGTGGCGTGTCGATGACCCCTCGCCGGAGCGCCGACCCCGGAGCGCGGACCTTCGTCGAGGAGGCCCGCCGCCGGCAGATCATCGAGTGCACGATCGACCTGATCTCCACCCGTGGCTACCCGGCGACCTCGCTCTCGGCCATCGCCGAGGAGGCGGGCATCTCCAAGTCGGCGGTGCTGTACCACTTCTCCTCGAAGGACAACGTCACCCGGGCGACGCTCGACCACGTCTTCGAGCAGTTCACCGCGCACATCCGGGAGCGGGTGGAACGGGAGTCCGACCCGCTCGCCGCCGTGATCGCCTATCTGCGCGCGATGATCGGCTACCAGCAGGCCAACCGCCGCCATGTCCGGGTGATCACCGAGATGCTGCTGGACGACCACGGCGGCACCCGGCTCAAGACACCCGGCTCCCACGACACCAACGGCCGCTGGCAGACGCTGGCCGCCCTGCTCGCCGCCGGACAGCAGGCCGGCCGGCTGCGCGAGTTCGACACCCGGGTGACGGCGCTGACCATCGGTGGCGCGATCGACAGCGTCATCTCGCACTGGCTGGTCCACCCGGAGCTCGATCTCGACGCCGCCGCAGCCGAGTTGGAGACCTTCACCCTGAACGCCATCGAGCGCCGGGACTAGGGACTGCGGTGTACGGGCCGTTCCGCCGCCGACGGCGTGCCGGCACCCGGCACCGCCTCTTCGCGCAGCTCCAGGCCCGGACTGACGTGCGGGGTCGGCAGGTTCATCGTCCGACGATCCGCCGGAGCCAGCGGGAACGGGCGTCGCGGGCATCCTGGCTGAGGACTGCGCGCGGTGCGAGTGTGTCGAAGCCGTGGAAGGCGCCCGGCCATACGTGCAGTTCGGCCTCGCCGCCGGCCTGCCAGATCGCATCGGCATAGGCCACGGCCTCGTCCCTGAAGGTCTCGGCCGACCCGACCTCGACGTAGGCCGGGGGCAGCTCGGACAGATCCGTGGCGCGGGCAGCAGCCGCGTAGGGTGGCAGGTCGGCAGCGCCGTACCGGTCGCCCAGCAGTGCCTGCCACGCGGTGGCGTTGGAGGTTCGGTCCCAGATGTCGCGGCCGGCCATCTGGTGGCTGGAGAAGGTGTTGTTGCGGTCGTCGAGCATCGGGCTCAGGAGCAGTTGGCCGATCGGAGCCGGCCCGCCGCGGTCGCGGGTCAGCAGGGCGAGTGCTGCGGCGAGTCCACCGCCGGCGCTCTTCCCTCCGACAATGACGCGGTCCGCGTCGAGGCCCAGTCCGGCCGCGTGATCAGCGGCCCAGACCAGCCCGGCATAACAGTCCTCCACGGGTCCGAGGTACTGCGTCTGCGGCGCCAGTCGGTACTCGACGGAGATGACGGCGAGTTGCAGCGGGAGAGCCCATTCGCGAAGCAGCCGTGGAAGTACGGACCAGGCATTGCCCATGATCATTCCGCCGCCGTGCATGTAGTACAGGAGCGGCAGTGGCCCGGCGATCCCGGCGGGCCGTGCGCTGACGAGCCCGACCTCCCTCCCGTCCCGAGCTCCCGGCAGGCGCAGTTCCTCCACCTCGAACCGGCCGTCGGCCTGGAGCTCCCGAACCGTCGGCCTGGGCCGGGCCGCAGCATCCCGCTCCTGCCTGGCCGCAAGGCCCTCCGGGGTGACCGGCTCTCTCGCCGCCTCTCCCATGGCCGCCAGCACGGCACGCAGCTCCGGGTCGAAGGGCGGCGCGTGCCGAGCCATCGAGGCAGGGCCGTGCTCCAACGGCATTCCATCGGCACCCACGACAGGACCTCCCCCAGGTCGAGGGATGCCCGGCGGCATCCCGACCGGGACAGCTTGCCAGCCTGACCGCGCCCGTGGCGCTCCCGGTAATCGGCCTGGTCGAACTCCGGTGGCCGGGAGACCGTGCCCGCCGGGCGCCACCTCCGCGCGAAGGCGGGTGCGCGTTCCGGGCGCAGGCCGACGCCGCCCAGGCCGGCGGTCACGGCGCGCAGGGCGGGCAGGCGTTGCAGTGCACGGAGCGGCACCGGGAGGCGGACGGTATCGAGTGTTCCTTCGAGGGCGGGCCTGAGCAGCATCTCGTGTTCGCCGAGCTGCGACTTCTGCGCGACGGCCACCGGGAGCCGGCCATGGTGACGGTGTGCCGGCCGAGCTGGATCCGCATCTCCTCCAGTCTGCGGGCCGGGAGTTCGGCGAAGCGCCGGCCGAGGCCGAGTTCGTCCAGCAGCCGCAGGGTGGAGGGGTGGACGGTGTCCCCCCGGAAGTCCCACAGGAAGTCACCGTGCTTCTCCAGCACGGTCACCTCGACCCCGGCCCGGGCCAGTAGCAGCCCGAGCATCATCCCGGCCGGACCGCCCCCCACCACACAGCACGTCGTCCGTTCGATGCCTAGGCTCCCCTCGCAGCCTGACCGATTGGTCAGCCAACTGACCGCTCGGTCAGGCTAGCACTCACCGCCCCCGCCGCCGCCACCCCCGTCAGGCTGGCAGCGATCGCCAAATCACCACATCAGCAAGGAAGATGAAGGATCATCAGGTGATGGCTCAATCACCTGCCCCGGTCTGCACCCGTGGCTATCCTGGACGGGGCGTGCCACAGCTGCGGCGACCCGGCAGCCGTAGGCGCGCTCGGACCTGGGGGAACCATGCGTCTTCGCACGCGAGTGGCCGTCGTGGGCGCCGGCCCGGCCGGACTCACCCTGGCCAACGTCCTGCAGCAGGCCGGCATCGACTGCGTCGTGGTGGAGCGGCAGACCCGTGCCTACGTCGAGGCGCGCGCCCGGGCGGGCCTGATCGACCACCGGACCGTCGGGTTCCTGGCCGACCACGGGCTCGCCGACCGGCTGCTCGCCGAGGGCCAGGAGCACGGCAGCTGCGAATTCCGCCATCGGGGCGAGCGCTTCTCGGTCCGCTACCGGGACCTCTCCGCAGAGCGCTCCCACCACGTGTACCCGCAGCAGTTCCTGGTCCGCGACCTGGTGGCCGCCTATCTCGCGGGCGGCGGCACCCTGCTCTTCTCCCACCCGGCCGTGGACCTGGACGGCCTGGACGGCGACCGGCCGGTCCTGCGCTGCGAGCCGGACGAGGCGGAACCGCTGGACATCGAGTGCGACTTCGTCGCGGGCTGCGACGGCTTCTACGGGGTGTCGCGGCAGGCGGTGCCCGCCGGCAGGCTGAACACCTTCGCCAAGGACCACGAGTTCGGCTGGCTCGCCATCCTGGCCGAGACCCCACCGGTCGGCGAGGAGGTCATCTACGCCCTGCACGAGGACGGCTTCGCGGGCCACATGCTGCGTACGCCGTCGGTGACCCGCTTCTACCTCCAGTGCCCGGTCGGCGACCGGCCGGAGAACTGGCCCGACGAGCGGATCTGGCCCGCGCTGCACCGCCGCCTCGGCCTGACGGACACCGAACTGAAGCCGGGCCCGATCACCGAGAAGAACGTCCTGGACATGCGCAGCTTCGTGGTCGAGCCGATGCAGCACGGCAGGCTCTTCCTGCTCGGCGACGCCGCGCACATCATCACCCCGGCCGGCGGCAAGGGCATGAACCTGGCCATCGCCGACGCCGCGGAGCTGGCGGCCAGGCTGCTCGCCCACTACCGCGGCGCGGGCACCGGCGTCCTCGACGGCTACTCCGCCGCCTGCCTGCCGCGGATCTGGCAGGCCCAGGAGTTCTCGCACTGGCTGCTGCACCTGCTGCACAGCCCGGCGGCCGGGCAGCCCGACTCGGCCTTCATGCACCGGCTCCAGCTGTCCCGGCTGGCTCAACTCCGGTACTCGCCCCCGTACACGGCGATGTTCTCGGACAGCTACGTGGGCCCGTTCGACCCCCCGGCCGCCTCCTGGCCCCAAGCTGCGGACCGGAGGTAGTTCCTGTTCCCGCAGAACGGGAGCGCCCGGCATGTGCGGCACCGGCGCTGCACCGGTCTAACTCAGCTGCTCAGCAGGCTGGTTACTCACGGTGGACCAAGGCAATGCGCCACACCTGCGGGCAGACGGCCGAACTCCCGGCGAGAACTTCCACTCATCCGTTCCGTCCGCGCCCGACGTCCTGACCCGCCGCCCGCACCGGGTGCGCCGCCGCTTGGCTGATCGCGTTCTTGTCGCTGCCGCACTGGGCATGCTGATCTCGGGTCAGGGCCGATGCGCATGAGGGGGCGGCATGGAGGAACTGACGGTCAAGCCGTGGCGGGTGCCGGGCAAGGACCGGTTGTACGTGAACCGGCCCGGGGTGCGCGGGGATTCGGTCGCGTGGCTCGACTGTCAGACCGGGGTGGTCACGATCGACGATCCCGGCTGCGAAGCCGCCGCACTCGCGCTGATCGAGTCGTGGTGCCACACCTGCGGGAGGACCATCCCGCCGCGCGTGGTGCGACGCGGGACGGCGCCGCCGCCCACGCCGGTCCCGACTCGGCGTCCCCCGGTCGGCTCACCCGTACTGCCGCCCCTCACCAGCGCCGACGACCTTGCCGGCAACCAGCCCGGCGCCGGCATGGAGGGCATGCTCAGAGAGAGCCAGAAGCAGTACAACCGGGTCGTACGGCTCGCGGCCAGACTCACGGGGCAGCGCCTGGGAGACCCCAGCATCCTCAAGGGCCTGGACGGCGAGAGGGCCGTCGGTGCCTGCCTGGAGCGGCTGAAGCCCGCCGGCTGGCGGGTACTGCACGGGATTCCGCTACCGACCGGATCGGACATCGACCACGTGGTCATCGGTCCGCCGGGCGTCTTCACCGTCAACTCCAAGCACCACCCCGACGCCTCGGTGTGGGTGGGCGACGGTGCCATCAAGGTCAACCGGAGCGGCCTCCCGTACCTGCAGAACTCCGAGTTCGAGGCCGGCCGAACGGCAAAACTGCTGTCCCACTGGTGCGGGTTCGACGTACCCGTTCGCCCGGTCATCGCGCTGGTCGGCACGCGGAAGATCACCCACGCCGCCAGCGCACCCACGGTGGACGTCATCGACGGCGAGCAGATCGCCGTGATCCTGCCCTCCCGGCCGCCGGTCCTCACACCGGGTCAGCTGGAGCAGATCTACGCGGTGGCCCGCCACCGGTACGTGTGGAGCCGACTGGGCAGGCGCCCGCGCAGCCGGTGACCCGGCCCGCCTCGGACAGACCACCAAGCTACGGCGACAGCCACCACACCGCCGCCCCCGGACAGCACAGAGGGCCGGCACCCGAAGATGCCGAAGGTCCTCCAGCCCTCGGCCGGGCTGACCTACACGCTCGACGTCAACAAGAAGGGCGCCGACCGTGTCGTCGTCTCCTCGATCAAGCTGAACGGCACCCTGATCGACCCGGCGGCCTCCTATCGCGTCGCAGCCAACGAGTTCCTCGCCGGCGGCGGCGACGGCTTCCCCGCCTTTGCGGCCGGCACGGACAGGCTCGTCGGCCCCTCCGACCCGGACCTCTTCACGGGCTACCTCGGCACCAACAGCAAGCCGGGCACCCCGCCGACCCTCCCGGCGCAGAACCCGCATCAAGATCATCGGCGTCGGCAGCGACCAGGACTGACGGCGGGTAGTACCCACGTCGCACCAGCGCCCCGGGCCGGGGGACTCACCGGCCCAGGGCCAGGCGGATGCCGAAGCCGATGAACACCAGGCCCAGGCCGAGATCCACCCAGCGCAGCAGGGAGCGTCGGCCGCCGGAGGAGCGCCGGTCCGCGAGGGCGCCGATCCGGACCACCCCCTCGGTGAGGGTGATCAGCCAGAACGAGCCGAGAGTCAGGTACACCACGCTGAGGACGGCCATCGAGCGCCCGGGCGATTGGCCGGCCGGGACGAACTGCGGGAGGAAAGCCAGCAGGAACAGGCCCACCTTGGGATTCGTACCGGTGCAGGCCAGGCCCCTGAGGTAGGCGCGCCACCGGCCCACGGTCTCCGGTGGTCCCGCCGTCGCCGCGCCGGGATCGGCGGGAGGCGGGCGGAGGGCGCTGCTCGCCGCCCGCACGCCCCAGTAGCAGAGCAACGCGGCGCCGGCCCACTGCACCGCGAGGAAGAGCCCGCTGTCGGCGGTCAGCAGGAGCGAGACACCGAGGACGGAGAAGGTCGCCTGCAGACCGCCCGCAGTGATCATCCCGGCGGCGGCGGAGAGCGGCGCGACCCGGCCCCGGGTGCCGAGTGCCAGGCGCGCAATCAGGGCGGCGTCCGGCCCTGGAGTGATGATGACCAGCAGCGAGCTGGCCAGGAAGACGCCGCTGATCATCGCGGGAGGAACATTCTTCAAGCCCCTTGGGAACGGTGCGGAACGGCTCAGCAGGACGACTGCGGGCAGCCGGTGCCGGTGCCCGCAGTCGGGACACCGGCACGGCAGTGCTCAGCCGGCCTTCCAGAACTCCCGCAGCAGTGCGAACACGGTCTCCGGCTCCTCGACATGGCCGAACGATCCGCTGCGCTCCAGTACGTGGAACTGGAACTGAGGTGCGTGCAGCACGAACTCCCGCTGCAGCTGCGGGTAGAGCGCGCGGTCGAAGCGGCCGGCCAGCACCATCGTCGGCGCGGTGATCTCCTTCAGCCGGGGCCGGAAGTCGGGAATCCGCGCGACCTCGCCACCGATCACGAAGTCCACGTCGGCCCCGACGAACACCGGGTAGAGCTCCATGTTGCGGGCACCGGGCTCGTTGAGCAGCAGGGCGGCGTTGTCCGGGTGGTAGAACCGGACCAGCTTGGTGGCCGCCGCGAACTGCTCGCGCAGCTCCGGGCCGGTCGAGGGCAACCCCTGGGCGCGGAGCTCCTGGATGCGGGCCCAGACCTCGGGCGCCTGGTTGGCCAGCTCCCGGTTGATGTTGGCGTGGTTGAGCTGCCACATCTCCGGGCTGTGCAGGCTGTTGGCCAGCACCAGCGACCGGACCAGGTGCCCGTGGTCCAGGGCCAGCGCCTGGCCGAGCAGGCCGCCGTAGGAGAACCCGTAGACATGCACCGGGCCCAGGCCCAACTCCTCGATCAGCGCGGCCACATCGGCCACGTCGTCGCGGAAGGTGAGGTCCGTCAGCTCGTCGGGGTGATCCGACCGGCCGCGGCCGTGGAGGTCCACGTAGATGACCTGGTGGTCCTCGGCCAGGGCGGAGAAGAACGGGTGGAAGACCAGGTGCGAACCGGCCGGGCCGAGGCCGGACAGCAGCAGGACCGGGTCGCCGCTGCCCTCCGTCTCCACCCACAGCCGGTGGCCGCGCACCTCGTAGTGCCGTCCGTCCGGGTGGTGAATGCTGGTCCCGCTCTGCTGACTCGTCATCGGAGCCCCTTTCCGTCCTGGTACGTGAAGACCCCAGCGGTGCGGGTCATCGCATTGGCGCCGATGCCGATCACGGCGCTCTCGTTGGCGGGCAACGCCCGTGCGTAGCTGCCGGCGTAGCCCTGCGGGGTGACGAACAGCCCCCAGGCGGCCTGCCATTCCTCCAGCTCGCCGGTCTCCGGGTCGACCACCGGCTCGGACCTCGGCACCACCCGCTCCTGCACGATGGCACCGGCGGCGTCGACCGATTCCAGTGCCTGGCGCCAGGCGCTCTCGCCGACCTCCCAGCCGGCCACGATGCCGGACCCGCCGTAGCGCGCGTTCGGCTTCAGGATCAGCTCGGTCCGGCGCGCCATGCACTCCTCGACCAGCTCGCCGGACGGCGCGGCGAAGGTCCCGCCGATGGCCCTGGTCCAGGGCACCACCCGTTCGATGACGGCCAGTTCGGCGGCGTCGAAGCTGCTCCGGGCCCGCGGGTCGGAGAGCATCGCCAGGCAGGCCTTGTTGTTGAAGAGGTTGGACTCCATCGGCGTGCAGAGGGCCAGGGTGCCGGCCTCGTGCGCCCGGAAGACCGGCTCGGCCAGGGCCTCGCCGTCCGGCACCGCGAGGATCTCGTCGGCCGAGTAGCAGCGCAGCACCACGTCCAGCTTCCGGCCGTTCAGCAGCACCCGGTCGCCTTCGGCCGTGACGTCGCTGATCTCGCCGAGCATGAAGTCCAGGCCGAAACCGAGCATCAGCTCCTCGAAGGCCCGCCAGGAGTCCCCGTAGCCGGCCAGGCCGCCGGGGGCCTCCAGCAGTGCCACCACGGGCTCCCGGCCGGCGGCGATCGGGGCGCCCGCGGCGCGCAGCGTCTCGGCGATCATGCGCCCGGTGTCGGTGAAGTCCAGCTCGTGTTCCTTGGCGAACTGCGCGAAGGACTCGACACCGAGCAGCAGTCGGGGGATCTCACCGGCCCGGTCCACCCCGCCCAGCTCGCTGGCGATGTTGAACTCCAGCAGCCGGAAGGCCGTCCCGTCGTGGTACATGTCGGCGCGCCCGTACTGCGGCGGCTTGGCCCCGCCGAGGCGGGTGATCAGCCTGGTGCGCCGCTCGTTGACGGCGAGCGCCGCGCAGTAGCGTTCGAGGTCACCGTCGAACAGTCGGGCGGGCAGCGAGGTGAGCAGCTCGAAGACCTGGATGACGTCGTCGGCGAAGGCCAGGATCTCCCGCTCCTCGAGGAACAGCGGCCGGGGGAACAGGCGCTGGCCCGAGGCGGCGGAGAGCGCGGGCGGCAGGTCGGCCTCCCGCATCGCGGCGCGCAGCCGGCTGCCGTCCGCCAGGCATTCCTGCAGGTAGCGCTCGGTGACGCGGTTGGTCATTCGACGGGCTCCTCGGTGACGATCAGCCTGGCCTCGATCCGGCGGACCTCCTGGTAGTCGGCCCAGATCTGCTCCCGGTCGGGCCCGGAGAGCACCGCGAAGCCGAGGCTCAGGGTGTTCAGCAGATCCTTGGTGACCTCCAGTCGGTCCCCGTTGGCGACTCCGACGAGATGGGCGTGGTGGGTGGCCAGCTTGCCGATCTCCTCCAGGCTCTCGGCGTTCCGCACGATGCCGGCGGCCCGGCTGATCAGGAAGACCACCAGGGTGGCGTTCCGCAGCTCGTAGTGCTCGGGGAGCTCGCCGGCCCGGGTGAAGTGCCGTACGGCCCGGTCGATCTGGCTGTCGCCGGTGGCGACCCGGCAGAACCGGGGCTGGCCGCCGCCGTGCGGGCGGGCGTTGAGCTCGATCAGCCGCGGGCCGTGCTCGGTGAGCATCACCTCGACATGGGCGGCGCCGAACCGGAAACCGACCGCGTCCAGGAAAGTCCGGGTGTAGTCGACCAGTTCGGCGACCTCGGGCTCGTCCGGCGCGACCCACTCCATGGCGTCGTAGACGGCCATGTGCTCGCCGTTGTCCACCTTGGTGTAGCGGCAGAGGTCGGTCACCGTGTGCCTGCCGTCGTGACTGAAGATGTCCACGACGTACTCGCTGCCGGTGACGAACTCCTGCACCAGCATCCGGTCGTTGATGATCCGCCACTGGTTGGGTCGGCCGAGCTGGGCCTCGAAGACCTCGCGCCAGTCGTCGCGGACCCGGGTCACCCCGTCGGTGCTGGCGCTCTTCGGCGGCTTGACGACCAGATCGCGGCCCTGCAGGCCCTCGCGCTCGATCCAGGCGGCGACCTCCTCCGGGTCGTCCGAGCAGATCTGCCGGATCACCGGCAGACCGGCGCGGCGCGCCGCCTCGGCCATCTCCCACTTGTGCCGGCGGGCCGCCCGCAGCGCCGGGACGTTGGCCTGGTCCTCGGTGACCTGCTCGGCGAGCAGGTCGGCCAGCTCGACGCCGGACTCGGCGCCCGGCAGCACACACCGCGGGGCCAGCTCGCGCAGCCTGGCCACGACGGCGTCCAAGTCGCCGTCGTAGGTGATCACCTCGGGGAAGTCCTCGGGGTGGAAGGAGGCCCGGTAGACCTCCGGCATGTCGGGGCTGGACAGCACCGCGACCACCGGGACTCCGGCCTCCTTGAAGGCGGGGGCGTACAGCCCGCCGGAGGAGAACGGGTCGACGATGACCGCCGGGCCCGCAGGGGCGGCGAGGGTCACTGCGTCACCCCCGCCAGGCGGGCGGCGGCCGCGCAGTAGCGCAGCCAGGCGTCCATCACGTTCGGCGAGAGCTGGCGGGCCCGCACGGCGGCGTGCACCAGACCGGGCTCGACCACCAGCTCGACCTCGGTGCCGTTCTGCCGCAGCAGGTCGGCGTACGTGGTCGAGTCCACCACCAGCGAGTCGAGCTCGGCGCCCATGATGTAGGCGGGCGGGAGCTGGTGGAACTCACCACGGACGAGCGGCGACACGTAGGGGTCGAGCACGTCCTTCGCGTCCGGGCAGTAGCAGGCGGTGTAGTACTCCATCTCGCCACCGGTGAGCAGCGGTGCGTCCTCGCCGCCGTCGCGCCAGCGGGAGAAGTCCAGCACCGGACTGATCGGGGCCTGACCGGCGATCTTCGGGCCCTGGCGGTCCCGGGACATCATGCAGAGCACGACCGACATGTTGCCGCCGGAGCTGTCGCCGCAGACCACCACCCGCGCGGGGTCGATGTCGAGGCGTTCGGCCTCGGCGACCACGCCGGACAGGGCGCCGTAACAGTCCTCCAGGCAGGCCGGGAAGGGGTGTTCGGGGGACATCCGGAAGTCGACCGCGACGGTGGTGAGGCCCGAGTTGGCGGCCAGCTCGGCGGCGACGGTGTTGTGCGTCTCCAACGAGCCGACCACGAAGCCACCGCCGCGGATGTAGAGCAGCACCCCGCGGCCCTTGCGCTCGGCGGGGCGGTAGACCCGGAGCGGGATCCGCCGGCCCTCGTGCTCCACGGAGTCGTCCTGGATGTCGACCCCGGTCGGCAGCTCGTACGGGAACTCCTGGCCGAGGCCCAGATAGAGCGCCCGCTGCTCGGCCACCGGCTTCAGGTAGAAGTCCGGCGGCATCGCCTTGTTGCTGCGGGAGACGAACTCCTCAATTCCCGGCGCGTACTGCATTGTTCTCCTTCGGTACGACGGTGCTGAAGACGGCGGTGCGCATGCCCTTGCGGAGCAGCGCCGGGAGGCAGAGCACGGTGCCCAGGGCGCCGATCCACATGGCGCCGGTGAGGCCGACCAGTGCGGTGGCGATCGAGGCGGCGAGGCTGCCGAGCGAGATCATGCCCCAGATCAGGAAGCGCTGGACCGAACCGACCCGGGCCAGCATCTCCGGCGGCGCGATGAGCTGACGGAGCGTCAATGAGGTCGGTGAGTACGATCCTTCGCCGACGCAGTGGAAGATGGAACCGAAGATCAGGCCGCAGACGCCGGCCACGCCGCCGATCGAGCCGAGGGCGGGCATGGACACGATGCCGGCCACCGAGATGGCGGCGGAGACGGCCAGGGCCTTCTCGTAGCCGATCCGCTCGCCGAGCTTCGCGGAGATCACGTTGCCGATCGGGTAACCGGCCGCGGCCGCGCCCACCACCACACCGATCCACTGGGGCGAGAGGCCGAGTTCGTTGCGGCAGTAGAGCACCAGGCTGGTCATGACCATGGTGAGGAAGAACGTGTAGGTGGCTCCGCAGGTCATGATCGGCTGCAGCACCGGGTGGCGGATGACGAAGCGCAGGCCCTCGCCGACGCTCTTGCGCATCCAGCCGCGCTCGCGGACGGTCCGCTCGCGAGGCGGCTCCCGGTGCTTGATCAGCAGCAGGGTGAGCACCGACACGGCGAAGCCGACCGTGTCGGCCGCGATCCCGAGGACCACACCCAGCAGCGCGATCACCGGGCCGGCCGCCATCGGGCCGAGCGCCTGGGAGGTGGACTCCGAGAGCGCCAGCCGGGCGTTGCCCCGGTGCAGATCCTTGGGGTGGCGGTACAGGTTGGGCAGGTACGAGGTGTACGCGACCTGGAAGAACACCACGGCACAGCCGCTGAGCGTGATCAGGATCAGCAGCGTGACGAAGGACAGCGAGTGGAGGGCGGCCAGCAGCCAGATCGCGCCGAAGGCCACCAACTGCAGGGCGTTCGCGCCGATCATGGTGGCCAGTCGCGGCAGCCGGTCCACGATCGCGCCGGCCTGCAGACCCAGCAGCAGGAACGGCAGGAACAGCGCGAACTTGAGCAGGGCCGCCTGGGCGGGCGAGGCGCCGAGCGCCGTGACGGCGAGCAGCGGGAGAGCCAGGGTCATGAACTGGTCGCCGAACAGGCTCACCGACTGGCCGGCCCACAGCAGGCCGAAGTCCCGCCGGGCCGTAGGAGCGTTGGCGGGCGGCTCCTCGACCTCGACCAGCGCCTCCTCCTGCTTCGCGTCGTTGGTGGCGGTCATGAGGCCGCCGCCGGGCGTCCGGCCGAAGACGTCTCCATGTGTGTGTCTCCTCAATCCGATGACAAGCCCTGCCGAGGGGGCACGGCGGGCAGATCGTTGGTCCGGCTCCCGCGCCGCGGGCGCTGGTTCAGCGCGTCCGCAGGGTGATGGCCTGCCGGGCGGCGGCCGCTGCCCGTTCGCAGTGAGCCATCGACTCGCCCTCGACGACGACGTAGCCGTAGCGGCTCGTGACGTGACCGGCGGGCGGGAGCAGGAGCTCCTGGCCGGGGCCGGCGAGCACGCCGTGGGCGTTGACGGTCCCGGCGAGCGCGGCCTCGTCGACCAGGACCTCGGCCACCGTGCAGTCCGCCTCCGGGTAGAGGAAATGGACCGCGGCGACTCCGTCCCGGATCACGGTGGTGTCCGGGCGCTGCCCGGTGGCCACCTCGACCGCCACCCGGCCCGGATCGACGCCGGTGGCGACCGAGCCGACGTAGGGGATCAGATCACCACCGAGCCGGGCGTTGATCTCGATCACCTTGGGGCCGTCGGAGGTGAGGCGCAGCTCGGTGTGGGTGATGCCGGTGTGGTAGCCGGTGGCCCGGTGGGCCTGCGTCAGCACATCCAGCAACCGGGGGTCGGTGAGCAGTGGATCGCCGGCATCGACGGTGTGGCCGATCTCCTCGAAGTAGGGGTCGAAGCCGCTGATCTTCCTGGCCACGAAGAGCGGTAGCAGTTCACCGTCGACCAGCGCGGTGTCCACGCTGATCTCCTCACCGGTCAGGTACTCCTCAACCAGCACACCTGCGTCGAAGTACGGCACGCCGTCCTCCTCGGCGCCCCTGGCCTCGGCATAGCCGGCCGCCAGGTCCTCCGGGCGGGTCACTGCGTTGACCCCGAAACTGGCACCCAGGGCACGGGGCTTGAGGATGACCGGGTAGCCGATCTCGGCGGCGGCGGCGCCGGCCTCCTCGAGCGACGAGACCAGGACCGAGGCGGCCTGCGGCACCTGGGCGGCGGCCAGCGCGGCGCGGGTCTGGTGCTTGTCCCGGCAGCGGCCGACGGCCTCCGGCGGCGTGCCGGGCAGGCCGAGAGCCTGCTGGAGTTCGGCGGTCTGCACCATCCGGACCTCGTCCCAGCAGAGCACCCCGGACACCTTGCGGCGGCCGGTCAGCTCCTGGGCGGCGGCCAGCATGGCGGGCACATCCAGGGTGTCGACCACGGTGAAGCCGGCGATGTAGCGCTTCTCCCAGGTCGGTTCCTGCGTCAGGAAGAGCCAGACCTGTGCGGCACCGGCCACCAGGTCGAGCAGGTATTCACGGTAGAGGTGGTAGCCACTGCTGACCAGGATGATCAGTGGCTTCTCGGTTGCGTCGCCCGGGCTGAGCGGGTCGGTCATCGGTCTCTCCTGGTGTTGCGGCGGCGGCAAGCCAGCAGGCCGGGCGGCGGGCCCGACCTGCTGGCTGATGGTTCGTCAAAGTGGTGCGCCCTGCGGGTCGGTCCCTCAGCAGCGCGCCAAGGCTCCGGACATGGGGCGGTGTTCGAGGGTGTACCCGGCTCCGTCGTGGTCGGGCAGCACGGCGGTCACCCGGTCACCGTGCCGGACGGCCGGCACGCCGGCCTTGATCGCCTTGGTCACCGAGGCGGCCCGGTCGTGCCAGGGGCAGACCAGTCGGCTGCGCCCCGGCTCGAACTCGGCCAGGTTGAGCGGGCCGCCGCGGTGCGGGCAGTTGGCCGAGAGCACGAAGGAGCCGTGCTCCGTACGGGCGTAGACGTAGGCGGAGCCGCCGATCGCCACGCAGTTGTCGCGGCCCTCGACCGCGAAGGTCACGACAGGCATGCGCGGTAGTCCCCCACCGAGTGGATCTCGTAGACGCACTCCTCGGATTCGATGATCGCGCCGTGCAGACGGTTGCGGTTGATCACCGTGCCCTCGCCGGCTTCCAGGATCTGGTGCGACTCGAACCCGGCGACGAACTTCATGGTGCCGGAGACGATGTGGCACAGCTCGTCGCCGTCATGGCAGTGGGTGTTGGACAGCTCGCGATAGGGCTCGACGATGTTGGCCACCGGCGGGGTCACCCTGCCGCTGCTGATGGCCTCCCAGACCGGGGCGTGCAGCTCCTTGTTGGCCGGCCCGCTGTCCATCCAGGCGATCTGGTCCGCGAAGTCACGGTCGGCGATGTCCGAGATGATCTGGAACTCCTCGAAGCCGCGCACGATTTCGGGGATGATCACCTCGCCGTGCTCCTCGACCAGCGGCAGGATCAGCTTCTCCAGCGCCATCCGGCCGTGGTGCACGTCGATGCCGATGTGCTCGGTGAAGTACTCGACGTCGACATCCGGGCCGAAGACCTTGGTCAGCAACTCCGCGGCGCGGCGGCAGAAGTCCACGAGTGCGGTCTCGGTGTAGTAGAGCGCGCCGATGTACCGGAAGAACAGCTCGTGGTTCTTCCCCAGGTAGTGGAAGTAGTTGTTCACCATCAGGCTGCTGTTCAGGTAGTACTGCCAGTAGTGGTGAACGTCCGAACGCAGCCCGACTGACTCCAGGGTCCGCTCGAAGAGGTGGCTGTGCTTCGTCTTGTGGACGCCGTAGCCGTACTCGTCGATGATGATCTTGAACCACTCGGACTGGGCCGGGCCGTAGTACCCGAGCACGTTCCGCAGCATCGGCGAGGCCTCGGACAGGAAGTCCGGCGCGAACTGGATGAGCCAGGTCTTGGCGGCCCGGACCGGGTCCGTCGACTTCTCGATCGCGATCTCGGAGAGCGTGGGCTGGGTCAGATCCCGGTCTTCGAGCGCGCGGAGGTAGGTCTCCAGCTCGGCCTTCGTCCACTTGCCCGAGACCTCGACCTCCTGGTCGAGGAAGCCGAAAGCGAATTTCTCCAGGGAGGGGCGGATGATCTCGCCGAGCGCGCGGTTGCTCGGGCTGTAGTACTGCTTGAAATCGTCCCACTTGTCCTTGAGTCCGGCCTTGGGCAGGAACATGAGGTCGGATTCGTAAATGGCGGCGAGTATTCTCTGTGCGGCCAGGCCCTCGTAGTGGAGTATTTCACTGCGGGGCAGGACGCGGCTGAAATCCAGGTACGGCAGTACCTGCGGCCGGAGCTGGCGACGGTACGGGTTGTCGTCGTTCTCCCATTCCTCGTTGTCGAGGTAAATCGGGTTCGTCGCGTACTGCACGACGTATTCCTTGAGCCGCTCAGGTGTCAGCTCGAACGGCTTGTGGGGGGGAAGTGCGTGGCTCATCGTCGACCCTTTCCAAGTCGGTTGGGAATGCTCAGGAGATCTCGGGGCGCCGTCAGGAGACCGAGGTGATCGACAGCCGGCCGTCCTGCCAGAGGAGATCGACACCGACCGCCTGGCCGGCGGTGACCTGTACCGGCGGGTCGAGCGGGATCAGCGCCTGCATCCAGTGCGAGCTCTTGTTGTCCGGAGCGTTCCGCAGGGTCACTCGTGCGCCCAGGTCCATCTCGAACCAGGCGACGACGCCATGAACGATGCCGTCGGCCGTCGCGGTCAGGGCCACCTGGCGGCTGCCGTCGTCGAGCGAGCCGTGGACGAAGTCGAAGCTCACCAGTTCGGTGGCGGCGGAGAGCATGGTGTGCGGCCAGGTGTGCAGCCGGACCGGGAAGTGCCCGACGGTGGCCAGCGAGTTGATCACGCCGATGTCGAAACCGCAGGCGTTGTGCACCTGGTTGAGTCCAGCGACGACGGACGACTGCAGCAGCGCGCCGTGGATGCGGGCGGAGGGCGGCATCAGAATGCCGCCGGGCGCCAGGAGGTGCTCCCTGGCGTGCCGCATGGTGGGCAGGATGCCTTCGCCGATCAGGCCGCAGTCGACGATCTCGGAGACGATCACGTCGACCGGCCGCTCGATGTCCCGGCCGACGACCAGCTCGTCCGACCTCCGGGGGATCACCGTGATCACATCGGACAGTCCATGGGCGGCGACCACCTGGGTGGCGATCTCGGCCATCAACGGGTTGGCCTCACAGCTGATCACCTTGGCGGCACCGGCCTGGGCCGCCATCATCGCCAGCAGCCCGGTACCGGCGCCGATGTCGAGGACGTGGTCGCCGGGCTTCACCTGGCGCTCCACCGCGGTGGCGAGTGCGCCGTTCCGCTCGATGTCGTTGAGCATCGCGAAGTGCCAGCGCGGGATGAGATCCCGGGCCAGGTTGCCGACCAGCTGAGAGGTCGGGGCCGATGCGTTGACGACTGCGGTGACTGTTTCGTTGATAGCGGCCGACATGCGGGCTATCTCGGCCGCACTCGCCTGGAGCGAGGCGAGCAGAAGTCGGCTCGCCCCACTCTGGGCACGACCGGCGGCGGTTGGTTCGGATAACTCTCCGGCAATGTCGGCAGAGCCGGGATAGTCGACAACCTTGCCTTGCACTGTCTCCCCCAACTGAGAGGTGGATTGACTGGGCAAAACGGGATAAGGAAAGTCAGCTGACTTTGATCGGGAACGGGGCCCGCAGACGGCGATCCATTCCGGCCGTGCCCCCCCGCCGGTTGAGTAGAGCATAGGAGAGGCAACCTGACAAGGAAGTTCCAGGAGCGTTTGGGAGCGACTCCGGTGCTTCGAGGGGAGAGTGCCAGATCTGGTCGGCCGGACGGGTGGCCGAACGGGCGCCGGTGCCAATTGCTCGACGCAGCTGCACCATTTCTCTGTGCCATTCGATGCTACTGGGAATTATCTGTCCGTGACTCTGTCAGATAGTGCGGCGAGACCGTGATGTCCGAAAAGCGCCAGCCTCCCTGCCCGGACCGGGCCAGCATCGACACCATGGACAGCACCGCCACGGCCCTCTCGCTCTTCGACCTGCCGGCCGGGGAGGCCAGGGCGCCGATCGCTCCGCACGTGGCCGACCGGCCCGACCTGCCCGGCCTGAGCGAGCTGAACTGGCGTTCGCTGTATGAGGAGTTGAGCCGTGACGGGATCGCGGTCACCCCGCCGCTGCTGACCGCTGAGCAGTGTGCGGAGATCGTCGGCACCTTCGACCGCCCGGGGCTCTTCCGCTCCACCGTGGTGATGCAGCGGTACGGCTTCGGCCGTGGTACGTACAAGTACTACGCCGATCTCGAAGCCGTGCCGCTCGTGCGGACCTTGCGCGAGAGCCTGTACCCGCCGCTGGCCTGGATGGCCAACCAGTGGGCGGCTCAGCTGAACGAGCGGACCTTCCCCACCGCCCTGCCCGGGCTCGCGGCCGAGTGCGCCGCCAACGGCCAGACGCGGCCCACGCCGCTGATCCTGCGGTACGGCGAAGGTGACTACGCCTGCCTCCACCAGGACGTCTACGGCGACGTCGTCTTCCCGCTGCAGATCGCCGTCATGCTCAACCAGCCGGGCACGGACTTCACGGGGGGCGAGAGCGTCTTCGTCGAACAGCGTCCCCGTTCCCAGTCCCGTGCGATCGTTGTCAGGCCCGACCGCGGCCAGGGCGTGATCTTCCCGGTCCGCCACCGCCCGGTCCGTGGCACGAACGGCTTCCGCCGCCACCCCGTCCGGCACGGCACCAACGCCGTCGCGACCGGACGGCGCAACGTGCTGGGCATCATCTTCCACAACGCCACCTGACAGAGGACAGCAAGAGATCATGACGCTTTTCACGACCACCGACAGTCCGCTGGGTGAACTGCTGCTGGTGGGCGAGGAGTCCACGACCACGGCGGACGGGATCGCGCTCGCCTCGCTGTCGCTGCCCGGCCAGAAGGGCGGGGCCCAGGTGCAGGACGGCTGGCGCCGGGACGACCAGGCGTTCGCCGGCCTCGCCGCGCGGCTGGGCGAGTACTTCGCCGGCGGTCTGACCACCTTCGACCTCGAAGTCACCGGCCGTGGAACCGACTTCCAGCGGCGGGTGTGGGCGGCCCTCGATGCCATCCCGTACGGCACCACCACGACGTACAGCCGCATCGCCGAGCAGGCCGGTTCGCCCGCGGCCGTCCGAGCGGTCGGAGCAGCGATCGGCGCGAACCCGCTGCTGGTCGTCCGCCCCTGCCACCGGGTGATCGGCGCCAACGGCTCGCTCACCGGCTATGCGGGCGGCCTCCCGGCCAAGCGGCACCTGCTCGCCCTCGAAGGCGCCATCCAGGCTGCGTGAGGGGGACGCCCGTGATCACCGACTCCGTCTCGGGCCGGCCGGCCCGTCAGGTGGCGACAGCCGACTGGCAGGCCCTGGCCGAGGAACTCGACGAGTACGGCTGCGCCCTGACGCCGCAACTCCTCACACCGGCCGAATGCCGGGAGATCGTGGCGTGCTACGACCGGCCGGAACTCTTCCGTACCACCGTGGACATGGGCCGCCACCGCTTCGGCTCCGGCGAATACCGCTACTTCACCCATGACCTGCCCGAACCCGTGGGCGCGCTGCGCGAGGCGTTCTACCCGCACCTGCGCGCCATCGGCCACCTCTGGGCGGAGCGCCTCGGCCGAACGGCACCCTGGCCGGAGAGCTTCGCCCAGTGGCTGGACAGCTGCCATCGGGCCGGGCAGGTCAAGTCCTCCCAGATTCTGTTGCGCTACCAGGCCGGAGACTGGAACGCCCTGCATCGCGACATCTTCGGCGACCTCGTCTTCCCGCTCCAGGTCGTGATCGGTCTCGACGAGTACGGCACCGACTACACCGGTGGCGAGTTCCTGCTCGTGGAGCAGCGTCCACGCGCGCAGTCCCGGGGGATCACGACGGCACTGAAGCAGGGCCACGGCCTGATCTTCACCACCCGCGACCGCCCGGTCCGTTCGGCCCGGGGGTGGTCTGCGAGCCCGGTCCGCCACGGGGTCAGCACCGTGCGCTCCGGGCGTCGGCACGCCCTGGGGCTGGTGTTCCATGACGCCTGAGCGGCAGCCGCCGGCGCCGGCGGCGAACCACGACTCCCCGGCGGCCGACCGCAGTTACACACTGCTGGGCGCCGACGGCCTTCCCTACGTCAGCACCCGCCCGGGCACCCTCGGCGGCCACCGCCGAGGCTCGCTGTACGGACGGCTGGACTGCTCGGCCGCCCGGCGGGCGATCGCCGCCGGGGGATACGTCAAGCACCGGGTCTTCTTCGCGAACGAGGCCACCGCGATCGCCGCCGGCTACCGTCCGTGCGCCGTCTGCCTACCCGCCGAGTACCGGCAGTGGACGGTCCGACGGAGGAGCCGGCCGTGAACCTCGCTCCGGATTCCGCCGGCTCCCGGTCCTCGCTGCTCCGCCCGGCCGAGCTCACCGCGGAGGCTTCCCTCCCCGCGCCCGGCCCGCACACGGAGGCCGAACTCGCCGCGCTGATCGGCCTGCTCACCGCCGGGCGGACCCGGGCCCGGACTGTCTGCCTCGGCCACAGCCGCGACGAGGCGTCCCGCACCGCCGCGCGGGCATTCACCGAGGCTTGGTGCGCCCTGCCGGGCCGGGTGGTGCTGGCCGTCGTGGACTGGCCCGAGCACGCGGCCTCCTGGCTGCGGCCCGCGCGACGGCTGACCGCCCAGCAGCCGGACGTATGGGTGATCGCTGCGGCGGGGACCGGCTGGGCACAGCTGGCCCGCCGACTGCGGCACAGCACCGACTGGGCCCCGGCCCGCACGTACGGGTTCGCCTCCCTCGCCCAGGAGCACACCGTCGCTCTCGCGGGCCACGGAACCCTGGACGGGGTGCGCGGCGCGGGCGCCGACGGCAGCTACTGGGAGATCGGCGACGGCTCGCTGACCAGCTTTCGGTCGCGCCGGCGGTGAACGCGTGGAGGTAGGGCGGCGGGGAGCAGGTGTGATCCCCGCCGCCCTTTCCGTGTCGCTCAGAGAGCCCGGCAGTGGGTGCGTGGTGGTCCATCGGGCGGCCCCGGAGGCAGGGCGGGCACGAGCCCGGATGATCACGGAGTCCTACCGTTCAGGCGTGGGTTCGCACTGCTCACTCGGAAGATCGGTCGGCCCAGGGGTCCTGGGTATGGCTGTCATGGAGGAGCGGATGGGACGGCTCGGAGAACACGGCCGCCCGTGGCCCCGCGACGACTCGACCGCCAAGCGGGATGTGCGACTCGATCGCTCTGTAGGACTACGTCGGCAAGGTCGCCTGCCGGATCGGGTCGCGACGACGAGCAGACGGAGCTGGCCGTGCCCCGGATCTGATAGCGGTCGACCTGCGCATCCTCACCACCCGCCGCACCGACCTGGTCAGCGACCGCGACCGGGCCATCGCCGACAAGCCCGGCGAAGCCATCCGCAATGCGCTGGGGGACGAAGATCCTCCAACCGGTTCTGGCACGACGGTGGCACGACCGACCTGACGACCCGCACCGCTCGAACAACGGCGAAGGGCTAGTTCCCCGGAATCACCCCGGCGAGCCGGCCCTTCGTACGTGCTGTGGATCTCCGGACAGAGAGCCCCCTGTCGGGTTCGAACCGACGACCCCCGCTTTACAAGGAAAGGCGTGGGGCAACTGCTCTGACCTGCGGCGTCGTTACGCTGCGGTTCTCAGGCAACCTCCACCGTGACTATCCCCCTTTCCCCGTGATTCCCTCTCCGATCGGGCACAGCTGGGGCACGCCCAGAGGCGCCTTCCGCTGGCGCGGTTACGGGATCGGCGACCGACGCTTTACAAGATCCTCCCGGGTCGAACGGGACCAGCCAAAGCCTCTCCTTGGGGATCACGGTCGGGTGCTCGCCGGGCCACCTGCGGTTGACCCCCATATCTGGGGACCTCGTCGCCGCGCCCAATCGGTCAGGCGACCAGTTGACGACCATCATGAGCACGGACAGCGGGTACATCCGAGTGCAGCGCATCCTGAACCCGGATGGCGTACATCTCCCCCATCTTGGCGAGAGCGTCCTCGGCTCGCAGCCAGCGAACCTCGGTTGACTCATCCGAGGTTCGCGGAGCGCCACCCACGGGGCTACAGCGGAACACCAGAGCAACCACGCCGAGGGTCATGTTCTTGTAGACCCCGGTCAGTCGCTCCACGGCCACGTCGACACCGGTTTCTTCCCGGACTTCCCGGGCAACGCCCGCTTCGACCGACTCCCCGAGCTCCAGCACCCCGCCAGGCGGCTCCCACGTGTTGTTGTCGGCACGCCGGATGACCAGCACCTGGCCGTCTTCCCGTACGACTACGCCAGCCACCGATACCGAGTGGAGCGGCGTTGACCGTCCCTGCTGAGTGCTGTTACTCATGTATATGAGCATAGGAGGTTCCACCCAGATGAGGAGTGGAAGCGTTCGCGAGACCTCTGCACCCCGGTACCTGCAGATTGCCGAGGACCTCGCGGAACAGATCCAGAAGGGCGTCCTGCCCCCTGGCGAGAAGATCCCCAGCGAGTCCGAGCTGATGGATCGCTACGGCGTCGCGCCTGGCACTGCCCGGAAGGCAGTCGCAGAGCTTCGCGCTACGGGCCTGATCGAGACGCACCACGGCAAGGGTTCGTTCGTGAAGTCTCGCCCCCCGGTCAACCGAAAGTCGTCGGACCGCTTCCGGCGCTCCCACCGGAAGGCGGGTAAGGCGGCCTACCTCGCCGAGGCCGAACAAGCCGGGGCCAAGCCGTCCATTCGGGTACTTTACGTCGGCCCCACCGAGGCGCCGGCAGACATCGCGGATCGGCTGTCCGTAGCCCCGGGCACTCAGGTTCTGGCACGGCGCCGCCTGTACTTCAGCGATGGCGTGCCCACCGAAGAAGCCACGTCGTACCTGCCGTGGGATATCGCCAAGGACATCCCCGAGCTGTTCGCCGAGAACCCCGGGGGCGGCGGGATCTACGCACGCCTTGAGGACCACGGCCACATCCTGGCCGAGTTCTCGGAGACCGTGCGCGCGAGGTTGGCAACCAAGCCTGAAGCCGTGTCACTCAGCCTGAGCCCCGGGGCCCCGGTCATCCACCTGACCAGGAACGCGTACACCGAGGCCGGCCGAGTCGTGGAGGTCTGCGACACCCTCATGGCCGCTGACCAGTTCGTTCTCGACTACCGCATCCCCGCAGGAGACTGACGCAAGATCACCTAAGAGTCGACAACCCCCCACGCCGAGGCGAGGGGGGTTGACTTATATAGAGGAGATAGGCACTCTGATGCATGTCACTCCTCTACATAAGTGCACAAGTGCTTATGTAGAGGAGGTGGGGCCCTTCTTTGGGCTGCTCTGACATGCACAAACGCACCACCGACAACTCAAGAGAGTGATCCACCACCGCAGTCCTTCCGTGACCACGCCGGTCGGGGTGAGTGGAGACCAGTCGGCCGAGAAGGGGCTCATAACCCCGACCCCTCCGTGTGGGGGACAACGCAACCGACTCAAAAGAACGGCGCGGCTGACCTTAGCCAGCGACGACCTCCGGGAGGGATCTCCCCGGGGCGAGCGGTCCGCGTCCAGATGAGAGCCACTTCCTTGCTTCACCAGTGACCACGGTCCCCGGCACCCGCCCGCGATAAGGCGGCGCGTGCCGGGGTGCCGTGGCTGCTCGTAACAGGCAAGCAGTCAGGCCCGGTTGATGTGGGCCGCCGCGCTCCCGGCCAAGGATCGCGCGGCGGCCCTCGGGCCTACACGCCTACTGGAAGAGGTAGACCCGTGGAATCGATTGTTGCAGGACAGCGGGCCGCGAACGTGGACGAGTTCGCGGAGTTGGCCCTCGGGGTCGATGTGGAGCTGTTCACCGGCCCGGCCGGTCCGGAGTCGCTCGCCGACCGCGCCGCCCGGCTGGGCGCCGCGCAGGACATCCTGGCGGTCCTGCGTCGGGAGGCCCCGGAGCTGGCCGCGTACGCCGAGCGGCTGTTGAAGTCGGCGCTGGCGGTACTGCCTGCCGCCCGCCGTGTCGTCGGCGCCGGTCGTGGGACGGTCGGGCTGGGGGTGGCGGCATGAGCGCCCGTCCTGTGCTGGGCGCGTTGCGGCGCCTGCGGTTGCTCGCCACCCTTGCCGGTCTGGCGTGGCTGGTCGGTATCGCCCCGGCCGCCCCGGTGCGGATCGTGCTGGCCGTGGCCGTCGTCGCCACCGTGGTCCTCGAAGCTGCGGCGGATGCCGGGATGCGGCCGGGCCCGGTTCGCCTCACCGGCTGGGGCCACCCCGGGGGTGGCGAATGAGCCGGGCCGCCAAGGGCTGGCTGGTCGCCGCGCTGCTGGTCGTCGTCGCCATGGCGTTCGGCGTGTCGTGGAACGCCCTGCACGACATTGCCGCCGCCACCGGTGCCCGGGGCTGGCCGGCCGTCCTGTACCCGTTCGTGGTGGACGGGTTGATGGCCCTGGCCCTGGCCGCCTCCCTGATCCTGACCGGTAAGGACCGCACGTTCGCGTTGTCGGTCCTCGGCGCGTACACCGCCGCCTCACTGGTCCTGAACTACGTGCACGGCTTGGTGCCCGCGCTGCACACTGACCCCGGGCACACGCGGCTGGCCGGGTGGGCGTGGGTGCACTGGCTGCTGGTGGGCATCGCCGCCGGACTGCCGGTCGGCAGCATCTTCTTCGGTTCCGATCTGGTGGCCCGCGTCCTGCACCACCGCCCGGACGCACCCGCACACGGGGCGCACGGCAGCGCCGGACAGCAACAGCCCGATGCCGAGCCTGTGCACGCGCAGGCGCCGGTCACGGAAGCGGCGGAAGCGCCCGGGTGGCGCCCGGCCGAGGCCGCCGACGACAGCGTGTATGCCCCGCAGGCCGACCCTGCCGCAACGGCTGGTCAGCCCGCGACTGCCCCTCCCGCCGTGCACGTTCCCGACAATTCGCCAGAAATCGCCACCGCTGTGGCGGAGCCGCCCGCGCCGGTGCGCACGAAGCCGCGCACCGCTCCGGCCCCGCGCCGCGCTCGGCCGCTCCCGGGGGCGGCGAAGAACGCGCGCCCGGTGCGCACGGATGACGAACTGCTGGCGCACCTGCGGCAGTTGCTCGCGGATGCCGACGGGCCGCTGTCGCAGCGCGCCGTGCTCGCCGCGCTCGGCATCGGTGTGCCGCGTCTGCGCGCACTGCTGGACGCGAACGGCCTCACCCTCGCCCCCAGCCCGGAGCCCGTCCGGCCTGATCTGCGGCTGCTGGATGCCATCGACCAGGCCGAGCAGTCCAAGCCGACGGGGGAGCCGCAGGAGGTGGCCTCGTGAGCGCGATCGAGCAGATCCCGGCCGCCCGGGCGCTGATGGCCATCGTCGTCACCTGCGGTGACCTGCCCGCGCCGGAACTCGCCATCCGCAACCTCGTCTTCAACGGCCTCGACGACAAGCCGACCGTCGAATGGGGCGTGGAGATCAGCCTGCACGGCGGCCTGCCCCACTTCGAGCAGTGGCGCGGTGCCCTCGGCTTCGACCCGGCCGATGTCGACCACGCAGAGCGCCACGATCTCGGCTGGCTGACCGTTACCGCCCGCTATGCCGGTATCCCGGTCCGGCTGATCGGCTACTACGACCCGTACAGCGACCAGGAGCAGGCGTCGTGAGGCTGACCGACCCGGGTGGCCTGTTCGCCGCCCTGCACAGGCTCCACCTGCCCGCCTGTGACTACGTGGTGTGCGGCTCCGCCGTGCTCTACGCCCGGGGCCTGCGGGCCCGGATCGGGGACCTCGACGTGCTGGCGCGCGGACAGGCATGGCGGATCGCCACTACTCTCGCCCGCCCCATCCGGCCGCCGTCCGGGCATGGCTGGGCCGTCTACCACCCCGGTGCCGCGATCGAGATCGTGGACCGCTGGACCCCCGGTTGGTCGACCGGCGAGCTCTTCGAAGGCGCCGACGTGATCGACGGCATCCGCTTCATGCGCCTGGGCGATGTCCTGCGCTGGAAAGAGGCCGCCCGCCGCCCGAAGGACGGGCCCGACATCGCCGCCATCCACCGCCTCCACGCCCTGTGGACCGGCACCCCCTCACCCGCGCCCCACGCCATCTGACCCCAGCCACGAGACGAGGATCCCGTGTTCAAGCGCAAGGACTCCAGCGGCCCCAAGCCCACCGGCAGCCCGTCCACTGACGGTTCCGCCTTCGGCCGTGCCCTGATGGGCATCACCGGCCCCGACCTCGACGCCCAGGCCAAGCGGCGCGACTCCCAGCGACGCGCCGCTGAGCCGCTGCTGCGCGAGGAAGACGACGACTGACCGGAGGTACCACTGTCATGACCGACCAGACCCCCGTCATCACGGTCGAGCAGATCGCCGCTCTGCTCGCCGACGTGCAGCTCGCCCAGGAGAACGGCACGCCCGCCACGGCCGCTGTGGCCCAGCATCCGGCCGTCGCGCGGGTCATCACCGCCGCTCTGCCGGTGCCCGCCCAGCCCTCCCCGGTGCCGGTGCCCGCCCTGGCTCCGCCGGTCCCAGCCGGCCGCCCGGTGGGCCAGTACCTCGCCGCTGGCGCCGGTGCGGCCGCCGTGCTGATCCCCATCCTGCTGGCCACCACCGCCGCCCTGATCGCGGCCGGGATGGCCGCCCTGTCCCTGGCCGTGACCGCCCTGGTCATCCGCTGGATCATCCGCGACATGCGACGCGGCTGATCCATCTCCGAAAGGACCGTCATGCCCCGCTACAGCTACCAGTCGGCGCCCGGTCTGCGGATCCGCACCACCCACTTCGCCGGAAGCGCCGAGGAGTTCGCGCAGGCCCTCGCCGAAGACTGCCGGGCCGACTACGGAACCGAGCCCGACGTCCGCGTCTGGGACGGCCCGATCACCGAACCGCCCGCCGCCACCGCCCGCTGAAAAGAGGACACCGACATGCCGTTCTTCGAGCTGGACCCCGAGAAGTTCGGCGCGGACAACCCGCGCGACGCCGCCCGCCTGTTCCGCCTGTGCGCGAAGGCCACCCGGCTGGAGCAGGCCGGCCGCTCCACCACCGCCGTGGAGCAGGAGATGGAGCGGATCCGGGAGGACTCCCGCCTGCGGGCCGAGGCCCGGCAGGCCGAGCGCGACGCCCAGCGACGCGGTCGCTGAATCCGCCCCGGGGAGGCCGACAAGCCGCCAAGCATCGACCGGCCGCCCCGGGCCCCTGGCCACCTCGCAGCAGACAGGAGAAGTCCCATCATGACCGACACCGCCCCCCAGGGGCCCGTCCTGGGCACCGTCCACGACCTCGACGAGCGCCGCGCCGCCCGGCCCGTCCACCTGGTCAAGCCCAACCCCGACCCCAACCCCAGCCCCGATCCCGCCCCGATAGAGGACACCACCGCTGTTCCCGCCCCGGGCGCCGGGGTGGACCGGCTCCCGCAGCCGCGCGTCCCGGTGTGGGTGCGCGGTGGCCGCGCGGTGCGGGTGGTGGCCACCCACGACCGGACCCGCACCACCGGCCGGTTCGTGGTCCGCCACGGCTCCTACGTGCTGGCGGGTGGCGCGATCGCCGCCCGGCGTGCGTGGGAGGGCCGGACCCTGGCCCGTTACGAGCGGATGATGCGCGCGGCCGAAGCCGCCGGGCAGGTTGAGCAGGTGCTGGAGTGGGAGGCCCGCGCTGCGGCTTTCCGCTCGGCCCGGCACCGGCGGCGCATGGATCTGATCACCTCCCCGGTGACCGTCGCGAAGAGCGCCGTTGTCGGTGCCGCCGCCACGGAGGGCAGCCTGCTGGCTCTCGGCGTGGTCCTGGCCATCGCGGAGAAGGACATCTCCCAGGTCATCGTCCCGACCATGACCGCGATCGATCTGATCCGCTGGGCGGTCTTCCTGATCAGCATCATCTGGGGGCCGCTCATGGTGGCCGGTCCGTGGCTGGCGCTGGCGTCGCTGTGGGCGATCGGGCGCCACCGTCAGGCCGCCCCCGCCTGGTCCCTGCCCGCCGGCCAGGCCAGCACCGGCGGGGCGCCGATCACCCCCTCGATCGTGGTCACCGCCCTGCGGGACCTCGGGGTCGCCCCGCTGCGGAACGCCATCAAGGAGATGGGCGACGCGGGTGCGGCGATGCTCGGCCCGATCCGGATCGCCGGATGCGGAGTCGAAGTCGACGTCACCCTCCCGTCCGGGGTGTCCACCGACGAGGTGCAAAAGCGCCGCCGGAAGCTGGCGGAGAACCTCAGCAGGCACGAGCACGAGGTGTTCGTGACGATCCCTCAGGCCGCCCGCACGGTGCGGCTGTGGATCGCCGACTCCGGCGCGCTGGACGAGCCGATCGGACCCTCGCCGCTCACCACCGACCCCGACCTTGCCGCCGACCTCTACACCGGCCGCGCGCCGTGGGGGCAGGACCTGCGCGGTGACGCCGCGCTGCTGAGCCTGCTGCAGCGCCACCTGCTGATCACCGGCCTGTCCAACCAGGGCAAGACCGCCAGCCTGCGGGCCCTGGCCCTGTGGCTGGCCCTGGACACCAGCGTCGAGTTCCGGATCGCCGACCTCAAGGGCGTCGGTGACTGGCGCATGTTCGACGGCCTGGCCACCGTGTTGATCCAGGGCCCGACCGATGACCACGTCATCCAGGCCACCCACATGCTCGAAGCGGGCGTGCGGGATATGGAGAAGCGGATCGCACTGCTGGAGGCGTCCGGCGCCACCGACGGCGTGACCCGCGAGATGGCCCGCACCGACCCGCGTTTCCGCCCGCTGGTGCTGCTGGTTGACGAAGCGCAGGTGGCGTTCATGTGCCCGGCCCTGGGGGACGACAAGCGCCCGTACGGCGGGGTGAAGGCCACCTCGCGGTACTTCATGGCCGCCCGGAAAATCCACAACCAGGGGCGCGCGGTGAACGTGGTGCTGTGGCAGGGCACCCAGGACCCGACCGACCAGAACCTTCCCAAGCTGGTCCGCGAGGGCGCGCACATCCGCGCGTCGCTCGTGCTCGGCACGGAGGAGCAGGCCCGGATGGCGCTGGGGGACAAGGCCGTCAACGGCGGCGCCGCCCCGCACAAGCTCCGGCAAGGGTTGGACAAGGGCACCGTCGTCGTCGCCGGTGACGGGGTGAAGCTCGCCCCCGGGCAGAGCAGCATCACCATCCGCACGCACTTCATCTCCGGCGAGCAGGCCGCCGAGATCGCCGACCGTGCCAAGGCCCGCCGCTGCGGGGTGACGACGCTCGGGTCGGTCGAGATCCCCGAGCAGGCCGATCCGCTGGCTGACGTGGCGGCCGTGCTCGGCGACGCGGTCCGGATGCGCACGCAGGAAGTCCTCTCGGGCCTGGCGGCGCGGAACCCGGGCGAGTACCGGGGGTGGACTTTCGCCGACCTGAAGACCGTCCTTGAGGCGGTGGGGGCGGCGCCGTACAAGTCCGACGGGCAGATGGTCGTGGCCCGTGACCGGGTCACCGAAGCCCTCAAAATCCGGGCCGAAGCCGCCGCCGGGGACGACGCGGACGGCGCTTTCGCGTAGAGGGAGGCGTCAGAGAGGCAGGGAGTTCTCCCTGACCGCCTCCCTGACCGCCTCCCTGGGCCTGATCAGCCAAAACACCCTTTCAGGGAGGCAGGGAGGCACCCCGCGCACCCCCTCGGGAAGCCCCGAAAGCGCGTTCTGCGGGTGCCTGCCCTGCCTCCCTCCCCGAACAGCCGGCACCCATCCACACCACCCGGAGGACACCCGTGTTCGAGCCCAACCAGCTCGTCCTGATCGTCTCCTGCGAGGACGACCCCCGCGCCGCCGGCCGCACCGGCCGCATCGTCGACGAGGTCCCGCCCGGCCCCCTCACCGGCGGCCGCTGGACCGTCCACCACGGCGGCTTCCTGATCGGCCCCGTCCTGTGCCACCCCCACGAACTCCGCGCCCTCTGACCGCCGCCACGCCCGCACCGTTCGGAGAGGACACCCGATGCCCCACCACCCGAACACCCCCACCGCGACTACCCCGGCCTACCGGTGGCGCTGTGCACCCGACGGCCTCGCCACCCGCCGACAGCTCCGCGCGCAGGGCCTGCGCCCCGGCGGGCAGGACCCCGCCGCCGAGATCGAGTGGCGCTCCCGCAAGGCCCGCCGCTGCGGCGGCAAGCGGGTCGCGTACCTCTACCGCGTCGACCTCGCCCGGCCCGTCCGCCCGATGACCCCCGGCCGAGCCCGCGCCCTGGCCGCCGCCATTCTCGCCCGCCGCACCTGCCCCGCCTGCCGACGCGACGCCGGATACGTCATCCCCCGCTCACTGGGCTGCTGCTGGCCCTGCTCCACCGCCACCGCCTGAGACCGGGCCTGTGGCCCTGGACTGGCGCGACGCCCACCACTACGACCGCACCCGCACCCTGCCCTGCCGCTGGTGCGGCAAGCCCACCCCACTGCGCGACGAGACGCGCAGGCCCTCACACAAGGTCTGCGCCGAGAACGCGATGAACGACAGCGGCGGCCCCCCTCTGCCAAGAACCGGGGCCGCCGCCGATCCAGCACCGTCACTACAGAACTGGAGACCCCAAGCATGACCCAACCGACCCACATCCGGGGAAAGCACCTGACCGCCGCTCTCTCCCTGGCGGCCTCCGGGGTGCCCGTGCTGCCGTTGCGAGCCGGGAAGGTGCCGTTCGGCAACTGCCGGAGCTGCGCCGACAACACGTGCGGCGGCCGGCCGAACATGAAGACCCCCGGCCCCTGCGTCTGCCCGGCGCCCTGCCACGGGTGGGCCGCCGCCACCACCAGCCCCGACGCCATCACCTCCCGGGAGTGGATGCGGGCGTGGCGCGAGGGAGCGGCGGTGGCCTACCACCCCGGCGGCGCCAGCCTGACCGTCGTGGACCTCGACAACTCGGAAGCCATTACCTGGGCCAGGGCAAGCCTGCCCGTCACCCGGACCGTGCGCACGACCCGGGGCGAGCATTGGATCTACCGGGGCGCCATGGCCTCCGCCAACGCTGTGCGGCCCGGTGTGGACATCAAGTCGCTGATGTCCTACGCGCGGTGGCTCGGCTACGGCGAGGGGGACCTCACGGCCCTGCCGGACGCCGTTCGGGCCCTGCTGGTGAAGGACCCCGTCTTGGCCCGGCCGGTGGCAGTCACGGTGCCCGCACCTGCCCAACGCGGGAAGTGCCCCCACCGCAGCCCGGCGTACCTGGAGCGCGGCATCACCATGGCGGTCCAGCGCATCACCGACGCGCCCAGCGGCGTGCACGCCGCCGTCTACGGGACGTTCCTCGCGGTGCTGTCGACGCACGGCCGGTGCGGGTGCCTGACCGACACCCACACGCAACGGTTGTTCGCCGCCGCGCAGGCCAAGGGCGAAACCGCCCGGCACTGCACCGAGGCGTGGGCCAACGCTGCCCACAGGCTGGGGATGTAGGCCGTGGCCGAGGACGAGAAGAACCCGGCGCGTGAGGTCATCGCCGAGTACGCGCAGACGCACTTCCGGTACTTCCGCACCGCAGACGGCACCGTCTACGCGCAGCGCACCGGCCACCCCGTCGCCCGGCCGATCCGCTCCCAGGGCACGACGGGAAGCCACAGGCAGGAGCTGATGGTCGGCCTGTTCCGCGACGGGCGCGGCGTCTTCAACGGCACCGCCCTCAAGGAGGCGTTGGACTTGATCGAAGCACTCGCACTGACCGAGAACGTGCAGCCCGTCCACATCCGCGTGGCCCCCGGCTTCGACGGGGCGACGTGGCTGGACCTGGGCCGCTCAGACGGGAAGTCCGTGCGGATCCACTCCACCGGGTGGGACATCCTCACTCCCGACCCGCGTGAGGTGTGCTGGAAGCGCACCCAGCTCACCGGAGAACTCCCCCTGCCGGTCAAGGACACCGACAGCAAGGGCATCGACCTGCTGCTGAGGCTGACGAACTTCGCCAACGCGGCGACCGAGTGCCTGGCGCTGGCGTGGCTGGTCGGCTGCCTGGGGCCGTCCGTGCCGGTGCCGGCGCCGTTCCTCACCGGACCGCAGGGCGCGGGCAAGTCCACAGGCGGGCGGATGCTGGTGCGGATCATCGAGGGCATGAGCGGTGACCTGCGCCGAGCGCCGAAGGACGAGGAGAGCATGATCGCTGCTGTGGCGGCCGGATGGGTTACCGCCCTCGACAACCTGTCTCACATGACCCCGGACCTCTCCGACGCCATGTGCTGCATCGTCACCGGGGCCGAGTCGGTCAAAAGGGCGCTGTTCACGGACGGGGACGTGCACCGGTCCAGCTACCGCCGCCCCCTGCTGCTGACCGGTATCGACGTCGGTGTGATCCGACCCGACCTGGCGGAGCGGTTGCTGCCGCTGCGGCTGGAGCGGCCCCGGCTGCGGCGCACGGAGGCGGAGCTGTGGGCAGAGTACGCGGAGGTGCTGCCCGTCGTGCTTGGGTCGCTGCTCGACCTGACCGTGAAGGTCCGGGCGGCGCAGGCGGAGACGCCGACGGACCTGCGGATGGCCGACTTCGCGCACCTGTGTGCGCAGCTCGACGCCGCCACCGGCTTCGGGGCGCTGGCCGCGTACCGGGCCAGCCTGGACGACCTGAACGACGACGTGATCGAGGGTGATCTCCTCGCGCAGACCGTCCTGCAGCATGCCGAGAGCATCGAACCCGGCAGCGCCCAGCGCATGAGCTCCACCGAGTGGCTGCAGTGCCTCAGCCGCGTCTACGTCGGGGAGGAGCTGCGTCCGCTGCCCAAGGGTTGGCCGACCACCGGAAAGGTCCTGTCCGACCGGCTCAAGCGCCTGCAGCCCACGCTCGCCGCCCGTGGCGTCCTCTTCGACGCCGGGCGCACGAAGGAGGCCCGCTACCTGGAGCTGGCCCGCCCGGCCGTCCCGCCCCCGCACGAGCAGCCGACGCTCCACTGACCCACGCCCGGGTCACCGCGTGAACAGCAAGAAGAGCACCGGCTCGGCCGAGGGGTGCTCTTCTTGCTGTTCGGCGAAGCCGCCCGAAGGTCGTGCCGCGCAGCGGCTCCTTCTTTCGCTCTGAGAGCGGCCGAACTACAACAGACACCCCCCCTCTTTTTTTCCTAAGCAGGGGACCGCTGCGTCACCTGCGTCACCCGAGCCGGAAAACGGCCCCTGACCTGCGCTGACAGCGATGACGCAGACGACGGACGCTGCGTCATCCTGCGTCACCTGCGTCACCCGATGACGAAGCCGGTGACACAGCGATGACGCACGCCTCTGCCGCTGCGTCACCTAAAGCCGCAGGCCAGAGGCTCGGATGACGCTGATGACGCGGTGACGCAGAAATCCCCACCTAGGACAACACGCGCAGTCCGACAGACCGCTACCCCGGACCGCAGTAGCGCGGGCTCCGGGCTGAGCGCCCTACTTCCACTCCCTGCCCAGTACCGGGAAGGACCCAGCTTGGCCACCACCGCGCACAAGACCCGCCGCCCGGCCACGTCCACCGACCGGCCGAAGCCCGCTTCCGTGCTCTCGGATCGCCTGCTGACAGTCAGGGCGGTCGCCGAGATGCTCGGCACCTGGGAGACGAGCGGCGAGCGCTTCCCCCGCCGCCTGATCGAGGAGCGCCGGATCACCTTCGTCAAGGTCGGCCGACTCGTACGCATCCCTGAGTCCGCCGTCATCGAGCTCATCGCCGCCAACACCGTGCAGCCGCTGGCTGCACGCCGCACCTCCCGCAGGAGCGCCGCCTGATGCCCCGGAACAACCGCCGCCGTTTCGGCTCCGTTCGCCAACTCCCGTCCGGTCGCTGGCAGGTCCGCTACTACGACCCGGAGACGGGCGAGCGCCGGCCGGACGAGGAGACGTACGCCACCAAGACCGATGCCGAGGTCAGGCTGAGTCAGCTTGAGGCCGACATCAGCCGGGGCGTGTGGACCGACCCGGACGCCGGGAAGGTGAACTTCGGCGAGTACGCCACAACCTGGCTCAAGGAGCGGAAGCTGGAGGAGACCACCCGAGAGAGGAACGAGGGTGTGCTCCGCCTCCACATCAAGCCACAGCTCGGCGAGCGTTTCCTCTCGGAGATCACTGCGCCCCGCGTCCGCGCGTGGCGAACCAAGCTCCTGGAGAGCGGAGTTGGCGAGCCGACCGTCGTCAAGGCGTACCAGATGCTGCGGGCCATCATGAACACGGCCGTGGACGACGAACTGATCAAGCGCAACCCGTGCCGGATTCCCGGGGCCGACACCTACGACGTCCCCGAGCGGCCCGTGCTCACCGTGCCCGAGGTGTACTCCGTGGCAGCCTCGATCCAGTTGCAGTGGAAGGCACTCGTTCTCCTGACCGCGTTCACCACGCTCCGGCTGGGCGAGCTTGCCGCGCTCCGCCGGCGCGACGTCGACCTGGGGGCGCGCGTCCTCTGGGTCCGCCGCAATCAGGCCGAGCTGAGCAGCGGCAAGCTCGTGACGAAGGCGCCGAAGTCCCGGGCGGGCTTCCGCCCGGTCGCCTTCCCCGAGATGATCGTGCCGGACCTGGAGCACCACCTGGAGCACCACGCTGCGGCGGGCCAAGAGGGACGCTTCTTCGTCGGGCCGCGCGGCGGCAGGCTCCGCCGGAGCAACTTCCGGGACGACTGGGTCGCAGCGCGGACCAAGGCGGGCGTCTCAGAGGAGGTGCACTTCCACGACCTCCGGCACACCGGGAACACCCTGGCGTCGCAGAGCGGGGCCAGCACTCGTGAGCTGATGACCCGGATGGGGCACAGCACCACCAAGGCCGCGCTGATCTACCAGCACATGACCAGCGACCGGGACCGGACCATCGCCGACAAGATGGGCGACGCGGCTCGCGAAGCACTGGAGAAGGACGCCCCACCGGAGGCTACGGGCACGGATGGGGCACGGGAGGACTAGTAGGCCTAGAAGCGAAGAGGCCCAGGTCAACGGGATTTCCCCTGTGACCTGGGCCTCTGTCCGCTCTGCGGAATGAGCCCCCTGTCGGGTTCGAACCGACGACCCCCGCTTTACAAGAACGGACACAGTCTTGGGCTTGACTGCAGGTCAGAGTCCTGGAGACGGACGGTTGC
>NZ_JYJF01000220.1 GCF_000955975.1 Saccharothrix sp. ST-888
TACTTCAAAAGGAATCTCCAACAAGACCATGACGGCCTCGCCGGGGATGTCAACATATCTGGCGTTGACTTTTGGCACGCTGTTGAGTTCTCAAGGAACAGACGCTTCCTTCAGGCCGCCTTCCAGCGGGCCCTCCGGGCGCTTCGTTCTTTCGTGTTTCCAGCTTATCAGATGTTTTCCGCTCCGTTTTCCCGGAGTTTCTATTCTCTGAATTCCCACTGGGGGGATTTCCTTCAACTTCGCGGTGAAGCCTATCAAAGGCTTCGGACTGCTAAGTCTCAGAGGTTTTTGCCTGGCCGGGCGCTCCGTCCGTGGACGGTGCACTGCCTCGACTTGGCTGTGTCGTAGACACTAGCGCTTGATGCGAGCCTTTGTCCAGCCCGTCTCAACCGTTCAAACCTACTAGCCCGCCAAGACCACGTCAATGGTTCACCGGGGTGATCATGAGACTAGCAGGTCAGAGGGGTTACCGGCACATCAGCGGTCAGGCCGCCACCGGATTCAGATCCGCCCGGTCGGACTCCTCGACATCGCCGAGCTCGCCGAGGGCCGCGCTGCGGCGACCGAGTACCAGCGCATAGAGGAGGAAGAGCACCTCTGCCACGACGCCGATGCCGATCCGGGCCCAGGTGGGAAGGCCGGACGGCGTGACGAAGGCTTCCAGGATGCCGCTGGCGAACAGGACGGCTGCCAGCCCCAGGGCCATCCCGACGGTGGCGCGGCCCTCCTCGGCGAGGGCGGTGGAGCGGGGGCGGGGGCCCGGATCGATGACGGTCCAGCCGAGGCGAAGGCCCATTCCGGCAGCCACGAAGACCGCAGTCAGTTCGAGCAGACCATGCGGGAGCAGCAGACCGAGGAAGAAGTCCAGGCGGCCGGCGGAGGCCATCAGGCCGAGGGCCACGCCGAGGTTCATGACGTTGCCGAAGAGCACCCACAGCACGGGGATGCCCAGCGCGACTCCGAAGACCAGGCAGGTGGCGGCGATCCAGGCGTTGTTCGTCCAGACCTGGAAGGCGAAGGAGGTGGCGGGGCGGTCCGAGTAGTAGGTCTCGTACTGGCCGCCGGGCCTGGTCATGGCACGGATCTGGTCGGGGGCGGCGAGGCTGTCGCGGACCTCGGGGTGCACGGCGACCCACCAGCCTATGAGGGCCGAGGCCAGCAGGGAGATCACCGCGACCGGGAGCCACCAGCGCCGCGACCGGTAGAGAGCCGCCGGGAAGCTCACCGCGAAGTAGCGGGCGGCGTCGCGCCAGGACGGATTGCGGCTGCCGGTCACCGCGCTGCGGCCCCGGGCGACCAGGGTGGTGAGCCGGCCTTCCAGGGTCGGATCGGGTGCGGCGGCCTGAACCTGGGCGAGGTGGCTGGTGGCCCGCTGGTAGAGGGTGACGAGTTCGTCGGCTTCCTCTCCGCTGAGTCTGCGCCGCTTGCTCAGGACCTCGAGACGGTGCCACTCCGCCTGGTGGGAAGCGACGAAGACGTCCAGGTCCATGCGGCTCACTCCAGGGTGCGGGGTGGGAGGTGGAGAGCGGGGTACGCGACGGGCGGAAACACAGGCGGAACAGGAACACGGGGCAGGAACGCGGGGCGGGAACAGCTGCCCGGGCAGCCGCCCTGCGGGGGCTAGCTTGCCAGAGGGCGTGCGACCGCAGGCATCGGATCCCCGCCCGGTGCGGGTCCGGTCTTCCGGGGCCCTGCGCGCCACCGTATGTTTGCGGCTGGAGATCGCGGGGGCGCCGGACGGCCGGGTACGTGCAGAGCACGCGGCACGCGGCCGACTCGCGGATCTGAGGGGATCAGAGCGGATCAGGGTCGAAGAGGGAACGGGCGGGGTGTTGTGAGCAACCTTGTGACGGGCGAGGCGGTCGTCCTCGGGCTGCGGGCGGCGAAGCTGCCGAGCCGGGCACTGGCGATCGCGCTGGACCTGCTCGTGGAGGTGGTCGCGCTCATCGTCACCCTGATCACGGTGGGCACCCTGACCCCCGACCTCGACTCGGCGGCCGGGGCGGCGATCTCGCTCGGGCTGGTGGTGTTCTTCCTGGTCGCGCTGCCCATTCTGATCGAGACGCTGTCGCGCGGGCGGTCGTTGGGCAAGCTCGCCCTCGGTCTGCGCGTGGTGCGCAGCGACGGCGGGCCCGTGCGGTTCCGGCACTCGCTGGTGCGCGGGCTGGTGGCGTTCTTCGAGATCATCTTCTTCTCGGGTGTCCCTGCGGTGATCACCTCGCTGGTCGACTCGCAGGGACGGCGGCTCGGCGACATCTTCTCGGGGAGCCTGGTCGTCCGTGAGCGGGTGCCGGGCGCCGGGCGGGGACGCGAGGCGCTGCCCGCGCTGCCGCCGCAGCTGATGCAGGCGCTGGGCGGCGAACTGGTCGCGCTGGACCTCTCGGCGGTACCGGACGGTCTGTGGCTGGCCGTCCGGCAGTACCTCACGCGGCTGGACCAGCTCGACCCGGCGGTGGCGCTGGGCATGGCGCAGCGGCTGGTCGGGGACCTGGTCTCGCACACCGGACGCGCGGCACCGTACGGGGTGCATCCGGCCGCGTACCTCGGAGCGGTGCTGGCGGAGCGGCAGCGCCGCGAGTGGGCCCGCGCAGCCGGTACGTACGGGATCGCGGCGCAGCAGCCGCACCCGCAAGGGCCCTACCTAGGACACCAGCCGTACCAGGCAGCTCAGCCGCCTCAGCCGTACCAGCCAGCGCCGCAACAGGCCCAGACGCCCGCACCCGCCCAGCCGACGCAGCCGCAGCCGCAGCCGCAGCCGCAGCCGCAGCAGCCACCCCAACCCCCGCAGACAGCAGGCGGGTTCGCACCGCCCGCCTGAGGGCTCCCTGCGAACTCGCTGCGAACTCCGAGCCTGCGCCCGCTCAGCCGAAGCGCTCGGTGGGCCGGGGATTCGGCGGGGACTCCAGTTCCTCCAGCTCGATCCCGGCCGCCGAGAGGACGACGTCCCCGGCGAGGTGCACGATCTGCTGCTCGCCGGTCTCCAGGTCGGCGACCTGGTACTGCTCCACCAACAGGGGCCCGCTGTCGGTCTGGTGGGTCTCGACGGACTCCAGCAGCCAGCCCTGGTCCAGGGTCCGCGGGGCGAGCACGGGTTCGCTGAAGGCCACCAGCCGCACCCGCGCGCTCGCGCCGGGATCGAGGTGGAGCAGCCGGGCCGTGGCGACCAGGAAGGCCGGGGAGCTGCCGGTGAAGGCGTGGGCGCGGTCGTGGCCCTCCAGGGCCTGTTCGCCCGCCGGGTCGGCGGCGTCCGCCCGTACCCAGGCGACGCCGTCCACCGCTCCGCCCCGTACCTGCCAGCCGCCGGACCGCAGTTCGAGCCGGAGCGGGCGGCTGCGGGAGTCGAGGGTGAGGTCGGTGGTGGCGATGACGGCGCCGTCAGGGCCGTACGTCTTGGACACGTAGCGCCAGCCGGCCGGTCCGGGGGCGCAGCTGAAGCGTTCCTCGCCCAGCAGGACGTGGTCGTGTGTGTCGTGCAGCGAGTAACGGCCGTTGGGCATGGACCGAAGCCTACGTGGGCCGGGCCGGGGCACCCGCGCAGAGCCGTACGGCCGGTGCACCGAGGGGGTGCACCGGCCGTACGGGGAGGTCCTCCGGCCGAGGCCGGATCGCCACCGGATCAGGCGCGGATCAGTAGCGGTACTGCTCGGCCTTGTAGGGGCCCTCGACCGGGACGCCGATGTAGTCGGCCTGGTCCTTGGTCAGCGTGGTGAGCCTGACGCCCAGCGCGTCCAGGTGCAGGCGGGCCACCTTCTCGTCCAGGTGCTTGGGCAGCACGTACACC
>NZ_JYJF01000221.1 GCF_000955975.1 Saccharothrix sp. ST-888
TGCCGGGGTTGGTCAGGGTGGCGACTTCGCAGGTGTGGTGGTCCGGCAGGTGGCGGAGGATCAGTTGGAGTTGGCGTTCGGCGCCGCCTGAGGCCAGTCCGGTGATGATGTGGAGCACCCTCATGGGGTTGTCCTCCGGCGCCTGAGCAGCGGGCTTTGGCGCAGTCCGGCCAGTGTGTCGCGGAGCTGGTGGCGGCCCTGTTTGGCGAGTAGCCGCAGGGCGCCGTCCCGGTTGCCGACGTAGCTGCGGGGCAGGGCGAACCGGCCGGTGAGTTCGCTGTGCTGGATGGCGCAGGCGTAGTCGTACCCGGCGTCGCGGACGGCCAGGGCGGCCGGCAGGTCGACGGCTCCGTAGGGGTAGCAGAAGCCGGTGACCGGTTCGCCGACCAGGTCCTCCAGGGCGCGGCGGCTCTGGCTGGTCTGTTCGGCGAGGATGTCGGCGGGCAGTCCGGGGAGCGCCCGGTGGCCGAGGCCGTGTGAGCCGATCTCCCAGCCTGCGGCGGCGAGTTCGGTGACCTGGTCGACCGTCAGCAGCTGTTTGCGGGGGCCCATCGTGTCCCAGCCGTTCTCGCTGCCGAGCAGGTCGGGGACCACGTACGCGGTCGCGGTGAACCCGTGCGTGTGCAGTACCGGGACGGCGTGCTGGGCGAAGTCGGCGTAGCCGTCGTCGAAGGTCAGGCCGACCAGGTGGTCCGCCCGGCCGGCCGCCGTGGCCCGCAGCAGTTCGCGGATGCTGACGCCGCGCCGGCCGGTGCGGGACAGCCAGGCCATCTGGGCGGCGAACCGCTCGGGGCTGACGGTGAGCAGGTAGGGGTCCTCCTCCTCGTCGGCCACCGAGTGGTACATCAGGATCCAGGGCGCGGCCCTGGATCCTTTGGCCTGCGCCGGGAGGCGCGGTTGCCGGGTGTCAGCGTCCATGGGGCAGCTTCCCTTCAGCGGCCGGGGGAGGCGGGTAGAGGGCCCGGGCGAGGGCGAGGAGGGGGCCGCGGACTTCGGCCGCCCCGAACGCGGTGCCGAGCACGGCGAAGACGAGGACCACGCAGAGGCCGCCGAGCAGGATGGCGGGCAGGGGGTCTGTGGACAGTGTGCCGGCGGCGGTGCCGGCGGCGGTGGCTGCGGCGGCGGCGGCCAGCAGTCTGGCCTGGCCGCCGAGTACCTTGGGCAGGCGTAGCGCGATGCCGCGCAGCAGTAGCCCGCGCATGAGCAGTGCGGCGGTGGCGGTGATGCCGGCGGCGTTCCCGGCGGCGATGCCCGGGGCGCCGATGTGGGGGGTGGTGGCGAGTGTGACGGCGGTGGTGACCAGGAGTCCGACGGCCATGGCGGCGACGGGGTACCAGTCGAGCAGGGTGGCCCGCCGGCCGGTGGCCGGGTGCTTCCGGCCGCCGGTCGGTGGTTCGGCGCCGCCGGTCGGTGGTTCGGCGCCGCCGGTTGTGGGGTGGCCGGTCGTGGGGTGGCTGGTTGTGGGGTGGCCGGTCGTGGGGTGGCCGGTTGTGGGGTGGCCGGTTGTGGGGTGGCCGGGTCTCGGCCGTCCGGTCCGCAGGGCCGCGGTGTCGCCGTCCTGCGGGTCGTCGGCGCGGCGGACGACCGGGCGGAGTGAGAAGTAGGGGCGGATCATGACGCCGGTCAGTGCCTGGGCGGGCAGGCCGAGGCTGTAGATGCGCATGGCGGCGGCGGTGGCGGCGGTGTCGTGCGGGCCGAAGGCGCCGCGTTCGAAGAGCAGCGAGACCACGGACGGGGCGCAGGCGATCAGGAAGGCGGTGCCGGCCAGGACGAGGGCGGCGGCCTGGCCGAGGTCTTTCTCCACCCGGTCCCTGGCCGCTGTCAGGTCGCCGGCGGCGAGGGCGCGGGCGACCAGCGGGAAGGTCACGGTGCAGATCAGGATGGCCGCGGTCATGGCGAGTTGGGAGACCTTGGCGGCGTAGTTGAGGTGCGAGATGGTGCCGGCCGGCAGGTCGGAGCCGAGGAAGCGCTCGATGAAGACCTGGGCCTGGCGGGTGAGTGTGAAGGTGGCGACCGGCAGCAGGGCGAGCGGCATCAGCACCAGCCCGGCCCCGCCCCGGCGCGGTTCCGGCCGGCGCCCTTGGCGCAGCCGGCGGCAGAACGGGGCGATCAGCACCCCGGCCATCAGCAGGCTGCCGAGGGCGACCCCGACGGCGGCCGAGCGGATGCCGAGCATCGCGTGGCAGGTGGACAGGACCGTGAGGATGCCCAGGTTGTAGGCGACGTAGATGGCGGCCGGGGCGGTGAAGCCGTGGTGGGCGCGCAGGGCCGAGCCCAGGTAGCCGGTGATGCCGAAGGGCAGCACGGTGAAGGCGGTGATCCGGGTGCAGGTGATGGCGAGGGCCGGGTCCGCGAGGCCGGGGGCGAGCAGGTCGACCAGCTGGGGGGCGGCGAGCGCGACGGCGGCGGCGAGGGTGCAGAGTGCGGGCAGCAGCCAGGGCAGGGTGGCGCGGACCAGTTGGCGGACCGGGTCGGCCTGGTCGGGGCGCTCTTCCCGCAGGACCAGGGCGAGGCTGAAGGCGGGCACCATCAGGAAGGCCATGGCGTCCTCGATCAGCAGCGGTGCGGCCGTCTCGGGGACCGTCCAGGCGACCAGGAAGGCGTCGGTGCCCTGGTTGGCCCCGAAGTAGCGGGCCAGCAGCAGGTCGCGGAGCAGGCCGAGGGCCGAACCTGCGGCGCTGAGCAGGGCGGTCACCCCGAAGGCCCGGGCCAGGAAGCCGGTCCGGGCGGATGTCTGCGGTGCGGTGGCCGGCCCGTTCCCGCCCGGGCGGGCGGCCGGGAGCGCGGCCGTCGGTGAGGCCGTCGGCGGGGCCGTCGGTGGGGCCGCCAGCGCGCCCGGCTGTTCCGTCGTCATGCGCGCGCTCCCAGCGGGTCGCAGACGAGCCCGAAGGGGGGAACCGGGCCGGCGGGGGGAACGGGGCCGGGGAGGGCGGTACGGGCGGCGAGGCCGAGCACCACCGAGGTGAGCACGGTGGTGGTCCCGCCGATGTCGCCGTACAGGAAGTCGACCAGTACCCAGGCGAGCAGGGCGAGCGCGGCCAGGCCGGGACCGGCGGCCCGGCGGAGGCAGCCGGCCAGCAGGACGAGGAAGAGTCCGGTGTAGGCGACCATGCCGATCAGGCCCTGCTCGCTGAGGACCAGCAGGTACATGTTGTGCGGGGAGAGCAGCGGTTCGCGCTGGAAGCCGATGGTGGAGTCGGCGGCGTCGCTGCCGGAGGAGAGTCTGAGCGGGGCGCGGCTGTCGCGCAGTTGCTGGAACGCCTTGGGTCCGGCTCCGGTGACCGGGTGGTCCTGCCAGATCCGGCCGGCGGTGGCCCAGAGGTCGTAGCGGTCGCTGACCGACTGGTCGGGGGCGGCGGAGACCGAGCCGATGCTGGAGAGCCGTTCGGTGACGCCGTCGGAGCCGATACCGACCCCGCAGACCAGGACGACGGCCGCGGCCAGCCCCGACAGGGCGCTGCGGACCGCAAGTCGGGCGTCGGCCCGCAACACCAGCACGGTGACGGCGACCGCGCACGCGATCCAGCTACCCCGGCTGAAGGAGACCGCCAGCGGGAAGG
>NZ_JYJF01000222.1 GCF_000955975.1 Saccharothrix sp. ST-888
TCGGTGCTGCCCGCACCGTACAGGTCGGTGGCCGCGCTGAGGGTGGCGGTACGGGCCGCCGCGTAGTCGGTGGTGGAGGTCATGTAGGTGGTCAGCGCGCGGTACCAGATCGCCGCCGCCTTGTCCCGGCCGATGCCGGTGACGGCGATGTTGTTGACCGTCGGGGAGTTGTAGTTGACGCCGTTGACCACCTTGGCGCCGCTGCCCTCGGACAGCAGGTAGAAGAAGTGGTTGGCGACGCCGGACGAGTAGTGCACGTCCAGGTTGCCCACGCCCGCGGACCAGGAGTCGGCCGACTGGCCGTCCTTGGAGGGCTTGTCCATGTAACGGAGCGGCGTGCCGTCCCCGTTGATGTTGATCAGCTCGCCGATCAGGTAGTCCGGGTTGTCGGTGGGCAGGTTGGCGTAGAACTCCACCATCGTGCCCATGATGTCCGAGGTGGCCTCGTTCAGACCGCCGGACTCACCCGAGTAGTTGAGGCCCGCGGTCGCGGAGGTGACGCCGTGGGTCATCTCGTGGCCGGCCACGTCGATCTCGGTGAGCGGCTGGGTGTTGTTCGAGCCGTCGCCGTAGGTCATGCAGAAGCAGCTGTCATCCCAGAACGCGTTCACGTAGTTGTTGTCGTAGTGGACGCGGCTGTAGGCGCCGACTCCGTCGTTGCGGATGCCGTTGCGGCCGAAGGTGTTCTTGTAGAAGTCCCAGGTCGCCGCCACACCGTAGTGGGCGTCGACGGCGGCCGACTCCTTGTTGCCGACCTGGCCGTTGCCCCAGGTGTCGGTGGACTTGGTGAACAGCGTCCCGTTGCCCGAGGTGCCGTTGTTCATGTTGGTGGTGTACATCCCACCGCGGCTGGCGTCCTTCATCTGGTACGTCGAACCGGACTGCGTGGTACCGATGGTGACGTTGCCGACGAAGATGCCCTGGCCGCTGCCGGTCTCGATGCCCTCGACCTTGGAGAGCACCTCACCGGTCTTGGCGTCGGTGACGACGTGCAGCCGGCTCGGGGTGCCGTCCTTCTGCTTGCCGGTGACGACCGTCTCCCAGGCCAGCTTCGGGGTGCCCTTGGCGGCGAAGACCACCAGGCGCGGGGCGGTCTCCAGCGTCGAGCCGGACTCCGCCGCGAGGGCGGCGGCCTGGGCCTTGGGCGCGGCCAGTGCGGGGGTGGTGCCGATGCCGTTCAGCGAGGCGGTGGTGGCGCGGTCCACGCTCTTGGTCGCACCGGCCGCGGTCTGGTGCACGATCAGGTCGCCGCCGAGCACCGGGAGTCCGCCGTAGGTGCGCTCGTAGCGTGTGTGCCGGGTGCCGTCGGCGTCGCGCATCGCATCCTTGACCACCAGCTTCTCCTGGCTGCCAAGACCCAGCGACTGCGCCATCGAGGCGGTCTGCCGGCTTGCGTCGGCGATCAGTTGGGCCCGGCCGGCGGACGCCTGCGGGGTGAGAGCACCGGCCGAGGGGCTGGGAGCGGCCTGCGCGATCACCGGGATGCCGGTGACCAGCAGCGCCGTGGTGGCCGCGAGCGCGGCCAGACTCACCCGGGCGTGCTTGTAGCGGGACATGCAGACTCCTTATCCGACCGGTCGCGGGGTCACGAGCGGTGGAGAGAAACCTGGCCGCAGGGTTGCGGCGCAGTGGGGGCCCCGCCGCCGGTTCACGGCAGGGGTGCGTTGCAATGAGCGGAGCGCGGATCAGGAGATGAAGCCGGTAGCGCTGTGCCTGCGCTGGAACAGCCGCACCCGGGGGTGGGGGAACCCTCCTCATCTGCAGCCGGGGGAATCGTGGCAGCAAACGCGCCACCGATGACAGATGCATGCCAGCAATTGACCAATAACAGCCCTCGGCACGGCAAAGCCGAGGCAGTGTCAGGCGGGGCTTGACCAGAGCTATTTCTGCACATGAATGTCATCACGCCCCGGCATTGCATGACCACGACGAGGGGCGTCCGGACGGCTGTGCAGTCGTTCGTCGGCGGACGGCGACAGCGTCGGGGAGCGCCCGGATGTCACTCCCCCGGTCTGGGCAGCGATCAGTTTCGGCCAACTACGCCAGAGGCCCCGCCGGATGGCGGGGCCTCTGCTTGCACTGCGACCGTGCGTCGGTCCGCTGCGACGTGCTGTCAGTTCTCCACGAAGACCGCGACCGTCCGGGCCGGGACCGTGAAGGTGCCGGTGGCCGCGTCGAAGGCGGAGCGCTTGACGGTCGGGTCGACTCCGTTCGCCTGGACGTCGTGCAGGCGCTGCCCGGTGCCGGCGAGTGCGGCGACGGTCTGCCGCTGGTCGGCCGGCGTGGCGTTGAAGACCACCGTGAGGCCCTTCTCCGCACCGCGCAGCCCGGTCCCGTCCAGGTGCATGGTGATCACCCCGGGCGTCTCGCCGGCCGTGCCGGAGAGCGGGAAGGACAGCCGCTGCTGCACCTCGGCCGAGGTCGCCAGGGCGAACAGCGGCGAGGACTGCCTGATCCGCAGGAACTGCTGGTACTGCGCGCTGCTCGCGAGCATCTCGTCGCAGCCGACCGTCAGCCTCGGATCGGCCAGCAGCGCCTTGGCGGTGGGCCACATCGACCTGTTGTCGGCGGCCATCGGCAGCCCGTGTCCCCAGCCGTTGCCCTCGCAGGTCTTCGCACCCGGACTCGGCCAGGAGATCGCGTTGAACCAGTCACCGGAGTCGTACGAGTTGGAGTCCAGCGACTTGGACCGCAGCAGATCACTGCCCGCCTGTGCGAAGCCCGGCCCCTGCGCCAGCGCGGTGAGCGAGAGGCCCAACGCCTGCATCCTGGCCCGGTCGGCGGGCGAGGTGGTGACGGGCAGCTTGTAGGCGAGCGCGTCGAAGAGGTCGGTGTTGTCGTGCGCGTCCAGGTACTCGACCGCCTCGCCGGGGTTGGCGGCGTAGCCGGTCGGCGAGCCGTTGTAGTCGACTCCGGCGCCGTTGACGGCCTTCCCCGAGCTGCCGGTGAAGGAGTACCCGGCGAGGTTCCCGGTCAGGGCCACCTTGACCTGGTCCATCTGGTGCAGCAGCCGGGCCTTCTGCTGATCGGGGGTGCCGTTGTCCGCCGAACCGTTCGGGTCGGTGAACAGGCCCGAGGCGAAGCCCTGTTGGGGCGCGGAGGAGAGCATGAAGCTGCCCCCGCGCGCGGCGTCGCGGATCCGGTCGTTGAAGGTGGCGATGCCCGTTCCCGCCATGTTCTGCTGAGTGGCCTGGACGAAGCGGGAGTTGTCGGCGACCGTACCGAAGTTCCAGCCCTCGCCGTAGAGGAAGATGTCCTTCCCCTCGACGCCGTCCTCGGCCGGGGTCAGCCCGCGCAGCGCCGACTGCACGTCCAGCATGGTCGACTTGGGGTCCAGGCCCATCAGGTCGAAGCGGAAGCCGTCCACCCGGTACTGCTTCGCCCAGGTGACCACCGAGTCGACCACCAGCTTGTTCATCATGGCGTGTTCGGGTGCGGTGTCGGCGCAGCAGCTGTCGGCGGTCACCTTCCCGGCGGCGTCCAGCCGCTGGTAGTAGCCGGGC
>NZ_JYJF01000223.1 GCF_000955975.1 Saccharothrix sp. ST-888
GTGGACCCGCGCTACCCGGCGGCCCGGATCGCGTACCTGCTCCAGGACTCCGGGCCCGCCCTGCTGGTGACGACGGGCCAGGTGGCAGACCTGCCGGGCGCGGAGGCGGTGGACCGGCTGCTGCTGGACGATCCGGCGACCGCCGGGCTCCTCGCGGCCCTCCCGGACGGGGACCCGGGTGTCCCCGTCGACCCCCGGAACCCCGCGTACGTCATCTACACCTCCGGTTCGACGGGGAATCCCAAGGGCGTCGTGGTGCCGCACCGGAACGTGGTGCGCCTGTTCGCCACCACCCTGGAGCTGTTCGCCTTCTCCGCGGCCGACGTCTGGACGCTGTTCCACTCCTACGCCTTCGACTTCTCGGTGTGGGAACTGTGGGGACCGTTCCTGCACGGCGGACGCCTGGTCGTCGTGGACTACGAGACCAGCCGCTCGCCCGCCCGGTTCCTGGACCTCCTCGCCCGCGAGGGGGTGACGGTGCTCAACCAGACGCCGTCCGCCTTCTACCAGCTGATGCGGGCGGACCAGGAGGCGGCGGAGCCGGGCCGCCCGCTCGCCCTGCGCACCGTCGTGTTCGGCGGCGAGGCGCTGGAGCCCGCCCGGCTGGCGGGCTGGTACGAGCGGCACCCGGACGACGCTCCGCTGCTGGTCAACATGTACGGCATCACCGAGACCACGGTGCACGTCACGTACGCGGCGCTGGACCGGACCAGCGCCACGGCCGGCGCGGCCGGGGTGGTCGGCACGGCCATCCCCGGCCTGCGCGCCTACGTGCTGGACGCCGCCCTGCGGCCGGTGGCCCCGGGTGTCGTGGGAGAGCTCTACGTGGCGGGTGCCGGACTGGCGCGCGGCTACCTGAACCGGCCCGGGCTGACCGCCGGGCGGTTCGTGGCCTGCCCGTTCGGGCCGGCCGGGGAGCGCATGTACCGCAGCGGCGACCTGGTGCGCCGGCGCGCTGACGGCGAGCTGGCGTACGTCGGCCGCGCCGACGACCAGGTGAAGGTGCGCGGCTTCCGGATCGAACTCGGTGAGATCGAGGCGGCGCTCGCCGCGCACCCGCACGTGGCCCAGGTGGCCGTCCTGGCCCGGCAGGACCGGACCGACGACACCCGGCTCGTGGCCTACCTGGTACCGGCCCAGGGTACGGCGCCGCACCCGGCCGACCTGCGCGGGCACCTGGCGGGGCGGCTACCCGAACACATGGTGCCGTCGGCGTTCGTGCTGCTCGACGTGCTGCCGCTGACCACCAACGGAAAGCTGGACCGGCGCGCCCTGCCCGCACCCGACGTCGCCCCGACCGGCCCCGGTCTCGGCCGCGCGCCGCGCACGCCGCACGAGCAGATCCTCTGCGAGCTGTTCGCCGAGGTCCTCGGGGTTGCCGCGGCCGGCGTCGAGGACAGCTTCTTCGACCTGGGCGGGCACTCGCTGCTGGCGACCCGCCTGGCCGCCCGGGTCCGCGCGGCGCTCGGCGTGGAGCTGGAGCTGCGCACCCTGTTCGAGGAGCCGACTCCGGCCGGCCTGGCCGCCGCCCTGGTGGGGGCCGGGCCGGCGCAGGCGGCGCTGACACCGCGCCGGCGGCCGATGGGGGCACCTCCCGGCCGTCAAGGCTGGGGGAGGATCCCGCTGTCGTTCGCGCAGCGGCGGCTGTGGTTCCTGCACCAGTTGGAGGGCGCGAGCGCCAACTACAACATCCCGCTGGCCTGGCGGTTGTCCGGCCCGCTCGACCGGCAGGCGCTGCACGCGGCCCTGACGGACGTGGTCGCCCGGCACGAAAGCCTGCGGACGGTGTTCCCGGTGGTGGAGGGCGTGCCCTACCAGCAGGTGCTGGACGTCGCGGCGGCCCGCCCGCGGCTCGCCGTGAGCCGGACCACCGAGGCCGGGCTGCCCGGCGTGCTTGCGGCGGCGAAGACCCACCGGTTCGACCTGGCGGTCGAACTGCCCTTGCACGTCGAACTGTTCGAGCTGGCGCCGGACGAGCACGTGCTGCTGGTGGTGCTCCACCACATCGCCGGCGACGGCTGGTCGCTCGGACCGCTGGCCGCCGACCTGACCGCCGCGTACGCGGCCCGCTGCTGCGGCGAGGAGCCGCGACAGGAGGCGCTCGCGGTCCAGTACGCCGACTACACCCTGTGGCAGCACGAGCTGCTCGGCGAGGCCACGGACGAGGACAGCCCGGTCGCCCGGCAGGCGGCCTACTGGACGCAGCGGCTGGCCGGTCTGCCGGATCAGCTCCGGCTGCCCACCGACCGGCCGCGCCCGGCGGTCGCCTCCCACCGGGGGGGCTACGTGCGGGCCGAACTGGACGCGGAGCTGCAACGCGGCCTGCACGAGCTCGCCCGGACCACCGGCACCAGTCTGTTCATGGTGCTCCAGGCCGGACTGGCGGCGCTGCTGAGCAAGCTCGGCGGGGGCGACGACATCCCGATCGGCAGCCTGGTCGCCGGCCGTACCGACCAGGCACTGGACAGGCTGGTCGGGTACTTCGTCAACACCCTCGTGCTCCGGACGGACACCTCGGGCGATCCGACGTTCACCGAACTGCTCGCCCGGGTCAGGGACACCGCGCTGGCCGGCTACGGGAACCAGGACCTGCCCTTCGAGCACCTGGTCGAAGCCCTCAACCCGGTGCGGTCGCTCTCCCACCACCCGCTGTTCCAGATCATGCTGGTGCTGCAGAACAACTCCCGGGCCCAGTTCGCCCCACCCGGGCTGCGGGTCGGCGAGGTGGAGCTGGCCACGACCACGTCCAAGCTCGACCTGGTCTTCTCGCTGTCCGAGCGGTACGCGCAGGACGGCTCCCCCGCGGGGATCGGCGCGTTCGTCGAGTACGCGAGCGACCTGTACGACCCGGCCACCGTCGAGACCATGGTCGTGCGCTGGGTGCGGCTGCTGACCGCGGCCGTCGCCGACCCGGAGCGGCCGCTCAGCCGCATCGACCTGCTCTCCGCCACGGAGCGCCGCGAACTGCTCGCCCCCCGGGAGGAGTCGGCGCACCCCGCGCCCGCCGCGAGCGTGCCCGCACTGTTCCGGGCCCGGGCCGAGGAGCGCCCCGAGGCGGTGGCCCTGGTGAGTGGCGATGTCGCGCTGACCTACGGCGAGTTGAACGCCCGGGCGAACCGGCTCGCGCACGCCCTGATCGCCAGGGGGGTGGGTCCGGAGCAGCGGGTGGCGCTGGCGCTGCCGCGCTCGGTCGAGCTGGTGGTGGCCATTCTCGCGGTGCTCAAGGCCGGGGCGGCGTACGTTCCCGTGGACCCGCGCTACCCGGCGGCCCGGATCGCGTACCTGCTCCAGGACTCCGGGCCCGCCCTGCTG
>NZ_JYJF01000224.1 GCF_000955975.1 Saccharothrix sp. ST-888
GAGAAGACCAAGCGGTTGGCGGTCAGTCATGCCTTCCACTCGCCGTTGATGGAGCCGATGCTCGCGGAGTTCCGCGCGGTCGCCGAGAGCATGACCTACGCCAGGGCCGCCATCCCGGTGGTGTCCAACCTGACCGGCACACTCGCCACCGAGGAGCTGAGCTCCCCGGAGTACTGGGTCCGGCACGTCCGCGAGGCGGTCCGCTTCCACGACGGCATCCGGGCGCTGGAGGCTGCGGGCGTCACCCGGTTCCTGGAACTCGGTCCGGACGCCGTGCTCACCGCGATGACCCGGGACTGCCTGGAGTCCGCCGCCGAGGACGGCACCGTACTCGCCGCCGCCACCCGGCGCGAGCGCTCCGAGACCCGGACGCTGCTGACCGCGCTGGCCCGACTGCACATCGGTGGGCTCTCGCCGGACTGGGGCGCCCTGTTCCCGGGCGCGGCCCGGATCGACCTGCCCACCACCGCGTTCCAGCGCAGCCGCTTCTGGGCCGAGATCCCGGCCTCGGTCGGGGACGTCGCCTCGGCCGGCCTCGACTCCACCGAGCACCCGCTGCTCGGCGCCGCCACCATGCTGGCGGACTCGGACGGCGCGGTGCTCACCGGCCGCCTCTCGGTGCGGACGCACCCGTGGCTGGCCGACCACGTCGTCGGCGACTCGGTGGTGCTGCCCGGCACGGCCATGGTCGAACTGGCCGTCAGGGCGGGCGACCAGGTCGGCTGCGGCCACCTGGAGGAGCTCACCCTGGAGGTGCCGCTGATCCTGCCCGAGCAGGACGGCGTCCGGGTCCAGGTGACGGTCGGCGCCCCCGACGCGGCCGGCAGCCGGACCGTCGGCGTGTACTCGCGCGCCGAGCTGGCCGCCGCCGAACAGCCGTGGACCCAGCACGCCTCCGGCCTGCTCGGCCGGGGCCCCGCGGCCGCGGGCGAACGCCTCGCCGAGTGGCCCCCGGCCGGCGCCGAGCCACTGGACACCACCGGCCTGTACGAGCGGCACGCCGCGTCCGGCCTGCACTACGGCCCGGCCTTCCAGGCCCTGCACGGCGCCTGGCAGCGCGGTGACGAGCTGTTCGCCGAGGTGCGGCTGGCCGACCGGCCCGCCGCCGACGCCGGCCGCTTCGGCCTGCACCCGGCCGCCTTCGATGCCGCGCTCCACGCGCTCGCCCTGCTCGGCGACGGCTCGGACGACGAGACCGCCCGCCTGCCCTTCATGTTCTCCGGCGTCTCGCTGCACGCCGTGGGAGCCTCGGTGCTGCGGGTGCGGCTGCTGCCGTCCGGTCCCCACTCCTTCTCGGTCGACCTGGCCGACGCGACCGGCGCGCCGGTCGCCACGGTGGCCTCGCTGGCCTCCCGGCCGCTGACCAACCTGCGGCAGCCGCAGGGCGGCCCAGCCGACGCGCTGTTCCGGTTCGGGTGGAGCCCGGTCCGGCTGGACGACGCGGCCCCCGAGGCCGAGTACCGCGTCCTGCACAGCGCCGCCGGCGTCGACGCCGCCGCGGTGCGGGCGGCCACCGGTGCGGCGCTGGCGGCGCTCCAGGCCGACGACGCGCGGACCCTGGTCGTGGTCACCCGTGGCGCGGTCCCGGCCGCCGGGGAGGACGTACCGGACCTGGCGGGTGCCGCGGTGTGGGGCCTGCTGCGCTCGGCGCAGTCGGAGCACCCCGACCGCTTCGTCCTGCTGGACCTCGACGCCGACGCCGATGCCGACGCACTCGTCCCGCGCGTGCTCGCCTCGGGTGAGCCGCAGCTGGCGGTCCGGGCCGGGGCGGCGTACGCGGCCAGGCTGAACCGGGTCGAGACCGCCTCCGACCCGGCGGTGGAGCTCGACCCCGAGGGCACCGTGCTGCTGACCGGCGCGACCGGCGGTCTCGGTCCCGTGCTGGCCCGGCACCTGGTGTCCGCCCTCGGCGTCCGCCACCTGCTGCTGCTCAGCCGGAGCGGCGGCGCGGGCGACCTGGTCGCCGAACTCGCCGGACTCGGCGCCCAGGTGACGGTCCTGGCCTGCGACGTGGCCGACCGCGCCGCCCTCGCCGAGGTGCTGGCGGGGATCCCGGCCGAGCACCCGCTCACCGCCGTGGTGCACGCCGCCGGGGTGCTCGACGACGGCGTGGTCGCCTCGCTGACCCCCGAGCGCCTCGACGCCGTCCTGCGGCCCAAGGTCGACGGGGCGCTCAACCTGCACGAGCTCACCGCGGCGGCGGACCTGCGGGCGTTCGTGCTGTTCTCCTCGGTCGCCGGTGTGGTCGGCGCGCCGGGCCAGGGCAACTACGCCGCCGCCAACGCCTTCCTCGACGCGCTCGCGGCCCACCGGGCCGCGCACGGCCGGCCCGCACTCTCGCTGGCCTGGGGACCGTGGGTGCCGGTCGGCGGCATGACCGGCGGCCTCGACAGCGCCGACCGGGCCAGGATCTCCCGCGGCGGCATGGCCGAGCTGTCCGCCGAGGACGGGGTGGCGCTGTTCGACCTGGCCCGCCGCACCTCGCTGCCGGCCCTCGCCCCGGTGCGGCTGAACCTGGCGGCGCTGCGCGGCCAGGGTGCCGCGCTCGCCCCGGTGTTCCGCGCCCTGGTGGGCCGGACGGTACGGCGCGAGGCGGCGGCCGAGGGCTCCGAGTTCTCGTTCGCCGAGCGGATGTCCGAACTCGGCGACCAGGAGCGGGCGGACGCCCTGCTGCAGCTGGTCCGGGTCCAGGTCGCGGCCGTGCTCGGACACACCTCCCCGGAGGCGATCGACCCCGGCCGCGCGTTCCAGGACCTCGGCTTCGACTCGCTCGCCGCCGTCGAACTGCGCAACGCGCTCACCGCCGAGACCGGGCACCGGCTGCCCGCGACGCTGGTCTTCGACTACCCGTCGCCCGAGACACTGGCCGGCTACCTCGCCACCCAGCTCAGTGGCGCGGAGTCCGGTCCGCGCAGGTCCACCCGGACCACGGCGGCCAGGACGGACGAGCCGATCGCGATCGTCGGCATGGCGTGCCGCTACCCGGGCGGGGTGACCTCGCCGCAGGAGCTGTGGAACCTGGTGGCCGCCGAGACCGACGCCATCACGGAGTTCCCGGACAACCGGGGCTGGGACATCGACCGGATCTTCGACCCGACGCGGGAGCGCCCGGACACCAGCTACGTCCGCGCGGGTGGTTTCCTGCACGGTGCGGGTGAGTTCGATGCGGGGTTCTTCGGGATCTCGCCGCGTGAGGCGTTGTTGATGGATCCGCAGCAGCGGTTGCT
>NZ_JYJF01000225.1 GCF_000955975.1 Saccharothrix sp. ST-888
CGAGGGTGCGGTGTTCGGTCCGTCCGGTACGGTCCTGATCACCGGTGGTACGGGTGCGCTGGGTGCGCTGGTGGCCCGGCACCTGGTGGCCGAGTACGGGGTCCGGCGTCTGCTGCTGACCAGTCGCCGTGGTGCGGATGCGCCCGGTGCGGCCGAACTGCGGGCCGAGCTGGCGGAGTCGGGTGCCGAGGTCACGCTGGCCGCCTGCGATGCGGCCGACCGGGAGGCGCTCGCCGCCGTCCTCGCCTCGGTCCCGGCCGAACACCCGCTGACGGCGGTCGTCCACACCGCAGGCGTCACCGACGACGGCGTGCTGTCCTCGCTGACACCCGAGCGGATCGAGCGCGTCCTGCGCCCCAAGGCCGAAGGCGCCTGGAACCTGCACGAGCTGACCGCCGGTCTCGACCTCACGGCGTTCGTGATGTTCTCCTCCGCCGCCGGTGTCTTCGGCGGTCCCGGCCAGGGCAACTACGCCGCCGCCAACGCCTTCCTGGACGGACTCGCCCACCACCGCACGGCCCGTGGGCTGGCGGCGACCTCGCTGGTCTGGGGCCTCTGGGCGCAGAGCAGCGGAGTCAGTGGCCACCTCGACCGGAACGACCTGGCACGGATGGAGCGTTCGGGTCTGAGCGCGCTGTCCTCGGACGAGGGCCTGGCCCTGTTCGATGCGGCGGTGCAGACCCGGAGCGAGGCGGGCACGCGGCACGCGGACGCCGTACTGGTGCCGATGCACGTGCGGATCGCCGCACTTCGGACCCAGGCGGCAGCCGGGCTGGTGCCTCCGCTGCTGCGCGGACTGGTCCGGACCCCGGTGCGCCGGGCCGTCGAGGCGGCGGCGCACGGCGCCGGGTCCGAGTCCGAACTGGTACGGCGGCTCGCCCCGTTGACGGTCGCCGAGCAGGAGCGCGCGCTGCGCGACCTGGTCCGTGGGCAGGTGGCGGCGGTCCTGGGCTACTCGGGCGCCGAAGCCGTCGACGGCGAACGTGCCTTCAAGGAACTGGGCTTCGACTCGCTGACCGCCGTCGAGCTCCGCAACCAGCTGGGCGCGGCCGTCGGCCTGCGGCTGCCCGCGACACTCATCTTCGACTACCCCAACCCCGCGACGCTGGCGGCCCACCTGCGCACCGAACTCCTCGGCCTGCAGGAGGACTTCGACGCCCTGGCGCCGACCGCCTCCGCAGCGGCGGCCGACGACGACCCGATCGCGATCGTCGGCATGGCCTGCCGCTACCCCGGTGGCGTGACCAGCCCCGAGGAGCTGTGGCAGCTGATCGCCGGGGAACGCGACGGCATCTCCCTGTTCCCCACCGACCGGGGCTGGGACCTCGACGCCCTGTACGACCCGAACCCGGACAGCCCCGGTACCTCGTACACCCGTGAGGGCGGCTTCCTGCACGACTCCAACTACTTCGACCCGGCCTTCTTCGGGATCTCGCCACGTGAGGCGCTGGCGATGGACCCGCAGCAGCGTCTGCTGCTGGAGACGACCTGGGAGGTGTTCGAGCGGGCGGGTATCGACCCGGCCACCGTGCGCGGCAGCCGGACCGGCGTGTTCGCCGGTGTGATGTACCACGACTACGGCACCCGGCTGCGGACCGCCCCCGACGAGGTCGAGGGCTACCTCGGCACCGGCAGCTCCAGCAGCGTCGTCTCCGGCCGCGTCGCCTACACCTTCGGCCTGGAGGGCCCCGCAGTCACTGTGGACACGGCGTGCTCCTCCTCGCTCGTCGCGCTCCACCTGGCGAGCCAGGCGCTGCGCAACGGCGAGTGCACGATGGCACTGGCCGGTGGTGTGACGGTGATGTTCACCCCCGGTACGTTCGTCGAGTTCAGCCGCCAGCGCGGCCTGGCCGAGGACGGCCGCTGCAAGTCGTTCGCAGCGGCGGCCGACGGCACCGGCTGGGGCGAGGGCGTCGGCATGCTGCTGGTCGAGCGGCTCTCGGACGCCCAGCGCAACGGCCACCAGGTGCTCGGCATCGTCCGGGGCTCCGCGATCAACCAGGACGGTGCGAGCAACGGCCTCACCGCGCCGAACGGGCCGTCGCAGCAGCGGGTGATCCGGCAGGCCCTGGCCAACGCGGGAGTGGCGGCGCACGAGATCGACGCCGTCGAGGCGCACGGCACGGGCACCACCCTGGGGGACCCGATCGAGGCCCAGGCGCTGCTCGCCACCTACGGTCAGGACCGCGCCGAGGACCGGCCGCTCTGGCTCGGCTCGGTGAAGTCCAACCTCGGCCACACCCAGGCCGCCTCGGGCGTCGCGGGTGTGATCAAGATGGTGATGGCGATGCGGCACGGCGTGCTGCCGCGCACCCTGCACGTGGACGAGCCCTCGCCGCACGTGGACTGGTCGGCCGGCGCGGTCGAACTGCTGACGGAGAAGCTGCCGTGGCCGGAGACCGGCCGTCCGCGCCGTGCCGCCGTGTCCTCCTTCGGGATCAGCGGCACCAACGCGCACACCGTCCTCGAACAGGCACCGTCCGCCACGGACAGCGGCGCGGTTGGAGTGGCGGATCCGGCTGGGGCCCAGGCGCTGCCCTGGACGCTGTCCGCCAAGGGCGAGCCCGCACTCCGGGCCCAGGCGGCACGCCTGCACGCATGGTCGGACGAGCAGCCCGAGCTGCGCCCGGCCGACGTCGGTCACTCGCTGGCGACGACGCGTGCCGCGCTGGAGAGCCGTGCCGTGGTCGTTGCCGAGGACCGGGAGGAGTTCCTCCGGGGCCTGGCGGCGCTGGCGGCGGGCGAGTCGGCGGCGAACGTGGTGCAGGGAACCGCATCCGCCGGCCGTACGGCGTTCCTGTTCACGGGGCAGGGGAGTCAGCGGGTCGGGATGGGCGCCGGGTTGTATGCGGCGTTCCCGGTGTTCGCCGGGGCTTTCGACGCGGTGTGTGCGGAGCTGGAGCCGCATCTGGAGCGTCCGCTGCGGGAGGTGGTGTTCGCGGGTGAGGGCGGTCTGCTGGACCGGACCGCGTTCACGCAGCCGGCGTTGTTCGCGGTTGAGGTGGCGCTGTTCAGGTTGGTGGAGTCGTGGGGTGTCCGGCCGGACTTCCTGGCGGGGCATTCGATCGGTGAGGTGGCCGCTGCGCA
>NZ_JYJF01000226.1 GCF_000955975.1 Saccharothrix sp. ST-888
ATCGGCTCCATCAACGGCGAGTGGAACGCGTGGCTGACCATGAGCCGCTTGGTCTTCCGGCCATCAGCGGCCAGCTTCTCCGCAACCTCGAGAACCGCCAACTCGTCGCCGGAAATCACCACCGACGACGGCCCGTTGACCGCCGCGACACCCACCTCGGCGCCCAGCAGCGGCAGGACCTCCGCCTCGGACGCCTGCACCGCTACCATGGCTCCGCCGGTGGGCAGTTGCTGCATCAGTCGACCGCGCGCGGCCACCAGTGTGGCAGCGTCAGCCAGCGACAGAACCCCGGCGACGTGCGCGGCGGCCAGCTCACCGATCGAGTGACCCGCCAGGAAGTCCGGCCGGACACCCCACGACTCCACCAACCGGAACAGCGCCACCTCAACCGCGAACAGCGCGGGCTGCGTGTAACCGGTCCGGTCGAGGAGCTCGCTGTCGTCCGCGAAGACCACCTCGCGCAGCGGACGCTCCAGGTGCCGGTCCAGCTCGGCGCAGACCGCGTCGAAAGCCCCGGCGAACACCGGGAACGCCTCGTACAACTCGGCGCCCATCCCGGCCCGCTGGCTGCCCTGACCGGTGAACAGGAACGCCGTACGGCGCCCCGGACCGGCCACGCCCAGCAGCAGGTTCGCCGCCGACTCGCCGTGTGCCAGGGCCGCCAGCCCCCGGCGCAGATCCGCCCGGTCGGCGCCCACCACGGCGGCCCGGTGCTCCAGCGTTGCGCGCGTGGTGGCCAGCGACCACCCGAGGTCGGCCGCGCCGAGCTCCGGCTCGGCGTCCAGCCGGGCCAGCAGCCGCTCGGCCTGGTCGCGCAGCGCCTGTGCGGAGCGGCCCGAGAGCACCCATGGCAGCTCCACCCGGCCTGCGGACCCGGTCGGTTCGACGACGGTGGTCCGGCCCTCCTCGGCCGGCGCCTGCTCGATGATGACGTGCGCGTTGGTGCCGCTGATACCGAAGGAGGAGACACCCGCGCGACGCGGCTCACCGGTCTCGGGCCACGACCGGGCCTCGGTCAGCAGCTCCACCGCGCCCGCCGACCAGTCCACGTGCGGGGAGGGCTCGGTGACGTGCAGGGTCTGCGGCAGCACACCGTGCCGCATCGCCATCACCATCTTGATCACACCCGCCACACCGGCCGCGGCCTGGGTGTGGGCGATGTTGGACTTCAGCGAGCCCAGCAGCAGCGGACGGTCCTCGGGACGGTCCTGGCCGTAGGTGGCGAGCAGCGCCTGCGCCTCGATCGGGTCGCCCAGGGTGGTACCGGTGCCGTGCGCCTCGACGGCGTCGACCTCAGCGGCCGACAGCCCGGCCGAGGCCAGGGCCTGCCGGATCACCCGCTGCTGGGACGGCCCGTTCGGCGCGGTCAGACCGTTGCTCGCACCGTCCTGGTTCACGGCGGAACCACGCACGATCGCCAGCACCGGGTGGCCGTTGCGCCGCGCGTCCGACAGCCGCTCCACCAGGATCATGCCGACGCCCTCGCCCCAGCCGGCCCCGTCCGCGTCCGCCGAGAACGCCTTGCAGCGGCCGTCGGGTGACAGGCCGCGCTGGCGGCTGAACTCCACGAAGGACGCCGGGGTGGCCATCACCACCACACCGCCGGCCAGGGCCTGGGTGCACTCGCCGTTGCGCAGCGCCTGCACCGCCAGGTGCAGGGCGACCAGCGAGGACGAGCAGGCGGTGTCGATGCTGACGGCCGGACCCTCCAGGCCGAGGGTGTAGGCCACCCGGCCCGAGGCGATACTGCCGGAGCTCCCGGTGCCGACGTAGCCCTCGAACGCCTCCACCGACTGCTGGAGCAGCATGCCGTAGTCGTTGTACATCACGCCGACGAAGACGCCGGTCCGGCTGCCGCGCGCCGAGTTCGGGTCGATTCCGGCCCGCTCGAACGCCTCCCAGGAGGTCTCCAGCAGCAGGCGCTGCTGCGGGTCCAACGACACGGCCTCGCGCGGCGAGATCCCGAAGAAGCCCGGGTCGAACTCGCTGGCGTTGTGCAGGAAGCCGCCCTCCCGGGTGTAGGTCGTGCCCTGCTGCGTCGGGTCGCTGTCGTAGAGCGCCTCGGTGTCCCAGTCGCGGTCGACCGGGAAGCCGGAGACACCGTCGACGCCGTCGGCCACCAGCCGCCACAGGTCCTCGGGCGAGGACACCCCGCCCGGGAACCGGCAGGCCATCGCGACGATCGCGATCGGCTCGTCGTCGGCGGCCGCCGACGGGAGAGCGGCGACGTCGGGGAGGGAGCCGAGGATCTCGGTACGGAGCAGCGCGGCGAGCGCCCCCGGGTTGGGGTAGTCGAAGACCAGCGTGGCGGGCAGCCGCAGACCGGTCGCCGCGTTCAGCCGGTTCCGCAGCTCGACGGCGGTCAGCGAGTCGAAGCCCAGGTCCTTGAACGCCCGGTCGGCGTCGACCGCGTGCGGACCGGCGTACCCGAGAACGGCGGCCGCCTCGGCCCGCACCACGTCGAGCAGCGCAGCGTCCCGCTCGGCCTCGGGCAGCGCCGCAAGCCGCTGCATCAGCGGCGAGGCGCCACGGGCCCGCGCACCGGCGTCGGCGCTGCGCCGCACCGGCGTCCGCAGCAGACCACGCAGCAGCGGCGGCAGCATGCCCGCCTCCGCCTGCCCGCGCAGTCCGGCCAGATCGAGGTGGATCGGCACCAGCACGGGCTCTGCGGACCGTACGGAGGCATCGAACAGGTGCAGGCCCTCCGCCGAGGACAGTGCCATCACACCGCCGCGCGCCATCCGCTCGACGCCCGCGTCACCGAGCTCGCCGGTCATCCCGCTCTCCTCGGCCCACAGGCCCCAGGCGAGGGAGAGTGCCGGGAGTCCGGCGGCGCGGCGCCGGGTGGCGAGGGCGTCCAGGAAGGCATTGGCCGCCGCGTAGTTGCCCTGGCCGGCGCCGCCGAACACACCGGCGGCGGAGGAGAACAGCACGAACGCGGAGAGCTCGTGATCCTTCGTCAGCTCGTGCAGGTTCCAGGCGGCGTCGACCTTCGGCCGCAGGACGGTGTCGATCCGCTCCGGGGTGAGGGAGGAGATCACGCCGTCGTCCAGCACACCG
>NZ_JYJF01000227.1 GCF_000955975.1 Saccharothrix sp. ST-888
GAACGCGACCGCGGTCACGTCCGACGAGGAGGTCGCCGACCTTCCTGCGGCTGCCGTCCTGGGGCTGCTGCGCTCGGCGCAGTCGGAGAACCCGGGCCGCCTAATCCTGCTCGACCTCGACGACGATGCTGCCTCCCTGCGTGCTCTGCCGAACGCCGTCGAGAGCGGCGAGCCCCAACTCGCCCTGCGCTCGGGCAAGGCCCTGGCGCTCCGCCTCGGGCGGGTCCAGGCGGTCGAGGCAGCCGAGGCCGAGCGGCCGGTGCTGGACCCTGAGGGCACGGTGCTGGTCACGGGTGCGACGGGCACGCTGGGTGCGCTGTTCGCCCGGCATCTGGTGAGTGAGTACGGTGCGCGCAGGCTGCTGCTGGTCTCGCGCCGTGGGGCGCAGGCGGAGGGTGCCGCAGAACTCGCTGACAGCCTGCGCGAGTTGGGTGCGGAGCCGGTCTTCGCGGCCTGCGACGTCGCGGACCGCGAGGCGCTTGCCGCTCTGCTGGCCGGGCACCGTCTGACGGCGGTCGTGCACACCGCCGGTGTGCTGGACGACGGTGTGATCTCCTCCCTCACCCCGGAGCGGATCGACAGCGTGCTGCGGCCGAAGGTCGACGCCGCCTGGAACCTGCACGAACTGACGAAGCATCACGATCTCTCCGCCTTCGTCCTGTTCTCCTCCGCTGCCGGTGTCTTCGGCAACGCGGGCCAGGGCAACTACGCGGCGGCGAACGGCTTCCTGGACGCCCTTGTCACCCGGCGCCGCGCCGCCAGTCTCCCCGCCACCTCCCTCGCCTGGGGCCTTTGGGCCGAAGAGGGTGGTATGGCAGCCGAGTTGGAGACGGCGGACGTGCGGCGGATGGCGCGCGGCGGTGTCGCCGCGCTGACCGCCGAGGACGGCCTGCGGCTGTTCGACACCTCGCTGAGCGCCGACGAACCCGTGCTGGTGCCGATCCATCTCGACCTGGCCGCTCTGCGCGGACAGGCCGAGGTGGGCATGCTGCCGCCGGTGCTGCGCGGCCTGGTCCGGGTCTCCGCCCGGAGGGCGACCGCAGCGGGCACCGGTGCGACCGGCCCCTCGCTCGCACAGCGGCTCCTCGGGGTGGCGGAGGCCGACCGGGAGGCCGTCCTGCTGGAGGTGGTGTGCTCGGAGGTGGCGGCGGTCCTGGGCTATGCGGGCCCGAACGCGGTGGAGGCCGACCGGGCCTTCAAGGACCTCGGGTTCGACTCGCTGACCGCCGTCGAGCTGCGCAACCGCCTCAACGCGGCCACCGGCCTGCGACTGCCGGCCACCCTGGTGTTCGACTACCCGACCCCGGCGGCCCTGGTCGCCCTCCTGCACGCGGAGACCGTGCCCGACCCGGCCGACGCGGTGGTCCCGCTGCTGGCCGAACTGGACCGGCTGGAGGCCGCCCTGGCCGACACCGCACCCGACGACGAGGGGCACCTCCGGGTCGCCAACCGCCTGCAGTCCCTGCTCGCGAAGTGGAACGACCAGCAGGTCCCGGCCGAGAACGCCGCTGTCGCCGAGGAGCTCGAAGAGGCCACCGACGACGACCTCTTCGACTTCATCGGCAAGGAATTCGGCATCTCCTGACCCCGGTCCCGACCCCGGTCCGACTTGGCTGATCGCCCGATCACCCGATTCTTCTGCAACATCCCGAGAGGTGACCTGACATGCCGGCTGAGATGGCGGCCGAGGAAAAGCTTCGGTACTTCCTCAAGCGAGTGACGGCGGATCTGCACGAGACCCGTCGCCGGCTCAAGGAGATCGAGGACGGCGAGCACGAGCCGATCGCGATCGTCGGTATGGCCTGCCGCTTCCCGGGCGGGGTGTCCTCGCCCGAGGACCTGTGGCAGCTGGTCTCCACCGGCAGCGACGCGGTCTCGTTCTTCCCGGAGGACCGTGGCTGGGACGTCGAGAACCTCTACCACCCGGACCCCGACCACCCGGGCACCTCGTACGCCCGGGAGGGCGGGTTCCTGCACCGCGCGGGCGCGTTCGACCCCGGGTTCTTCGGGATCTCGCCGCGTGAGGCGATGTCGATGGACCCGCAGCAGCGGCTGCTGCTGGAGACGTCCTGGGAGGCGTTCGAGCGGGCGGGGATCGACCCGGCCACCCTGCGCGGCAGCCGGACCGGTGTGTTCGTGGGCGTGATGTACAACGACTACGGCATGCTGCTCCAGCAGTCCGTCGAGGGCGCCGAGGGGCAGATCGGTACCGGCACCTCGGGGAGCATCGCCTCGGGCCGGGTGTCGTACACGCTGGGCCTGGAGGGCCCGGCGGTGACCATCGACACGGCCTGCTCGTCCTCGCTGGTGGCCCTGCACCTGGCCTGCCAGTCCCTGCGGGCCGGTGAGTCGACGCTGGCGCTGGCCGGCGGCGTCACCGTGATGCTGACCCCCGGCACCTTCGTGGAGTTCAGCCGGCAGCGCGGCCTGGCGGCGGACGGGCGCTGCAAGGCGTTCTCGGACGACGCGGACGGCACCGGCTGGGGCGAGGGCGTCGGCATGCTGCTGGTCGAGCGGCTGTCGGACGCCCGGCGCAACGGCCACCCGGTACTCGGGATCGTGCGCGGTTCCGCCGTCAACCAGGACGGTGCGTCCAACGGCCTCACCGCGCCGAACGGTCCGTCCCAGCAGCGGGTGATCCGGCAGGCCCTGGCCAGCGCGGCGCTGACGAGCGAGCAGGTCGACGTGGTCGAGGCGCACGGCACCGGCACCACGCTGGGCGACCCGATCGAGGCGCAGGCCCTGCTCGCGACGTACGGCAAGGACCGGGCCGAGGACCGTCCGCTGTGGCTGGGCTCGGTGAAGTCGAACATCGGCCACACCCAGGCGGCGGCCGGTGCGGCGGGCGTGATCAAGATGGTGCAGGCGATGCAGCACGGCGTGCTGCCGAAGTCCCTGCACGTCGGCGAGCCGTCC
>NZ_JYJF01000228.1 GCF_000955975.1 Saccharothrix sp. ST-888
TCCGCAAGAACTGCCAGCTCAATCTGGATGTGCACGTCCCCCAGGGCTTCACCTACGCCATCGCCGCCGCCGACTACCGGGGCTTCGCCCACCTGGAACCGGGCACGACCGGCACCGAGAAGGCGAACTACTACTTCCAGGGATCACCCCAGACCTCCTCGCTCAGCCACGAGTTCAAGGGCAGGCTCGACGACAGCTGGCAGGCGACCGACACGGTCGGTGTCGCCTCCCTCGTCTACGCGCCCTGCGGGGAAAGGCGAAACTTCAACATCAACACCGAGCTGCGGGTGAGCGCCGGCACCTCGGACCCGTCCAGGACGACCAGCTTCATGACCATGGACTCCACCGACGGCAGCATCAACACCACCTACCACCTCGCCTGGAAGCAGTGCCCCCGGTAGCACCCCTCGCCGCACCACAGCCACCGTCGTAGCAGGTGTCGGCGACCTCACCGCGCGCTCGCCCGGACTCCCATCGACCCGTGCCACCGGACCGGCGGGGCGCGCCGGAGATCTCGTGTGGGTCCGTGCTCCGAGAGCCCGGCCAGGGCCCCCTCCCGGGCCTTGGCCGGCCGGGGGACAGCGCGCCACTCGCCCTCCAACGCGGCGTCCCGCAGCTCCGCCACGAGCGGCCCGCTCCCCCACCGCGCCGACGGCCGCGCCTGGACCGGCGTCCGCACCGGCGACGACGCCGGCCCCGGTCTCATTCCGCGAATTCCTGAGGCTCGGCCGTCGCCGTTCGTGCCATGCTTTGCTGTCCGAGTGCCTCGACGGGGAGGGACGGCGCTCATGGCAGGTCAGAGCGGTGCGGCCAAGGCCGCCCTGGGAGGGCGGCTCTGGTACGCCGCCAATGAGGTCTTGGCGTTCCTGCTCGAGCTGGCCGCGCTGGGCCTGCTGTGCTGGTGGGGCTTTGCCACCGGCGGCGGTGTCGTCGTCCGGGTGCTGCTCGGTCTCGGGGCGCCTCTGCCGGCCGCCGTGCTGTGGGGGCTGTTCGCCGCCCCGAAGGCGAGGCTGCGGCCTCCGCTTCCGGCCGTGCTGCTGGTCAAGGCGGTGGTCTTCGGCGCAGGTGCGGCTGCCCTGTCCGGGGTGGGGCATCCTGTCGCCGCAGTGGTCGTCGCGGCCGTGATGCTCGCGAACACGGCGGTAGCCGAGACCTTTCGTCGCAGCCCGTCCCGGCGAGCTCTCGGCCTTGGCGGCGACCTTGCCGACCACGGCTGACGGGACGGCGTCCAGCTTTCGCGCGGGGTGAGCCGCAGGGTCGGCCCCGGCCCGCCTGCGGAGCCCGCCGGCACGGGTCCCGCCCTGACCAGTCCTCGGTGCCCGCTCGGTCCCGCTGCGAGCCGTCACCGCGCTCGCGCGGCGTCCAGGACCCGTCCGAGTTCGGCAGCCGGGAACGGTGTCCGCTTGGTCTCCGTGAGCGGTCGGCGGTGGAACTCGTCCAGGATGAGGGCAGCCGGGGCGTGCCGGTCGAGGACCGTCGCGAGCTCCGGCGGGACGCTTTCGGGCTGTCGGCCCGCGAGCCACTCGCGTAGGAACGCCAGGTGATCCGTGGCAGGTCGGACGGAGTCCGGCAGGTGGTGGCGGAGCAGATGGCTCGCGACGTAGCAGCTGTCGTATTCGAGATGGTTCGAGAGGAACTCGGCCTCGGCCGGGGAGAGTTCGAACGCGGCACTCAGCGCGAGTCCGAAGTCGGCGAAGTAGAGCAGCCGACCGTCGGTCAGGACGTTGGCGAAGTGGGCGTCGAAGTGGACCAGCCCGTGCGAGCGCATGAAGGCGGTCCCGCGCGCCAGGGTGTCGTCCACCCACCGGTAGGGCACCTCGGTCCCGCCCGGTGACGCGGCCTCCCGGCGGTCGGCCAGCCAGGCGCCGAGCGTCTGCGGCACGTACTCCAGGAAGAGCACCAGGCTGGCCGAGGACCGGCCGATCGCCTCCAGCCGCTCGCGGACGGCCGATGAACCGTCCCAGTGCGCGACGCCTCCCTCGATGCCCCCGAACTCGTCGGCGATGCTCGCGGGAGGGGTGTCGGGCAGGACCCGCCAGTGGTACATCAGCGGAAAGCCCTCGTACTCGTTCCCGAGGACCCAGTTGGTGGTCATGGTGTGCGCGGCCAGTTCGCGCCAGGCGCCGAACCCGGCGGATCCCACTCCGTACTGGTAGAACACCGGCAGCCCGAAGACGTTCACCGTCGACCGCACGTTCTCCGGCCGCAGTTCGACCTCCGTCAGCGGAACCCGCTTGACGAAGACGCGAGTTCCGGCCACGTCCAGCTCCGCCGATCTGCCGCCGATGCCGGATCCGAGCGGGGTGGCCGAGGCCACGACCTCACCGAGCCGGTGGTCGCCGAGCAGGGACAGGTGGGTGGAGACGGTCCCGTACGCGGCCAGACGCGCGGCGTGCTGCGGGTCCGGGTGCTGCATCGACGACTCCTCCGTGCCCGGGTCGGGGTGTTGGTGATCTTGCGGACTCGGTCGACCCTACGCGCCGCAGCCATTGTGGTGGTTCACCAGGGCGGCTGCCAGGTCCGAAAGGGACGGAGCGACCGGTCCTCGTCATCGGCGGCGAACCCTGACGGTCGCGCGGTCCGCTCTCGGGGAGATCCCTGAGAGCGGCTACGGGTACGGGCAGGGATCTTCCCGGATGGCGGATTGACGGAGCGTTGGCAGGATCGATCCGTACGCCGAAGCAGATCCACCCGCATGGACCAGCCTGTTTGGAGCAGATACCCGTGAACACCTCTACGAACCGGACCCGTTGGGCCGGCCTGGCCGCCGGCGCAGCCCTGTTGGTCTCGGTCGCGGTCGGTACGGGCGCACCCGCCTTCGCCGCGCCCGTCGG
>NZ_JYJF01000229.1 GCF_000955975.1 Saccharothrix sp. ST-888
GCGCAGGGCGTCGCTGAGGCGCTTGAGGACGACGATGCCCACGCCGCTGGCGAAGACCGTGCCGTTCGCGTCGGCGTCGAACGGACGGCAGTGCCCGTCCGGAGACTGGATCCCGCCCTCCTGGTAGAGGTAGCCGCCGCGCTCCGGCACGCGTACCTTCACCCCGCCCGCGATCGCCGCGTCGCACTCTCCCGCCGCGAGGCTCCGGCAGGCCTGCGCGATCGCGACGAGCGAGCTCGAGCACGCGGTGCTGACGCTCACGCTCGGGCCGCGCAGGTTGAGCCGGTACGAGATCTGGGTCGCCGCGAAGTCCTTGTCGTTGCCCATCCCGACGAACAGGGGATCGAGGTCGGAGGAACCACGGTGGGGGACCAGGTTGTTGAGCAGGTAGCTGCTCATCGCGGCGCCGACGTAGACGGCGACCGAACCGGGGTAGTTCCGCGGGTCGTAGCCCGAGTCCTCCAGAGCCTCGTACGAGCACATCAGCAGCAGGCGCTGCTGCGGGTCCATGACCTCCGCCTCGCGCGGCGAGAAGCCGAAGAAGCCCGGGTCGAACTGGTCGACGCCGTTCGGGGTGCCGGCCACAGCGACGTACCGGCCGCGGGGGCCGATCGCCGACTCGGCCGGCTCCGAGGTGGGCACCAGCGACTCGACGCCGTTGACGAGGTTGTGCCAGAACTCCTCGACGTTGTCCGCGCCCGGGAAGCGGGCCGCCATGCCGATCACGGCGATCGCCGAGTCGTCCGCCGGCCTTGGTTCCGCGGTCCGCTGGGCCGGGAGCGCCTGCGCCGCAGAATCCGGGGACAGCCGGTCGACCAGGTGGGCGACGGTCGGGTACTTGAAGAGGTCGGACACCGGGAGTGCGGTCTGCAGCCGCTCCTTGATCTGCCGACCCGCCTCGATGACGAGCAGCGAGTCGCCGCCCAGCTCGAAGAAGTTCGCGTCGACATCGATCTCCGAACGCCCGAAGAGGTTCCGCCAGATCTCGATCAGTGTCTGCTCGACCTCGGCCCGGGACCGCTCGACCGGCGTTCCGGCGTCGTGTCGTGTCGGTTCGAGGTGGCGGGTGCCGCGGGCGGCGAGCCGATCGGGCAGCGTGCCGGTCGACACCACGACGCGCCGCTGCCCACCGCTGACCGCCTGCTCGAAGACCGCCAGGGCGGCGGCGGCCGGGATCCCGGACCGCTCGTGATCCGCGTGGGCGGCGACGACGGCCGCGGGCAGGCGCTCGGGCGCCGCCATTCCGACGCCGCGCCAGGTGTCCCAGGCGATGGTCACGGCACCTTCCGGAGCCTCGGGCGAGCACGCCCAGGTGTCCAGGAAGGCGTTCGCGGCGCAGTAGTCGACCTGGCCGACGCTGCCCAGCAGCGCGCTGACGGAGGAGAAGACGGCGAAGAAAGCGAGCCGGTGCTCCCGCAGCGCCGAGGCGAGGGCGAGCGTGCCGTCCAGCTTGGGTGCCAGCACCTGCCTCATGGCCTCGGACTGCTGGAACTGCGCCAGCCCGCCTCCGGCCAGGCCTGCGGCGTGGACCACGCCCTCAATGGGCCCGAAACGCGCCTCGGCGCGGCCCAGGGCCTGCGCGAGCGCCTCCCGGTCCGTCACGTCGAAGCACTCGACGTGCACCTCGGCACCGGCCGACTCCAGCCGGCGGACCAGAGCCAGCCTGCGGCGGATCTCCGCCTCGGTACCCGGGTCTCCCTCCAGCTCCGCCCACTGCTCGCGCGGCGGCAGCGGGGTGCGCCCGGTGAGCACCAGACGCGCCTGGTAGTTGCGCGCCAGCCAGCCCGCGATCTCGGTGCCGATGCCACCGAAGCCGCCGGTGACCAGGTAGACCGCGCCCTGGCGGAAACGGGTCTGCGCCGCAGCGGAGGCGGTCGGCAGTTGTTCGACGTGCTCGATGTGTCGGACCGCGCTGCGGTACGCGACGAGGCTGTCCGGCAGCGCCGCGCGCACCTCGGTGACGACCGACTGGAAGGCCGCCTCGAAGCCGTCCTCCGCGCCGTCCGCCGCGGCCTCGAAGTCGATCACGGACGCGGTGAGCGCCGGATACTCCAGCGGAAGGGTCCGCACCGGACCGAGGACCAGCGCCTGCTCCGCGGGAGCCGTCGGTTCCTCCCCCTCCAGCTGGGCCAGACCACGGGTGACGACGGCGAGCCGGGTGGCGTCGGCGCCACGGCGCGGGCCCACGGCGCGGGCCAGGAGCACCAGGCCGTCGAGCGACCGGACGCGGGCCTGCTCCAGGCTCGCGCCTGCCTCGACGTTCCACAGGTACAGCACGTTCCAGGTGCGGGGGCCGCCCTGCTCCTCGAGCGCGTCCACCAGCTGCTCGAAGTCCCCGGCGATCTCGGGCCGGACGCGGAAGGCGTCCTGGGCCGTGCGCTCGTAGTCGGTGCCCGCGGTCACCGTGACCACCTGCTCGCCCGACTCGCGCAGCCGTCCCGTCCAGCGGTCGGCGGCCGGGGCGGCGTCGGTGAAGACCAGCCAGCGCGCCGTGCCCGGCTCGGGGGCGGCGCCGGGGGCGGCGGCCTTCCGGAGGACCGGCCGGAACAGTCGCGTCCCGTCCTGACCCGACGGCCGCTGGGCGGCCCGCTCGATCCAGTAGCGCTTGGTGTCGAACGCGTAGGTGGGCAGCGGCACCCTGCGCGGCTTGCGGTGTTCGTGCAGCGCGGACCAGCGGACCGGTGCGCCG
>NZ_JYJF01000024.1 GCF_000955975.1 Saccharothrix sp. ST-888
GAAACGCCCGGTTACATTCCGAACCCGGAAGCTAAGCCTCAAAGCGCCGATGGTACTGCAGGGGGGACCCTGTGGGAGAGTAGGACGCCGCCGAACAAATTTTGATAGTGGAAAGGCCCCTCCCGGGTTCGGGAGGGGCCTTTCTGCGTTAATCTCTGCGAATGCAGAACCTGACCCTTACGTGGCAGACCGCGGGCGGTGCCTCGGTGGTCCTGGTCGGAGCGGCGTATGCGGTCAAGCGTGCCACGCGTTCCGGACCTGCCACACGTGCTGCCGGTACGGCGGCTGTGCTGCGGGAGGCCGGTATTCTGCTGGGGCTCTTCATGCTCTGGCAGTTGGTCGGCCATCTCTCGCTGTTGAGCGCGGATCATGCGCTGGACCGGGCGGAGTGGATCCACCGGACCGAACTGCGGCTGGGGCTGCCCGACGAGGCGTCCTGGCAGCGTGCGGTCGTGCCGCACGGATGGCTGGTCACGGCCAGCAACTACTACTACGCGACCATGCACTTCGGTGTGATGCTCGTGCTGTTGCTCTGGCTCTTCCTTCGCCACCGGGACCGCTACCGGTGGGTGCGGACCACCGTGGTGCTGACCACGGCCGCCTGTCTGCTGATCCAGTTCATTCCGGTCGCGCCGCCGCGCATGCTGCCGGACAGTGGGTTCGTCGACCTGGCGGCCGAGTACGGGCAGTCGGTGTACGGCGGCAGGGTCGGCGGGGTGGTGGCGGATCAGCTGTCCGCGATGCCGTCGGTCCACGTGGCGTGGTGCGTGATCGTGGCGGTGGCCGTCGTACGGGTCGCACGAGGGCCGTGGCGGTGGCTGGTCGTGCTGCACCCGCTGATCACGGTCTTCGTCGTGGTGGTGACGGCGAACCACTTCTGGGCGGACGGCCTGGTGGCGGTGGCGCTGCTGGCGGTGGTGTACCTGGTGCAGCACGCTGCGAGCGGTTGGCGGACGGACGTCGAGGAGCCTGCGGGAACGTCCTCGAAGGTGACGGTCCGGGTGGCGGAACGGACGTCCGCGAGCAGGCCGTGAACGCCCGGCACGTGTACGCCCGGCAACCGTCCCGCACGGCAAGACAGCAATGGGGTGGGGCCGGACTCCCTCGGGAGTCCGGCCCCACCCTTTCTGCTGCCCGGCTGCCCGGCTGCCCGGCTGCCCGGAGGGTCCGACGCTGCCGGCTGGTCCGGCGCTCCAGGCGTCCGGAACACGCGGGCTGTCGGTTACTTCACCGGCAGTGCGGTGCGGCCCCAGCCGCTGTTGGTGAGGGCCGCAGTGGCCCAGTACCAGGCGACCACTCCGGCGAGGGCGGCGATCCAGCCGGCTGCCTTGGCGAGCCCGCCGCTGCCGGCGAAGGTGGCGATGGCGGTGAGCAGCAGAGCGACCGTCAGCAGGCCGTAGACCAGGCGGCTGAAGAGGCCGGAGGTCCAGCTGGCGACCGCGAGGGTGAAGGCGAGCAGGGCCCACAGCAGCAGGAAGAGGCCGGCCGCGTGCTTTCCGGCGCCTGCGGCCACGGACCAGGTGGCCCAGAAGGCGCCGAGGCCGGTGAAGGCGGTGCCGGTGAAGGTGTCGCCGCTGCGGAGCTGCCAGAGGCCGGCGATGAAGAGGGTGACCCCGCCGACCAGGTGGGCGAGGGCCACGGCGTCCTTGACCCCGGTACCGCTGAGGATGCCGGTGGCGAGCAGGCCGTATGCGAGAAGGGTCAGTCCGAGGGCCAGGTGTCCGAGGGGACCCGCGTCGGCTCCTGCGGGTCGGGCGTTCGCCCCGGTAGCTTCAGTGCTCACCGGAGGCTCCTTTCACTCTGTGTGCCGGGTGGCGGCGTGAGTGCGATCGAGGTGCTGCGTGCGATCGAGGTTCGGTGCGTCGTTCCGTGCCGAAGGCGCACGGGAGCGGCACGCGGCACAGGGCGCATGGCACCGGACACAGTGCGCAGGGCAGAGTGGCATCGGGCATACGGCTCTGGACGCGTGGCGCCGGCGTGCGGGCGGCTGCGGTGGAGTGAAGAACCGGCACATCCGGCAGGTCGAGCCGGCGGCGGTCCGGTGGTTGATGTCCCCTCCGGGGGAATCCCCGGTGAATCCGGTGTACCCGCCTCCGGACGGCTTGTACCCTTGTGAATCTCACAATTTGTACAGTCGTCAGCTGTCGGGCGGCCGAGGATGACCGGTTGCTGAACGAGAGTGAGCGGGAGGGTGGCGCAGCCGGTCAGCGGGTCCGCTGGGTGGGCAGCCGGAGGGTGAGGATCGCCATGTCGTCCGAGGGTGGCTCGGGCGCGAAGCGCTCCACGGCTCGCTGGACGCGTGCCGCGACCGCTCCGGCGGTGAGCCCTGTGCAGCCGCTGAGCACCTGGGCGAGACCGTCCTCGCCCAACATCCTTGATCCCTCGCGGCGTTCGGTGACGCCGTCGGTGACGCAGAGCAGGACTTCGCCGGGGTGCAGCACCAACTCCTCGGCCTCCAGGTCCAGTTCCTCCAGTACACCGAGCAGCGGCTGCGGTGAGGCGGCCGGCTCGACCTCGCCGTCGGTGCGCAGCCGGAGCGGCAGCGGGTGGCCTGCGCAGACCAGGGACAGGACGGTGGTGCCGTCCGGTCGGGGGGTCAACTCCCCGTACAGCAGGGTGAGGAAGCGGCTGCGGGCGCCCTCGTCCAGGATGGCCGCGTTGAGCCGGGTGAGGACCTGTGGTGCGTCCAGGCCCTCGCGGGCGAGCAGCCGCAGTGAGTGGCGGGCCAGGCCGGTGACCGAGGCGGCTTCGGGGCCGGTGCCGCAGACGTCGCCGATGGCGAAGCCGTAGGTGCCGGGGCGGATCGGGAAGATGTCGTAGAAGTCGCCGCCGACCTCGTTGCCCTCGCCGGCGGCCTGGTAGAAGACCTCGACCTCGACGCCCGGGATCTTGGGCAGCTCCGGTGGCAGCAGTGCGCGCTGGAAGGCCTGGCTGGTGGCGGTGCGCTCGGAGTAGAGCCGGGAGTTGTCGAGCGCGAGGGCCGCTCGCCGGGAGAGGTCCTCGGCGAGTTCGAGCATCTCCTGGCGGAAGCGGACGCCGGTGCCGACGCCGAGCACCAGCAGGCCGATCACCCGGTTGCGGGCGGCGAGCGGCAGGACCACGGTCTCGCCGAGCAGTCCGGCCAGGTCGGGGGTGTCGGCCAGGCCGGAGGCGCGGGCGGTCTCCAGCGGGCCCTTCCAGAACCGGGCGCCGGGCGCGGGGTCGGTCTCGGGTGCGGGGGTCTTGTCGAGCAGGGCGCGCAGCGGGTCGATCCGGTCCTCGTCCTCGTGCAGGACGAAGGCGAGGTCGGCGCCGCCGTTCTGGTCGGCGGTGGTGTAGACCGCGCACCAGGCGGCGAGGGTGGGGACGGCCATCTGCGCCATCAGGGCGAGCGTCTGCCGGTGTTCCAGGGTGCCGGCCAGCAGGTCGGAGGCCTCGACCAGGAAGGACAGCGAGCCTCTGCGCAGCCGTTCGAGCTCGGTGAGCCGGGCGCTCTCCAGGGCGAGGGCGATCCGGTCGGCGGCGAACTGCAGCCGCAGCGCGTCCTCGTTGTCGTACCGTCCCGGGGTGGCGGCGGCCACGCCGAGCGAGCCGGTGAGCCGGCCCTCGACCTTGAGCGGGACGGTGATGAGCGAGCGCAGGCCGGTGCCGGTGAGCAGCGGGGCCGAGCTGGGCCGGACCGAGAGGTCCTCGTGCACGGCGGGCAGCCGGGCGGAGTCGTAGCGGCCGGCGCCGGATTCGACCGGGATCGGTCCGTGCCGGCGGCCGACCGGGCTGAGACCGGTGGCCGCGCGGACCTCGAACTCGGTCTCGTCGTCGGTGGTGAGCATCAGGTACGCGGCGTCGGCGTCGAGCAGGTCACGGGCGCGTTCGACGACGCGCTGGAGCAGGCCGCCGAGGTCGTGCTGGTCGATCGGGCCGACCAGCAGGTCCAGCGGTTCGATGGCGGAGGGGGTCTCGACGGAGGTGCCGGGGGAGCGCAGCACGCCCCGGTCGGTCTCGCGGACCAGCAGGCAGAGGGTGGACGGGATGCCGTGGGTGTCACGGACCCGGACCTGGAGACCGTACACCTCGGTGACCTGGCCGTCGGCGCGGCGCAGCCCGAAGCTGCCCTCCCAGCGGGCCAGGCGGAGCGTCTCGGCGAGGCCGAGGCCGATCCCGGCGGTCTGCGGCCAGGCGGCCAGGTCGCTCCAGGTGCGGCCGAGGACCTGGTCGGCGGGGTGCTGGAAGAGGGCTTCGGCGTCCGGGTTCCAGGCGCGGACCAGCCCGTGCTCGTCCACCTGGACGACCGCGACCATGACCGGCCCTTCGGCGTCCGGGAGTTCGCCGCCGGGGAGGCTGGGGAGGGCGTAGCGGGTGCCGGCCACCTGGGCGGGGAGCGGCAGCCGGAACCAGACGGTCTTCTGTCCGGCGGCGTACTCGACGCCCCAGCGGCTGGAGAGCGCGGAGCACATCAGCAGGCCGCGGCCGCCCTCGCCGTCGGGGTCGGCGTAGCGGTCGGAGGAGGCGGCGGGGACGTTGGCGAAGGACGGCAGGCCGCGCTCGGGGTGACGGTCGGTCACCTCGATCCGGATCGAGTCCTCCTCGCGCAGGCAGGCGACCTCGGCGGCGGTACCGGCGTGCACCACGGCGTTGGTGACGAGTTCGCTGACCAGGACCACGGCGTCGTCGACGACCTCGGGCAGGCCCCAGCCGAGCAGCGCGTCGCGGACGAAGCCGCGCGCGGCCGCGGCCGAGCGGCCGACCGGTTCGAAGGTGGCGGTTGCGCGCGCGGTGACCACGTGCCACTTCTCCCATCAGGTCGATCGACGGCCCTGCTCCGGCCGGTAGGCTCCGGCCGGGAATGCCTTCCCGGTGGCGCCGACCGGGAACCCCTCCCGGCCTGGCCGACCTGGCGGCGGGTGTCGGTGCGGGCGCGGGAAGCGCCCATGGCCAGGTGCAGCGCTCCACCCTACTTTCCGCTTGGTACCCCGTGGGCCCCGGGCGCCGAAACAGGCACCAGAGGGTGATTCTGGCCACCACTTTGTTCCCGGCCGGTGGAGACCCTGTGCAACGGGCCGGACACGGAGCGCCGGTGCTGACAGACTGGGGGGTCCGCAGCATGCGGCGACGCAGTACGGTCGGTGGGGTGTCGGCGGCTGTCCGCAGCAGCCGGGGCGGCGTTCGGGGGCGGGCCGGTGCCCGCTTTCGATCGGACCTGAGCAGTCACGATGTGGGAGGGCCCGTTGAGTTCGGCCACCAAGGACGTACCCGGTACGACTCCGGCGACCGCGCGCGCCGGGCGGGCTGCGCAGGCGCGCGGCAGCCTGGGGCGGCGTCCGAACCACAACCGGGGGGCCGAGCCCGCCGATCTGCGCAAGCTGCTGGCGGCGCTGACGGCGATGCGGGACGGCAACTTCCGGCGCCGCCTGACCGTCCCGGGGGACGGGCCGCTGGCCGAGATCGCGGCTGTGTTCAACGAGGTCGCCGAGCGCAACCAGCATCTGACCGGTGAGCTGGCCCGGGTCCGCCGGGCGGTGGGCCGGGAGGGACGGCTCTCCGAGCGGCTGGAGAGCGGGGTCGGCGAGGGCGCCTGGATGGCGGCGGTCGACAACTGCAATGCGCTGATCGACGACCTGGCGCGGCCGATGGCCGACGTGGGCCGGGTGCTCTCCTCGATCGCCGAGGGCGACCTGGACCAGCGGATGGAGCTGCGCTCGGTCCACACCAACGGGGTGAGCCACCCGCTGCGCGGCGAGTTCCTCAAGGTGGGCCGGACCGTGAACGGGCTGGTGGACCAGCTGTCGGAGTTCACCGACGAGGTGACCAGGGTCGCCCTGGAGGTGGGTACCGAGGGCAAGCTGGGCGGCCAGGCCAGGGTGCGCGGCATGTCGGGCAGCTGGAAGGACCTGGCGGACTCGGTCAACACCATGGCCGGTCGGCTGACCGCGCAGGTGCGCAACATCGCCGAGGTGACCACGGCGGTGGCCAAGGGCGACCTGTCGCACAAGGTCACGGTGGACGTGGCCGGCGAGATGCTGGAGCTGAAGAACACCGTCAACACGATGGTGGACCAGCTCAACTCCTTTGCCGCTCAGGTCACCAGGGTGGCCAGGGACGTGGGCACCGAGGGCCGCCTCGGCGGGCAGGCCCAGGTGCCGGGTGTCGCCGGGGTCTGGCGTGATCTCACCGACTCGGTGAACTTCATGGCCAACAACCTGACGGCGCAGGTGCGCAACATCGCCGAGGTGACCACGGCGGTGGCCAAGGGCGACCTGTCGCGCAAGATCGAGGTCGATGCCCGGGGCGAGATCCTGGAGCTGAAGAACACCATCAACATCATGGTCGACCAGCTCTCCGGCTTCGCCGAGCAGGTGACCAGGGTGGCGCGCGCGGTGGGCACCGAGGGCATCCTGGGCGGCCAGGCCCAGGTGCCGGGCGTCGCGGGGGTCTGGAAGGACCTCACCGAGAACGTCAACTCGATGGCCAACAACCTCACCAACCAGGTGCGCAACATCGCCCAGGTGACCACGGCGGTGGCCAAGGGCGACCTGTCGCAGAAGATCCAGGTGGACGCCAGGGGCGAGATCCTGGAGCTGAAGAACACCATCAACACCATGGTCGACCAGCTCGGCGCCTTCGCCGACGAGGTCACCAGAGTCGCCCGGGACGTCGGCACCGAGGGCATCCTCGGCGGCCAGGCGAGTGTGCCGGGGGTGTCGGGTACCTGGAAGGACCTGACCAACAGCGTCAACTTCATGGCCTCCAACCTGACCAGCCAGGTCCGCAACATCGCCGAGGTGACCACCGCGGTGGCCCGGGGCGACGTCTCGAAGAAGATCACCGTCGATGCGCGCGGCGAGATCCGCGAGCTGGTGATGACCGTGAACACGATGGTCGACCAGCTGTCGGCGTTCGCGGACGAGGTCACCAGGGTCGCCCGCGAGGTCGGCACGGAGGGGATCCTGGGCGGTCAGGCCCGGGTGAGCGGGGTCTCCGGTATCTGGCGGGACCTGACCGACAACGTCAACTTCATGGCATCCAACCTGACCAGTCAGGTGCGGAACATCGCCGAGGTCGCCTCGGCGGTCGCCCGGGGTGACCTCTCCAAGAAGATCACCATCGAGGCGCAGGGCGAGGTCGCGGCCCTGGCGGGCACCCTGAACACCATGGTGGACCAGCTGTCCGCGTTCGCCGTCGAGGTCACCAGGGTGGCCCGTGAGGTGGGCACCGACGGCATCCTGGGCGGCCAGGCCGGCGTCCCCGGCGTCGCGGGCATCTGGAAGGACCTCACCGACAACGTCAACCAGATGGCCAACAACCTGACCGGCCAGGTCCGCAACATCGCCCTGGTGATCACCGCGGTCGCGCGCGGAGACCTCTCGCAGAAGATCGACGTGGACGCCCGCGGCGAGATCCTCGAACTCAAGACCAGCATCAACACCATGGTCGACCAGCTGTCCGCGTTCGCGGACGAGGTCACCAGGGTCGCCCGCGAGGTGGGGACCGACGGCCGCCTCGGCGGCCAGGCCCGCGTCCCCGGGGTGGACGGCACCTGGCAGGACCTGACCGAGTCGGTGAACGAGCTCGCCAACAACCTGACCCGCCAGGTGCGCGCCATCGCCCAGGCCGCCACCGCCGTGACCAGGGGCGACCTGTCGCTGCGGATCGACGTGGACGCGTCCGGAGAGCTCGACGAGCTCAAGGACAACCTCAACCAGATGATCGCCAACCTGCGCGAGACCACCCGCGCCAACCAGGAGCAGGACTGGCTCAAGACCAACCTGGCCCGGATCTCCGGTCTGCTCCAGGGCCGCCGCGACCTGGAGGCCGTCGCCTCGCTGATCATGACCGAGCTGACCCCGGTGGTCTCCGCCCAGCACGGTGCCTTCTTCCTCGCCCAGCCCGCCGGCCGGACCGCCGAGCTGATCACCGAGGACGACGACGAGAACGACACCGTGCTGCGCCTGATCGGCAGCTACGGCTACCAGCGCCGCGCGATGCCGACCACCTTCCGGCCCGGCGAGGGCCTGGTCGGCCAGGCGGCGGTGGAGAAGCGCTCGATCATCCTCAAGGAGACCCCGCCCGGCTATCTGAAGATCGCCTCGGGCCTGGGCGAGGCCAGCCCCGCCCATGTGGTGGTGCTCCCGGTGATGTTCGAGGGCCGGCTGCTCGGCGTGATCGAGCTGGCCACCTTCAGCTCCTTCACCACCGTCAACCTGGACTTCCTCAACCAGATCGCCGATCTGATCGGCGTCACCGTCAACACCATCAGCGTCAACACCAAGACCGAGGGCCTGCTGCTGGAGTCCCAGCGCCTCACCGCCGAACTCTCCATGCGGTCCGCCGAACTGGAGGCGCGCCAGGAGGAGCTGGAGCGCACCAACGAGGAGTTGCAGGAGAAGGCCGAGCAACTCGCCCAGCAGAACCGCGACATCGAGATCAAGAACAGCGAGATCGAGGAGGCCAGGCAGGTCCTGGAGGAGCGCGCCGAACAGCTCGCGCTCGCCTCGCGCTACAAGAGCGAGTTCCTCGCCAACATGTCGCACGAGCTGCGCACCCCGCTCAACTCGCTGCTGATCCTGGCCAAGCTGCTCTCCGACAACAACGAGGGCAACCTCTCCGGCAAGCAGGTCGAGTTCGCCGAGACCATCCACGGCGCGGGCTCCGACCTGCTCCAGCTGATCAACGACATTCTCGACCTCTCCAAGGTCGAGGCGGGCAAGATGGACGTCCGCCCGGCCAAGATCGCCCTGGTCCAGCTGGTCGACTACGTCGAGGCCGCGTTCCGCCCGCTCACCGTGGGCAAGAGCCTCGACTTCGCGGTGATCGTCACCTCCGACCTCCCGGTCACCCTGCACACCGACGAGCAGCGGCTCCAGCAGGTGCTGCGCAACCTGCTCTCCAACGCGTTCAAGTTCACCGAGTCCGGCGCCGTCGAACTGCGGATCCGCCGCGCCGACCTCGCCCCGCAGCACGTCCGCGAGCAGCTGCTGGAGAGCGGCGCGATCACCTCCCCCGACGAATCGCTGATCGCCTTCTCGGTCTCCGACACCGGCATCGGCATCCCGGACAACAAGCTGTGGGAGATCTTCGAGGCCTTCAAGCAGGCCGACGGCGGGACCAGCCGCAAGTACGGCGGGACGGGCCTCGGCCTGTCCATCAGCCGGGAGATCGCCCGCCTGCTCGGCGGCGAGATCCACGCCGAGAGCGAGCTGGGCCAGGGCTCCACCTTCACCCTCTACCTGCCGCTGCGCAGCGAGGCCCCCGGCCCGGCCGTCACGCTGGAACGCCTGGCGTCGCCGCTGGTCAGGGCCAGCGTTGCGGTGACTCCGGCCGGCACGCCGGTGCCGGTGGGGGAGAACCCGGCCGAGCACTGGGCGCAGGAGGTGCGCGAGCTGGCGGAGGAGCGCCGCCGCGGCGAGGCCGAGCGGCGCCGGGCGGCGGCCGAGGAGCCGGCCGGCGGCCCCGGCGGCGAATCCGCCGCACGACCGAGCACGGCCGCGCAGTTCCAGGGCCGCTTCGACGGCCAGCGGGTGCTGATCGTGGACGACGACGTCCGCAACGTCTTCGCGCTCACCAGCGTGCTGGAGCAGTACGGCCTGACGGTGCTGTACGCGGAGAACGGGCGGGCCGGCCTCGAAGTCCTGGAGCAGCACGAGGACGTGGCCGTGGTCCTGATGGACATCATGATGCCGGAGATGGACGGCTACGCGACCACCGAGGCGATCCGCCGGATGCCCCAGTTCTCCGGCCTGCCGATCATCGCGCTGACCGCCAAGGCGATGAAGGGGGACAAGGAGAAGAGCCTGGACGCGGGAGCCAACGACCATGTGACCAAGCCGGTCGAGACCGACCACCTGTTGGCGGTGATGCGCCAGTGGCTTCCCGGCAAGTAGTCGCCACGGCGCCGGGCCCGGAACTCCCGGCGCCGAGCGGTGCCGCAGCAGGGCCGAGCCGGGCCGCGGGAAAGAGGAATCCGGCTCTCCGGCCGGGCTGGCGGGTCGTGCCGGGAACCCGGTAAGGTCACCCATCGTTGCGAACAGTGACCGAACGGTGACAAGGCGCTCTCATGGGTCGGCTGCGGTTCGGGTGTCTCCACGAAGTCTGCAGGCCGCATTTGCGCACAGCGATGTGGCGGGCGAGGGGGTGCGGCTAGCATGACCGGGGCAGTGGTGGGCGGCACGCGGGTGCCTTCCCTCGGAAAACAACCGGCAGGAGGGCGGGTCCTGGTGCAGAAGGCGAAGATCCTCCTGGTAGACGACCGGCCGGAGAACCTCCTCGCGCTGGAGGCGATCCTCTCGGCGCTGGACCAGACTCTGGTCCGCGCCTCGTCCGGTGAGGAGGCGCTGAAGGCGCTGCTCACCGACGACTTCGCGGTGATCCTGCTGGACGTGCAGATGCCGGGAATGGACGGCTTCGAGACGGCCGCCCACATCAAGCGCCGCGAGCGGACCAGGGACATCCCGATCATCTTCCTGACCGCGATCAACCACGGTCCGCACCACACCTTCCGGGGTTATGCGGCCGGTGCGGTCGACTACATCTCCAAGCCCTTCGACCCGTGGGTGCTGCGCGCCAAGGTCTCCGTCTTCGTGGACCTCTACACCAAGAACTGCCAGCTCAAGGAGCAGGCGGCGCTGCTGCGGCTGCAGTTGGAGGCGGGTGAGCAGCAGGCCATCGGCGGTGCGCTGCTCGGCGAGCTGTCCGCGCGGCTGGCGTCGGTGGAGGAGCAGGCCGAGGCGCTCACCAAGCAGCTGGCCGGCTCCACCGAGGCGGGTGCGGCGGTGACGGCGGCTCATCTGGAGCGCAAGCTCGCCAGTCTGCGCCAGGCGCTCGACGCCCTGCGGCCGGGCGCCAACTGAGCGCCGGGAGCGCGCGGGAGGCTCCGCGCGCTCCCGGCGCGCCTCCAGGCGCCGGGCGGCCGCGGACGGCTGTCCGACAGCTCTCTGACGGCTCGCCAGGCTGCCTCGCAGGGCCGGTGGATGAGTGCCTCCGCAGGGCGTGCCGAGGTGGTTCCCGGCGCCTCCGGCGGCCCTGACAAGGCGTCGGCGACACGTGGCCGGGCCCGGGGATCGGTCACATGTGCAGGGCAGACGACCCCCGGTAGGCTGCTGACCCATGGCCACACGTATGCCCGGAAGCCCCGCACGCAACTCGAAACCCGGGCCGGCCAAGAAGGCCCCCGCCGCCAAGCCAGCCGCTGCCAAGCCCGCCGCGAAGCCCATGGCGAAACCGGCTGCCAAGAAAGCCCCCGCCGCCAAACCACCGGTCAAGCGGGCCCCCGCGAAGAAGGCCGCCGCCAAGGCTCCGGCGTCGCCGCCGCCGAGGCCGATGCTCTTCCGGGCCGTCCGAGCGGTCTGGTTGGGCATGGCGCACAGCATCGGTTCGGTCTTCCGGGGCTTCGGCGACAGTGCCAAGAACCTCCACCCCGACCACCGCAAGGACGGGGTGGCGCTGCTGCTGCTCGCGCTCTCCCTGATCACGGCGGCCGGTACCTGGTTCAGCCCGCAGGGCTGGCTGGGCGAGGCGGCCACCAACGTGGTGTCGGGGCTGTTCGGCCGGCTCGACGTGCTGATGCCGCTGCTGCTGCTCGTGCTGGCGATCCGGCTGATGCGCCACCCCGGCGTGCCGGAGGCCAACGGCCGGGTGGCGATCGGGCTCAGCGCCCTGATCGTCGGTGTCCTCGGCCTGGTCCACATCGGCTGCGGTGCACCCGGAATGTCCACCGGAGCGACCCGGATACGGCAGGCCGGCGGCATCCTCGGCTGGGCCGCCTCGACGCCGATGATGGCCGCCGCCGGACCGCCGCTGGCCGTCCCGCTGCTGCTGCTGCTCGCCTTCTTCGGCCTGCTGGTGGTCACCGCCACCCCCGTCAACCGGATCCCCGAGCGGCTGCGCCTGCTCGGCGAGCGCCTGGGGGTCGTGGAGTCGCCGTACGACGAGTACCCGGACGAGGCGTACGACCGCGAGTTCTCCACCGAGCCGCCCGAGGACGCCGACCCCGAAGCGCTGCCGTTCAGCATCGAGGACACGGAGGACGAGGTGGCGGCCCGGCGCCGCCGCCGGCGCAGGAAGGCGGACGGGCCGGAGCCGGCCGACGCCGTCCCCGACGCGTTCGCCAAGGACCCTTACGCGACCCGGGACATCGCCGCCGGGGTCGCCGCCGAGCTGGACGGCGCCCTGGTGCACGGGGTGCCCGCGTCGCCCGCGGTGGCAGGCATCATGCACCAGGTGCAGGACCGCACCGCCCCGCCGGAGGAGCCCGCGGTCCCGGCCGCCCGCGCCGCCGGGGTCGACCTGGACAAGCACGGCGCCGCGCCGGTCCGGATGGAGCAGCTCCAGTTGACCGGCGAGGGCACGTACACCCTGCCGCCGTTGGACCTGCTGGAGTTCGGCGCGCCCGGCAAGGCCCGCAGCGCCCTCAACGACGAGGTGGTGGCCCAGCTCAGCGGCGTCTTCGCGGAGTTCAAGGTGGACGCCCGGGTCACCGGTTTCACCCGCGGGCCGACGGTCACCCGCTACGAGGTCGAGCTCGGCCCGGCGGTGAAGGTCGAGCGGATCACCGCGCTGGCCAAGAACATCGCGTACGCGGTGGCCAGCCCGGACGTGCGGATCATCAGCCCGATCCCCGGCAAGTCGGCGGTCGGGGTGGAGATCCCCAACCGGGACCGGGAGATGGTCAACCTCGGCGACCTGCTGCGCTCACGGACCGCGGCCGAGGACACCCACCCGATGGTGGTCGGCATGGGCAAGGACGTCGAGGGCCACACCGTGATGGCCAACCTCGCCAAGATGCCGCACATCCTGGTGGCCGGTGCGACCGGCGCGGGCAAGTCGTCCTGCATCAACTGCCTGATCACCTCGGTGCTGGCCAGGGCCACCCCGGACGAGGTCAAGATGGTGCTGGTCGACCCCAAGCGGGTCGAGCTGACGGCGTACGAGGGCATCCCGCACCTGATCACGCCGATCATCACCAACCCCAAGAAGGCCGCCGAGGCCCTCCAGTGGGTGGTCCGCGAGATGGACCTGCGCTACGACGACCTGGCGGCCTTCGGCTTCCGGCACGTGGACGACTTCAACGCGGCGGTCCGGTCGGGCAGGCTCACCCCGCCGCTGGGCAGCGAGCGCGAGCTGAAGCCGTACCCGTACCTGCTGGTGATCGTGGACGAGCTGGCCGACCTGATGATGGTCGCCCCGCGTGACGTCGAGGACTCGGTGGTGCGGATCACCCAGCTGGCCCGGGCGGCCGGCATCCACCTGGTGCTGGCCACCCAGCGGCCCTCGGTGGACGTGGTCACCGGGCTGATCAAGGCCAACGTCCCGAGCCGGCTGGCCTTCGCGACCTCGGCGATGGCCGACTCCCGGGTCATCCTGGACCAGCCGGGCGCCGAGAAGCTGATCGGCAAGGGTGACGCGCTCTTCCTGCCGATGGGTGCCAGCAAGCCGGTCCGGATGCAGGGCGCCTTCGTCACCGAGGCCGAGATCGCCAAGGTGGTCCAGCACTGCAAGGACCAGCTGAGCGCGACCTACCGGGACGACGTGACGGTCGGCGGCGGCCCGAAGAAGGAGATCGACGAGGAGATCGGTGACGACCTGGACCTGCTGATCCAGGCGGCCGAGCTGGTGGTCTCCACCCAGTTCGGCTCGACCTCGATGCTCCAGCGCAAGCTGCGGGTCGGCTTCGCCAAGGCCGGACGGCTGATGGACCTCATGGAGTCGCGCGGCATCGTGGGCCCGAGCGAGGGATCCAAGGCCCGCGACGTGCTGGTCAAGCCGGACGAGCTGGACGCCGTCATCCTCACCATCCGGGGCTGACCCGCGGGTTTCCGTGCCCCGGCCTCACTCGTTCGGAGGAAGCCGGGGCGGCCCGGCCGACCGGGAACCACCGACCGGGCCGCCACGTCACTCCAGGCAGGGCGGCCCGGTGCGGCCACCCGGTTGACGGCCGGTCGCCACCGGCCGTACGCCGCGGGGTGTATTCGGGCCCGGTCCGCTTGAGAAAGGCTCCACCCCCGCCCCTAGACTGTCTTCTCAGCAGATGGCCAACGCTCGAAAGGCGCTCCCAGTGACCATCGGCAAGTCCCTCCGCCGCGTCAGTCGCCGGCCCTCCGCCGACCCCTCGGGTGCCGTGCCGGAGCAGCAGGTGCCCGTCGAGCCCGCCGCCGAGGCGGAGAGCATCGGCCGGGTGCTCGCTGCCGCGCGACTGGCGGCCGGGATGACGGTCGATCAGGTGAGTGTCGGCACCCGGGTGCGGGTGCCGATCGTGTACGCCATCGAGGACGACGACTTCAGCCGTTGCGGTGGCGACTTCTACGCCCGGGGCCACATCAGGTCGATCGCCAGGGCGGTCGGTGTCGACAGCGAGCCGCTGATCGCCAGGTACGACGCCGCGCACGGCGGCGCGCCGGGGCCGCAGCGCCCCACCAAGCTGCTGGACACCGGACCGATCAAGGTCACCGACCACCGCCGCCCGAACTGGACCACCGCGATGATGGTCGCGATCGTCGCGGTGGTCGTGCTGATCGGCTTCAACCTGTTCGCCGGCAAGCCGACCCACCCGACTGCAGGCTCCCCGCAGTCCGCGGCCGCGCCGCAGACCGCCCCCGTCCAGCCGCCCGCCCCCGCGCCGAGCACCGCACCGCCGAGCAGCGCGGCACCGAGCGCGATCGCCGCCGCCCCGGCCGACAAGGTCACCGTCAAGCTGGTCGCCGAGAAGGACACCAGCTGGGTGTCGGCGACCGACAGCACCGGCAAGTCGCTCTTCCAGAACAACCTGGACCAGGGGACCGACCAGACCTTCACCGACCCCAAGCAGATCAAGCTGGTGATCGGCAACGCGGCCGCCGTACACGTGTACGTCAACGGCAAGGACCTCGGCCCGGCGGGCGAGGACGGCCAGGTGGTGCACCTCACATACACCCCCGGGGACCCGCAGGCGGGCTGAGCGGAACCGTACATTCGGGGCGCGCGACCTCCGGGGCGAACGGCACCGGAGCTCGCGCGTTAATCTTGGCCCTATGCCTGAACGCCGTACAGTCGCCCTTGTCACGCTCGGATGCGCCCGCAACGAGGTGGACTCCGAGGAACTCGTCGGGCGACTGGAGGCCGATGGCTGGCAGTTGGTCGACGACGCCGCCGAAGCCGATGTCGCCGTGGTCAACACCTGCGGCTTCGTCGAAGCCGCCAAGAAGGACTCCGTCGACGCCCTGCTGGAGGCCAACGACCTCAAGGGGCACGGCCGCACCCAGGCCGTCGTCGCGGTCGGCTGCATGGCCGAGCGCTACGGCAAGGAGCTGGCCGACGCGCTGCCCGAGGCGGACGGCGTGCTGGGCTTCGACGACTACGCCAGCATCTCCGACCGCCTGCAGACCATCCTCTCCGGCGGGCACCACGCCGCCCATCTCCCGCGCGATCGCCGCAAGCTGCTTCCGCTGACCCCGGTCGAGCGGCAGGCGGCCGCCGCCGAGGTCGCCCTGCCCGGCCACGGCGCCCCCGAGGACCTGCCCGAGGGCCTCGCCCCCGCCTCCGGTCCCCGCACGCTGCGCAAGCGGCTGGACGACAACCCGGTCGCCTCGGTCAAGCTGGCCTCCGGCTGCGACCGGCGCTGCTCCTTCTGCGCCATCCCCGCCTTCCGCGGCTCCTTCATCTCCCGCCGCCCCTCCGACGTGCTGCACGAGGCCCAGTGGCTGGCCGAGCAGGGCGTCCGCGAGGTCGTCCTGGTCAGCGAGAACAACACCTCGTACGGCAAGGATCTCGGCGACATCCGGCTCCTCGAGACGCTGCTGACCGAGATCGCCGCGATCGAGGGCATCGAGCGGGTCCGGGTCAGCTACCTCCAGCCCGCCGAGATGCGGCCCGGGCTGATCGACGTGATGACCGGTACCGACGGGGTCGTCCCGTACTTCGACCTCTCCTTCCAGCACTCCGCCCCGGCGGTGCTGCGCCGGATGCGCCGGTTCGGCAACACCGACCAGTTCCTGGAGCTGCTGAAGACCATCCGGGACAGGGCCCCGCAGGCCGGCGCCCGCTCCAACTTCATCGTCGGCTTCCCCGGTGAGACCGAGGAGGACTTCGCCGAGCTGGAGCGGTTCATCACGCACGCCGGGCTGGACGCGATCGGCGTCTTCGGCTACTCCGACGAGGACGGCACCGAGGCCGCGACCTACGACGGCAAGCTGCCCGAGGACGTGGTCGCCGAGCGCCTGGCCAAGCTCTCCCGGCTCGCCGAGGAGCTCACCGCCCAGCGCGCGGAGCAGCGGATCGGCACCGAGGTCCTGGTCCTGGTCGAGTCGGTCGAGGACGGCGTGGTCGAGGGCCGGGCGGCCCACCAGGCCCCCGAGACGGACGGTCTGACCACCCTGCTGGGCGCCGAGCACGTCGGGGTCGGCGAGTTCCACCGCGCCCTGGTGGTCGGCACCGAGGGCGTCGACCTGGTCGCGGAGCTGCTTGGGGCCGAGGCATGACCCAGGGGCCAGGTGCCCCGGCAGCGCCGCACCCGGGCCGCCCGGGTGCGGCGCTGCCGCCGCAGCCGGGCCTCTGGAACATCGCCAACATCCTGACGATGGTCCGGCTGCTGCTGGTGCCCGTGTTCGTGGCGCTGCTGTTCGCAGCGGGTGGCCATGATCCCAAGTGGCGCTCGGTGGCCTGGGCCTCCTTCGCCATCGCGATGATCACCGACCTCTTCGACGGGGAGCTGGCCCGGCGCAAGGGCCTGGTCACCGACTTCGGCAAGATCGCCGACCCGATCGCGGACAAGGCGATCATGGGGTCCGCGCTGATCGGCCTCTCCGTCCTCGGCGACCTCGCCTGGTGGGTCACCGTGGTCATCCTGGCCCGCGAGCTCGGCATCACCCTGCTCCGCTTCTGGGTGATCCGCTACGGCGTCATCCCCGCCAGCCGGGGCGGCAAGCTGAAGACCCTCACCCAGGGCATCGCGGTCGGCATGTACGTGCTGGTGCTCACCGGCTGGCTGGCCACCGGGCGGGCCGTGCTGATGGGCCTCGCCGTCCTGCTCACCGTCGGCACCGGGCTCGACTACATCGGACAGGCGGTCCGGCTGCGCCGCGAGGGCATGGCCAAGGAACGGGCCGGGCAGTGAACGACATCCTCTCGCCGGGCTCCGGCGCGACGGCGGGCCACGCGGCAGCACCGCAGCACGGGTCGGCGCAGGGCCCCGGACCGGCCGAGCTCGCGCATGCCGCGCTGCGCGGACGCGGTGCCACGCTGGCCGTCGCCGAGTCGCTGACCGGCGGACTGCTGGCGGCGGCCCTGGTGGACGTCCCCGGCGCCTCCGCGACCTTCCGCGGCTCGGTCACCGCGTACGCCACGGACCTGAAGGCTTCCCTGCTCGGGGTGGACGAGGGCCTGCTGGCCGTCCACGGTCCGGTGCACCCGGTGGTGGCCCGGCAGATGGCCGACGGCGTCCGCAGACTGCTCGGTGCCACCTACGGACTGGCGACCACCGGCGTGGCCGGTCCCGAGCCGCAGGGCGGCCAGGAGGTCGGCACGGTGCACCTGGCGCTGGCCGGGCCCGAGGGGACCTTCGTCGTCTCGCCCCGGCTGTCGGGGGCACGTGACACAATCCGTGCCAATGCGGTGACCGCCGCGCTGGAGTTGCTGAGCGACCGCGTAGCGGTTGAACCCCTGTCGCGCTGAGATTGCCGACTGTTTTCCTGAATTGGCACTGAACTGGCTGTCAGAGCTGGAGGATCGTGTTACACCAGATGGCCTGGCTGGGCAGAAACCAGGTAGCCGGTAAGTCGCGTGGCCTCGACTGCGGGCCCGGAGCGGGCGCGTGGACAGTCCGGGCGGGGAACAAACAGGGGAGGGGACAGCCTTGCAGCCCAGAGTGAACACGACCATGGTCCCCGCACGCGATGCGGACGAGGCGGTACGGTGGGGTCGTGACATCTCGATCCGCAGTCCGAGGAGGGAGGCACCGATGATCCTGCTCCGTCGCCTACTGGGCGATGTACTGCGTCGGCAGCGCCAGCGCCAGGGCCGCACACTCCGCGAGGTGTCGGCGGCCGCCAGGGTTTCGCTCGGTTACCTCTCCGAGGTCGAGCGGGGGCAGAAGGAGGCATCCTCCGAGCTGCTCTCCGCCATCTGCGACGCACTCGATGTCCGGATGTCCGAAGTCATGCGCGAGGTCAGCGATGAGCTCTCGCTCGCCGAACTTGCGGCAATGGCCACCCTCTCGGAGGGTGAGCTGCTGAGGCCGGTACTCGAACCGGTTCCGCTGCCCGCTCCCGGTGTCGACCGGATGAGCGGCATCTCGCCCAAGGCTGCGGCCGTGGACGTGGTGGCGGCCTGACCGGACCTCGCCCTCCCCGCGTGCCGCGGGGGACGAGTGAAGGAGGCCGGTGGTGCGGAGAGTCCGAGCGGCATGTGCCGCCGTACGACAAGGCGTTCTCGGGCGAATAGGCCCGGACCGGCGCTGGTTCCCGTCTCTGTTCCTGGCTCTGCTGGGCTGCGGACTGCTGCTGGGCAGCGGGTTCCGCAGCGGCGGTGCCGTACTCGGCGTACTGGCCCTGGGCGGCTGGGGCCTCGGCCTCGTACCGGTACACAGCAGTCGTCTGCTGACCGGGGCACGACACCGTACGGGTGAACCGCCGGAGGCGGAACCGGGTGCACCGCTTGACGGATAGCACCGGGCAGCCCTTCCGGGGCAGGAGATGGCTTCTCAGGGGCGCGGGGAACTGCCCACACACGCAGTTCCCCGCGCCTCGGACGTTTCCCGGCTGATCGGGTGTGCGCGACCAAGGGGTCGTGGGCACCTCCCGCGTGCTTGCCCGCGCCGCTGGGGAGTTGACTCCTCGCCCCGGCGGTCAGGCGCGCAGCCGCAGGCCGCGCGGGGTGGGGTGGAAGCCGGCCTGCTCCAGGAGGCGGCCCAGCTCGGAGGTGAGGGCGGCCTCGCCGTTGGCGCGCTCGATGGTGACACTGCTGCCGAGTGCGCCGTGCCGGACCGCCTCGGCCAGTGCCTCGACCGCCGCCGGGTGCGGCTGCCAGGCCAGCAGGGACTTCCCGCCGCGCTCGACGTACAGCGCAGGCTCGCCCTCGACCAGCACCACCAGGGCGCCGGCCTTGCGGCCAGGTCGGTGGGCGGCGGCGGTCGGCCTGGCACCCGAGGCGGTCGGCGGCTCCGGCCAGGGCAGGGCGGCGCCGTACGCGTTGGCCGGGTCGGCGGCGGCCAGCACCAGGACCTGCGGCGGTTCGACGCCGGTGCCGCTGCCCGGCCACTCGGTCGCGGCGGCCCGCTCCAGCCTGGCGTTGACCGCGCGCAGCCGGTCGGCCGCGCCGTCCATGGCGAACTGGGCGCCGCCGAGGCCCTCCACGAAGTAGCCCCGCCGGGCTCGGCCGCGCTCCTCGAAGGCGGCCAGGACCCGGTACACCCCCGCGAAGCCGCCGGGAACGCGCTCGGCGGCGACCGCGCCCCGGGTGAGCACACCGTGCCGGTCGAGCAGGCTCTGGGCCTGCGCGGCGGCCCGGGTGGTCGCGTCCTCGGAGAAGGCGGGCAGCAGCGACCAGCGGCCGGCGGCCGTGGGCGGACCGGAGCGCAGCGCGCCCGCCGGGCGGCCGAAGCCGCGCCCGGCCCCGCCGTACCGGCCGCGCGGGGTGGACCGGGGGGCCCGGTGCGCGGTGGCTCCGGCCGTCCGGCCGGAGCCGAGCAGGGCACGCAGCGGTGCGAGGGTGTCGTTGGTCACGTATCCGGCCCAGACCAAGTCCCAGAGGGCCTCGACGAGTTCGGGCTCGGGGGTGTCGGGGGACCGCTCGGCGAGCTGACGGAAGAACAGGCCGTACCCGCCCGCCAGGGTGTCGAGCAGGGCGGTGTGCACGGGGGTCAGTGCGGGCGGCACCGGCTCGGGGCGGAGCAGGTGGGCGGACTCCGGCAGGTGCAGGCTGATCCAGCCGTCCTTGCCCGCCAGGGCGCCCGCGCCGGACCAGCCGACCTCGCCGGCCGCCGTCAACTCGTCCAGCGCGCCCGGGGTGTAGTCGGCCAGGCGGGCCGGAAGGATCAGCTTCTCCAGCGCGGAGGCGGGCAGTGCGGTGCCCTGGAGCTGTTCGACCACGCGCAGCAGGCCGTCGAGGCCGCGCAGCCGGTGGCCGGCCAGGTGCTGCCACTGGGGCAGGAAGGCGGCCAGCGCGCGCGGCGGGACCGGCTCGACCTCCTGGCGCAGCGCGGCCAGCGAGCGGCGGCGCAGTCTGCGCAGCACCTCGGCGTCGCACCACTCGACGGTGGCGGTGTGGCCCTCGACCGGGCGGAACTCGCCCTGGACCAGGCGCCCGGTGGCGGTGAGCCGGTGCAGGGTGCCCGTGACCACGGCGGTGCCCAGGCCGAACCTCGCCGCCGCCTCGGCCGAGGTGAACGGGCCGTGCGTGCGGGCGTACCGGGCGAGCAGGTCGCCCAGTGGGTCCTTCACCGGTTCGGTGAACGCCTCCGGGACGCCGACCGGCAGCGGGGTGCCGAGGGCGTCGCGCAGCCGGCCGGCGTCCTCGATCGCCGCCCAGCGCGGCTCGCCGGCGATCCGGACCTGGATGGCGCGGCGGGCCGCCTCCAACTCCAGCGCCCAGAGCGGCTCGGCGCCGCGCGCCGTCAACTCGGCCTCGCCCAGCGGGCCGAGCAGGCGCAGTGCGTCGGCGACGTCTTCGGCGTCCCTGATCCGGCGGTCGGGGGTGAGGCGTTGGAGTTCGGCCTCCAACTCGGCGAGTACGGCCGGGTCGAGCAGCTCGCGCAGTTCGGCCTGGCCGAGCAGCTCGGAGAGCAGCCGGGAGTCCAGCGAGAGGGCGGCGGCGCGGCGCTCCGCGAGCGGGGAGTCGCCCTCGTACAGGAACTGGGCGACGTAGCCGAAGAGGAGCGAGCGGGCGAAGGGGGAGGGCTCGGGGGTGGTGACCTCCACCAACCGTACGGCGCGTGACTCCAGATCGCGCATCAACTCGACCAGCCCCGGGACGTCGAAGACGTCCTGGAGGCATTCGCGGACGGCTTCGAGGACGATCGGGAAGGAGCCGTACTCGGCGGCCACCTCAAGGAGTTGCGAGGCGCGCTGGCGCTGCTGCCACAGGGGCGTGCGCCTGCCGGGGCTGCGCCGGGGGAGCAGCAGGGCGCGCCCGGCGCACTCGCGGAAGCGGGAGGCGAACAGCGCGGAGCCGCCGACCTGGTCGGTGACGAGCTGTTCGATCTCCTCGGCGTCGAAGAGCGCGGCGTCGGCGCCGACCGGGGCCTCGTCGGACGTGGGCCGGTCGACGGGGAAGTCGAGCAGGTCGGCATCGGGGAGGCGGAGCACGATCCCGTCGTCGGCGTGCATCACCTGCGGGTCCAGGCCGTGCTTCTCGCGCAGCCGGGCGCCGAGGGCCAGGGCCCAGGGCGCGTGCACCTGGGCGCCGAAGGGGGAGTGGATGACGATCCGCCAGTCGCCGAGCTCGTCGCGGAAGCGCTCGACCACGATGGTGCGGTCGTCCGGCAGGTGGCCGCAGGCGGCCCGCTGCTCGGCGAGGTAGCTGAGCAGATTGCCCGCCGCCCAGTCGTCCAGACCGGCGGCCTTGAGCCGCTCGGTGGCCCGGTCGGGCGTCAGGGAGCCCAGCTCGCGGACGAAGGCGCCCACCGCGCGGCCGAGTTCGAGCGGCCGGCCGAGGGTGTCGCCCTTCCAGAACGGGAGCCGCCCGGGGATGCCGGGGGCCGGGGTGACCAGCACCTTGTCGTGGGTGATCTCCTCGATCCGCCAGGAGGTGGTGCCCAGGGTGAAGACATCGCCGACCCGGGACTCGTACACCATCTCCTCGTCCAGCTCGCCCACCCGTCGCCCGCCGCCACCCTTCTTGGGAGGCGCCTCGCGCTGCCCCTCCTGTTGCCCGCCGCCCTTCTTCGGATCGGTGCCGGCGATGAAGACGCCGAACAGGCCGCGGTCGGGGATGGTGCCGCCGGAGGTGACGGCGAGGCGCTGGGCGCCGGGGCGGCCGGTGACCGTGCCCGCCACCCGGTCCCACACCAGGCGGGGGCGCAACTCGGCGAAGGCGTCCGAGGGGTAGCGGCCGGCGAGCATGTCGAGCACGGCGTCGAAGGCGGACTGCGGCAGGGTGGCGAAGGGCGCGGCCCGGCGGACCAGGGCGAGCAGCTCGTCCACGTCCCAGGTGTCCAGGGCGGTGATCGCGACCAGCTGCTGCGCCAGCACGTCCAGCGGGTTGCGCGGGATGCGCATGGCCTCGATCCGACCGGCGCGCATCCGCTCGGTCACCACCGCCGACTGCACCAGGTCGCCGCGGTACTTGGGGAACACCACGCCGGTGGAGACCGCCCCGACCTGGTGGCCCGCCCGGCCGACCCGCTGCAGGCCCGAGGCGACCGAGGGCGGCGACTCGACCTGGACCACCAGCTCCACCGCGCCCATGTCGATGCCCAGCTCCAGGCTGGAGGTCGCCACCACGGCGGGCAGCCGGCCGGCCTTCAACTCTTCCTCGACCTGGGCGCGCTGCTCCTTGGAGACCGATCCGTGGTGCGCCCTGGCCAGCACCGGGGGAGCGCCCCTGGCGACGCCCGACTCGGCCATCAGCTGCGCCGGTGCGTGCGACTCGGGCAGTGGCTCACCGGTGGCGCGCTCGACCGCGATCTCGTTCAGCCGGTTGCAGAGCCGCTCGGCGAGGCGGCGGGAGTTGGCGAAGACGATGGTCGAGCGGTGGGCCTGGACCAGGTCGACGATCCGCTCCTCGACGTGCGGCCAGATCGACGCTCCGTTGGCCTGGCGGCCGGGCGGCGGCCCCGGCCGGGACGGGTCGTCGGCCACGGGGGTCGGCAGGTCGGCCAGATCGGGGACCGGGACGACCACCGAGAGGTCGAACCGCTTGGCGGAGGGCGGCTGGACGATCACCGCCCCGCGCTGCGGGCTGAGGAACCTGGCCACCTCCTCGACCGGCCGGACGGTCGCGGAGAGGCCGATCCGGCGGGCCGGGCGCTCCAGCAGCTCGTCGAGCCGCTCCAGGCTGAGGGCCAGGTGGGCGCCGCGCTTGGTGCCGGCGACGGCGTGCACCTCGTCCAGGATCACGGTGTCGATGCCGCGCAGCGCCTCCCGGGAGGCGGAGGTGAGCAGCAGGAAGAGCGACTCCGGGGTGGTGATCAGGATGTCCGGCGGATGGCCGGCGAAGCGGCGGCGGTCGGCGGCGGGGGTGTCGCCCGAGCGGATGGCCACCTGCACCTCCGGCTCGGGCAGGCCCAGCCGGACGGCGGCCTGGCGCAGCCCGGCGAGCGGCGCCCGGAGGTTGCGCTCGACGTCCACCGCGAGGGCCTTGAGCGGGGAGATGTAGAGGACCCGGCAGCGGTGCTTGGGGTCGGCGGGCGGCGGGGTGCTGCTGAGCCGGTCGAGTGCGGAGAGGAAGGCCGCCAGCGTCTTGCCGGAGCCGGTGGGGGCGACCACCAGGACGTCCGTCTGCCGCTGGATGGCGGCCCAGGCCTGGGACTGGGCGGTGGTGGGCGCGGTGAAGGCGCCCGTGAACCAGGCCCTGGTCGCGGGGGCGAAGCCCGCGAGCGGGTCGGGGGTGTCCAGAGGCTCCTCGCCGGTACGTCGCGCCATGCCCCCATGGTGCAGCCCGCCACTGACAACCGGGGTCGGCGGCGGCACTGCCACGGCGTCGGGGAGCGCATGGCTCGCGGCCCGAGGCGGACGGCCGTCTGACCTAGTTCAACGGGTCAATTCGGATAGTCGGCTCATATCGTGATGAGTCAGTCCGGTGATCGCAGGGGTCGAGGAGCGGAGGCGGTGCGATGGAACGGGTCGGTCCGGCCGGCGGCAGGCCCGCGAAGCGCCCGAGCGGCCCCGTGCGCGCGCTGCTGGCCATGCTGCTGACCGCCCTGCTGCTCGGCGGCGCGGTCCCGTACGTCTCCGGGTCCGGCCGCTCGTACCTCAGCTACCTGGTGCTGGCCGAGGGCCAGGACGCCCAGGGCGCCACCCGGGTGGCCGGACTCGCCAGCGCGGCGGGCGGACAGGTGGTCCAGGAGTACCCGCAGATCGGGGCGGTGCTCGTGTACGCCGCCGACGGTTTCGGCGAGCGCCTCCGCGGGCGGCCCGGGGTGGCCGCGGTCGGGGCGACCCGGACCGAGGCGGTACCCAGCCCGCCGGGCGCGCTCGCCGGCATCGGCGACTTCCGGCGCGGCAGCGACGCGCTGAGGGCCGCCGGAGCCGGCCGGCCGGCCGGCCGCCGCCCCGGGGGCGCGCAGGACTGCGCGACCGGCGCGCTGGAGACGTGCCCGCTCTCCGCCCGCCCTGCCCGCGTCCCCGGCGGGTGCGACCCGCACCCTCGGGCCGGGTGCGGCAGCGCTGCCGCCCCTTCCGTGCGGTCCGCCGCCGCTTCGGGCGGCCTGCGGCCACCGTCGGCGGAGACGTCGAGCGGATGGGACGAGGCCGAGGCGACCACCCCCGACCCGCGGGAGGCCGCCGACTGGAACCTCGCGATGATCGGCGCGGTCGAGGCCCCGGAACGCACCGCCGCCCTGCTCCGCAGGCCGGCCGCCGACCACGGCTCGAACCGGCCGCTGCCCTCGGTCCAGCAACTGCGCCGGGTGCTGGTGGCGGTGCTCGACTCCGGGGTCGACGACACCCACCCGGACCTGCGCAGTGCCGTGGATCCGACGGCGTCCGCCTCCTGTGCCGACGGCCGCCCGGACCCCCGGTCCGGCGCCTGGCGCCCCGACGAGGGGGTGACCGAGAGCGGGCACGGCACCCACGTGGCCGGGATCGTCGGGGCGGCCCGGGACGGCAAGGGGGTCACCGGGGTCGCCCCGGGCGTACGGATCGCCGCCGTCCGGCTGCTCGGACCGCTCGGCCAGTACTACGCGGAGAACATCGTCTGCGGGGTGCTCTGGGCGGCCGACCACGGGGCCAAGGCGATCAACGACAGCTACTTCGCCGACCCGTGGAAGTACAACTGCCCCGAGGACCCGGACCAGGCCGCGCTGATCACGGCCGTCGGCCGGGCCGTCGGGTACGCCCAGCGGCAGGGCGCCGTGGTGGTGGCCTCCGCCGGGAACGACGGCCAGGACCTCGCCGCCGCCCGGACCGACCAGCGCAGTCCGAACGACCGGACCTCAGGACCGGCCCAGGACCGGCACCTCGGCACCGAGTGCATCCGCCTCCCCGGCGAGCTGCCCGGCGTGGTGGCGGTCGGCGCGGTGGACCGCAGCGGGATGCCGACCGCGTACTCCAACTACGGGCGGGACCGGATCGCGCTGACCGCCCCCGGCGGCGACCCGGACGGCGGGGCGCTCCGTGCGATCGTCTCGGACTGGCCCGGCGGCCAGTACGCCGCGCTGGCCGGTACCTCGATGGCCGCCGCCCATGTGACCGGGGCCGTCGCGGTGGTGGCAGCCGAGCACCCGGACTGGAGCCCGGACCGGACGGTCGCCCTGCTGGCCCAGGCGGCTGCGGCCAACTGCCCGATCGGGCAGGGGCGTTGTACCGAGCGCGACTTCTACGGAGCCGGGGTGCTGGCGCTGCCCAGGGAGTGACGGCCGGGGCCGGAGCGGGCCGGACCGGAAAAGGGCGTGCGGCCGGACATCGGGCCGAGGGAGCATCGCGGGATGCTGGTTCATCTGGAGACCGAACGCCTGATCCTGCGCAGGTTCACCGCCGAGGACACCGACCTCCTGGTCGAACTCGACTCCGACCCCGAGGTGATGCGCTATCTGACCGGGGGCCGGGCCACGCCCAGGGAGGCGGTGCAGGACAGGATCCTGCCGCTGTTCCTCTCCTACTACCGGCGCTTCCCGGCGCTCGGGTACTGGGCGGCGCTGCGGCGCGACACCGGTGAGTTCCTGGGGTGGTTCGAGTTCCGCCCGCCGGACGCCGACCGCCCCGGCGAGGTCGAACTCGGCTACCGGCTGCGGCGCCCCGCCTGGGGGCACGGCTACGCCACCGAGGGCGCGCGGGCGCTGATCCGCAAGGGGTTCGCCGAGCCCGGCGTGGAGCGGGTGTTCGCCTGCACCATGGCGGTCAACCGGGGCTCGCGGCGGGTACTGGAGAAGTCCGGCCTGCACTACGTCCGGACCTTCTTCGCCGACTGGCCGGAGAGCATCGCGGGCTCCGAGCACGGCGAGGTCGAGTACGCGCTGGAGCGGGCGGAGTGGCACGGGCTCCGGCAGGGCGCGTGCTGACGGAGGGGATACTGGAGGCCATGAGGCTGACCGAGTTCTGGCGACGGATGTACGAGCACTTCGGCGAGGCGTACGCCGAGTCCTTCGCGAGCGACCACGTGATGACCGAGCTCGGCGGGCGGACCATCCGGCAGGCGCTGGAGGCGGGCTGGGAGGCCAAGGACGTCTGGCGGGTGCTCTGCGACACCCAGGGGGTCTCGGCGCTGCTGCGCTGAACCCCTGCGCTGCGGGCCGGCCGACGCGGCCGGGGCCCGACGCACCAGGGGCGGGTGCCCGCCGGTTCCCGGCGGGCCATGGGTGAGACTGGGCGAGTGGTTAGTAGCGCAGAGAATCAGACCCCTGACCGGACCGCCTCCGACCAAGACTCTCCGCCCGCCCGCCGCGGTGCCCTGTGGGGCGAGGCGATGCCCCGCTGGCTGCCCAAGGCGATGATGCTGGCCCTGCTCCTGGTCGGCGCCTTCAAGTTCGCCGACTGGGCGTTCCACCAGCTCATCGACCTCTTCGTGATGCTGCTGGTGGCTTTCTTCCTGTCGCTCGCGATCGAGCCGGCGGTGGACCGGATGGCCGCCCGCGGCATACGCCGGGGGGTCGGCACCTTCCTGGTCTTCATCGGCCTGGCGGTCGCGGTCGCGGGCTTCCTCACCTCGCTCGGCACGCTGCTGGTTGATCAGGTGGCGAAGATCGCCGGCGATCTGCCGCATCTGGTCGACAACCTGATCGGCTGGATCAACCGGACGTTCCACCAGAACCTGTCGATGGATCAGCTCCAGCAGCGCGTGCTCAAGGACTCCGGGAGCATCGAGAAGTACGCCCAGCAGGCCGCGGACAACGTGTGGGGCCTGTCCAGCACGCTGATCGGCGGGCTGTTCCAGGCCTTCACCGTCGGCCTGTTCACCTTCTACCTCACCGCCGACGGACCCCGGGTGCGGCGGACCGTCTGCTCGCTGCTGCCGCCCGCCAAGCAGGCGGAGGTGCTGCGGGCCTGGGAGATCGCGCTGGCCAAGACCGGCGGCTACCTCTACTCCCGGGCCCTGCTGGCGGTCGCCTCGGCCATCGGGCACTGGGTCATGTTCGCGGCCCTCGGGCTTCCGTACGCGGTGGCGCTGGCGGTCTGGGTCGGGGTGATGTCGCAGTTCGTCCCGACCATCGGCACCTATCTGGCCGGGGCGCTGCCGGTGCTCGTCGCGCTCACCCTGAGGCCGGTGGACGCGCTCTGGGTGCTGGTCTTCGTCATCGTCTACCAGCAGATCGAGAACTACCTGCTGCACCCCAGGATCACCGCGAAGACGGTGGACGTGCACCCGGCGGTGGCCTTCGGCGCGGTGATCGCCGGGGCGGCGCTGCTGGGCGCGGTGGGTGCGCTGATCGCGATCCCGGCCGCCGCCACCCTGCAGGGCTTCGTCGGGACGTACGTCCGCCGGTACGAGGTCGCGACCGACCCGCGGATCGACCGCGGTGAGGAGCGCAGGCGGGCCGCCAGGGAGCGCAGACTGGAGACCGCGCGCCGGTTGCGGCGCCTGGTGAGCGGTGGCGGATCGGATGATTCCGCAGGTCAGAGCAGGGAGGACGAGAGCCGGTAGGCGCTTTCGTTCAATTCGAACATCTGTTCCCTATACTGTTCGGTGGCGAGTTTTCCACAGGCCGAGCCCGATCCGGGTCGATTGTCGGTGGGACGCGCTAGCGTCGAGACCGATGAAGCGCACAGCACAGAACCCGAGGGTGGAAGCCATGGCAGGTACGGACCGCGAGAAGGCTCTTGAGACCGCACTCGCCCAGATTGAGCGGCAGTTCGGCAAGGGCTCGGTGATGCGCCTGGGCGAGAAGGCCAACGAGCCGATCGACGTGATCCCCACCGGGTCCACGGCCCTCGACATCGCCCTCGGTGTCGGCGGTATCCCGCGCGGCCGGGTCGTCGAGATCTACGGTCCCGAGTCCTCCGGCAAGACCACGCTGACCCTGCACCTGGCGGCCAACGCCCAGCGCATGGGCGGCACGGTCGCGTTCGTGGACGCGGAGCACGCGCTCGACCCGGAGTACGCCAAGAAGCTCGGCGTGGACACCGACGCCCTGCTGGTCAGCCAGCCGGACACCGGTGAGCAGGCCCTGGAGATCACCGACATGCTGATCCGCTCCGGCGCGATCGACCTGGTGATCATCGACTCCGTCGCGGCGCTCGTCCCGCGCGCGGAGATCGAGGGCGAGATGGGCGACTCGCACGTCGGTCTGCAGGCCCGGCTGATGAGCCAGGCACTGCGCAAGATCGCCGGTGCGCTGAACCAGTCGAACACCACCGCGATCTTCATCAACCAGCTGCGCGAGAAGATCGGCGTGATGTTCGGCTCCCCGGAGACCACGACCGGTGGCCGGGCGCTGAAGTTCTACGCCTCGGTCCGGCTGGACATCCGCCGGATCGAGACCTTGAAGGACGGCACCGAGGCGGTCGGTAACCGCACCCGGGTCAAGGTGGTCAAGAACAAGGTGGCCGCCCCCTTCAAGCAGGCCGAGTTCGACATCCTCTACGGCATCGGCATCAGCCGCGAGGGCGGCCTGATCGACATGGGCGTCGAGCACGGCTTCATCCGCAAGTCGGGTGCCTGGTACACCTACGAGGGCGACCAGCTCGGCCAGGGCAAGGAGAACGCCCGCAACTTCCTGCGGGACAACCCGCAGCTGGCCGACGAGATCGAGAAGAAGATCAAGACGAAGCTGGGCATCGGTGTGAAGGCCGACGCCGAGGTCGACGCCGCCGGGCCGGCCGCCGAGGTCGAGGGCGCCGCCAAGCCGATCACCGCGACGGCGGCCAAGACGGCGGCGACGAAGAAGACCGCGGCCGCCAAGGCCTGAGTCTGGTGAGGTACGAGGAGGAGCGGTCGCCGGGCGCCGACCCCGGCGGCCCCGGTGATCCCGGTGATCATGGCCCACCGGACTGGTGGACGGGCAGCGCGGAGGAGGAGGCGCCGGGCGACCTGACGGAGCTCGGGGTGGTCCGGGCCTCCGAGCTGCCCACCGGGCGCCGTCGGCGGCGGACAGCCGTGGCCGCCGAGGGCCCGTCGGCCTTCGACGCCGCCCCCGACGAGCCCTTCCCCGACGGCCCGGCCCGGGAGCGGCGGCGCAGCACCCGGAGTGAGGGGCGCCGCGCAGCCGGCGAGGGGCACGGCGAGCGGGCGGAGCGGTCCGAACGGCGGGCGCGCCCGGCGAAGTCGGAACGCTCGGAGAAGCCGGCCCGGGAGGAGACCACCGATCCGGCGTCCCGGGCGCGGGACATCTGCCTGCGCCTGCTCACCGGCACCGCCAAGACCCGCAAACAGCTGGCCGACGCGCTGCGCAGACGGGAGATCCCGGACGAGGTCGCGGAGGAGGTGCTCGCACGGTACGAGGAGGTCGGCCTGATCGACGACGCGGCCTTCGCCGAGGCGTGGGTCGAGTCGCGGCACGCCGTCCGGGGCCTGTCCCGGCGGGCGCTGGCCCAGGAGCTCCGGACCAAGGGGGTGGCCGGTGACCTGGTCGAACAGGCGGTCGCCCAGCTGGACGAGGACGACGAGACGGCGGCCGCCCGCGCGCTGGTCGACCGGAAGCTGCGGTCCACCCGGGGGCTGGAGCGGGACACCCGGATGCGCCGGCTGGTCGGCATGCTGGCCCGACGCGGATACTCGGAGGGGCTGGCCTTCCGGGTGGTGCGGGACGCCCTGAGCGAGGAGGAGGCGGGGAACGGCGGCTCGGCGGCGGGCTGGTGACATCGATCGAGGTCAAGGTCGGTCAGGTCGCGGCCGCATCTTGACCGTTTCGTAACCCGCACCTAGCCTCGCAAGCAGTGAGGGATCACTTCGATCATGTCGCCTTCCCGGCAGATCCGTCGGCCGCAGTCCGCGGTTGCGTACGCCGGGCCGGGCGGCGCCGGTCGGAGTCGGATCGGTGCTGCTCACCGCCCTGCGACCCTCGGGCTCTCTCATCGCGGGAGCGGCCGAGTGCGCGGGGACGGGAGTGGAGCGGATGAAGCTCGCGACGGGTGTCGGGCCAGTGGCCGCCGTGCTGTCGGCAGGACTGCTCTGCCTGCTCCTCCTGTCCCTGGCCGCCACTCTGACGGTCCGTAGAGTGCGGATCGCCCGCTCCCGTGCCGTCGAGGAGGCGGAGCGGATCCGGACTTCGGCCGAGGGCCACGCGGCGCAGCTGCGCGCCGAGCTCGACCGCAGGGAGGAGCGGCTGACCGAGGAGCTTCGCCGCCTGCGTACGCAGGAGGAGCGACTGGCGCTTCGGTCCGCCGAGTTGGACCGGCGGAAGTCCGAAGTGCGGGCGCTGGAGGAGCAGTCCAGGAGCACGCTGGAGCGGACGGCCGGTCTGACGGAGGGGCAGGCCAGATCGGAGCTGGTGCGGACGATCGAGGCCGAGGCCAGGCGGGAAGCCGTCGTGGCCGTACGGGAGATCGAGCGGCGGGCGAAGGCGGAGGGGGAGCAGCGGGCCCGGGAGATCGTCGCCGGATCGATCCAGCGGCTGGCGGCCGAGCAGACCGCGGAGACCGTGGTCACCGCCTTCCGGTTGCCCAGCGAGGACTTGAAGGGCCGGATCATCGGGCGGGAGGGCCGCAACATCCGTGCGTTCGAGGCGGTCACCGGGGTCAACCTGATCGTGGACGACACCCCCGAGCTGGTCCAGCTCTCCTGCTTCGACCCGGTACGCCGGGAGACCGCCCGGCTGACCCTGGAGGCGCTGGTCGCGGACGGGCGGATCCACCCGGCCCGGATCGAGGAGGTCCACGGCCGCAGTCAGAACGAGGTCGAACGGCTCTGCCTGCGGGCCGGCGAGGACGCGCTGCTGTCCACCGGGCTCGGCGACATACACCCCGAACTGGTCCGGGTGCTGGGCAGGTTGCGCTACCGGACGTCCTACGGGCAGAACGTGCTCGGGCATCTGGTGGAGTCCGCGCACATCGCCGGGATGATGGCGGCCGAGCTGGGGGTGGACGTCGAGGTGGTGAAGCGGGCCGCGCTGCTGCACGACATCGGGAAGGCGATGACCCACGAGGTCGCGGGCAGCCATGCGGCGATCGGGGCCGAGCTCGCCCGTCGGCACGGTGAGGCGGACGAGGTGGTGCACGCGATAGCGGCGCACCACGGGGAGGTCGAGGCGCGGACGGTGGAGGCGGTGCTGACCCAGGCCGCCGACGCCTGCTCGGGCGGACGTCCGGGCGCTCGGCGGGAGTCGGTGGAGGCGTATGTGCGGCGGTTGGAGCGGTTGGAGGAGATCGCGGGGGCGCACGACGGGGTGGCGAAGGTGTTCGCCATGCAGGCGGGGCGGGAGGTGCGGGTGATGGTGCAGCCGGAGGTGGTGGACGACCTCGGCGCGCAGCTGATCGCCCGTGAGGTGGCCAGGCAGGTGGCGGAGGAGCTGACCTACCCGGGGCAGATCCGGATCACGGTGGTCCGGGAGAGCCGGGCGACGGAGTTCGCCCGCTGAACCCGTCCGGCGGGGGAGTCGGGGCGGCAAGGAACGTCCCGGACGGTGCCGCAGGGTTCCGGTGCCGTCGGCAGCCCCCGGCCGGTCGGTCGTCTTCCTAGTTCTCCGCGCCGGCCAGGGAGGGCGGTCCGCCGCGGGCGCGGTCGGCCAGGGCCTGGAGGTCGTCGGTGCGGCAGCCGTGGGTGGTGCCGACCAGGTGGCCGTCTGGGCGGATCAGCAGCACGGTGTGCGGTTCGGCGCCCGGGTACTCTTCGGTGACCAGCACCTCGGCGGGTACCGGCAGCGCGGCCGCGACTTCGGAGAGCTGGGGCATCAGCCCGGCGCTCAGCCAGTGCTGGGAGGCCCACACGGTGGTGCCGGGTGCCACCAGCAGCAGCAGGAACCCGGCGCCCAGCCGGGCCCGCAGCGAGTCGGCGGCCCCTTCGGTGGTGACCACGGGGACGTCGGGTACGAGGACGCCCGGCGCGGTCGCGGGCAGGTTCTCGCTGAGGGTGGCGCCCCGCCCGGCCCCGCGCTGCACCGGTACCCGGCCCGGGATGCCGGACGGTGCCGCCGGGTACGCGGGCGCCCCGCCGAAGCGGCCGGTGCCGAGCTGGCCGTCGGCGAGCAGCGGGGCGTGCTTGCGGAAGGAGCCGGTGAGCAGCGAGCGCCTGGTCTGCTGCCAGCCGCGCAGTGGCCGCAGCAGCGGCATGGCCTGGTCGACCGCGCGCAGTCGGGCGCCGACCGCGCCGCGCCGCTCGGCCTCGTACCCGTCGAGCAGGGAGCCGCCCGGCACCTCCCGCTGGCCTCCGGCCGGGGGCAGGTGCCAGGCGAGGGCGAGGCGCCAGGCGAGGTTGTCGGCGTCCCGGAGGCCGTCGACGAGGTTCTGCATGCCGAGCGCGCCGTGCAGATGGGCGGCGTCCCCGGCGAGGAAGCAGCGGCCGATCCGGAAGCGGGCGGCGAGGCGCTGCTGGTAGGTGTGGTCGGCGGCGGTGAGCAGCTCGTACGGGGGCAATTCGCCGCACCAGCCGGTGAGGGTGGACTTCACCCGGGAGAGCAGGGTGTCGCCGGTGACGATGCCGGGCCAGGTGGCGTGCGGGTCGACCGGTGTGGTGGGGGCCGGCCGGCCGGGGGGCAGCCGCCAGTCGAGCCGCCACAGGCCGTCGGGCAGCGGGCGGGCGGAGGCCTCGCGGTCGCCGCGCCACGGGGGTTCGCGGTGCAGCCGCGCCTCGCCGGCGAAGGGCAGGTCGACGCGGACGGTGGCGACGGCGTGCCGGTCCACCGCGGGGCGGCCGGGGAAGCGGATCTTGAGCAGTTTGCGGACGGTGGAGCGGGCGCCGTCGCAGCCGACGAGGTGGCTGCCGTGCCACCAGGTCTCGGTGCCGTCCTGGGTGTGCCGGGTGCGCACGCTGACGCCGTCCCGGTCCTGTTCGAGCTCCAGGACCCGGCTGAGCGGGGTGAGTTGGATCAGTGGGGTGGCGGTGACGGCGTCCCGCAGGCCGCGCTGCAGGCGGTGCTGGGGGAGGTGGAGCACCGGGTCGGCGTGCAGGTCCAGCCGCAGGACCTCGGAACGGCGGCGCCAGATACCGAGGGCGTCCCAGCGGGCGGCGTCGGAGGCGGCCCTGGTGTAGCCGAGGCGGGTGAGCAGGGCGGTGCTGTCGCTGCCGAGGACGACGCTGCGCGGGCCTTCCGGGCAGACGCCGGCACCTTCGTCCAGGACGATGCTGGGCACCTCGTGCCGGGCCAGGGCGAGCGCCAGCGCCAGGCCGACGGGACCGGCGCCGACCACGATCACGGGATCCACTTCGGGACCTCCGTCCCGCCCCGGGGCCCCGTGAGGGCTGCCGCGCGTGCCGGGACCTCCGGGCATACGGGGCGTACGCAGGACGCGGCCGATGCGGCGTCGGCTGCCGTGCAGGAGGTCCCGGGTCGTGTCACGAAGAGCAATGCAACAGATCACCTGGGTGTCCGTCAAGCAGCGACCGTTGTGCGCCGGTTCGCGCCGCGGCGCCCGCGCGCCTCGATCCACTTGGCCAGCGCCGTCAGTGCCAGGCACATGCCGATGTAGATCACACTCATCACGATGGTGACCGGGATGTAGGGGTAACCCGCGGGGGTGGAGGTGTTGCTGGCGATCAGCTTCCCGGCGTAGAGCAGCTCGGTGTAGGTGATCAGGAAGCCGAGCGAGGTGTCCTTGAGGGTCACCACCAGCTGGCCGATGATCGTCGGCAGCATCGAGCGGACGGCCTGCGGGACCAGGATGGTGAACAGCACCTGGGTCTTGCGCATGCCGAGCGCGTACGCGGCCTCGCCCTGGCCGCGCGGGACCGCGTTGACGCCACTGCGGATGATCTCGGCCTGGACGGCGCCGTTGTACAGCGTCAGTCCGGTGACCAGGGCCCAGAGCGGTGAGGTGGTGAACACCGAGTGGTACAGCGCGAAGATCATGATCAGCAGCGGCATCGCGCGGAAGAACTGCACGATCGCCGTGGCCACCGCGCGCACCGGTCGGTGGTCGGAGAGCCGCCCGGCCGCCAGCAGGGCGCCGAGCACGAGCGAGAAGCCCGCGGCCAGTCCGAAGGCGGTCAGGGTGTTCAGCAGGCCGTCGACGATCCGCTGCTGCACGGCCGTGTACTGGAACGGGTCCCACATCGCGGCGGTGAACTGCCCGGCGCCCGCCAGGCTGTCGTACGCGTACCAGAGCAGGCCCGCGATGCCGAGCACCGAGAGGAGGCCGAAGGCACGGTAGCGGGCCCTGGCCCGGGGGCCGGGGGCGTCGTAGAGGACGGTCGAGGTCGAGGCGCTCATCGGGCCACCGCCAGTCGGTTCTCCAGGAGACGGAAGAGCACGGCGACCACCGTGCTGATGAAGAGGTAGGCGGCGGCCAGCCAGAAGAAGATCGCGAAGATGTTGTAGCCGCGTTCGGTCAGGGTCTGCTGGGTGCTGAAGAGCTCCGAGACGCTGAACGCACCGGCGACCGCGGAGTTCCTCGGCAGCGCGATGAAGACGCTGCTCATCGGGCCGAGCACGGACCGGGCCGCCTGCGGCAGCACGATCAGGCCGAGTGTCTGGCCGAAGTTCATGCCCAGGCTGCGGGCGGCCTCGGCCTGCCCGAGCGGGACGGTGTTGATCCCCGAGCGCAGCACCTCGCAGACGAAGGAGGCGGTGTAGAGGCCGAGCGCGAGCACGGCGAAGACGAAGCTGGAGAAGTGGACGTCGAGCCGGGGAAGGCCGAAGGCCACCGCGAAGAACAGCAGCGTCAGCGGGGTGTTGCGGAAGACGTTGACCCAGACGGTGCCGAAGGCGCGGAGCGCCGGTACCGGGGAGACCCGGAAGGCCGCCAGCAGGGTGCCGATCAGCAACGCGAGCAGTGCGCTCAGCGCGCTGAGACCGACCGTCTGCAGAAAACCGGCGCGGAACAGCGCGAAGTTGCCGTCCTCGAAGAGTATGCCCATGCCGGCGGCCCTCCTCTCGATCAAAGGGGCGGTCAGGTGGTCAGAGACCAGCGGTCAGGAGGTGGCTCAGTAGCGGTCGAGGGCCGGGACGGCCGGGGCCGCGGCGCCGGACAGGCCGAGGGTGGCGTCGTAGGCCTTCTTCCAGTCGCCGTTGTCCTCGTGGGCCTTGAGCGCGTCGTCGATCGCGTTGCGCAGGACGGAGTCGTCCTTGGCCAGGCCCACGCCGTACGGCTCCTGGGTGAAGGGCTTGCCGACCACCTTGAGCTTGTCGGGGTTCTTGGCGGCGTAGCCCTTGAGGATCGCGTCGTCGGTGGTGACCGCGTCGACCTCACCGGTCATCAGCTTGTCCACGCACTGCGAGTAGGCCTCGTACTTGGTCACCTTGGCGCCGTACTTCTCGATGTTCTGGATCGAGGTGGAGCCCGTGACGGTGCAGACGGACTTGTCCTTGAGCGAGTCGGGACCGGTGATGTCCTTGTTGTCCTTCGACACCAGCAGGTCCTGGCCGGCCACCAGGTAGGGGCCGGCGAAGGAGACCTGCGCCTTGCGGCCGGGGTTGATGGTGTAGGTGCCGACGTAGTAGTCGATCTGGCCGCCGGAGATGGCGTTCTCGCGGTTGGCCGAGACGATCGTCTTCCACTCGATCTGGTCCGGGCCGAAGCCGAGGTCGGCGGCGACCATCTTGGCGATCTCGATGTCGAAGCCCGAGCGGGCACTGGCGCCGGAACCGGCCGAGAGGTCCTCGAAGCCGAGGAAGGGCTGGTCGGACTTGGCGCCGATGATCAGCCTGCCGCGCTTCTTGGCCTCGGCGAAGGCCTTCGAGCCGTCCAGCTTGACGTCGGTCTTCACCTGGTAGGTGGGAAGCTTCGGGGCGCCTGCGCCGGCTGCGGAGTCGCTCGGCGAACCGCTCTTTCCGCAGGCGGCGACGGCGGTCAGGGCGACGACCGACATGGCGGCGGCGATGGTGCGACGGGTCCTCATGAGGGTTTGCTCTCCTCGGTCTTGGCCACGGGTCAACCGGGCTGCTGGGGCTGGGAGTTCCTGGCGCGGTGCCCGCGCGCCACACCGGCGGGTGTGGGCACGCCCTCGGGCCCGGTTCCACCGGAATCGGGTACGACGCTAGATCAGTTGCGGTCTCAGTGGTGCAGGATCTTCGAAAGGAAGTCCTTGGCCCGGTCGCTGCGCGGTGCGGTGAAGAACGCCTCGGGGGTGTTCTGTTCGACGATCCGGCCGTCCGCCATGAACAGCACGCGGTTGGCCGCGGAGCGGGCGAAGCCCATCTCGTGCGTGACCACGACCATCGTCATGCCCTCGGCGGCGAGCGAACGCATCACCTCCAGCACCTCGTTGACCATCTCGGGGTCGAGGGCGGAGGTGGGCTCGTCGAAGAGCATCACCTTGGGCTTCATGGCCAGCGCGCGGGCGATCGCCACCCGCTGCTGCTGGCCGCCGGAGAGCTGGGCCGGGTACTTCTCCGCCTGGGCGCTCACCCCGACCCGCTCCAGCAGCTCGCGGGCGGTCTGCTCGGCCTCGCCCCGCGCTACGCCGCGGACCTTGACCTGGGCGAGCACCACGTTCTCCAGCACGGTCTTGTGTGCGAAGAGGTTGAAGCTCTGGAACACCATGCCGACCTCGGCCCGCAGCTTGGCCAGTTCCCGTCCTTCGGCGGGCAGCGGCCGGCCGTCGACGGTGATGGTGCCGGAGTCGATCGTCTCCAGCCGGTTGATCGTCCGGCACAGGGTCGACTTGCCGGACCCGGACGGGCCGATCAGCACCACCACCTCGCCCCGGGTGATCTCCAGGTCGATGTCCTGGAGCACGTGCAGCGCTCCGAAGTGCTTGTTGACGCCGCTCAGCACGACCAGGGGCGCGGGCCGGGAGTCGGTGCCGGTGGTCTCGGTCATCGCGCCGTGCTCCCTCTGATTCGACCCGGGGCGTCCCCCCGGGGCTGCGGTGCTGGTGCTGTGCTGTGGATGCCGGGGGCCGAGAGCCGGCGGAGCCCGACGGCCCCCGGTGGGGCAGACCCTAGAAGCGCCGACGATGTCATGTCAGCCGATCTGAGGGGAACTTGAGCATCACGATCCGGCCACGCATCATCCACGCAGTGGCCATGAGACGCCGCTCCGGGCGGGCGGCGCCGCTGTGAGCGGCCGTGCGCGAACGGTCGGACGACGACGGCCTGATGACAGGAAGCGGCGGACTCGACCATACTCCGCAAGGACCGGGCGGGACCCGGACCGCTCCCTCACAGGACAGACCACGGAAAGGAGGCAGAGGTGCGCCTGCTGCTCGTCGAGGACGACGAACGGGTCGCCGCCGCGCTGGTCGCCGTACTCGGCAGGCACGGATTCCAGGTCCGCCATGCCCGCAGCGGGCACGAGGCCCTGGACGCGCTGGTGCCCGACGGCAACGAGCCGTACCGGGTGGTCCTGCTCGACCTCGGGCTGCCCGACCGGGACGGTTTCGAGGTGTGCAGCCGGATCCGCGCGCACAGCGGCGTACCGGTGATCATGGTGACCGCGCGGGCCGACGTCCGCTCGCGGATCCACGGCCTCAACCTCGGTGCCGACGACTACATCACCAAGCCCTACGACATGGGCGAGCTGCTCGCCCGGATCCACGCGGTGGTCCGGCGCTGGCCGGCCGCCGGTGCCGGACCCGAGCCCGGCGACCAGCCGGCCCAGCCCGGCCCGCTGGAGTCGCGCGGCGTCTCGATCGACCGGGAGCGCCGCCGGGTCAGCGTGGACGGCCGCGACGTACCGCTCACCCGCAAGGAGTTCGACCTGCTGGCGCTGCTCGCGCAGAGCCCCGGCGTGGTCTACCGGCGCGAGCAGATCTTCAGCGAGGTCTGGCGCAGCGGCTGGGAGGGCAACGGCCGCACCCTCGAGGTGCACATCGGCTCGCTGCGCAACAAGCTCGGCCTGCCCGGACTGGTCGAGGCCGTCCGGGGCGTCGGCTACCGGCTGATCGCCGAGCAGCCCGCCACCGAGCGGCCCGCCACCGATCCGGGGCGCTGACCGCACGTGCGCAACCGTCTGCTCGGCATCCTGCTCTCCCTGATGGCCTGCGTGCTGGCGGCCCTCGGGGTGCCGCTGGCGGTCTTCATCGCGGCCGCCGAGCAGAGTGCGGTGGTGGTCGACCGGATCGACGACGCGGCCCGCTTCGCCCAGGACCTGCCCACCCAGGGCTACCTCGGCGTGGACACCGCGATCAAGGGAGCCCCCACGCCCGACCCGGGCGACGCGGGCCGCCGGAACGCGCTGGCCCAGGAGGCCGCGCGCTACCACGACCTGTACGGCATCAGCATCGGCATCTTCCAGCGCAGCGGCGCCGTCACGGCCAGTGCGCCGAACGGCTGGCGGGTGCCGGACGGCCGCGCCGGAACCCAGGCGTTCCAGGAGGCGCTGGACGGCCGGCGCAGCCACAACCCGCCGCAGGTCTGGCCCTGGACCCCGGAACGGACGCTCACCGTGGCCACCCCGGTGGTCCGGGACGGCGACGTGGTCGCCGTCGTGCTCACCGACTCGCCGACCGGGCCGCTGCGCGCCCGGATCCTGCACCGCTGGATGGTGCTCGGCGGGGGCGAGGCACTCGCCATGATCGTGGCCGTGCTGCTGGCGGTGCGGCTCACCCACTGGGTGCTGCGCCCGGTCCGCACCCTGGACCGGGCCACCGACGACATCGCCACCGGGCGGATGAACGCGCGGGTCGCCGCCAGCGCGGGGCCGCCCGAGCTCCGGCGGCTGGCGCGCTCGTTCAACCACATGGCGGACAACGTGCTGCTCGCCCTCGACCAGCAGCGGGCGTTCGTCGCGGACGCCTCGCACCAGCTGCGCAATCCGCTCGCCGCCCTGCTGCTGCGGGTCGAACTGCTCGGCATGGAACTGCCCGAGGGGCACGAGGAGGAACTCGGCGGAGTACGCGAGGAGGGTGCCAGGCTGGCCCGGGTGCTCGACGACCTGCTGGGCCTGGCGACCGCCGAGCACGCCCGGCCCGAGGCCGAACAGGTCGACCTCACCGCCCTGGCGCTCACCAGGATCGACGCCTGGCGGCCGGTCGCCGAGCAGCGCGGCCAGCAGCTGGACTGGGAGGGGCCAGCCACGGCGGTCGGCCTGGCGGATCCGATCGGGTTCGGCAGCGCGCTGGACGCGGTGCTCGACAACGCGCTCAAGTTCACCCCGGACGGCGGACGGATCACGCTGGGGATCGCGATGCACAAGCGCGAGGTCGCCGTGACCGTCACCGACGCCGGGCCGGGACTCACCGAGGAGGAGCTCGCCAGGATCGGCGACCGCTTCTGGCGCAGCCCCAGGCACCAGAACATCGACGGCTCCGGTCTCGGCCTCTCGATCGCCCGGACCCTGCTGCTGGCAGCCGGCGGCTCGCTCGACTTCGCCCCGGTCGAGCCCACCGGCCTCGCGGTGACGCTCACCGTGCCCCGCCCGCGCTGAGCACCCGGTGCCCCGGCCGGAGCCGCCGGCGGTCCCTCAGGGTTTGACCGAGGTGTAGTAGCGGCGGGCGCCCTCGTGCAGCGCGAGGGGGTCGGTGTAGACGGCGGTGCGCAGGTCGACCAGCTGGGCGGCGTGCACCTTGGCGCCGATCACGTCCCGGCTGTCGATCACCGCCCTGGTCAGGTCCTCCACCAGGCGCGGATCGACGTCGTCCCGGGTCACCAGGAGGTTGGGCACCGCGAGCGTGGGCACCGCCGTGTCGCTGTTCTGCGCCTTGGGGTAGGCGTCGGGCGGAATGGTCGCGGCCCGGTAGGCGTCGGTGCCGCCGCCCTCCTGCTGGTGCACCGACTCGGCCAGGTCGCCGAGCGGCACGATCCGGATCGGGAACTGCTCGGACAGGTCGGTGAGTGCGGACGTCGGCAGCCCGCCGGACCAGAAGAAGGCGTCCAGCCGGCCCGCCTTCAGCTGGTCGGCGGCGTCGCCGACACCGAGCATGGCCGGCTGGATGTCGTGGTCCGGGTCGAGCCCGGCGCCGGTCAGCAGCCGCTGGGTCACCAGGTTCACGCCGGACAGGCTCTGGCCGACGCCCACCCGCAGTCCGCGCAGGTCCGCCGCCCGGTGCACCGGTGAGCTCGCCGGGACGACCAGTTGCAGGTAGTCGTCGTACAGCCGGGCGATGCCCCGCAGCCGGGACTTCTGCGGGCCCTGGTAGTCGGCGACGGCGTCGGCGGTCGCTATGGCGAAGGCGTCCCGGCCGGAGAGCACCCGCTCCAGGTTGTCGATCGATCCCTCGGAGTTGTCCAGCCGCAGCTTCAGGGCGGGCAGGTGCTGGCCCAGGTAGTCGCGCAGCAGCACCCCGTAGCGGTCGTAGACCCCGCGCGATACGCCGGTGGCGAACCCGGTCCGGCCGCCCGGGTAGCCGGTGGTGTCCGAGGTGTGCAGCCACCAGCCGGTGAACGCGCCGACCACCAGCAGCAGCGCGGCGGCCACCCGGCCGAGCCGGCTGCGGGCCACCACGCGCAGCACGGTGCCCGGCGCGAAAGTCATGCGGGGGATCCTGCCAGGCGCAGGCCATGATCGGGAGAGGGTCACACGGGTGGACTGCGGTCTCGTACGCTTGGGTCCGTGGGTACGAGCCAGGATTCCAAGAGCTACAAGGTCGTCACGTACGGCTGCCAGATGAACGTCCACGACTCCGAGCGCCTCGCCGGGCTGCTGGAGGACGCCGGATACGTGAAGGCCGAGCAGGGTGGTGACGACCCCGACCTGGTGGTCTTCAACACCTGTGCGGTGCGGGAGAACGCCGACAACAAGCTGTACGGCAACCTCGGCCAGCTCGCGCCCGTCAAGAGCCGCCACCAGGGCATGCAGATCGCCGTCGGCGGCTGCCTGGCGCAGAAGGACCGCGACACCATCGTGCGGAAGGCACCCTGGGTCGACGTGGTCTTCGGCACCCACAACATCGGCCACCTGCCCGCGCTGCTGGAGCGTGCCGCCGTCGAGCGCAAGGCCCAGGTCGAGATCCTGGAGTCGCTGGAGACCTTCCCCTCCACGCTGCCCACCCGCCGCGAGTCCGCCTACGCGGCCTGGGTGGCCATCTCGGTCGGCTGCAACAACACCTGCACCTTCTGCATCGTCCCCGCGCTGCGCGGCAAGGAGGAGGACCGCCGTCCCGGCGACATCCTCGCCGAGATCGAGGCGCTGGTCGCCGAGGGCGTCGTCGAGGTCACCCTGCTCGGCCAGAACGTCAACGCGTACGGCTCCGACCTGGGCGACCGCGAGGCGTTCTCCAAGCTGCTGCGCGCCTGCGGGCAGATCGAGGGCCTGGAGCGGGTGAGGTTCACCTCGCCGCACCCGCGCGACTTCACCGACGACGTGATCGCCGCGATGGCCGAGACCCCGAACGTGATGCACCAGCTGCACATGCCGCTGCAGTCCGGCTCGGACACCGTGCTGAAGGCGATGCGCCGCTCGTACCGGCAGGAGCGCTTCCTCAGGATCATCCGGAAGGTCCGCGAGGCGATGCCGGACGCCGCCATCTCGACCGACATCATCGTGGGCTTCCCCGGCGAGACCGAGGAGGACTTCGAGCAGACCATGCACACGGTCCGCGAGGCCCGTTTCACCAACGCCTTCACCTTCCAGTACTCCAAGCGGCCCGGGACCCCGGCCGCCGAGATGGCGAACCAGATCCCCAAGGCCGTGGTGCAGGCGCGCTACGACCGGCTGATCGCGCTCCAGGAGGAGATCTCCTGGGAGGAGAACAAGAAGCAGGTCGGCCGCACCCTGGAGATCCTGGTCGCCGAGGGCGAGGGCAAGAAGGACGACCGCACCGACCGGCTCTCCGGCCGCGCCCCCGACAACCGGCTGGTCCACTTCACCCGGCCTGCGGAGCCCGTACGGCCCGGTGACATGGTGACCGTCGAGATCACCTACGCCGCTCCGCACCACCTGCTCGCCGAGGGGCCCACGCTGGCCGTGCGGCGGACCCGGGCGGGCGACGCGTGGGAGAAGCGGCAGGCCGCCCCGGCCGGGAAGCCGGCCGGCGTGATGCTCGGCCTGCCCACGATCGGTGCGCCCGCGCCGCAGGCCGCCGCGCCGAGCAACGGGTGCAGCACCTGCTGACGCCCTGATCCCCGCCGCCCGCGCAGCGCCCCGCCCCCCGGGGCCGCTGCGCGGGCGGCGGGGATCCTGGCGGGCGGCGCGGTTAGAGTGATCGACATGCTGGTTGCCGCCGCCGTCTGCCCCTGCCCCCCGCTGCTCGTTCCGGAGGTGGCCGCCGGGGCCGCACCCGAACTGGAGTCGCTGCGCACCGCCTGTGCGGAGGCGGTCCGGGAACTGCTCGACTCGGGTGCCGAACTGATCGTGGTGGTCGGCACCGGGCCGCAGGCCGAGGTGTGGACCGAGGGCGGCGCGGGGTCCTTCCGCCGCTACGGCGTCGACCTGGCGGTCCGGCTGCCCTCCGGCGGTGTCGAGGGGCCGCAGCTCGCCCCCTCGCTCACCCTCGGCGCCTGGCTGCTGACCGAAGCCCGCGCCGGCCTGCCCACGCACGCCTGTGCGGTGCCCACCGACGCGCCGCCCGCGCGGATGCTCGGTCTGGGCAAGGGCCTGGCCGAGCTCGCCGACCGGGTCGGCCTGCTGGTGCTGGGCGACGGCAGCGCCTGCCGCTCGGTCAAGGCACCCGGCTACCTGGACGAGCGGGCCGAGGACTTCGACGCGGCCTGCGCCCGAGCCCTGGGCGCCGCCGACACCGAGGCGCTCGCCGCCCTCGACCCCGTGCTCGCGGCCGAGCTGCTGGCCGACGGCCGCGCCCCCTGGCAGGTCCTGGCGGGAGCAGCCCAAGGCGCGGGCCTCGGCGGGCGACTGCGCTACGCCGAGGCCCCGTACGGGGTCGGCTACTACGTGGCCAGCTGGCGCTGACCCCCCCACACCCCGGCGCCCGCGCCCGGCGCCCGGGGAGCGGGTCAGTGGGCCGGCGGCTGGTCCTCGTCCTTGGGCTTGGTGGCGAAGCCGTCCACGGCCTCCTTGGTCTTGGCCGTGCCGTGCTCGATCTTGTCCGTGTACTTGTGCTTGGTCGCCTTGTCCACGGCGTGGCCGGCCTTCTCCACCACCTCGTCGATCTTCTCGTTGTGCTTGCCCGCGAGCTCGCTGGCCTTCTCCTTGAGCTCCTCGGCCTTGCCCTTGAGGTTGTCCATCAGGCCCATGGCAGTCTCGCTCTCCTCGTGCTCGGCTGTTCCGAAAGGTTCAACGCCGGGAACACCCTCATTGTTCTCCGAAGCGTTCGCCAGTACCGCCGGACGGTGTCGCCCCCGACTTTGCGAGACTGGAGCCGTGAGTAGCTCCCGTGTCACCCCGCTCCGTGTCGTCTCCGTGGTCGGTGCGACCGCCGCCGGAAAGTCCGACCTGGCGGTCGCCATCGCCCGCAGCCTCGGCGGCGAGGTGATCAACACCGACTCCATGCAGCTGTACCGGGGAATGGACATCGGCACCGCCAAGCTCACCGAGGCCGAGCGCGGCGGCATCCCGCACCACCTGCTGGACATCTGGGACGTCACTCAGGCCGCCAGCGTCGCCGAGTACCAGCGCCTCGCCCGGGCCGAGATCGACCGGCTGCTCGCGGCCGGGCGGACCCCGGTCCTGGTCGGCGGCTCCGGCCTGTACGTCCGGGCGGCGATCGACGAGATGGAGTTCCCGGGCACCGACGCCGGGGTGCGGGCCCGGTTGGAGGAGGAGCTGGCGGAGTCCGGATCCGGTGTGCTGCACGGCCGGCTCGCCGGCCTCGACCCGGCCGCCGCCGAGGCGATCCTGCCGAGCAACGGCCGCCGGATCGTCCGGGCGCTGGAGGTCATCGAGATCACCGGCCGCCCGTTCACGGCCAACCTGCCGGGTCACCACTCGGTGTACGAGACGGTCCAGATCGGCGTCCGGGTGCCGCGTCCCGAGCTGGACGAGCGGATCGAGCTGCGGGTCGACCGGATGTGGGCGGCGGGACTCCTCGACGAAGTCAGGGCACTGGAGAAGCTCGGTCTGCGCGAGGGCCGGACGGCCGGCCGGGCGCTGGGCTACCAGCAGGTGCTCGACCACTTCGCGGGTGAGTGCACCGAGGACGAGGCGCGCGCCGAGACGGTCCGGGCGACCAGGCGGTTCGCCCGCCGCCAGGAGTCCTGGTTCCGCCGGGACGACCGGATCCACTGGCTGGACCGGCCCGCCGGGGCGGACCCGGTCGAGCTGCTCGGACGGTCGCTGGAACTGATCGCGGGCTGAGCCGGGAACCGCCGCTGACCTGATTCGGCCTCAGACCGGGTCGATTCCGGCCATTGGGCGATGCACCTGCATGTGCATGGCGAACCGGCGGTTACGGCCGCATCACGTCCTGGCCACGGATCACCCGCCGAACCCTCGGGACGCCCTGTGGCAATCCCCGGACATGCCATCATCGAGAGCATCTGAGGTCAGTCACGCTGGCCGACCTCACCGTTCACGAGTCCCCGAGCTCGTGTCGAACCGTCAGGGGAGGCGGCGTGTCGCCGGGTACCGGCCCCGAGATCGAGCAGCTGCCGAACGGCGCCGACGAGAGCGCCGAGATCACGCTGCCCGAACTGGCCGTGCCGACCACCTCGTACGCCGTCGCCCTGCCCGCGATCACGGACCTGGCGGCGCCCGGTGTGGTGCACGAGCGGGAGATCCGGCCCCGGCGCAGGCTGCGCTGGTGGCAGATCCTGCCGATCGTCCTGGTCGCCACCCTCGGCTCGCTGATGTTCGCCTTCCCGCTCGCCTTCGGTTCGAGCGACAGCGCCTCGGCCATGATCGGGATGCTCGGTCTGCTGCTCACCGCCGCCTCGGTCGGCTGGGGTGCGATGGCGGCCAGGGTCGCCGGGTACAAGTGGCCCGGACTGCCGCGCCGGGGCACCGGCCGGCGGGCCAGCCGCCGGGCCATCGCGGTCTACACCCTGGTCGCGGTCGTCTCGGTGGTGCTGGCGGTCTGGCGGGTCGTCCACCTCAGCGGCTGAGGCCCCGGTGGGCCCCCGGGCCCGGGCGAGCCGCTCGCAGGCCGGACGGGGTGACCGGGGCGTGCGACCGGTCAGTACCATCGGCACTGTGAGTGCTTCCGCTACCGTGACGGGCCTGCCCTTCCTCAAGGGCCACGGGACCCAGAACGACTTCGTGATCGTCCCCGACCCGGACGGCCTGCTGGACCTCGGTCCGGCCGTGGTCGCCCGGCTGTGCGACCGCCGGGCCGGCATCGGCGGTGACGGGCTGCTGCGGGTGGTGCGCTCCGCGGCCGACCCGGCCGCCGCCGGGCAGGCCGACCGGGCCGAGTGGTTCATGGACTACCGCAACTCCGACGGTTCGATCGCCGAGATGTGCGGCAACGGGGTGCGGGTCTTCGCGCGCTACCTGGTCCACGCCGGGCTGGCCGAGCCGGGGCCGCTGGCGGTCGCGACCCGGGCCGGGGTGCGGCAGGTGGTGATCGCCGAGGACGCCGCCGACGGCACGCCCGGCGAGGTCACCGTGGACATGGGCCGGGTGCGGCTGCCCGGCCCCGACGGGATCGAGGTCGCGGTCGGCGGCCGCAGCTGGCCCGCCCTGAACGTGAACATGGGCAACCCGCACGCGGTCGCCTTCGTCGCCGACCTCGACCAGGCGGGCGATCTGCTGGCGGCGCCGCGCACCACGCCCGAGGGTGCGTACCCCGAGGGCGTCAACGTCGAGTTCGTGGTGGACCGCGGGCCGAAGCACGTCGCCATGCGGGTGCACGAGCGGGGCTCGGGCGAGACGCGGTCCTGCGGTACCGGCGCCTGCGCCGTCGCGGTCGCCGCGGCGCGGCGGGACGGGCTGGACCCGGCGCTGACCGGCGAGGCGGTCACCTACACCGTGGATGTGCTGGGCGGACGCCTGATGATCACCGAGCACCCGGACGGCCGGGTCGAGAAGACCGGACCGGCGGAGATCGTCGCCAGCGGCACGATCGACCCGGCCTGGCTGGGCGACCTGCCGGGCTGATCGCCGTGTGCCTGAGGCGGTGAGCGCTTGCTCGCCGGAGCGAGTGTTCCGCTTTGCCCCGTTACGGGACGGCTGAATCCGCCCGATCGGGTGATCTCGGTGACGGGTGGGAAGCAAGGCATCGCGGAACGTGTTGTGCTCGGTAGCATGGACCACCGGGGTCGGGAGCCGCTCCGGTGATCGCTGCCGGAGGTGCAGATGACCATCGACGCGGGCCGGCCCCTGACCGGTCAGTCAGCAGTAGGCCTACCCCCGATCGGCCAGCACGTCGTCGGCCGTCACGACGAGCCCCCCGGCCCGCCCGTGCGGATGAACCGGGCCTCGTTCGGTCGCGCCGCGCTCGGCCGGGCCGGGCGGGCCGCCCTGCTCGCCACCGGCCGTACGCCGGTCCCCGACGCGATCGAGCCGATCGTGGAGGCGCACCGCCGCCACCACCCGCAAGCCGACCTGACCCTGCTCAGCCGGGCGTACCGGACGGCCGAGGCGAGCCACCGGGGTCAACTCCGCAAGAGCGGCGAGCCGTTCATCACGCACCCGCTCGCCGTCACCATGATCCTGGCCCAACTCGGGGCGGGTACCACCACGTTGGTGGCCTCGCTGCTCCACGACACGGTCGAGGACACCGAGATGACGCTGGCCCAGGTCAGCGCCGAGTTCGGTCCCGAGGTGGCGTATCTGGTCGACGGTGTCACCAAGCTGGAGAAGGTCGACTTCGGTGCCGCCGCCGAGGCCGAGACCTTCCGCAAGATGCTGGTGGCCACCGGGGACGACGTGCGGGTCATGGTGATCAAGCTGGCCGACCGGCTGCACAACATGCGGACGATCCGCCATATGAAGCCCGCCAGCCGGATCAGGATCGCCAAGGTCACCAGGGACGTGCTGATCCCGCTGGCCGAGCGGCTCGGAATCCAGGTGCTGAAGGCCGAGTTGGAGGACATCGTGTTCGCCACCCTGCACCCGGAGGAGCACGCCCGCACCCGCGCCCTGGTGGCGGCCCACGAGGCGGAGCCGGACGGCCTGCTCCAGCCCTTCGCCCAGGCGCTCACCCGCCAGCTGGCCGAGTCGGGGGTGACGGCGAGCGTCACCGTCCGGGCCCGGCACTGCGTCTCGGTGCACCGCATCCTGCTCAAGCGCGCGGCCGCCGCCGGTCCGGACGGCCTGCCGCAGGGGCTGCAGCCCGCCGACTTCGGCCGGCTGCTGGTGACGGTCGAGGAGAACGCCGACTGCTACGCCGTCCTCGGCGAGCTGCACACCTGCTGGACACCGTTGCCGGGCGAGTTCAAGGACTTCATCGCGGTACCGAAGTTCAACCTCTACCAGTCCCTGCACACCGCCGTCTCGGCGCCCGGGGGCGAGGTGGTGGAGGTGCTGGTGCGGACGCGGCAGATGCACCGGGTGGCCGAGTTCGGCGTGGTCGCCCTGGGGGACCCGCTGGTCCCGGGCGGTCAGCCCGGCGACTCGGAGCGGACCGAGGGGGCGGATCCGGCCCGCCCCGGCTGGCTCCGCCGACTGCTGGAGTGGCAGCAGGAGACCCCGGATCCGGACACCTTCTGGTCCGCCCTCACCGCCGACCTCACCGCCGACCGCGAGATCACCGCCGTCACCGAGGACGGCGTGACCCTCCAGCTGCCCGCCGGCGCCAGCTGCGTGGACGCGGCGTACCTGCTCGGCGAGGGGACGGGACACCGCTGCCTGGGCGCCCGGGTCAACGGCCGGCTGGTCGCGCTCTCCACGGTGCTCCGGGACGGCGACGTGCTGGCCGTCCTCACCGAGCAGGCGGGGCCGGGGCCGGGCGGCGAGCCCTCGGGGCCGGCGCCCGAGTGGCTGGAGTGCGCCCGGACGCCGGCGGCCCGGCTCGCCATCGAGCGCTGGCTGGCCGAGCACCCGGCCGGTGTCCCGGGCGCCGCCGCGGCTCCGCCCGCCGGTCCGCCCGCGGAGCGGCCGCCGGGTGTCCCGCCGGCCCCCGCCGCGGCCCGCGGCGAGCGCTCCCCGGTGGCCGTGCCGGGGCGCTCGGGCGTGCCGGTGCGCCTGGCCCGCTGCTGCACGCCGGTGCCGCCGGACGACGTGGTCGGGTACGAGATCAGGGGCGGCGCGTTCGCGGTGCACCGGGTCGGCTGCCCGGCGGAGGAGCGGCTGCGCGGGGCGGGCCGCAGCCCGCTGGCGCCGGTCTGGGTGGCCGGGGTCTGTCCGCCCTGCGGCTTCCGGGTCACCCTGGAGGCCCTGGCGCTGAACCGGCCCCGGCTGCTGGCCGACCTGACCGCCGTGATGTCGGCCGAGGGCATCGGCATCGTCTCGGCCGCCGTGGAGCCCCCGCAGGACTTGAGGGTGCGGCACAGCTACACCGTCGAGCTGCCCACCCCCGAGACGCTGCCCCTGGTGATGCGGGCGATGCTGCGGGTCTCCGGGGTGTACGACGTCTACCGGGCGGGGCTGCCGAGGCGAAATGGGGATGACCCGCCCACGTCCGGCATGCGACCATTCAGGGGAATTCACGGCCGGTCCACGGCGTTCACCGGTACGCAGTAGTGCCGGTGCAGACCATGGCCTGCAGGGGTAGCTCACCACCGTCGTCCGATAGCAGAGGCGGGATTCTGGGCAGGCTCCGGGGTGCGCAAGGCTGCGCACCGGCCCTCCCGACATGCAAAGGATGAGATGACCTCCACGTTCGACAGCCGCAGCAATTCCAGTGAGTCCGCTCGTCGGCTCGCCGGCCTGAAGGCGGAAGCCCTCATGGACGAGGACCTCGCGGCGATCGACGAGGACCTCGACCAGCACTTCGACGGCGAGCAGTACGACCGCAGCGAGCGTGCCGCACTGCGTCGTGTCGCCGGTCTCTCCACCGAGCTCGAGGACGTCACCGAGGTCGAGTACCGCCAGCTCCGCCTGGAGCGGGTGGTACTCGTCGGCGTGTGGACGGACGGCACGGCGGAAGAGGCCGAGAACTCCCTGGCCGAGCTCGCCGCACTGGCCGAGACGGCCGGTTCGCAGGTTCTCGACGGCGTGATCCAGCGCCGTGACAAGCCGGACGCCGCGACCTACATCGGCTCCGGCAAGGCGCTGGAGCTGCGCGACATCGTCGCCTCCACCGGCGCCGACACCGTCGTCTGCGACGGTGAGCTCACCCCGGGCCAGCTGATCCACCTCGAGGACGTCGTCAAGGTCAAGGTCGTCGACCGGACGGCGCTGATCCTGGACATCTTCGCCCAGCACGCCAAGTCCCGAGAGGGCAAGGCGCAGGTCTCGCTCGCGCAGATGCAGTACATGCTGCCGCGACTGCGCGGGTGGGGTCAGTCGCTCTCCCGGCAGATGGGTGGTGGCGGCTCCGGCTCCTCCGGCGGCGGTATGGCCACCCGTGGTCCCGGTGAGACCAAGATCGAGACGGACCGGCGCCGGATCCGCGAGAAGATGGCGAAGCTCCGCAAGGAGATCGCCGAGATGAAGAAGGGCCGCGACACCAAGCGCCAGGAGCGCCGTCGTAACCAGGTCCCCTCCGTCGCCATCGCGGGCTACACCAACGCGGGCAAGTCCTCGCTGCTCAACCGGCTCACCGGCGCGGGCGTGCTGGTGGAGAACGCGCTGTTCGCCACCCTGGACCCGACCGTGCGCCGGGCGCAGACCCCGAGCGGCCGGGTCTACACCCTGGCCGACACCGTCGGCTTCGTCCGGCACCTGCCGCACCACCTGGTCGAGGCGTTCCGCTCGACCATGGAGGAGGTCGCCGACGCGGACCTCATCCTGCACGTGGTGGACGGCTCGCACCCCGAGCCGGAGACCCAGCTGGCCGCCGTCCGCGAGGTGGTCGTCTCGGTCGAGGCACAGAACGTGCCGGAGATCGTGGTGATCAACAAGGCCGACGCCGCCGATCCGCACGTCCTGCAGCGCCTGCTGCGCCGTGAGCCGCACGCCATCGTGGTCTCGGCCCGTACCGGTCTCGGTATGGAGGAGCTGCTGCAGCTGATCGACGACGAGCTGCCGCGCCCCGCGATCGAGGTCCAGGCCCTGGTGCCGTACACCAGGGGCGACCTGGTCTCCCGGGTGCACGCCGAGGGCGAGCTGCTCGACACCGAGCACACCGGTGACGGGACGCTGCTGCGCGCCAAGGTCTCCGCCGAACTGGCGGCCGAGCTGGGGCGCTTCGCGGTCGTCGCGCAGAGCTGACCCCCGCAGACGGGCCGAGGGCCCCGACCGTCCCATCGGGCGGTCGGGGCCCTCGGCGTGTGCTCAGTTCTGCTTGCTGCTGATGTAGTTGAACACCGACTGGGCCTCGTCACCCAGCGAGGGACCGGCCATCCAGCCCGCCGGGCGCGGACCGATCGAGTTCTCGCTGATCAGCGCGGGCTTGCCGTTCCTGGTGACGAACCAGCCGCCGCCGCTGGCGCCGCCGGTCATCGTGCAGCCGATGTTGTACATGGTCGGGCGGCCGGCGTCGAAGGAGAGCCGGGCGGGCGGGACGGCGGAGTCGCAGTGCTCCAGCTCGCGGCCGTCGAACGGCGCGGCCTGCGGGTAGCCGTACGCGGAGACCCCGGTGATCTGGTTGCGCGGGGCGTTGAACCAGACCGGGACCGAGCTGCCCACGGTCTCCTCCAGCGAGCGGCCGCTGCCGTCCTCGTTGTGCACCCGGATGACCCCGAAGTCGTACTGGCTGACCGGGCCGCCGCGCTCGCCGCCCTCCTCGGTCCACTGCGGCGGGACCACCGCGTAGTCGGTGTCCCACACGCCGTACGGGGTGACGACCTGCTGCTCGGTGACGCGCCTGCCGTTGCTCGCGGCGCCGCTGCGGTTGAAGGAGGGGACGAAGCTGATCTTCTTGAACCAGTCGGCGCCCTTGCCGCCGTGCAGGCAGTGGGCCGCCGTCCAGACCAGGTTGCTCTTCCCCGGGTGGGCCGGGTCGCTGATCACGGTGCCGGAGCAGACCGCGGCCTCGTCCGCGCTGACGGTCATGAAGATCTTGCCGAGCACGGCGGTGCCGGGCGTGTACGGGTGTGCCTGCGGCTTGGCCTGGATCACGGTCGGCTGCGGGTCGTTCTCGGGCGCCGTCCGGCTGGACTGGATGCCCGCCTCCTGGTTCTCCATGCCCTTGGCGGCCTCCATCTTGGCCTGGTCCCAGAAGCCCTTGATCGCCTCGGGCTTGAAGCCGTGCGACTGGGCCCACTTGGCCCAGTCGTCCGCGCTCCAGTTCTTGAGGTTCTGCAGGGCCTTGGCCAGGTCGAGACCGCCCTTGCCGGCACTGGCGGTCGCGGTCACCGAGGGCGAGGCGGCCGCCTGCGGGGAGGAGCCGCCCTTGTCGTCCGGGCCGCAGGCGGTGGCGGTCAGTGCCAGCGCGGTGGCGACGGCGGCGGTCAGCCCGGCACGGCGGCGCGTGCTGGTGGCGTGCGTGGTGGTGTTCATGAGGGTTCCCCGTGTACTGATACGAGCGGTCAACTGCCGCCCGGTGGTCACTTCTTGCCGATGTAGTCGAGGGCCTGCCTGGCCACGCCCTCCAGGTACGGACCGCTGAGCGAGGTGTGGTCCAGGGTGCCGATCGAGGTGTTGCTGACCAGGGCCTGGCGGCCGTCCGGCATGGTGGCGAACCAGCCGCCGCCGCTGGAACCCGCGGTCATGGTGCAGCCGATGGTCATCATCGACGGCCGCTTCGGGTCGAAGGAGAGCCGGGCCGGCTTTCCGCCGTCGCACCGGTCAAGCTCCTGCCCGTCGAAGGGCTTCACCGCCGGGTAGCCCCAGGCGGAGATGGACAGTTGGTCGCGCGGCGCGTCGAACCAGACCGGCAGCGCGGTGCCGACCGTCTCCTCCAGCGACCTGCCGTTCCCGTCCGGGTTGTGCACCTTCAGCACCGCGAAGTCGTACTGGTTCGCCGCGTTCCCGCTGTGGCCGCCCTCGGCCGTCCACTGCGGCGAGGTGATGACGTTGTCGGCCCACCACATGCCGAGCGGTGCGACGTCCTGCGGTGCGGCCTTGTGGCCGGAGCCGGCCGCGCCCGAACTGTTGTAGGCCGGAACGAAGATGATGTTCTTGAACCAGTCGCCGCCCTTGCCCTCGTGCACGCAGTGCCCGGCGGTCCAGACCAGGTTGCTCTTCCCCGGGTGCGCCGGGTCGGCCACCACGGTGGCCGAGCACTGGCCGGTGCCGCCGCCGGGCGCGGTCGAGAAGACCTTCCCGGAGGCCGCGTACCTGGTGTACGGGCGGGGCACCGCAACCGCCTGGACCGGCGCGGGATCGGGGTCGGTCACCCCGGCGTCGGCCGGCGGCTGGGTGGCGACCGGCTCGGGCTGCTGTGGCTGGGCGCTCTTCATCTTCTCCGGGTTCCAGAGGTCCCGGACGACCGGATTGTTGAAGACGTGCTTGGACGCCCAGCGGTCCCAGTCGTCGTACTTCCACTTCTTGAGCTCGTCCCAGCTCTTCGGCAGCCCGTCCAGCAGGCCCGAGGGCAGGCCGGACGGCAGGTGCAGCTTGCCGCCGGGCCCGGCGGAGGCCGAGTCGCTCGCGGCCGGCGCGGCGGTCCTCCCCCCGTCGCTGCCGCACCCGGCGACCGTGAACAGCGTTGCCGCGGCCAGCGCAGCGCAGGCCGTACGACGTATCGATGACATAGCCGTTCCCCCCGTGGCTCTCCGGTCGAGCGGCCCGGGAACGCACACCGGGCCCTGTGAGTCTCCCACCCCGGAGCATGACGGGCACCGCCGACCCCTGGTTGCCCGGACCGACCGATGGTCACCGATCCGTGACCCGGGCGCCGGTCCGTCGGCCAGTACCTCAGATCACTCACCCCCAGGGATGAGTGATCTGGCGGTATTCACCGGAACGAGTGAGCCGATCTTGTGATCACCCGTCAGGGGTAGGTACCCCTTACCTGTCGCCTGCCGGAGGCGCGCCGCGCGGCCCGCGCACCCCCATGACTCCCCGCGCCCGCGACCGCTCGCGTCCGCAGCCCCACGCGCCCCAAGGAGCAGCCTTGAGCACCGCCCTCACCGGAGCCCCGCCCGCCGGCCTCCCCCGCCAGAGTGCCGCCCCCGACCCGCTGCTCCACCCCGATCCGGCGGTGGCCGCCGAGCACGCCGCCGTGGAGAGCCTGCTGCGCTGCTGGGTCCGGGAGACCGGGGCGGCACCCGGGCCCGACGGGCTGCTGCGGATCCCGGTCCTGGGCGGCGCGGCCCGGCTGGCAGCGCCCGTACGGTACTGGTCGGCTTGTGGCTGGCACCGCTTCGGCGCCGCCACCCTGGACGGGCCGGCCACCCTGGAGGGGGAGGGCGGCGAGGGCACCCCCGTCGACGCGGTCACCCTCGCCGCGCTGGTCGCCAGCGCCGCCGCCGAGCGGCCCGACCCCGGACAGATCGCCGACCTCGCCGCCCGGGTCGCCGACTCCGTGGTCCGCACCGCCGACGTGCTCGCCTACCGCCGCCGGGCCGAGGAGGCGACCGACTGGCCCTTCCTGCAGGCCGAACAGGCACTGCTGCTCGGCCACCCGCTGCACCCGACCCCGAAGAGCCGCGACGGCCTGGGCCCGGCCCAGAGCGCCGCCTACTCGCCCGAACTGCACGGCGCCTTCCGGCTGCACTGGTACGCCGTGGACCGCGAGCTGCTCGCCGCCGACTCGGCGGCCGGAGTGCCCGCCGACGTCCTCACCGCCCGCCTGCTCGGCGACCGCTCCCTGCTGCCGCCCGGCACCGCCGCCCTGCCACTGCACCCCTGGCAGGCGCGGGAGTTGGCGCTGCGCCCGGAGGTGGCCGGACTGCTGGAGTGCGGACGGCTCCACGACCTCGGCGCACAGGGGGAGTTGTGGCACCCCACTTCCTCCGTCCGCACGGTCTGCCGTCCGGGCCGGCCCTGGATGCTCAAGCTCTCGCTCGGCCTGCGGATCACCAACTCCCGCCGGGAGAACCTGCGCAAGGAACTGCACCGGGGCGTGGAGGTGCACCGGCTGCTGGAGAGCGGCCTCGGCGCCGAGTGGCGGGCCGTGCACCCCGGCTTCGACATCGTCCGCGACCCCGCCTGGATCGGCGTCGACCTCCCCGCGCTCGGCGACCCGAACGGCCTGGACACCGTGCTGCGCAGCCAGCCCTTCGGCCCCGCCGAACAGGTGTTCTGCGTGGCCGGGCTGGTCGCCGAGCGGCCGATCGGCGCGGGCAGCCGACTGCCGTCCCGGCTCGGCGACCTGCTGCGCGGCCTGGCCGTCCGCAGCGGACGTCCGACGCAGACGGTCGCCGGCGAGTGGTTCCTGCGCTACCTGGACGCCATGGTGCTCCCGGTGCTCTGGCTGGACGGCCGGGCGGGCATCGCCCTGGAGGCCCACCAGCAGAACAGCCTGGTCCTGCTGGACGAGGACGGCTGGCCGGTCGGCGGACGCTACCGCGACAACCAGGGCTACTACTTCCGCACCTCGCACGCCGCCCGGCTGGCCGCCCGGCTGCCCGGCATCGGCGCGCACAGCGACACCTTCGTCGACGACAAGGTGATCGACAAGCACTTCGCGTACTACCTCGGCATCAACCACGTGCTCGGCCTGATCGGCGCCCTGGGCTCGCAGGGGCTGGCCGACGAGGGCGTGCTGCTGGCCGCCCTGCGCGGCTTCCTGGCCGGACCGCAGGCGGCGGCCACCGGCTCCGGCATGCCGGAACTGCTGCTGGACGAACCCTTCCTGCACTGCAAGGCCAACCTGCTCACCCGACTGCACGGGATGGACGAACTGGTCGGCCCGGTCGCCACCCAGTCCGTGTACGTGGACATCCCCAACCCGGTCGCGAGCCGGTGAGGGCCGTCCGCGCCGCCCGTCCGGGGCTGACGGAGGTCGCCGCACGGGGGCCGGTGCAGACCGCCGCCGGGGAGTTCCGGCTCTGCCCGGTCCGGCTGCCGCACGACCTGCCGCTGCTGGCCGCCTGGATGAACGACCCGGAGGTGGCCGACTTCTGGGAGCTGGCCGGACCGGCGGAGGTCACCGAACGGCACCTGCGCGCCCAGCTCGACGGCGACGGCCGCAGCCTGCCCTGCCTCGGCCTGCTCGACGGACTCCCGATGAGCTACTGGGAGATCTACCGCGCCGACCGTGACCCGCTCGCCGGGTACTACCCGGCCCGGCACCACGACATCGGGGTGCACCTGCTGCTCGCGGCCGGCGCGCGCGGCCGGGGCCTGGGCGCCGTCCTGCTGGCCGCCCTCGCCGACCACATCCTCGCCGTCCGGCCCGCCTGCCGACGGGTCCTGGCCGAACCGGACGTCCGCAACACGCGCTCCGTCCGGGCCTTCGCGAACGCCGGGTTCGAACGCGCCACCGAACTCGACCTGCCCACCAAGCGCGCGGCGCTGATGATCCGCCGCCGCACCCGCTCCTAGCCCCCTTGGACACCATGGACAACCTGCAGCCCGAGCCGTACGACCTGCTCGGGGTCGGCCTCGGCCCGTTCAACCTGTCCCTGGCCGCGCTGGCCGACCAGGTCGGCGGCCTCAGCTCGCTGTTCTGCGAGGCCAGAGCGGAGTTCAGCTGGCACCCGGGGATGCTGGTGGACGGAGCGCGGATGCAGGTCCCGTTCCTGGCCGACCTGGTCTCGCTGGTCGACCCCACCAACCCCTGGTCCTTCCTCAACTACCTGCGGGAGCAGCAGCGGCTCTTCCCGTTCTACTTCGCCGAGCGCTTCCAGCTGGCCCGCCGCGAGTACGACCACTACTGCCGCTGGGCCGCCGAACGGCTGGTCAACTGCCGTTTCGCCACCGCTGTCACGGCCCTGCACTGGTCGGCGGCGGACGAGCTGTTCCGGGCCGAGACCTCGGCGGGCCGGGTGTGGGCCCGCAACGTGGTGCTCGGCGTCGGCACCCGCCCCGTCCACCCGGAGCCGTTCGCCGCGCTGCGCGGCAACCCCGGGATCTGGCACTCCGCCGACTACCTGACCAAGCGCCGGTCGCTGGCCGGGGCGCGGGACATCACCGTGGTCGGCTCCGGCCAGTCCGGCGCCGAGGTCTTCCTCGACCTGCTGCGCACCCGGGCCGGCGACGGCACCCGGCTGCGCTGGCTCACCCGGACCAGGGCGCTGGCTCCCATGGAGTACTCCAAGCTGGGCCTCGAACACTTCACCCCCGACTACACCCGCTACTTCCACGCCCTCGCCCCCGCCGTCCGCGACCGCCTGGTCCAGTCCCAGTGGCAGCTGCACAAGGCCGCCAGCGCCGAGACCCTCGCCGAGATCCACGACCACCTGTACGAGCGCACCATCGGCCGCCCGATCGACGCCGACCCGGTCGAGATCATCCCCGGCACCGCCGTCATCGACACCCTGGCCGGCCCCTGCGGCGGCTTCGAACTGAGCTGCCGCCACCTGGACTCCGGCACCGAGCACACCGTCCGCACCGACGCCGTCGTCCTCGCCACCGGCTACCGCGCCGAACGCCCGGCCGCCCTCGACCCGATCGCCGAGCTGATCGACTGGGACGAGCAGGGCCGCTACCGGGTCGACCTCGACCACCGGGTGGCCACCAAGCCCCGGCTGACCGGCGGCCTCTACGTCCAGAACGCCGAACTGCACTCGCACGGCGTCGGCACCCCCGACCTCGGCCTCGGCGCCCACCGCGCGGCCGTCATCCTCAACGCCGTGGCCGGCAAGACCGTGCACCGGCTGCCCGCGCGCGCCGCCTGGACCAGTTTCGCCCCGCCCACCGCCACCGCCGTCCTTCCACGACCCCAGGAGGGGAACCGTGCCGCAACACCAACCCGCTGACCATCCCTCCCCGCCCGACATCGGGGGCGAGGGGCCCTTGCTCCATCGGCCTGCGCAGCTCACCGAGGAGCACTGGCAGCGGGCCTGCCGGGCGATGCTGGCCAAGATGCTCGGCGAGTTCGCGTACGAGGACCTGATCACCCCCGTACCGGAGACGGACGGCTACCGCCTGGAACTCCCCACCGCCGACTACCGGTACACCGCCCGGCGCGGGGCCTACGGCAGCTGGCAGGTCGACCCGGACTCGATCACCTCCACCGCCGAGGCGGACCCGCTGCGCTTTCTCCAGCACGCCCGGCACACCCTCGGACTCTCCGGGGACACCCTCGGCCACCTGCTCCGCGAACTCACCGCCACGCTGCTCGCCGACACCCGCCAGCTCGCCACCGAACTGACCGCCGCCGAACTCGCCGACCTCGGCCACGTCGAGCTGGAGGGCCGGCAGAGCGGCCACCCCTGGATCGTCCCGAACAAGGGCCGGATCGGGTTCTCCGCCCGCGACACCGCCGAGTGGGCCCCCGAGGCCCGCACCCCGCAGCGGCTGCCCTGGCTCGCCGTCCACCGCAGCCTCGCCCAGTACCGGGGACCGGCCGGCCTCTACCGGCGCGAGCTGGACGCCCCCGAGGACTTCCGCGCGGTCCTCGGCGAGCGGGCCGAGGAGTACCACCTGCTGCCCGTCCACCCCTGGCAGTGGGACGAGGTGATCCTCCCGCTGTTCGCCCCGCAGATCGCCGCCGGGCTGATCGTGCCGCTGCCCAGCGACGGCAACCTGCGGCTGCCCCAGCAGTCCATCCGCAGCTTCTTCAACCTCAGCCACCCCGAGCGCTGCACCGTCAAGCTGCCGCTCTCCATCCTCAACACCCTGGTCTGGCGGGGACTGCCGACCGAGCGCACCCTCGCCGCCCCCGCCGTCACCGCCTGGATCCACGGCCTGCGCGACAACGACCCCTTCCTGCGCGACGAGTGCCGGGTGATCCTGCTCGGCGAGATCGCCTCGGTCGCGGTGGACCACCCGCTCTACCGCGACCTGCCCGAGGTCCCCTACCAGTACAAGGAGCTGCTCGGCGCGATCTGGCGCGAACCGCTGGGCCCCCGGCTGCGGCCGGGGGAGCGGGCCCGTACCCTGGCCGCGCTGCTCTCCACCGGATCCGACGGCCGCGCGCTGGTCACCGAACTGGTCGCCCGCTCCGGGCTGCCCGCCCGGGACTGGCTGCGCCGGCTGTTCGCCGTGATGATGCCGCCGCTGCTGCACTTCCTCTACCAGTACGGCACCGTCTTCTCCCCGCACGGCGAGAACGCCATCGTGGTCTTCGACGCGTGCGACCGCCCGGTGCGCCTGGCCGTCAAGGACTTCGTCGACGACGTCAACATCACCGACCAGGACCTGCCCGAACTCGCCGACCTCCCCGCCGAGGTGGCGGCCGTCCTGCTCCGCGAACCCCCCGAGTACCTCTGCCAGTTCCTGCACTCCGGCCTCTTCGTCGGCGTCTACCGCTATCTCGCCCCGCTGGTCGAGCGGCAGCTGGGCGTGCCCGAGGACGAGTTCTGGACCCTGCTGAGCGAGCGGATCCTGGCCCACCAGCGCCGCTTCCCCGAGCTCGCCGACCGCTTCAAGCTCTTCGACCTCTTCACCCCGCGGATCGACCGCCTCTGCCTCAACCGCAACCGCCTGCTGCTGGACGGCTACCGCGACCGCCCCCAGCGGCCGCACGCCGCCGTGCACGGCCAGGTCGACAACGCCCTGCACCCGGGCGCCCCCAGCACGCTGCCGAGCCAGGCCCTGGCCGGGCGGGACCGGACTGTCACTCCCGCGCCGTAGGGTTGGAGTGCCATGACCAACGACTCCGCACCCCAGCCCCTGCCCGGCGCGCCCGAGGCCCCGGAGCCCGTCTCCCGAGCCCTCGTCCCGGAGCTGCTGCACGCCGCCGTCACCGCCGTCGGCGGTGTCGAGCGCCCCGGCCAGGCCGCGATGGCCGAGGCCGTCGCCGACGCCGTCGAACACGGCGAGCACCTGCTCGTCCAGGCCGGGACGGGCACCGGCAAGTCCCTCGCCTACCTGGTGCCCGCGCTCGCCCACGGCGACCGGGTGGTGGTGGCCACCGCCACCCTCGCCCTGCAACGCCAGCTGGTGGAGCGGGACTTGCCCCGTACGGTGGAGGCGCTGCACCCCGTGCTACGCAGCCGCCCGCTGTACGCGATGCTCAAGGGCCGGTCCAACTACCTCTGCCTGCACCGGGCCAACGAGGGCACCCCGAGCGAGGAGGGCGAGGGCCTGTTCGACCCGGTGGACGCCCTCGGCGGTCCCACCGGCAAGCTCGGCCAGGACGTGCTGCGGCTGCGCGAGTGGGCGGACGAGACCGAGACGGGGGACCGGGACGACCTCTCGCCCGGTGTCTCCGACAAGGCCTGGGCGCAGCTCTCGGTCACCTCCAAGGAGTGCCTGGGCGCCACCAAGTGCGCCTACGGGCAGGAGTGCTTCGCCGAGCAGGCGCGCGAGCGGGCCAAGCTGGCCGACGTGGTGGTGACCAACCACGCGATGCTGGCGATCGACGCGATCGAGGGCGCGCCGGTGCTGCCCGAGCACGCCATGCTGATCGTCGACGAGGCGCACGAGCTGGTGAACCGGGTGACCGGCGCGGCCACCGCCGAGCTGACGGTCGGCGCGGTCAACCGGGCGGTCAAGCGGGCGGCCCGACTGGCCAACGAGAAGGCGGTGGACGCCCTCCAGGCCGCCGCCGAGAACTACCACGGCCTGATGGAGACCGCGCAGGTCGGCCGGGTCGAGGAGCTGCCCGAGTACCTGGCCTTCGCGGTCGCCGGGATCCGCGACGCCTGCCGCCAGATCATCACCTCGCTCGGCGAGACCCGCGACCGCGCGCTCACCGACGAGGACGCGGTCCGCAAGCAGGCGATGGCCTCCGCCGAGTCCCTGCACGAGACGGCCGACCGGCTGCTCACGGGGTCCGAGTACGACGTGGTCTGGATCGAGCGCCCCGACCGCTACGGCCTCGGCCCGGCCTCGCTGCGGGTGGCCCCGCTGAGCGTCTCCGGCCTGCTGCGGGAGAACCTCTACAAGGAGCGCTCGGTCGTGCTGACCTCCGCCACCCTCAAGCTGGGCGGCGACTTCAACGGGGTCGCCGCCTCGGTCGGCCTCCCGGGGGAGGGCCGGCTGCCGGACGTCCGCACCGAGGGCGAGCCCGCGCAGGAGCAGGGCGAGGACACCCCGCCGTACTGGCGCGGGATCGACGTCGGCTCGCCGTTCGCCTACCCCAAGCAGGGCATCCTGTACGTCGCCAAGCACCTGCCGCCGCCCGGCCGGGAGCCGGACCGGCCGGAGATGCTGGCCGAGCTGGAGGAGCTGATCGGTGCGGCCGGCGGTCGTACGCTCGGCCTGTTCTCCTCGATGCGCGCCGCGCAGGCGGCGGCCGAGGCACTGCGCGGTCGCCTGGACAACCGGATCCTGCTGCAGGGCGAGGACACCCTGGGCGAGCTGATCCGGGAGTTCGCCGCCGACCCGCAGACCTGCCTGTTCGGGACGCTCTCGCTCTGGCAGGGCGTCGATGTGCCCGGCTCCGCCTGCCAGTTGGTGGTGATGGACCGGATCCCGTTCCCGCGTCCGGACGACCCGCTGATGAGTGCCCGGCAGAAGGCGGTCGAGCAGGCGGGCGGCAACGGCTTCATGGCGGTCGCGGCCACCCATGCCGCGCTGCTGATGGCGCAGGGCGCCGGGCGGCTGGTCCGGGCGGCCGACGACCGCGGTGTGGTCGCGGTGCTCGATCCCCGGCTGGCCACGGCGCGCTACGGCGGCTTCTTCCGCTCCTCGATGCCGGACTTCTGGTACACCACCGACCGCAACCAGGTGCGTCGCTCACTGGCCGCCATCGACGCCTCGGCCCCGCCCATCCGGCCGGTCGCCAAGCGCGGCGCCTAGCGCGCCTGGCGCGCGCCAACAGGGGCGCGGGGAACTGCGCGAATCGGAAGGTGATCGCCGTCAGCCGGGCCCGGTGGGCCGGTTGCACCTCGTGCCCCTGTGGGGCGGTGCAACTTCCCCGCCGGGAGGTCGGTGCGGCTCGGTACCTTCCGTCTCGCGCAGTTCCCCGCGCCCCTGTTGGCGCTGCTCCCTTGTCTCCTGACCGGCCCGGAGGGCTAGAGGCGGCGGAGGACGGCGACGACCTTGCCGAGGATGGTGGCGTTGTCGCCCACGATCGGCTCGTACGCCGGGTTGTGCGGCATCAGCCAGATCTTGCCGTCCTCGCGCTTGAGGCGCTTGACGGTGGCCTCGCCGTCGATCATCGCGGCCACGATGTCGCCGTTCTCGGCGACCGGCTGGCGGCGGACGGTGACCCAGTCGCCGTCGCAGATGGCGGCCTCGATCATCGAGTCGCCGCGCACGGTGAGCGCGAACAGCTCGCCGTCACCGACGAGTTGGCGGGGCAGCGGGAAGACGTCCTCGACCGTCTGCTCGGCCAGGATGGGGCCGCCGGCGGCGATCCGGCCGACCAGCGGCACGTACGAGGTGGAGGGGCGGCCGGCGGCCTCGGCGGTGTTCGGCCGGGCGACCTCGACGCCGCGGACCTCGTACGCCCGGGGGCGGTGCGGGTCGCGGCGGAGGAAGCCCTTGCGCTCCAGGGCCATCAGCTGGTGGGCGACGGAGGAGGTGCTGGAGAGGCCGACGGCCTGGCCGATCTCCCGCATGCTCGGAGGGTAGCCGCGGCGCTGGACGGAGTCCCTGATCACTTCGATCACCCGGCGCTGGCGCTCCGTCAGCCCGGCCTCGTCGGTGCGGATGCCGGGGGGGCGGCCGGGGAGCGAGCGGGTGGGGGCCGCGACGCCGAGCGTGCTGTCCGGGGCGACGGCGTGTTCGATCGGCTGGTCCGGGAGGCGGCCCGATCCGGCCGGACCGGTCAGGGCGGCACCGGCCAGGCGCTGGTCTTCGCTACGGCTCATGCTGTGGTCCACGCTCTGCTGATCCATGGTGCGCTCGGAACGCTCCTGCACCGGGATGGAGTTGCTCTTGGTTTCGACGGTGTTCATGGCGGCCCCTCTTCTCGACAGGCGTTCTCCCTCTTGTTCAGCTCAACTGGTGCACCTATCGAAAGGTTGCGCCAAACACACGTTCGAGTGAATTATTTCGGAGTCGGCTGACTCGATCAAGGCTTTGGGTGTACATCGATTAAATGTTCGATGACGACAGTCTATTTCACTCCCTGTGAAGATCTCGACTCGTAGCGGCGTGGCGAGCCTCCAGACCTAGATCTAGTGGCTAGTGTCCTCGTCTGGGCCCACAAGTTGTGGTTCACCCTCGTTCATCGCGTAGAGTGTGGGGGTCTGCTGTCACGCTTGCTTGGGAGTCCTCGGGATGCATTGCCCCTTCTGCCGGCACCCGGACAGCCGTGTTGTGGACAGCCGCGCCAGCGATGACGGAAGTTCGATCCGCCGCCGTCGCCAGTGCCCTGACTGCAGTCGCCGCTTCACCACGGTGGAGACGGCCACCCTGATGGTCATCAAGCGCAGCGGTGTCACCGAGCCGTTCTCCCGGGAGAAGGTCATCTCCGGCGTCCGCAAGGCGTGCCAGGGCCGGCCGGTCACCGAGGACGCACTGGCCCAGCTCGGCCAGCGGGTCGAGGAGTGCGTGCGGGCCAGTGGCAGTGCCGAGCTCTCGACCCACGATGTGGGCCTGGCCATACTCGGTCCGCTCAAGGAGCTCGACGTGGTCGCGTACCTGAGGTTCGCCTCGGTCTACCGCGCCTTCGACGATCTTGAAGACTTCGAGGCCGCCATCGCGGAACTCCGCGCCGAGCGGCCCTTCAGTGCGGACGGCGCCGAAGCCGTGCCGTCCGTCGCCGCCGCGCCCTAGTACGGCCGGTCGGCACCAGTCGGTCCGTCGGGGCCGACGCGCGCCCGGAAACGGTGCGCAGAACACCACATACCGTGCACAGGCCGCCGACATCTCCGGCTGCCCGCACACCAGGAAAAGCGAGCCAGCGATGCCCGGAAGCATCGGGGCATCCGGGGCGTTTGCCCAGGAGGAGGAGAAGAAGTGACAGACACGACGAGCGGTTCCGCACGCGGGTCGAAGTCCGACAAGGCTGTGAAGGGGGCTGCCAAGGCGCCCAAGGATGGCCTTCGGATCGAGCGCATCTACACCACCCCTGGCGTCCACCCCTATGACGAGGTCAGCTGGGAGCGGCGCGACGTCGTCATGACCAACTGGCGCGACGGGTCGATCAACTTCGAGCAGCGCGGCGTCGAGTTCCCCGACTTCTGGTCGGTCAACGCCGTGAACATCGTGACGTCCAAGTACTTCCGCGGCGCCGTCGGCACCCCGCAGCGCGAGTGGAGCCTCAAGCAGATCATCGACCGCGTGGTGCTCACCTACCGCGCCGCCGGTGAGAAGAACGGCTACTTCGCGAGCCCGGACGACGCCGAGATCTTCGAGCACGAGCTGACCCACGCCCTCCTCCACCAGGTGTTCAGCTTCAACTCGCCGGTCTGGTTCAACGTCGGCACCAAGCAGCCCCAGCAGGTCAGCGCCTGCTTCATCCTGGCCGTCGACGACTCCATGGAGTCGATCCTCGACTGGTACAAGGAAGAGGGCATGATCTTCAAGGGCGGCTCCGGCGCCGGCCTGAACCTCTCCCGCATCCGCTCCTCCAAGGAGCTGCTCTCCTCCGGCGGCAACGCCTCCGGCCCGGTCTCCTTCATGCGCGGCGCCGACGCCTCGGCCGGCACCATCAAGTCCGGTGGCGCCACCCGCCGCGCGGCCAAGATGGTCGTCCTGGACGTGGACCACCCGGACGTCGAGGCCTTCATCGAGACCAAGGTGAAGGAGGAGGAGAAGATCCGCGCGCTGCGCGACGCGGGCTTCGACATGGACCTCGGCGGCGACGACATCGCCTCCGTCCAGTACCAGAACGCCAACAACTCCGTCCGCGTCTCGGACGAGTTCATGACGGCGGTCGAGAACGGCACCGAGTTCGGCCTGCGCGCCCGGATGACCGGCGAGGTCATCGAGACCGTCGACGCCAAGAAGCTGTTCCGCAAGATGGCCGAGGCCGCCTGGGCCTGCGCCGACCCGGGCATCCAGTACGACTCGACCATCAACCACTGGCACACCTGCCCGGAGTCCGGCCGCATCAACGCGTCCAACCCCTGCTCCGAGTACATGCACCTGGACAACTCCAGCTGCAACCTCGCCTCGCTCAACCTGATGAAGTTCCTGCGCGACGACGACTCCTTCGACGCCGCCACCTTCGCCAAGGTCGTCGAGCTGGTCATCACCGCGATGGACATCTCCATCTGCTTCGCCGACTTCCCGACCGAGAAGATCGGCGAGACCACCCGCGCCTACCGCCAGCTCGGCATCGGCTACGCCAACCTCGGCGCCCTGCTGATGGCGACCGGCCACGCGTACGACTCCGACGGCGGCCGCGCCCTGGCCGGTGCCATCACCTCGCTGATGACCGGCACCGCCTACCGCCGCGGTGCCGAACTGGCCGGTGTGGTCGGCCCGTACGACGGCTACGCCCGCAACGCCGCCCCGCACCAGCGGGTCATGCAGCAGCACGCGGACGCCGACGCGGCCTCCCGCTCGCACGACGACCTGGACGCCCCGGTCTGGGCCGCCGCCACCGACACCTGGCAGGACGTGCTGCGCCTCGGTGCGCAGAACGGTTTCCGCAACGCCCAGGCCTCGGTGCTCGCCCCGACCGGCACCATCGGCCTGATGATGGACTGCGACACCACGGGCGTCGAGCCGGACCTGGCCCTGGTGAAGTTCAAGAAGCTCGTCGGCGGCGGCTCGATGCAGATCGTCAACGGCACGGTGCCGCGGGCGCTCAAGCGCCTCGGCTACCTGGACGAGCAGGTCGAGGCGATCGTCGCCCACATCGCCGAGCACGGCAACGTGGTGGACGCCCCCGGTCTGAAGTCCGGGCACTACGAGGTCTTCGACTGCGCGATGGGCGAGCGCTCCATCTCGGCGATGGGCCACGTGCGGATGATGTCGGCGATCCAGCCGTGGATCTCCGGTGCCATCTCCAAGACGGTCAACATGCCGGAGAGCGCCACCGTCGAGGAGATCGAGGAGATCTACTTCGAGGCGTGGAAGCTGGGCGTCAAGGCGCTCGCCATCTACCGCGACAACTGCAAGGTGGGCCAGCCGCTCTCGGCCAAGTCCAAGACCCCCGCGGTCGCGGAGAAGACCGCCGCCGCGCCGGCGGTCGAGAAGGTCGTCGAGTACCGCCCGGTCCGCAAGCGCCTCCCGAAGGGCCGCCCCGGCATCACCACCTCCTTCACGGTGGGCGGCGCCGAGGGCTACATGACCGCCAACTCCTACCCGGACGACGGCCTGGGCGAGGTCTTCCTGAAGATGTCCAAGCAGGGCTCGACCCTCGCGGGCATGATGGACGCCTTCTCCATCGCGGTCTCGGTCGGTATGCAGTACGGCGTCCCGCTGGAGACCTACGTCTCGAAGTTCACCAACATGCGCTTCGAGCCGGCCGGTCTGACCGACGACCCGGACGTGCGGATGGCGCAGTCCATCGTGGACTACATCTTCCGTCGCCTGGCGCTGGACTTCCTGCCCTTCGAGACCCGGTCCGCGCTCGGCATCCACTCCGTCGAGGAGCGCCAGCGCCACCTGGAGACCGGCTCCTACGAGCCGCTCGAGGCCGAGGACGTCGACGTGGAGGGCCTGGCCCAGTCCGCGCCGGTCGCCATCCAGCCGGCCGCCGTCCAGCAGCCGGTGGCCGAGCAGCCGAAGACCGCGCCGGCCAAGGCCCACAACTCCACCGAGCTGCTGGAGATCCAGCAGGGCCTCAACGCCGACGCGCCGCTCTGCTTCTCCTGCGGCACCAAGATGCGCCGGGCCGGCAGCTGCTACCTCTGCGAGGGCTGCGGCTCCACCAGCGGCTGCAGCTGATCCCCTTCCGGATCATCCGCTGATCCCACCCTGACGGGTGGGTTCCGGGGCGGGGCGAGGACTTTCGAGTCCTCGCCCCGCCTTTTGCGTTCGGCCGTCCCGTGTCGTGGCCGGTCTTCGAGCCTGCTCCGCATCCGCCTTTGAGTCGTGCGGCTGTAGGGCTGTAGGGCTGTGCGGCTGTGCGGCTGTGCGGCTGTCTGTCAACTTTGGTTGACAGATGGGCGACGTCAACCTAGGTTGACGGCATGAGCGACACGAAGCAGCTCGCGGCAGATGCGAGCAGCCGGGATCCGGCGGTGGGGTTGCGGGCGGTCCGGGCGCTGCGGGACCTGGCCGATCGGCTGGAGGACCTACAGGTCGGGAATGCGCGGGGGTTGGGCTGGTCCTGGCAGGAGATCGCGGCCTGCCTCGGGGTCAGCCGGCAGGCGGTGCACAAGAAGTACGCCCGACGGGGTTTCGGGGCGGGAGAGGACTGAGCATGTTCGAACGATTCACCGAAGGGGCGCGGCGGACGGTGGTCCTGGCGCGCGAGGAGGCGCGGCGGCTGCGCCACGACTTCATCGGGACGGAGCACCTGCTGCTCGGCGTCCTCGGCCAGCCGCAGGACCGGGCGGCGGCTGTGCTGACCGCAGCCGGATTCGACCTGGTGACCGCACGGGGAGCGGTGGCGCGACTGCTGGGCGCACCGCACCCGGACG
>NZ_JYJF01000230.1 GCF_000955975.1 Saccharothrix sp. ST-888
GTACGACGCGGACGGCAACCAGCTGATCCGCCGAGACCCGGGCAAGACCACGCTGAACATCGGCGCGGACGAGCTCACCCTGGACACCGCATCCGGATCGATGTCCGACGTGCGGTACTACAGCTCGCCCGGTGGCCTCACCATCACCCGCGTCACCGCGGCGACCGGTGGCGGCCAGCTGGTCTACCAGGCCGCCGACCCGCACGGCACCAACAGCGCCCAGATCACCACCGACGCGAGCCAGACCGTCACCCGTCGCCCCACCGACCCGTTCGGCAACCCCCGCGGAACCCAGCCCGACCCCGCCACCTGGGCCGGCGACAAGGGCTTCGTCGGCGGCACCAAGGACGACTCGACCGGCCTCACCAACCTTGGCGCCCGCGAGTACCAGCCAACCACCGGACGGTTCCTCAACCCCGATCTACTCCTCGACGCGGCCAGCCCGCAACAGTGGAACGGCTACGCCTACAGCAACAACGACCCCGTCAACCTCTCCGATCCCTCGGGCATGCACTTCGAGGAGTGCAGCAACGGGATGTACGAGTGTGAGGGTGGGATCACCCCGGTCGAGAAGGGAGCCAACTACGACAACATCGTAGAAGAGAACACGCGCCCCCACTCCTCGAACGTCAGCTCGTCGGCGACGACTCGCAGCAACGGTGCGGGATCCGGAGGCAGCGGCAACGGGCGCGGCACCAAGAAGTGCGGCGGCGGCTGGATCTCGGGGACTCTCTGCCATGCCAGCAACGGCCTCACCCGGACACGCAACTTCACCACCGACCACCCCATCGTCCGAGCCATCGTCGTCATGACGATCGAGACAGTGGCCACAACCCTCTGTCTCTCGGGCGGAGCAGCCGGCGCGGTCGCGACCGGCGGCGCCAGCGCAGTGGCAGCCGCAGCCGGGTGCGGCGCCGTAGCCGGGGCCATCGGAGCAGGACTCAACAACCTCCTCGACGGCAACGCCGACCACTCGCTGGAAGGTCAAGCCAAGGCGGTAGCCGGCGGAGCCATCGAAGGCGCCGCCTCAGGAGCCCTGGGCGGGGCCATCGGTGAGGTCGCGGCGGAGGCCGGTGAGGGTGGGGCGGCGGTGGCACGCACCGCGTGCCGTACGAACAGCTTCCCTGCCGGAACCGAGGTCCTTCTCGCTGACGGAACCACCAAGCCGATCGACCAACTCGCCGTAGGCGACAAGGTCACCGCGACCGACCCCCAGACCGGCACCACCACTGGGGAACACGTCACACAGACCATCACCACCCCCGACGACAAGGACTTCACCGACCTCAAACTGACCACCACAGGCGCCCTGAGTCTGCCCGCGGTAGCCGGAAGCGCCACCGCGTCGACCGCCGTCCTCACCTCCACCCAGCACCACCCGTACTGGAACACCACCACCCAACGGTGGACCGCCGCAGCAGAGCTCCGCGCAGGCGACCAGCTCCAGACACCCGACGGCGACACAGCCACCGTCGAATCGGTCCGCAACTACCGCACCGACCCGACCACCGCCTACAACCTCACCGTCGAGCAGCTCCACACGTACTATGTGCTGGCAGGGGCCACGCCGGTCCTGGTCCACAACTGTGACACCGAGTTTGCTGGAAATGCAATGAGTGGCCTTCCGAGCAAGGTCACGAGCGGGCGAATATTCGACGCTGGCGGGAATGATATTTCCGCTGGAATTAGTAGCGGTTCGGATGGCACGACGGCGGCTATCGATGATTTCCTCAAGGGATCTCCAAGCATTTCGAACCCACGCGTCGGGCCACACCCGGCAGCCACTCACGTTGAGACGAAGTATGCCTGGTGGATGAGGCAAAACGGAGTGACTGATGCAGACGTGGTCATCAACAATCCCAAGGGGGTGTGCCCGTTTCCCTTCGGGTGCCAGGCTGCGGTTCCAGCGATCCTTCCGCGCGGATCAACGATGCGGGTATGGTATCCGGGGGCGACGGAGCCCAAGGTGCTGGAAGGTTTGGGATAGCCTTGATTCTTAATGCCATGATTCACCGCAAGTGGCACTATGCCGAGACGTGGGCTGAGATGTCGGCGTTGATCACAGAGGTGATGGAGAATCTAGAAGCGGAGAGCAGTGCGCCGTACTGGAGCCCCGGCGACGATGCGTGCTTCATGTTCTCTGATAGGCGTCACGTCGATGGTCCTGATATGCCAGACAACTTTCTCCGCATTTCCGTAAATTCCTCTACGGGTTTCGGGGCGCTCATCTGGTTTGTCAGCGAAAGTCATCCTGTGCAGGGTGGCGTCTTCGATCACGTCTGGGTTTCGGATAATCCGAACCCCCCAGGATTCGATCCCCGTGTTGTCTCCGACCCGGGCGAGCCGATGTTTCACGATCCAAGGAGTGCCCTCCCGGTCTCTGAGGTCCGTGCGGCCGTAGAAGAATTCTGTCGCGTGGGTACGGGGAATCGGCCCGAGTGCATTCAATGGGTGCACAGTTACGCGAATGGGCATCGCCTCGGAGACGAGTCGTAGCGAGCCCGGCAAGTAATAATCGCGGCCCCACCGGACGTAGCTCCGGTGGGGCCGTTGGGCTGTCTGACGGCAGTAGTTGACGGCAACGTCATCCCTGAAGGGGCGGGGCCGGTCAAGCGCCGGTGGCTTGCTTGTCGGCTGTTCCGGCTGGTTTTGGGCATAC
>NZ_JYJF01000231.1 GCF_000955975.1 Saccharothrix sp. ST-888
CCTCGTGGCCGTAGCTGACCCGCCGCTGGTCCAGGTACCGCACACCGGGCACCTGGGAGGCCGCCTGCCGCAGGGCGTCGCTCAGGACCGGCACCACCCAGTTGTGCCCCCAGGCGAGGTCCTCGGGGAACGCCGGGCAGCCGTCGGCGATCTTGCCGATGTAGTCGTTGCGGCGGATGTCCGGGGTGATCGGGGTGAAGTAGGACTGGAAGACCAGTTGGTAGGAGGAGTCCTGGTAGCCCGCGTTGCGCATGGTGTTGCGCACGCTGGTCAGCGCGGCCACCACCTTGGGGACCACCTTCACCGCGCGCTGCCTGATCGCGTCGCTGCCGATGGTGTCGCGGCAGCCCTGCGACTTGGGGATCGGGAAGTACTGGGCCAGGCAGCCGAGCATGATCCCGCTGAAGTCGAAGTCGTCGTTGGCGCCGATCGTGACGACCACCATCTTGACGTTGTACTTGCCTGCCACACCGGCGAGTTGGACGTCCTGCTTGGGCTCGCCGAAGTCACCGCTGCCGGATCCGGTGATCTTGGCCAGCTCGGGGTCGCTGACCAGGTCCCCGGTCTGGGCACCCGAGCAGGCCAGGTCGATCGGGGTGACGTCGGGCAGGCCGGTGACGAAGATCTCCGACTTGTCGTGCCGGTGGCAGTAGTCGGTGGGGGTGTCGGTGCCCGCGACGTAGGCGTCGCCGGTGTCACTGCCCGCGCCCTCACCGGAGATGGCGCTGTCGCCGAGGGCGACGATGGCCGCGGGCTGGTCGGCGTGCGGGGCGACGGGCTCGGCGGCGAGGGCGCCGGGCGCCCCCGCCAGGGTGAAGGTCGCGATCAAGGCCGCGGCGGCCAGCAGGGCCCCTGGCCGATATCGCCGCGCACCTGACAGGTGTGACCTGGTCACGCATGACTCCTTGGAGGGTGGGGGACCGTCCGGCGTGCGCCGGACGGCGCGGAGCGTGGAGCGTGCTTCGCCGTCCGGGGACCTGGGGGCGTACTAGGGTTCCGGCGGGCGACAAAAGGTGAGTCGGCCTCACATGGTAGGTACTGACAAGTAACTCAACAAGGGTCAGAACGGACTTTGCTACGGGGTCGCCGCCCAAGTCGGGGACACGGCAGAGCCGCCACTCTGCACGCCCCAGGAGGGAGAAGGCGGAGGGTGGCGGCTCTGGGCGACGAACCGACCGGAGGGAGCTCCGAGCCCCGGGCGTCAGACACCGTGGCGCCGGACGCTACCGGGCGGGAGTCAGCCGACGTTCGAGCAGGCGTTGCCGAAGGCCGGGTTCAGCAGGCCGACCAGGTCGGCCGAGTTGCCGCAGATGTTGACCGGGATGTGGATCGGCACCTGGATGCTGTTCCCGGAGGCGACGCCGGGGGAGTTCACCGCGGCACCCGTGGCATTGGCGCTCGCCACGGCGGTACCGGCTCCTGCAGCGACGATGCCGACGACGGCAGCGCCGACCGCAGCGGCCTTCTTGATGCTCATTGCTAGGTCTCCTCGTTAAATCGGATCTTCCGTATTGCCGCTGGGGAGGCTGCTTCTGAACCACAAGCAAGGGACCACGGCAAGGAAGCGCACAGGCGTGCTTCTTTCCCAACGATCCCCCTGCGGTGCGGTTGCGCACCCGAGTGCGCATTCACCCATTAGCGCCAATAGGCGGCATTCGGGTGATGGCGAAATCCGCCCGTTTCCCGCTGCGCACCACGTCGTTCTTCCTGGCGGAACACGCTCCACCCCAAATCGGCAAGAAATGAGAAGCATCATGCGCAAGCTCACCTACGGCGCGTTCGGCTCCGCGGCTGCCGTGGCCCTGCTGCTCGGCGGAGCCGCCTCCGCCTCCGCCACTGGCGCGTCGGCGACGGGTGGCGCCATCAACTCCGCGGGTGTGCTCTCCGGCAACCTGATCCAGGTGCCGCTGGACGTCCCGGTCAACATCTGCGGCAACACCGTCGACGTGATCGGCCTGATGAACCCGGCGTCCGACAACCTCTGCGCCAACGCCTCCTGATCGAAGACGTCTGCCGATCGCAGGCCTCGTCTGATTCCGACGAGCCCATGCGAGTCGGCGGCCGGCTTCGGCCATGAACCCCAGGGGAGACGGATTGGCACCGAACCTGCCGTCCACCGCGGAATCTCCCTCTGACACACCCCGCAGTCCGACTCTTTCCCGGCCGTGCGAGAAATGACGGCGGGGTACCGAACAGAGCGGCCAGGCGCCGCCCGAACCACGGACGATCACACAGCCTCGGCCGCGTGTACGAGACACCACCGCGTGCACGAGACCACGGCTCACTCGAATACCGACGGGCGATGAATCCGATTCGCCCGGTTCCCGACCACCAGCTGTCGGGCAGAAAACACGAAGGAAATCCACATGCGCAACACCAAGAAGCTCGCTGTCCTTTCGATCGCCGCCGCCGGTCTGGCCCTGGGCTCCGCCGGTGCCGCCAGCGCCAGCTCCAGCGCCGACGGCATGGTCGCCAACTCCGGTGGTGTGCTCTCCGGCAACCTGGTCCAGATCCCGGTGCACGTCCCGGTCAACGTCTGCGGCAACACCGTCAACGTGATCGGCCTGATGAACCCGGCCGCC
>NZ_JYJF01000232.1 GCF_000955975.1 Saccharothrix sp. ST-888
GGTCTCGCGTCGTGGTGCGGATGCGCCTGGTTCCGGGGAACTGTCGTCCGCTCTGCGTGAGTTGGGGGCCGAGGTCGCCTGGGCGGCGGCCGATGTCGCCGACCGGGCGGCGCTGGCGGGTGTGCTGGCGTCCGTTCCGGCGGAGTTCCCGCTGACCGGTGTGGTGCACACCGCCGGGGTGCTGGACGACGGCATCCTCTCCTCGCTCACCCCCGAGCGGATCGACACCGTGCTGCGTCCGAAGGTGGACGCGGCGCTCAACCTGCACGAGCTGACCGCCGGCCTCGACCTGAGCGCGTTCGTCCTCTTCTCCTCCAACGCGGGCACCTTCGGCGGCCTCGGCCAGGGCAACTACGCTGCGGCCAACGTCTTCCTGGACGCGCTCGCCGAGCAGCGGCGCGCCGCCGGACTGCCCGCGACCTCCCTCGCCTGGGGCCTGTGGGCCGAGGGCGGCATGGTCGAGACCCTCGACGCCGCAGACCTCCAGCGGCTCGCCCGCTCCGGCATGGCCGGCCTGTCCAACGCCGAAGGGGTGGCGCTCTTCGACGCCGCCACCGCCACCGGCGACGCGGTGCTCGTCCCGATGCGGCTCGACCTGGCCGCGCTGCGCCCGCAGGCCGCCGCCGGCACGCTGCCCGCCCTGCTGCGCGGACTGGTCCGCACGCCGTCCCGGCGCGCCGCACGGGCCGGTGCCGCCGGCGGCAGCGAACTGATGCGCCGACTGGCCGGCCTCTCCGAGGCCGAGCTGGACCGCGAGCTCCTCGAACTGCTGCGCGTGCGCATCGCCGCCGTGCTGGGCCACGCCTCGTCCGAGACGATCGAGGCCGGCCGGGCGTTCAACGAGATCGGCTTCGACTCGCTGACCTCGGTCGAGCTCCGCAACGAGCTCAACGCCGTCACCGGCCTGCGGCTCCCGCCGACCCTGATCTTCGACTACCCGACGCCCGCCGCACTCGCCGAGTACCTGCGCTCGGAGATCGCCGGCGCGGACCACGGCACCGCCTCCCCGCAGGCCCCGGCGGTCCGCGTGGACGACGAGCCGATCGCCATCGTCGGCATGAGCTGCCGCTACCCCGGCGGCGTGGCCTCACCCGAAGAGCTGTGGCAGCTGGTCACGGCCGGAGTCGACGCCATCTCCGAGTTCCCGGCCGGCCGTGGCTGGGACCTCGACCACCTCTTCGATCCCGACCCGGACCACCCCGGCACCAGCTACGCCGACCAGGGCGGCTTCCTGCACGGCGCCGGCCTCTTCGACCCCGCGTTCTTCGGCATCAGCCCGCGCGAGGCCCTCGCCATGGACCCGCAGCAGCGCCTGCTGCTGGAGACGTCCTGGGAGGCGTTCGAGCGCGCCGGCATCGACCCGGCCACCGTGCGCGGCAGCCGGACCGGTGTCTTCGCCGGTGTGATGTACCACGACTACGCCACCCGGATCGGCGCGGTCCCGGACGGTGTCGAGGGCTACCTCGGTACCGGCACCTCCGGCAGCATCGCCTCCGGCCGCGTCGCCTACACCTTCGGTCTTGAGGGCCCGGCGGTCACCGTCGACACGGCCTGCTCCTCCTCGCTGGTCGCCCTGCACCTCGCCGTGCAGGCCCTGCGGCAGGGCGAGTGCACGATGGCGCTGGCCGGCGGTGTGACCGTGATGGCCACGCCCGAGGCGTTCATCGACTTCAGCCGCCAGCGCGGCCTGGCCAAGGACGGCCGGTCCAAGTCCTTCTCCGCCTCCGCCGACGGCACCAGCTGGTCCGAGGGCGCGGGCATGCTGCTCGTCGAGCGCCTCTCGGACGCCCGCCGCAACGGCCACCCGGTGCTGGCGATCGTCCGGGGCTCCGCGATCAACCAGGACGGCGCCTCCAACGGCCTCACCGCCCCCAACGGTCCGTCCCAGCAGCGGGTGATCCGGCAGGCCCTGGCCTCGGCCGGACTGACCGCCGCCGAGGTCGACGTGGTCGAGGCGCACGGCACCGGCACGACGCTGGGCGACCCGATCGAGGCCCAGGCGCTGCTCGCCACCTACGGCCAGGAGCGGGCCGAGTCCGCGCCGCTGTGGCTGGGCTCGCTGAAGTCCAACATCGGCCACACCCAGGCCGCCGCCGGTGTGGCGGGCGTCATCAAGATGGTGCTGGCCATGCAGCACGGTGTGCTGCCGCAGAGCCTCCACCTCGGCGAGCCCTCGCCGAACGTCGACTGGGCCTCCGGCGCCGTCGAGCTGCTCACCGAGGCCCGTCCGTGGCCCGAGACCGGGCAGCCGCGCCGCGCCGCCGTCTCCTCGTTCGGCTTCAGCGGCACCAACGCCCACACGATCGTCGAACAGGCACCGACCGAGCAGCGCGACTCCGCCCCGGCGCCGGTGCACCCCGCGCCCGCCGTCCAGCCGTGGATCCTCTCGGCGAAGACCGAGGACGCCCTGCGCGACCAGGCCCGTGCGCTGCGGGCGCAGGCCGAGCGGCTGCTGTCGGCCGGTGATGCCGAACCGGTCGATGTGGCGTACTCGTTGGCGACGGGTCGGGCGGGGCTGGAGCACCGCGCGGTCGTCGTGGCGGGTGGGCGTGAGGAGTTCCTGCGGGGGCTTGGTGCG
>NZ_JYJF01000233.1 GCF_000955975.1 Saccharothrix sp. ST-888
TGGTCCTGGGCGGGGAACGCGGACTCTACGGCCGACTCACCGCCCTGGACAACCTGCACTTCTTCGCCATGCTCTCCGGCCTGACCCGGGCCGCGGTCAAGCGGTCCGCGCTGCCGGCCCTGGAGGCTGTGGGCCTCGGCGAGGCGGCCGGGGTACGCGTGGAGACGTTCTCCCGCGGAATGCGGCAACGACTGCACCTGGCGATCGGCCTGATCGGCAGCCCCAAACTCCTCCTGCTGGACGAACCGACGGCAGGTCTGGACCCGCCGGAGGCGGAGCGACTGCGCCAGTCTGTCGCGAAGCTCCGCTCCGAGGGCGTCTCCATCCTGCTGACCAGCCACCAACTGCTGGACATCGAGCGGCTGGCCAACCGGGTCGTCCTGCTGCAGGCCGGCCGGATCACCCACGACCTGACGCTGCCGGAGTTCCTGCGCCAGGCCAGTTCCGTGGCGACGCTGGCCATCAGCGGCACCGGCACGGTCCCGAGCGCGATGACCGAGCACCCTGCGGTACGCCAGGGCCAGATCCGGCCAGCCGCCACGGAGAACACCTGGACCCTGGAGCTGCCCGTGGAGCGCTGGACTCCGGAGCTGCTGCACTCGGTGGAGCAACTCGTGGGCCTGGCCGGGACCGCCGACGTGCAGGTCCGCCCGGTCGGACTCGAGGACGTCTTCCAACTGCTGACCGAGCCCGCCGGCTCCGAGCCCCGGACGGACTCGCGATGAGCATCGCGGCTCGAGCCCTGCGCTATCTGGAGGTCGTGCTGGCCGCCGCTCGGCTCCAGATCACCGGCATGAGGGGAAGCCCCTTCCCCATCCTGCTCGGAGTGGTGCAGCCGGCGGCCTATCTCGTCATCACCATGCACGGCCGGGCCCTGACGCCCGAGGCCGCCACCACCGACATGCTCGGCACCGCGATGATGACGCTGTGGGGCAGCACGATCTGGTCGGCCGGCGGCATCCTGCGGCGCGAACGCGCGCAGGGCACCATGCCGCAGCTGATCCGCAGCTGGTGCGACGCACGCGTGGTGCTGTTCGGCAAGTGCCTCGGCGCGGTGGCCGTCTCCGCAACGGCCATCAGCGTCACCACCACGGTGATGATGCTGGCCCTGGGGGCGCCGGTGCACATCGACCGCCCGCTGCTCTTCGTCGCCCTCGCGGCGCTGGCGGCACTGAGCACCGTCGGGCTGGCCATGCTGCTCGGCTCTCTGTTCATCCTGACCCGGGCCGCGGTGCGCATCTCGGAGGCGCTCATGTACCCGGTGGTGCTGGCCGGTGGTCTGCTCATCCCCCTGACGCTGATGCCGAGTTGGCTGCGCTGGCCGTCCTGGTTCATCAGCTTGCACTGGGCGCAGGTACTCACCAGCGAGTGTGCGCTGGGCCGTTCGGTCCAACCGGGGCAGGTGGCGGCACTGGCAGCGCTCGGCGTGCTCTACGCCGCGGCCGGAGTCGCGGTCTTCGGACGCGCGGTCGATCTGGGACGGAGGCGGGGCACCCTTGAGTTCTTCTGACATGGTGTGGCGGGCCCGTCTGGTCTGCCGACTGTCCCTGCGCGACTTCCTGGTCGTCTACCCGGTCCGGGTCTTCCTCTCCAGCATGCTTCCGCAGGCCCTGATGCAGGTCCTGTTCCTCGTCCTGCTCGGGAGGATGCTGCACCTGGGCGACGACACCTTCCTGATGACCGGCGCCCTGGCGCAGGTCATGGTCGGCGAGACGGTCATCGCGGTCGCGGACGTCCTGGTCGACGACAAGGACTCCGGCACGATGCCGAGCCTGCGCCGGGGTGTCATACCCGTCGGCATGGTGGCGGCGCTACGGGCCTGGGTGCACGGCGCACACGGTCTCGTCCTGCTGGTGTGCTGTCTGCTGGTGGACTCGCTCCTGCTCGGCTCCCCCGGTCTGATCCTGCGCGTGCTGCCGCTCCTCCCGCTCTACGTCCTGATGGCACTGTCCAGTCTGGGCCTGGGTCTGGCCGGCGCGGCGGTCGCCACCGGACGGCGCTCCGACGTCCTGGTCGGCAACCTCCTGAACACCGTGATCATGCTGGGTTCGGGCGTCCTGGTGTCGCTGGGCCACCCCGGTGGCTGGCTCGGCGCCCTGACCGAGCTCCTCCCGATCACCCACGGCCTCGCCGCGGTACGGGAGTTCATCGCGGGGCGGAGCGACTTCGGCGACGTCGGCTGGGAGTTCGTGGTGGCCCTCGGCTGGTTCGGCGTCATGACGGCTGTCCTGCGGATCCAGAGTGTCCGGGCTCGCCGCACCGGTTTCGACGAGTTCGCCTGAGGGGCACGGTATGACGACAGCGACCGGCGGTTGCACTTTCACGCTCTCGCAGCTGGAGACGCTGGAGGCGGAGTCGGTGCACATCTTCCGCGAGGTGGCGGGGGAGTTCGAGCGTCCGGTGATCCTGTTCTCGGGCGGCAAGGACTCCATCGTCATGCTGCACCTGGCACTGAAGGCGTTCG
>NZ_JYJF01000234.1 GCF_000955975.1 Saccharothrix sp. ST-888
GGTGCTGCTGGCGGGCGCGGCCGAGGCGGCACCGGAGATGGCCGGAGCGGTCGCCGGGTCCAGCGTCGGCTGGATCAGCCGCAGGTTGCCCGCAGGGTCTGGGAGCACGATGTCGGGCTTGCGGTCGCCGGTGAGGTCGCCGAAGACCGGCGTGCTGCCCGGCTTCCACGGCGCATAGAAGGTATAGGCGGCGGGCTGGCTGTAGTTGCCCGCGTTGTCCTGCGCCTGGACGTACAGGACGTTGGTGCCCCAGGTGCCCGGGGTGTACGTGAACGCGTTCGAGGTTCCCGTGGCCGCCACGATGCCGGTGTCGACGTTGTTGGCGGAGTCACCGCAGTGCCAGTTGGTGACCGGACTCGGGTTGGTGCTCCAGCGGTAGCACGCGACTCCGGACGCCCTGGTGCCGGTGGACGGTACGGGGTCGGTGCCGGTGACGGTGAACGTGCCCGTGTCGGTGTTGAACTTCGTCGGCGAGGGGTTCTGCGTGCCCGACGGCGGGAAGTCGAGGGAGCTGACGCTCACCGACGGCGGTGTTTTGTCGACCCGGAAGTGGCATCCGGAGGTGTTGCCGGAGGAAAGTCCCCAGGCGCTTCCGTCGGTGTCGGAGGCCTGTGCGTTCCAGCCGTACTGGTGACCGTCGGTCAGGGAGCCGACAGTGACGCTGACGCCGTTGGGGTTGGAGCTTCCGGCCCAGCCGCTGTTGCCGGACCAGCTGAAGGTGCTGTCGTCGTTGTCCCACAGGTTGAACGTGGTCAGCAGTGGCAACCCGGCCGGAGACCAGTTGTTGACGGTGAGGCTGATGTTCTGGTTGGCGCCGATCCAGTACGGCTGGTCAGCCGACTCGCACGGCGCGCTCGCGCTGGTGTTCGCCTGAATCGGGGTGGGGTTGGTGCGCGGTGAGGAGATGACCGGCGCGATGTCGTAGTTCGTCGTGATGGTCGGGTTGGTGGAGAGGTGGTGACGCATGGCGTCGTCACTCTCGTCACTGGCCGCGAGCATCAGCGTCCAGTTGCCCCAGTGGGAGGCAACGGCGGTCTTGATGATGCTGGTGACGTCGAGGTTGATCTGACCTGTGCCGGTGAAGGACGCCGACGAGGACACGTACCCGCAGTGCGAACCCGGCGAACTGTCGGTCCCGCAAGGCTGGTTGTTCCAGGTCGTCCCCGATCCGATGCTGCCGCTGTCGTAGGCCTGGACGACCGTCGACCCGCTCGGGTTCGAGGCGGACTTGGCTTGCAGGGAAAGGGTCGAGTCGTGCACAACCGCGCCGGTGGGAGCCCCGGACGGCGGGGTGAGGAGCGCCGAGGGCGTGCCGATCTGGTAGTAGACCCGCTGGCGGCCGACTCCGGTGCAGTCACTGTAGTCGCAGTAGCCGAGCCCGAGATCGCTCATGCCGCTGGTGTAGGTGTAGCTGGGATGGAACTCCTGCACCTGGGCATAGGCTTGTGTCTGCCCTGTGACGCCGACCGTGGGATCGAGGTACCAGGGGCCGGTGCCCTTGCCGAAGGTCTGCGGGTCCGGGGTGAGGGTCAGGCTGCTGTTGTCGGCGGTGATTCCCATCGGGGCCCGGTGAGCCTGCTCGCCCGGCGCCTCGGGGGTGGAGGCCGAGTCGGCGGCCGCCTGGGCGGTAGGCGGCGAGACTGCCAGCGAACGGCTCCTGACCGCAGGCCGTGCCGCGGGCGCAGCTGGGGCTGATGGAGCGGAATCCCACTGGAACGGCGGCGGTGAGGCCAACCGGACGATGCCGTCGCTGTCCCTGACGGTAAGGTTGCCGGCCTTGTCTGCTGAGACGTTCAGACCTTCGGTCTTGACGGGGAAGTGCAGAGTTTTCAGCCTCGGGTCCGCGGCCGCTGCGGCGGTGCGGACGATGATGACATCGCGCCAGCCTCCTGCCTGCAGCGCGGTGACCTGAAGGTCCACATCCGGCAGCATGTCGGCGTATGTCGCGCTGGCACCGTCAAGGGTCGGCGCGGGCAGTGTGAAGGGCGCGCTGACCGCAAGTTTCTTGCCGTCGGCTGTGGTGACGGTGGCCATCGGGCCACTGCCGCCGCCCGAGATCGCCAGGCCGGTGGAGCTGACAGCCGGGCTCAGCGTTCCGTCGACGTTCCTGTGCAGCGTTGCGTCCAGATCCGCCCATGCCCCGCCGCGCTTGGTGCGCACCGGCTGGATGCGGTCGATGGTGGTCAACGTCCCGTCCGGGTTGACCTGTGTCAACGCCGTCTCGGTGGTCAACGCGTCGACCGCTGCGGGATTCCCGGTTGCCTTGGCCTTCGCCCGTGCATCCACGATCCCCTGCTGCTCAGGGGAGAGCGTCGGCTTGCCGCCGGGGGCCGGAACAGAGGTGGATGTCGGAGCGGTCGCCGCCTGGGCGAGCGGCGCGCCCAGCATCCCCAGGACCAGGGCGCCGGTGGTACCCAACGCCCCCAGGCCGGAGAGTCGTCTGCTG
>NZ_JYJF01000235.1 GCF_000955975.1 Saccharothrix sp. ST-888
CAGCAGACGACTCTCCGGCCTGGGGGCGTTGGGTACCACCGGCGCCCTGGTCCTGGGGATGCTGGGCGCGCCGCTCGCCCAGGCGGCGACCGCTCCGACGTCCACCTCTGTTCCGGTCCCCAGCAGCAAGCCGACGCTCACCCCTGAGCAGCAGGGGATCGTGGATGCGCGGGCGGTGGCCAAGGCAACCGGGAAGCCCGCAGCGGTCGACGCGTTGACCACCGAGACGGCGTTGACACAGGTCAACCCGGACGGGACGTTGACCACCGTCGACCGCATCCAGCCGGTGCGCACCAAGCGCAATGGGACGTGGGCGGATCTGGACGCGACGCTGCACAAGAACGTGGACGGAACGCTGAGCCCGGCCGTCAGCTCCACCGGCCTGGCGATCTCGGGCGGTGGCAGTGGCCCGATGGCCACCGTCACCACAGCCGACGGCAGGAAACTCGCAGTCAGCGCTCCCTTCACACTGCCCACGCCGACACTCGACGGTGCCAGCGCGACCTACGCCAACATGCTGCCGGATGTGGACCTTCAGGTCACCGCGCTGCCGGCGGGAGGCTGGCGTGACGTCATCATCGTCCGCACAGCAGCCGCCGCCGCGGACCCTCGGCTGAAGAGTCTGCGTTTCCCGGTCAAGGCCGAGGGTCTGAACATCTCAGCGGACGATGCCGGGAACCTGACTGCCAAGGACACCAATGGTCGCGTCCGGCTGGCCGCGCCCCCGCCCCTCCAATGGGACTCAACCCTGCCGGTCCAGGCGACATCGAGCGCACAGCCGACGGTCAGTAGCCGCTCGACAGTGGCCGCGCCGCGCACGGCACAGGTGACCGCCGAGCCCGCCTCCAGCGCCGAGGCGCCGGGCGAACAGGCTCACCAGTCCCCGATGGGCATCACCGCCGACAACAGCAGCCTGACCCTCACCCCGGACCCGCAGACCTTCGGCAAGGGCACCGGCCCCTGGTACCTCGACCCCACGATCGCCGCGACCGGCCAGACCCAGGCCTACGCCCAGGTCCAGGAGTTCCATCCCAGCTACACCTACACCAGTGGCATGAGCGATCTCGGGTTCGGCTACTGCGACTACGGTGACTGCACCGGCACCGGCCGTCAGCGCGTCTACTACCAGATCGGCACGCCGTCGGCGCTCCTCAACCCGCCGTCCGGAGCCTCCAGCCCGGTCATCCACGACTCCACCCTGTCCCTGCAGGCCACGGCTGCCTCGAACCCCCGCGGATCGACGGTCATGCAGGTCTACGACAGCGGTGGCATCGGGTCGGGCACGACCTGGAACAACCAGCCCTGCGGGACCGACAGCTCGCCCGGGTCGCACTGCCGGTACGTATCGTCGTCGCCGTCCTTCACCGGCAACGGGCAGGTCAACCTCGACGTCACCAGCATCATCAAGACGGCTGTCGCATCCGGCTGGAGCAACTGGACGCTGATGCTCGCCGCAGCTGACGAGACCGACGATGCCATGCGGCACCACCTCTCCACCAACCCCACCATCACGACGAACTACGACATCGCGCCGGTCGTTTCCTCTCCGCGCACCAGTCCTGCGCCCTTTCAGGCGAACACCGGCGCAACCGCACCGTGCGAGTCGAGCACTCAGCCGTACTGGGTCGGCGCCGGCCAGAACATCAGTCTCACCGTCAACAACTGGTCCCCGGCCGGACTGCCCCTGTTGACCACGTTCAACCTGTGGGACAACGACGACAGCACCTTCAGCTGGACCGGCAACAGCGGCTGGGCCGGGAGCTCCAACCCCAACGGCGTCAGCGTCGCCGTCGGCTCCCTGACCGACGGCCACCAGTACGGCTGGAACGCACAGGCCTCCGACACCGACGGCAGCGCCTGGGGGCTCTCGTCCGGCAACACCTCCGGATGCCACTTCCGGGTCGACAAGACCCCGCCGTCGGTGAGCGTCAGCTCCCTCGACTTCCCGCCGTCGGGCACGCAGAACCCCTCACCGACGAAGTTCAACACCGACACCGGCACGTTCACCATCACCGGCACCGACCCCGTGCCGTCCACCGGCACCAGGGCGTCCGGCCTCGCCTGCTACCGCTGGAGCGCCAACCCGAGCCCGGTCACCAACTGGCACTGCGGTGACTCCGCCAACAACGTCGACACCGGCATCGTGGCGGCCACCGCCGCCTCGAACACCTTCGCCTACACCCCCGGCACCTGGGGTGCCAACACCCTGTACGTCCAGGCGCAGGACAACGCGGGCAACTACAGCCAGCCCGCTGCCTATTCCTTCTACGCGCCGTGGAAGCCGGGCAGCATGCCGGTCTTCGGCGACCTCACCGGTGACCGCAAGCCCGACGTCGTGCTCCCCGACCCTGCGGGCAACCTGCGGCTGATCCAGCCGACGCTGGACCCGGCGACCGCTCCGGCCATCTCCGGTGCCGCCTCGGCCGCGCCCGCCAGCAGCACC
>NZ_JYJF01000236.1 GCF_000955975.1 Saccharothrix sp. ST-888
GCCGCGTTCTGCTCGCTATCCGGCACGTCCCACTCCACCCCGTCGATCGCCACCAGGCGCCACGGCCCGAGGAACGCGCCCGGCGTGAGCAGGTCCGCGACCGGCTCGGCGACCCGCTCGAACACCTCCCGCAGCACCTCGGCCCCCAGCCGCTGCCGGGCCTGGGTGATCCCACCCGTCGTCGGTGGCACCCACTCCGCACCCACACTGCCCCAGGAGACCAGGGCCTGCGTCAGCCGGGCCATGACCTCCTCGTAGTCGTCATCGCCGAACAGCGCCAGCGCCATCGCGAAGTACACCACCAGATGCGGCGGTAGCTTCCCGCCCGCCCGCTGGGCCTGCCGCCCGCACACCACGACCGCCTCATCGACCACGTCGCGCGGCACCGATGCCGCCAGCACCCCGATCGAGACCTGATCCGGCAGGCCACCAGCTCGCTGACTCACAATCAGCAACGTAGCCCATGCCGCAGCTTCGCCGGTCAAGCACCCATCTACACAAGATCAACTTAAGCTAAGCGGCATTGGGTCAATGGGGGTCAAGGGGTGGTCAAGGGGTGGTCAAGGGGTCGCAGGTTCAAATACTGTCGTCCCGACTGTGAAGTCGGTTGTGAGAGAGCCGGTACTTGGGAATCCAGGTGCCGGCTCTTTCGGGTGCTGCGTCAGCTGGTGGTCGCATGGTGGTCGCCGGGCCGCATCGGCCATGGCGTCGATGGTTCTTCTGTTCGTGCCTGCTGATATGCGGGCAGTTGCCAGTGGGGGCGTGGGCGCTGACGCCAGGGGCGCCGGGCGCGGCAGACGGGGCGTCCGAGGACGGTGTGGTCGGCGTTGTCGAGGATCAGGCGACGGCGTCGACGGCCGCGCGGGCCGCGAGTCGGGTGAGCTCGGCGTAGATGTTCGCGCTGGTCGACAGGGTGCGGTGGCGCAGGGTCTTGGAGATGACGGGCAGGGGGACGCCGGCGGCCAGGGCGAAGCTGGTCATGAGGTGGCGCAGGTCGTGGAGGGCGATGCGGGGGACGCCGGCCTTGTCGCAGAGCAGGTGGAAGTGGTCGAGGACGTTCTTTGGGTGCAGGGGGCGGCCGTGGCGGTGGAAGACGTAGCCGCCGGTGTCGGTGATGTTGCCGAAGGCGCGGGTGCCGGAGCGGTCGTCGAGGGCTGAGGCGACGCGGTCGGAGAGGGCGACCCACATCCTGCTGCCCTTGGTCTTCGGGGCGGTGAGCAGGAGCTGGTTGTTGTCGACGACGGAGAGTGTCGCGCGGACGAAGAAGACGCGGTCGGGGAGGTGGACGTCGTCCCAGCGCAGGGCGAGTGCCTCGCCCTTGCGGATTCCGGTGCCGATCATGAGCTCGGCGAGGTCGGCGTAGAGCGGGTCCGTGACGTGGGTGAAGCGCAGGAAGCGGGCGGTCTGCTCCTCGGTCCACAGGCGCCTGGGGGCGGAGGTGGGGCGGGCGAGCAGCGGGGGCTTGGCGGGATTGCGGGCCAGTCGGCCGTCGTAGACGGCGCTGCTGAGGGCGCTGGAGGTGGTGGCCATGATCCGGTAGACGGTGACCCTGCCGCGGCCCCGGCGCAGTTGGGTGGTGACGAAGGCGCTCAGGTGCTGGCGGGTGAGGTCGATCAGGGGGATCGTGCCGAGGGCGGGGATCAGGTCCTGCTCGACATAGGCACGGTAGCGGGCCATGGTGGTGGGCTCGAGGCGGAGCTCCTTCTCGGCGAGCCAGTCCCTCAGGTACTCGGCGGTGCGCTGCCTGGGATCGGTGATGACGCAGAGGGCCAGGCCCTCGTTGAAGCGCCGCAGCGCGGTGCGGGCGTCGAGTTCGTCGGGGAAGCCGGCGCGGCGGATGGTGTGGCGGTGGTCGTCGATGGGCGGGGCGTCGACGGCGAAGGCCCAGGTGCCGTGGCGGAGGTCGGTGGCGAGGCGGGGGCAGGTGGTGCCGAGCTGTCGGCGGTGGTCGTCGCGGCAACCGCAGCGCCGGTAGACGCGTCCTCGGTCTTTGCCCGGATTCGGTGTGCAGCGCATGGTGATCGCCTCGAGCGGTCGAGCGCGCGGAGTTTTCCTCCTCCAGTCTGGGCCTCTGCGACCACGGTGCGACCACCATGAGTCGAACATATCTCGCTGTCGCCGACCATCACCCCCAGGATCTCGCGGCCGCCGTCCTCGGTGATCCCGGTGGCGATGACCACGGCTCGGGAGACGATCTGGTGCTCGACCCTGGCCTTGCAGTAGGTCACGTCGAGGTAGATGTACGGGAAGCGGACGTGGTCCAGGGGGCGGCTGCGGAACGCGGTCAGTTGGCCATCCAGGTCCTGGCAGATCCGGGAGACCTCGC
>NZ_JYJF01000237.1 GCF_000955975.1 Saccharothrix sp. ST-888
GTGCAGGTGGAGAAGTCGAGGATGCCCTTCCAGGAGAAGTGCTCGACCTGGGAGGCACCGAAGACGGCGTCCTCGGCCGGGTCCTCGAAGTCGATCGGCTGGCCGCCGCTGGTCATCGGGCGCAGGGCACCGAGCGCGACGTCGCCGTCCTCCTCCCGCTTGAAGTAGATGTTGAAGAAGGCGAGGAAGCGGTGCCAGGCCACACCCATCGAGGGGTTGATCCCGATGGTGATCGCCCAGGCGAAGGAGATGCAGATCTTCAGCATCGCGAAGATGTAGATCAGGTTGACCAGGGTGCCGTGGGCCAGGCCCTTGAAGGCGAGCACCAGCGGGTACGAGATCAGGAACTTCGCCTCGTACGAGCCCGCGTGCTCCAGTGCGCCCTCCAGGCCGCGCAGCACCAGGATGCAGATGCCGATGCCGAGGATGGTGTACTCGACGTAGAAGGCCTGCCAGGCGATCGAGCCGGCGAACCGGGACTTGCGACCGGACCTGGACGGCAGGCTGAGCAGCCGGATCACGATCAGGACCGCGATGCCGAGCGTGGTCATGGTGCCGACCAGCTCGGTGAAGAGCTCGTAGGGCAGCCAGCCGCCGAGCACCGGGAGCACGAACTCGGCGTCGAACAGCTGGAAGAAGGCGGTCAGCAGGGTGAGGCCGAGGGTGAGGAAGCCGACCGCGACGAACCAGTGCGCGACGCCGACGACGCCCCAGCGGTTCATCCGGGTGTGGCCGACGAACTCGACCGCCACGGTCTTCGCCCGCTGCGCGGGCCGGCCGAACCTGGTGGAGTCCGGCGCCCCGGTTCGCACCACCTTGTAGATGTACATCGCCGCACGGGCGGCGAGCGCGGTGCCGATCACGAAAGTGACCAGCGAGATGACGATCGCTGCTAGCTGCATCGCTCTCCGTCTCCAGCGGCTGGTGTCAAGGATGTCAAGGCTCCGACCGAGTGTACTGGTCGGTAACTTCAAGGCTAGACCTGGCCGGACATTACCGGCGGTCGCCGCCGGCCCAGAAGATGCTCAGGGTATGGCGGCAGTCACTAAGGACACACTCACCCCATTGGCCGCACCAGGCCGTACACATAAGCGCTAAGTAAAGTTGAGCGGGTCTGACTCATGGCTGTTGACGGGCCTCGAAGCGTCAGGCATGCTTGAGCCCGTAAAGCTCAACTTCTCGTCGGAGGTATCCACGATGGCACGTGCGGTCGGTATCGACCTCGGTACGACTAACTCGGTCGTCAGCGTTCTGGAGGGCGGAGAGCCCACCGTCATCACGAACGCCGAGGGCGCCCGGACCACGCCGTCCGTCGTCGCCTTCGCCAAGAACGGCGAGGTGCTCGTCGGCGAGGTCGCCAAGCGCCAGGCGGTCACCAACGTCGACCGCACCATCCGCTCGGTCAAGCGCCACATGGGCACCGGGTGGAAGATCAACCTGGACGGCAAGGACTTCAACCCTCAGCAGATCAGCGCCTTCATTCTGCAGAAGCTGAAGCGCGACGCCGAGGCGTACCTGGGCGAGACGGTCACCGACGCGGTGATCACCGTCCCGGCGTACTTCAACGACTCCGAGCGCCAGGCCACCAAGGAGGCCGGCGAGATCGCGGGCCTGAACGTCCTGCGCATCGTCAACGAGCCCACCGCGGCCGCCCTGGCCTACGGCCTGGACAAGGACGACCAGACCATCCTGGTCTTCGACCTCGGCGGCGGCACCTTCGACGTCTCCCTGCTGGAGATCGGCGACGGGGTCGTCGAGGTGAAGGCCACCAACGGTGACAACCACCTCGGTGGTGACGACTGGGACCAGCGCGTCGTCGACCACCTGGTGAAGACCTTCCAGGCCGGCCACGGTGTCGACCTGTCCAAGGACAAGATGGCCCTGCAGCGTCTGCGCGAGGCTGCCGAGAAGGCCAAGATCGAGCTGTCCTCGTCCTCCGAGACCTCGATCAACCTGCCCTACATCACGGCCTCCGCCGAGGGCCCGCTGCACCTGGACGAGAAGCTCACCCGCGCCCAGTTCCAGCAGCTCACCGCCGACCTGCTGGAGCGCTGCAAGGTCCCGTTCCACAACGTCATCAAGGACGCCGGCATCGCGCTGTCCGAGATCGACCACGTAGTCCTGGTCGGTGGCTCCACCCGCATGCCGGCCGTCGCCGAGCTCGTCAAGGAGCTGACCGGCGGCCAGGACGCCAACAAGGGCGTCAACCCGGACGAGGTCGTCGCCATCGGCGCCGCCCTGCAGGCCGGTGTCCTCAAGGGTGAGGTCAAGGACGTCCTGCTGCTCGACGTCACCCCGCTGTCCCTCGGCATCGAGACC
>NZ_JYJF01000238.1 GCF_000955975.1 Saccharothrix sp. ST-888
GGCAACGCGGGCCAGGGCAACTACGCGGCGGCGAACAGCTTCCTGGACGCCCTGGCCGCCCGGCGCCGCGCCGCCGGTATCCCCGCGACCTCCCTCGCCTGGGGCCTGTGGGCCGAGGACGGCGGAATGGCAGGCGAGTTGGCCGAGCTCGACGTCCGGCGGATGACGCGCGGCGGTGCGGCGGCCCTGTCGATCGACGACGGCCTCGCCCTGTTCGACGCCTCCGCCGCGCTGCCGGACGCCGTCCTGGTGCCGGCCCGGCTGGACCTGGCCGGGCTGCGCGCCCAGGCGGCCGAGTCGGGCCAGGTCCCGGCCCTGCTGCGGGGCCTGGTCCGGCCGCCCGCCCGCAGGGCCACGGCCTCGGTGGTGGAGACCGACCCCGCCGCCGCGCTCAGGCAGCGGCTCGCCGGGCTCCCCGCCGACGAGCAGGAGCGCATCCTGCTGGAGCTGGTGTGCGGGCAGGTCGCCGCGGTGCTTGGCTACGCCGGCGCCTCGGCCGTCCAGCCGTCCCACGCATTCCGGGAGTTGGGCTTCGACTCGCTGACCGCCGTCGAGCTGCGCAACCGGCTCAATGCGGTCACCGGCCTGCGGCTGCCCGCCACGCTGATCTTCGACTACCCGAGCCCCGTCGATCTGGTCGGACATCTGCGGACGGTGATCCCGCAGGACGGTACGGCGACCGCGCCGAGCGTCTTCGCCGAGCTCGACCGGCTCGCCGAGGCCCTTGCGGCGGCGCCGGCGGACGAGGAGACCGGAGCAAGGGTCACGTTGCGCCTCCAGGCCCTGCTGGTGCAGTGGCGGGTCACGGCGACGCCCGACCGGTCCGCCGACGACGACCGCGATCTCGAATCGGCCACCGACGACGAACTGTTCGACCTCCTCGACGACGAGCTCGAGACTTCCTGACCCACGCGCGACCCTCCCCAGCCTCCGGCAGGGGAGACCCCGATTTGCCGCAAGGAGCGGACGGACATGCTGAACGAGGACAAGCTGCGCGACTACCTCAAGCGCGCCACCGCCGATCTGCGGAACGCCCGCCGACGCCTGCGGGAGATGGAGGAGCGCGACCAGGAGCCGATCGCGATCGTCGGCATGGCCTGCCGCTACCCCGGCGGGGTCGCCTCGCCCGAGGAGCTGTGGCAGCTGGTCGCAGCCGGTGGCGACGCCATCAGCGGCTTCCCGGCCGACCGGGGCTGGGACGAGTCCTCACTGATCGACGACGACCCGGACGCACAGGGCACCAGCTACGTCAGCCAGGGCGGCTTCCTGCACGACGCCGCCGAGTTCGACCCGGCGTTCTTCGGGATCTCGCCGCGCGAGGCCCTCGCCATGGACCCGCAGCAGCGGCTGCTGCTGGAGACCTCCTGGGAGGCGTTCGAGCGGGCGGGCATCGACCCGACCGCGCTCAAGGGCAGCCGGACCGGCATCTTCGCCGGACTGATGTACCACGAGTACGCCAGCCGGCTCGGCACCGTGCCCGAGGGCGTCGAGGGCCACCTGGGCACCGGCAGCTTCGGCAGCGTCGCCTCGGGCCGGGTGTCCTACACCTTCGGTCTCGAAGGCCCGGCGGTCACCGTGGACACCGCCTGCTCCTCCTCGCTGGTCGCCCTGCACCTGGCCGTCCAGGCGCTGCGGTCGGGCGAGTGCACGATGGCGCTGGCCGGTGGCGTCACCGTGATGGCGACCCCCGGTACCTTCGTGGAGTTCAGCCGCCAGCGCGGCCTGGCGACGGACGGGCGCTGCAAGGCGTTCTCGGACGACGCGGACGGCACCGGCTGGGGCGAGGGTGTCGGCATGCTGCTGGTCGAGCGGCTGTCGGACGCACGGCGCAACGGACATCCGGTGCTGGCGGTGGTGCGGGGCTCGGCGATCAACCAGGACGGTGCGTCCAACGGTCTGACCGCCCCCAACGGTCCGTCCCAGCAGCGCGTGATCCGCCAGGCCCTGGCCAGCGCCTTCCTGACGCCTGGTCAGATCGACGTGGTCGAGGCGCATGGTACGGGCACCACGCTGGGCGACCCGATCGAGGCGCAGGCGCTGCTCGCCACCTACGGCCAGGAGCGCGCAGCGGACCGGCCGCTGTGGCTGGGTTCGCTGAAGTCGAACATCGGTCACACCCAGGCGGCGGCGGGTGTCGGCGGCATCATCAAGATGGTGATGGCGATGCGGCACGGCGTGCTGCCGCAGACGCTGCACGTGAACGAGCCCTCGCCGCATGTGGACTGGTCGGCGGGTGCGGTGGAGTTGCTCTCGCAGGCGCGGCCGTGGCCGGAGACGGGGGAGCTGCGCCGGGCGGGTG
>NZ_JYJF01000239.1 GCF_000955975.1 Saccharothrix sp. ST-888
CTGGGCGGCGTCCAGGATCGCCGCGACGGGCTGCTTGATCCCCAGATTGACCACGTTGTAGCCGTTGTTGGACAGAATGATGTCGACCAGGTTCTTGCCGATGTCGTGGACATCGCCCTTGACCGTGGCCAGCACGATCGTGCCCTTGCCTTCCGAGTCGGACTTCTCCATGTGCGGTTCGAGATGGGCGACCGCGCTCTTCATCACCTCGGCCGACTGCAGCACGAACGGCAGCTGCATCTGCCCCGACCCGAACAGCTCACCGACCACCTTCATCCCCGACAGCAACGTGTCGTTGATGATCTCCAACGCCGGACGCACCGTCAGCGCCTCGTCCAGGTCGCCCTCCAGGCCGACCCGTTCGCCGTCGATGATCCGCCGCCGGAGACGCTCCTCCAGCGGCAGCGCCGCCAGCTCCTCCGCCTTCGAAGCCCGCACCGACGCCGAGGAGACGCCCTCGAAGAGCTCCAGCAGCCGCTGCAGCGGGTCATAGCCCTCCCGCCGCCGGTCGTAGACCAGGTCCAGCGCCACCTCGCGCTGCTCCTCCGGAATGCGGGCCGTGGGCAGGATCTTCGAGGCGTGCACGATCGCCGAGTCCAGCCCCGCCTCCACACACTCGTTGAGGAACACCGAGTTCAGCACCACCCGGGCCGCCGGGTTCAGACCGAAGGAGATGTTCGACAGACCCAGCGTGGTCTGCACCGCCGGGTGACGACGCTTCAGCTCACGGATCGCCTCGATCGTCTCGATCCCGTCCCGGCGCGACTCCTCCTGCCCGGTCCCCAGCGTGAACGCCAGACAGTCCACCAGGATCGACCCCTCGTCGATCCCGTACTCACCGGTCAGCTGGCCGATCAGCCGCTCCGCGATGGCCACCTTGGTATCCGCGGTGCGCGCCTGCCCGTCCTCGTCGATCGTCAGCGCGATCAGACCGGCCCCGTGCTCACGCGCCAGCGCCGCCACCCGCCCGAACCGGGTCTCCGGACCATCGCCGTCCTCGTAGTTCACCGAGTTCAGCACCGCACGGCCACCCAGCGCCTCCAGCCCCGCCCGCAGCACCTCGGGCTCGGTGGAGTCCAGCACGATCGGCAGCGTCGAGGCCGTCGCCAGCCGCCCCGCCACCTCCCGCATGTCCGCGACACCGTCACGACCCACATAGTCGACACACAGATCCAGCATGTGCGAACCGTCACGGATCTGATCCCGCGCGATCTCCACACACGCCTGCCAGTCCCCCGCCAGCATCGACTCACGGAACTTCTTCGACCCGTTCGCGTTCGTCCGCTCACCGATCGCCAGATACGAGGCGTCCTGCCGGAACGGCACCGACTGGTACAACGACGCCGCCGCCGGCTCCGGCCGCGGCGCGCGCGAGGTCACGGCACGACCCCGGACCCGCTCCACCACCGCCCGCAGATGCTCCGGCGTCGTCCCGCAGCACCCACCCACCAGCGACAGCCCGTACTCCCGCGTGAACGTCTCATGCGCATCCGCCAACTCACCCGGCGACAACGGATAATGCGCACCGTCCTTACCCAGCACCGGCAGACCCGCATTCGGCATGCACGACAAACCGATCCGCGCGTTCTTCGCCAGATACCGAAGATGCTCACTCATCTCCGCCGGACCCGTCGCACAGTTCAACCCGACGTAATCCACACCCAACGGCTCCAACGCCGTCAGCGCCGCACCGATCTCCGAACCCAGCAGCATCGTCCCGGTGGTCTCCACCGTCACCTGCACCAGCACCGGCAGATCCAGCCCCACCCCCGCCAACGCCCGCTTACACCCCAGGACCGCCGCCTTCGTCTGCAGCAGATCCTGACTCGTCTCCACCAGCAGCGCATCCGCACCACCCGCGATCAGACCCGCCGCATTCCGCTCGAACCCCGCCCGCAACACCTCAAACGGCGCATGCCCCAACGTCGGCAGCTTCGTCCCCGGCCCGATCGAACCCAACACCCACCGAACACGCCCATCACCCGCCGCGAACGCATCCGCCGCCCCCCGCGCGATCCGCGCACCCGCCTCCGACAACTCGAAGATCCGCTCCGAGATCCCGTACTCACCCAACGCCGAGAAATTCGCCCCGAACGTATTGGTCTCCACACAGTCCACACCCACCGCGAAATACGCGTCATGCACCGAACGCACAATGTCCGGCCGGGTCACATTCAGGACCTCGTTGCAACCCTCCAGCTGCTCGAAATCCTCCATCGACGGATCCTGCGCCTGAAGCATCGTGCCCATCGCCCCATCCGCAACCACCACACGAGTGGCGAGGGC
>NZ_JYJF01000025.1 GCF_000955975.1 Saccharothrix sp. ST-888
GGTCCGACGCAGTACCGCCTCATCAGGCGCGATTAGCTCAGCGGGAGAGCACTACCTTGACACGGTAGGGGTCACTGGTTCAATCCCAGTATCGCGCACAGCAAGATCGAAAGCCGTGATCCTTCGGGTCACGGCTTTCGGCGTTCTCCGACGGTTGTTCAGGACCTGGTGCGTCAGTCGCCCGGAGTGCTGGGGCAAGAAGACCGGAGTGCGGGGACAAGAAGAGGTGCCGGGTACGGACGGCCCTCACCGACCTCCGTACCCGGCACCTGGAACTGCCGAGAAGCTGTACGCACTGCCTCCGCCCGTCCGCGTCTGTCCCCGGCGGTGCGTGGTGCTCTCGGCAGGCGCAGACCCTTCCCCAAGGGTCAGCGCCCGATCAGATCGGCGACCGCCTTCGTCTGCGTCGCCAGTTGTTCCCAGCCGCCGAAGAGCACCAGCAGCAGGATGGCGCAGGGCAGGGCCATGGCTATCGCCACCGCCGGATGCCTGGTGCCTCCGGACTCCGGCGAGGGCGAGCGCCCGAGACGGGACTGCCTGGCCATGGTCGTGCTCCTCCCCGTGCGTTGCTGCAGTTGCGGACGACTGAGTGGTGTGCCCGGCTTACGCGGTGGGCGGTTTACCTCGGGGGACGAGCCGGCCGCCCACCGCTGACACCAAAGGTATTCAAGGGGCTCGGCCAAGTCGTCATGCCCGCGTACCGTTCTGCTGGCCTTCCGAAGGATGATGCGGAGCAGCCGGGACTACTACCGCAGGGGGAGACGGGTTCGATCGGATCCCCGAGGGAACCCCGAGACCGCCCCCGAGGGGCTGCTCCGCCGCAGGTCAGCGGGGTGGCTCCGACGGCCCTCCGGAAGGGCTCCGGGCAGTGAGTCGGACAGTCCGACCGGCACCACAGGTGTTGCGTATCAGCACACCGCAGCACGCAGTCCGTAAGCTGTGCCAGAAGGATTTCTGACAGTGCCCCACCCGACGGGGGGTCACCCCACAGGCTGAACGGGAACACGGACATGGCGATGACGCGGCTGAGGCGTGAGGACCCCCGCATCGTCGGTCCGTACCGGCTGCACCGACGGCTCGGGGCCGGCGGGATGGGCGTGGTCTACCTCGGGTCGGACCGCAAGGGGCAGCGGGTGGCGCTCAAGCTGATCCGCGCCGAGCTGGCCGGGGACGCCGAGTTCCGCACCCGCTTCGCCCGGGAGATCGCAGCCGCCTCGCGCATCCGGGGCGGCTGCACCGCGCGGGTGGTCGGCTCGGACATCGAGGCCGAACGCCCGTGGCTGGCCACCGCGTACGTCCCGGGGCCCTCGCTGTACAAGCAGGTCAGCGACGAGGGCCCGATGCCGTGGGCCGAGGCGGCCAGGATCGGCGCGGCGCTGGCCGACGGACTGGTCAAGGTGCACGAGGCCGGGGTCGTGCACCGCGATCTCAAGCCGTCCAACATCCTGCTCTCCCCCAAGGGCCCCCGGATCATCGACTTCGGCATCGCCTGGTCGCGCGGGGCGAGCACGCTCACCCATGTCGGCACCGCGGTCGGTTCACCCGGCTTCCTCGCGCCCGAGCAGGTGCGCGGCGCCCCGGTCACCCCCGCGACGGACGTCTTCGCCTTCGGCGCGACGCTGGCGTACGCGCTGACCGGGGAGTCGCCGTTCGGTTCCGGCGCCTCCTCCGAGGTGCTGCTCTACCGGGTCGTCCACGAGGATCCCGATCTGTCCGAGGTGCCGCCGCCGCTGGCTCCGCTGGTCCGGGCCTGCCTGGCCAAGGAGCCGACGGAGCGGCCGGGAGCGGCCGCCCTGCACGAGCGTCTGACCGAGCTGGCCGCTCGCGGGACGGCGCCCGCCCTGCACCAGGGCGTGTCCTGGGGCGGCCAGGCGGCCGGTCCGGGCGCACCCGACGGGTCGGACGGCGCGGTCATCGGGTCGGCGGCCGGGTCGGCGGGCCGGGTCGCGGGGGACGGACGGGGCTACAGCGGGGCCGCTTCTGCCGCCGCCGCTGCCGCTGCCGCCGAGCAGCATGGCGGACGCTGGGCTGCCGCGCAGCGGGCCGGTGGGCCGGTGGGCGGTCCGGTGGGCGCGCAGCGGCGGGCCGGGGCCCCGGCGGACGTGCAGGCGGTGACCGCGCCGATGCCGCGGCCGGACCTCGGGCAGGACGGCGTCCCTGCCGAGCTGCGCGAGCGGCGGCCCAGGCGGGAGCAGCCGCAGTCGGCGCGGGAGCGTCGTACCCCGGTGCCGGGGCGTCCGGCCCGGCCGAGGGACCGTCAGCACACTCCGGTGCCCGGGCGGCCGTCCGAGGCCCGGCGTCGGCTGCTGCGGCAGCGCGTGGTGGTCTTCGTGACCGTCACCGTCGGCGTGGCGCTGGCGATCGCCGCGGCGCAGGGGTGCGAGAACCACAGCAACCAGGGGCAGGACCGTCCGGGCGGGGCCTCGGTGTCGCCGTCCGCGCCCGAGGCCGGCGGCGGGACCGGGTTGTCGGCGGACAGTGTCCCGCGGTCGCCCACGCCGTTCGCCGCCGTCGCGCACGGGACGGGCGACACCACGCTCGGGCCCGCGACGGGCACCGTGCCGACCGTCGACTGGCCGAACCGCAGCTACTCCGACCCGGCAGGCGGTCCGGCGATCCGGCTGCGGGACGGGCGCTCCACCGACGGCCCGCAGGTCGCGCTGAGCACCGTCCTGCCCGCGCGTTACCGGGACGCCCCGGCGGCCGTGGTGGTACTGCGGCGGGCCGAGGGCTCCGTCCCGTCGGACCTGGTGGAGCTGTTCTCGTTCAGCGGCGGCACGCCCGTACTGCTGGCGTCGCGGACCTCGGTGGCCGACCAGCAGGCGGCGACGGCCTGGCGCATCGAGAACGGCGCGCTGGTACGCGAGGAGCGCTCGCAGACCGGCAGCGGCTCGACCACCCGCTACACGGTCCGAGGCGACGGCGGTCTGGAGGAGTCCTGGCCGGGCGCGGGGGTCACCGGCGGCACGGGCGGCACCCCGACGCCGGGCACGGGATCGGGCGGCACCTCCGGCTGAGCCCGGGCCGGCCGGGCCGCGCCGCACGGGGCGGCGGGTCCGTGGCCCTTTCATGCGGTGGGCGGGGGTGGTCAGGCCGTGGCGTTGACCGCGTAGAAGGCGACGGCTGCGGCAGCACCGACGTTGAGGGAGTCGACGCCGTGGGACATCGGGATGCGGACCCAGCGGTCGGCGGCGCCCAGGGCGCGGCGGGTGAGACCGTCGCCCTCTGCACCGAGCATCAGGGCGGCCTTCGGCATCCGGTGCGGCGCGGCCTCGGCGAGGTCGACCGCCGACTCGGCCGGGGTGAGGGCGAGCAGCTGGAATCCGGCGGCGCGGACCGTGTCGAGCGCGGTGGGCCACGGGTCGAGGCGGGCGTACGGGACGGCGAAGACGGCACCCATCGAGACCTTGACGGCCCGTCGGTAGAGCGGGTCGGCGCAGTCCGGGGAGAGCAGGACGGCGTCCATGCCGAGGGCGGCGGCGCTGCGGAAGATCGCGCCGAGGTTGGTGTGGTCGACCAGGCCCTCCAGGACGGCCACCCGGCGGGCGCCTTCGAGCAGTTCGGCGGCCTCGGGCAGTGGCCTGCGCTCCATCGAGGCGAGTGCGCCCCGGTGCACGTGGTAGCCCGTGACGGCCTCGGCGAGGCCGGGTTCGACCACGTGGACGGGTGCGTCGGCGTCGGCGATGACGTCCGACATGACGTCCAGCCACTTGGGGGTCAGCAGCATCGACCGCATCCGGTACCCGGCGTCCAGGGCTCGCCGGATGACCTTCTCGCCCTCGGCGATGAACAGGCCCTCGGCGGGTTCGCGGCGGCGGCGCAGCTCGACGTCGGTCAGGCCGGTGTAGTCGGCCAGGCGCGGGTCTGCGGGGTCGGTGATGGTGCGGGGTTCGGACACGAGCCCGATCTTGCCTGCTCGGGTGGCCCCGGTCCAAACGCGGCCCGGTGGGGCTCTGCGGGACACGTGCCCGTGCTTCGGCCGGCTGCGCGTGCGATGCGGACGGGTCCCGTGCCCCGGTGGTCGCGGAGCAGCACGCGGCACCCCGCTACCCGGAGGTACGGGAGGTAGCGGGGTGCCGGTTGCCGTGCGGGCCGGACGCGGTGGCCTGCCGCTTCGCGCCCGCGGGCGGTCGGGCAGGGCCTGGCGTGTCTAGCGGGCCGCGCCCAGGACGTTCACGACGTCGCCGATGACGATGACGGCCGGCGGGCGGACGTCCTCGGCCTCGACGGTAGCGGCGACGGTGGCCAGGGTGGCGTCGATACGGCGCTGGGCGGCGGTGGTGCCCTCCTGGACGACGGCGACCGGGGTATCGGCCGCTCGTCCGCACTCGACGAGCTTGGCGGCGATCGCACCGATCTTGTCCACGGCCATCAGCAGCACCAGGGTGCCGCTCATCTTCGCGGCGGCCTCCCAGTTCACCAGCGAGCGGGAGTCGCCGGGGCCGACGTGGCCGGAGATCACCGTGAACTCGTGGGTCATCCCCCGGTGGGTGACCGGGATGCCGACGGCCGCCGGGACGCTGATCGAGCTGGAGATGCCGGGCACCACGGTGACCGGCAGACCGGCCTCGGTGCAGGCCAGCAGCTCCTCGCCGCCGCGGCCGAAGACGTACGGGTCGCCGCCCTTGAGCCGGACCACGAACTTGCCCGCCTTGGCGTGCTCGATCAGGGTCCGGTTGATCGCCTCCTGGGCCATGAAGCGCCCGTACGGGATCTTGGAGGCGTCGATCACCTCGACGTGCGGCGGCAGTTCGGCCAGCAGCTCGCGCGGGGCGAGCCGGTCGGTGACGACCACGTCCGCGTCGGCGAGCAGGCGGCGGCCGCGCACCGTGATCAGGTCCGGGTCGCCCGGACCGCCGCCGACCAGGGCGACGCCCGCACCGTGCGAGCGGTACTGGCGGGCCGCCAGCGAGCCGTCCCGCAGGCCGTCCACGATCGCGTTGCGCAGCGCGGCGGAGTGGCGCGGGTCGCCGGTGAGGACCGCGACCGTGGCGCCGCCGTCGTGACCGCTGGCCGGGGTCCAGGCGGTGGCGGCGGAGGCGTCGTCGCTGCGGGCGCAGAAGACCCGCAGGCGCTCGGCCTCGGCGCTGACGGCGGCGTTGACGTCCGGGTCGTCGGTGGCGACCAGGGCGTACCAGCTGTCGGCGAGGTCGCCGTCCAGGTAGCCGCGCCGGTGCCAGGTCAGCTCCCCGGCGTCGGCCATGGCCTGGACGGCCGGGGTGGTGCCGGGCGATATCAGGTGGATGTCCGCCCCGGCGGCGATCAGCGCGGGCAGCCTCCGCTGGGCGACCTGGCCGCCGCCGAGCACGACGACGCGTCGGCCGGTGAGCAGCAGTCCGACCGGGTACGGGGTGAGGCCCTCGGTGCTGGGGTGCGGGCTGGGCGCGCTCATGGGCGTGGCTCCTGGATCGGCGGAGAGTTTCGTAGTGGTGTGACCGGGCTCCCCGTACCCGCGCGCCCTCGGGCGGGGCGGGGAGACCGTCGGCGGGGCCGAGGTCACGGCCGGCAGGCCCGCCGGCCGTGACCTCGGCGGCCGGTGCTGCGGGCACCCGGACGGGCGGCCGGGCCGCCCCCGTACTGCGCCGTACGCGGGCGGCTCGGCAGGTGTCCGGCCGGGCGGTGACGCCGGCCGCCGAGGTGGCGGGCCGGTGTCACGACGCCCGGCAGGACCGGCCGGGCCGGGACTACGCCTTCTCGGTGACCCCGGCGGAGTCGAAGGTGGCTACATCGTGCATCGCGCGGGCGGCACTCTGCACCAGCGGGAGGGCCAGCAGCGCACCCGTCCCCTCGCCGAGCCGCAGATCGAGGTCGATCAGCGGACGCAGCCCCAGCTTGGTCAGCGCGGCCTCGTGGCCGGGCTCCGCCGAGCGGTGGCCCGCGATGCAGGCGGCGAGGACCTCGGGCGCGATGGCCTTGGCGACCAGCGCGGCCGAACCCGCGATCACGCCGTCCAGGATGACCGGCGTGCGCAGGCTTGCCGCACCGAGCAGGAAGCCCGCGATGGCCGCGTGCTCCAGGCCGCCGACGGCGGACAGTACGCCGATCGGGTCGGCCGGGTCGGGCCGGTGCAGGGCGAGCGCCTGCCGGACGACCTCGACCTTGTGCTGGTGGGTCGCGTCGTCGATGCCGGTGCCGCGACCGGTCACCTCGGCCGGGTCGATGCCGGTGAAGACCGAGATCAGAGCGGCGGAGGCGGTGGTGTTGGCGATGCCCATGTCACCGGTGATCAGCACCTTGTTCCCGGCTGCGACCAGGTCGCGGGCGGTCTCGATACCGACCTCGATCGCCTTGAGCGCCTCCTCCCGGCTCATCGCCGGGCCCTGGGTCATGTCGTCGGTGCCCGGCTTCACCTTGCGCGGCAGCAGACCGGTGGTGCGGCCCTGCTGGATCGCGTCCGGCAGCTCGGACTTGACGCCCACGTCCACCACGCAGACCTCGGCGCCGACCTGGGCGGCGAAGGCGTTGACCACCGCTCCCCCGGCCAGGAAGTTGGACACCATCTGCGCGGTGACCTCCTGCGGCCACGGGGTGACGCCCTGGGCGTGCACGCCGTGGTCACCCGCGAAGATCGCCACACAGCCCGGCTCCGGGATCGGCGGCGGGCACTTGCGGCTCAGGCCGCTCAGCTGCGCCGCGATGATCTCCAGCAGGCCGAGCGAACCGGCCGGCTTGGTCATCCGCTTCTGCCGGTCCCACGCCTCGCCGAGCGCCTTGGCGTCCAGCGGCCGGATGCCGCGCAGGGTCTCGGAGAGCACGCTGTGCGGCTCCTCGCCGGGCAGGGCGCGGTTGCCGTACTGCTCCTCGTGCACCACCCAGGACAGCGGGCGCTTCTTCGCCCAGCCCTGCTGCTGCAGCTCGGGCTCGTCCGGGAAGGAGTCGACGAACCCGACGCACAGGTACGCCACCACGTCCAGGTGCTCGGGCAGGCCGAGCTCTCGGACCATCTCCTCCTCGTCGAAGAAGCTCACCCAGCCGACGCCCAGGCCCTCCGCGCGGGCGGCCAGCCAGAGGTTCTCGACCGCGAGGGCGGCCGAGTACGGCGCCATCTGCGGCTGGGTGTGACGCCCCAGGGTGTGCCGGCCGCCACGGGTGCGGTCGGCGGTGACCACGATGTTCACCGGGGTCTCGAGGATGGCCTCGATCTTGATTTCCTTGAACTGCTTCGCCCGGCCCTTTGGCAGCGACTCCGCGTACGCGTCGCGCTGACGCTCCGCCAGCGCGTGCATCTTCCGCCGGGTCTTCGTGGAGCGGATCACCACGAAGTCCCACGGCTGGGAGTACCCGACGCTGGGCGCGGTGTGGGCGGCCTCCAGGACGCGGATCAGCACCTCGTGCGGAATCGGGTCCGGGCGGAAGCCGTTGCGGATGTCCCGGCGCTCGCGGATCACCTGGTGGACGGCGTCGCGACCGGCGACGTCGTAACCGGGTGCGGCGGGGCCGCGGTCGATCTCCTCGACGGCTGCGGCTGCGTCGGCTGCGGCCTCGGGAGCGTCGGTCGCAGCGGCGGTGCCGGTGGGCTCGTCGGTCTCGGTCTCGGCCACGATCACGGCCTCGGTCTCGGCGGGGTCCTGGGTCGGCTGGGCCTCGGACTCCGGGACGGGCGCGGCCTGCGGCTCCGGCTGGGCCGGGGCCTCGACGGTCTGGACGGTCTGGACGGTCTGGACGGACGGGACGTCACCGGTTCCCGCGACGGTCTCGGGGGTCGGCTCGGCAGCCGACTCCTGGGCAGCGTCGGCGGTCTGCCCGGGTGCGACAGCGGCCTCGGCGGGCGGTGCGGCCTCGACCGTCGGCAGACCGTGCGGGGCCGGGTCGGCGAGGAACGCGGCAATACGACGGGGAGGCTGGCTCGGTGCCACCGGCTGGGCCGGGACGGCCGCCGGCGGAGCAGCGGGCGCCGGTGCGTCGGCGGGTGCGGCTTCGGCGGCGGGCGCCTCGGGGGTCGGCAGGTCGGCGGCCGGTGCCTCGACGGTGGCTGACGGTTCGACGGCGGCGGCCTCGGCGACCACCGCCTCGGTGGCCACGTCCACGGCCGGGGTCCCGTCGACACCGGCAGCGGCCTCGGGGGCGGCGGGTGCAGGCGCCGCAGCCTCGTCGGCGGCGGCCTCGGTGGCCACCGCCTCGGTGGCCGGTGCCTCGGTGGCCGGTGCCTCGGTGGCCGGGGTGGCCTCGGCGGCCTCCGCAGGCTGTGCCTCGGTCACTGCGGGCGCCTCGGCGGCCGGGGCTTCCTGGGGCTGGGGCTCCGGCTGGGCCGGGAGCTGTGCCGCAGGTGCCTCGGTGGGCTGGGCCTGCTCGGACTGCGTGTCGACGGAAGTGTCCTCACTGGTCGGTGCCTCGGAAACCGGCGCATCGGTGACCAGTGCAGTGGTGACCGGCGCATCGGCTGCCGGTGCGTCAGGGGCGGGCTCGACCGGGACGGAAGCCTCCGCGACCGGTGCCTCGGCTGCGGGTGTCTCGGCGACTGGTGCCTCGGCCGCGGGTGCGTCCGGGGTCGGAGCGGCGTCGGCGGCGGCCGGGGTCTCCTCGGGCTGCGCCTCCACCGCCACGGTCTCGGCGGCGGGCACCTCGGCAACCTCCGGGGCGGCCGACGGTTCCACCGCCGGAGCCTCTGCGGGGGCGGCGTCCGCTGAAAGTACGTCTGAAAGTACGTCCGCAGCATCGGCAGCCGCCGGTCCGGCCTCGGCCGGGGCAGCGTCCGCCGGGGCGGTCTCCGCCGGCGCTTCGGCTGCGGGAACGGCCTCCAGCGGGGTCACGGCGACGGCCGCGGGCTCCAGCGGCACGTCCACCGAGGGCGCTTCGGCCACCGGCTCGACGGCCACCGGCTGTTCCTCGGCCTGAACCTGCACCTGCTCCTGCTCCTGGACCTGCTCAGGCGCCCGCGCCGGTACCTGCTCCTGGGCCGGGAGCTGTACCGGAGTCGCCGCGACCGGCTGCGGCTCGGCCGCGGCCGGCGGTACGACGACCGGCACGCCGTGCGCGGGCGTGCTGCCCTGCGGCACCTGGCGGCCGGCGAAGGCCTGCGGGTCGAGCTGGCCGGACGGGCCGCGGTCCGCGAGCGAGCGCACCGGCACCTGGCCGGTCATCAGCGACGGGTCCGGGATCGGCGGCCCGGCGTGCAGCGGACGCCGTTGCGGCTGAGGCGCCGTCGGCGCGGCGGCGGCAGCGGCCTGCGGTACGACCGGCACCACCGGGACGCCCGGCTGCTCCGGCGCACCCTGGACTCCCGGCATGCCCGGGAAACCCGCGGCACCCTGGCCGGTTACCTCCCCGGCGGTCGGCACCGGCGGCGCGAGCGGCGGCCAGGAGGGCTCGACCGGCGTACCGGTGTTCTGGGTGGGCAGCGGCGGCAGGGCGTTCTCGTCCAGCGTGCGCAGCGCCATGGTGTCGGCCATGGCGACCGGAGCCGACTGGACGCCACCGGGCATGGCGGTCTCGGGGTAGTCGGCGACCAGCACCGTCTCGACCGGGCCGTGCACGACCGCCTCGCCCCAGGAGCCCTGCGGACCGGGCATCAGCAGGACGTCGTCCTCGTCCTCCAGCTGGTCAGGCTGGTCGAGGAAGGTGAACGCGGGACGGTGCTCGACCGCCCAGCCCTCGCCGCCCTGCGCGGGAACGGTGACCCCCGGCATCGGTGCGCCCGCCATCGGCAGGCCCTCCATACCGGTCATCGGCATACCCGTCATCGGCATGCCCGGCACGGGCATACCGGGTACGCCGTGCAAGGGCGCACCGGGCACCCCCGCCTCGGCGGACGGGACTCCGGGTACGGCAGCACCTGGCACGGCGACACCCGGTACGGCGACGCCCTCCGGCCGGCCGAGCGGGTCAGCCCCGCCGAGCAGGTGCTCCGGCAGTCCCTCGTTGGGGACGTGGCCGCCATCGGTCATGTCAAAGCTCCTTCCAGGCCGCTTCCGCGCCCTTGGCGACGCGATCCGCCGACCGCAGCGCCCAACTCCGCTCGGGGCGGACCGCGCTCCGGCCCGCCCGTCCACCTACTGGCGTCCGCCACATCGGCGCGCGGCGGCGAACCTCGCCGACGCGACGCGCCACCCCGGGCCTGTGCACCACTCCGTCAGGGGTGGTGCACCATCAGAAACAACGACAACCGGAGGCATGCGGCACGACCGCACCGGACCCTACGGCATTCTTCCGGCCCGGCACGCGCCACGTCGAATGTCCGCGCTCTGTACCGATGTGGCTTGCACCACGTCAAAAAGGTGACAAACGTACCGGATAGGGCACGACCCACCGATCATCGGGCACAGCCAGGACGCCACCCTACCGGCCACGGCTGACACGCTCTCGAATCCCTGTCCGGATGCGATGGGAATCACCGCACGCGGAGCGAGGCGCGCACGAACCGTGTGAAGAGCGTGGAGAGTGTGGGGTACGAAGGGTCAGGAACCCTGCTCGCCCCAGAGCATCAGGCCCTGCTCCCCCGCGCCGATCGACAGGCCGGCCGCCGCGCCGCGTCCGCTGGCGAGCGGCGCGGACTGCAGAAGTGCGCCGTCCACCCGGTAGCCCGCGCCGGTGAGGACCTCGTGGACCTCCTCGGCCTCGGCGAGCGTGTGGGCCACCGCGACCAGGCGCCCGGGACGGCGGGCGACCACGGCGCGGACGGCCTCGGCGCCGCCCGCCTCCACCACCGCGGCGTCCGGTTCGGGCAGGCCGCCCAGGACCTCGTGGCCGACGCCGTGGACGGCCTCCACCTCGACCCCGTACCGGCGGGCGTTGACCGCGATCTGGGCGCAGGCCGAGCGGTCCGCCTCGACGGCGACCACGGCCGCGCCGAAGCGCGCGATCTCGACGGCCAGCGCGCCGCTCGCGGCCCCGACCGCCCAGATCAGGTCGCCCGGGACCGGGCCCAACCGCGCCACCGCCAGCGCACGGAGGTGCGGGGGCAGCGCACGCCCGCCGGCGTCCGCCGCGGATGCGCCGCGCTCCACGCCCGCGTACGCGTCGGCGGGCAGGGCCCAGCCGCGCACCGGTCCGGGGAATCCCATCGGCCGTCCGGCCAGCCAGCCGGCGGCCTCTCCGACGGCGTTGACCTGGCTCCCGCCGCCGATCACCAGCACCACCGACGGGTCGCGCCAGACGTGGTCGGGCACCCGCTCTGAGGTGAGGACGGTGACGTCCTCGTCCGGGGTGCCGAGCGCCTCGCAGACCACGAAGGTGCGGTGCACCCCGCGGAGCATCAGGGCCAGCTCGCTCGGGCCCGCGTCGGCGGTCGTGAGCACGGCGACCTTGGGGTGGGCCCGGCAGACGTTGGCCGCCCGGCGCAGCCGTCCGCCGTGGGTGGAGACCACCTGGGCGTCCTCCCAGGGCATCCCCGCCCTGGCGAAGGCGGCGGCCACCGAGGAGACGGCGGGCAGCACTTCGAGCTCCAGGCCGTACTCGGGGCTGCGCAGGGCCCGGACAACGCCGAAGTACCCCGGGTCGCCCTCGGCGACCACGACGGCGGTGCCGCGGTGTTCGGCGATCCTCCGGGCCGCCGCCGCGATACTGCCGAGCACGATCCGCTCGGCGTCCGCCGGTACCGGCAGCTCTGCCAGTTGATAGGGCGCTCCGGCGACCAGGGTCGCCCCTGCCAGTGCCGAGGCAGCCGCCTCCGTCAGCGGCGTACCGTCCCACCCGATGACCGTGATCCGGTCAGCCATCTGCGGCTTTTCTCCCTCGCCTGTTCCGCCCCGCGGCGCTGTCCGCCCCACACCCACTGGTCCGGACCATCCATGGTTGATCCCGGTGCAGAGGCTACCGGGTGCGGTCCGCCCGGTGCCGCCGACCCGCACAGCTGTGCGCGTCCGAGCCGTGACCAGGATGTCAGTCGCGGAGCACGTAGCGCTGCTCGGCCCAGCTGTCGTCCTGGGCGCTCTCCAGGTCCTCGGGCAGCAGGCTCCACAGGATCAGGTCGCTGCGGCTCTCGCCGTCCGGGCCGGCGTCGGCCGGCTGCCGGGCCGAGGCCGTCCAGTCGCTGCCGCGCACTATCCAGGCGCTGCGCAGCACGCCCTCGCTGATGCAGCCGATCTTCTGGGCGACCTGCTGGGCGGCGGTGTTCCCGGCGGCGGTGCGCAGTTCCAGGCGGAGGAAGCCGCGGTCCTCGAAGAGCCACTGGGCCACACCGAGCAGTGCCTCGGGGGCATAGCCCTCGCCGCGCGCCCAGGCCGCGGTGACACAGCTGGCCTCGGTGGAGAGCAGCCGCCAGTCGGTGCCGCGCAGTTCGACCACGCCGACCAGACGCCGGGTCAGGTGCTCGGTGACGGCGAAAACGATTCCGCGCCCCTCGGCACGGCGGGCGGGGGCGAGGGTGTGGATCCAGTCCCTGGCGTGGGCCTCGGTGAAGGGCTGCGGGATGGCCGTCCAGGTGTGCACGGGCTCGTCGTCCATCATCGCGACCAGGCCCGGGGCATCCACGTCCGCAAGGGGTCGCAGCAGCAGCCTCTCGGTGCTGATCGCGGTCTCGGGGAAGCTCGCTGCCATGCCGTCTCTCCTCGCCGGGTCGTGGACACACCGTACGCCCCAGCCGTACTCGGCCGTGTCAGCGTACCGGCAAATCCGGCGACGGCCCGTCAGATCCTGAGCCCTGCGGCCGTCCCCCGTGCATACTGCCCGACCGGCCTCCCGCACCTCACGTGCGGGGGTCCGGTCGGGCAGTGTGCACGACTCGTCAGAAGGCGGGGATGACCGAGCCCTTGAAGGTGTCGTCGATGTACTTCTTGACCTCGTCGGAGTGCAGCAGCTGGGCCAGCTTCACCACCCGCGGGTCGCTCTCGTGCCCCTTCTTCACCGCGAGGATGTTGGCGTAGGGGTTGCCCTCGGCCCTCTCCAGCAGGACGGCGTCCTTGGCCGGGGTCAGACCCGAGTCGATCGCGTAGTTGCCGTTGATGACCGCGGCGTCCAGGTCGCCGAGGGAGCGGGGCAGCTGGGCGGCGTCCAGCTCCTTCCACTTCAGGTTCTTCGGGTTCTCCACGACGTCGCCCGGGGTCGCCGAGGTGCCCGCGCCGTCCTTCAGCTTGATGACCTTGTTGTCGGCCAGCAGCTTGAGCGCGCGGCCCTCGTTGGTGACGTCGTTGGGCAGGCCGACGGTGGCGCCGTTCGGCAGGTCGGCGGCGGACTTGACCTTCTTGGAGTAGAGGCCGAGCGGCTCCAGGTGGACCGGCTCCACGGACACGATGTTCGTGCCGTGCTTCTTGTTGAAGTCCTCCAGGTACGGGACGTGCTGGAAGTAGTTGGCGTCGGCCGAGCCGTCCTGGACGGCCGTGTTCGGGGTCACGTAGTCGGTGACCACCTTGACGTCCAGCTTCAGCCCGGCCTTGTCGGCCAGGTTCTTCTTCACGTAGTCCAGGATCTGGGCGTGCGGGGTGGGGCTGGCGATCACGGTGAGCGGCTTGTCGGCCGAGGCGGCGGAACCGCCGGACGAGGAGCCGCTGCTGCCGCAGGCGGTCAGCGTGAGGGCGAGGCCCGCGGTGGCGACGATGGCGGTGGACTTCAGGACGTTACGCACGAAAAGTGCCTTTCTCCATGGAGCGGACGGCCCACCGGGTGGTTGGTCCGGTGGCCCTGGGACTCGCTGCCTGCCCGGGGTCGGGTCGGCGGCGTGGTCAGTGAGGCAGAGCGAGCTCTTCTTCTTCCTCGGTGATCTCGGTCCGGCGCGAGCGCAGCAGGCGGGTGGTGCCGCCGAAGCTGCCGCGGTCGGCCAGGCGCCGGACGATGAAGTCGCTGATCAGCTGGATGATCATCACGATCACCACCAGCTCGGCGACGATGACCCACATGAAGGTGGTCTCGAAGCGCTGGTAGCCGTAGTTGACGGCGAGGGTGCCCAGGCCCCCGCCGCCGACCGTGCCGGCCATCGCGGAGAAGCCGATCAGCGCGATGACCGTGGTGGTGGCGGAGGAGACCAGCGCGGGCAGCGACTCGGGGAGCAGCACCTTGCGGATGGCGGTCCAGGTGCCGCCGCCCATCGCGTGGACGGCCTCCAGCAGGCCGCCGTCCACCTCCCGGACGGAGGTCTCCACCAGGCGGGCGAAGAACGGGATGGCGCCGATGGTGAGCGGCACGGCCGCGGCCTGCCAGCCGATGGTGGTGCCGACCAGGGATTTGGTGAAGGTCTGCAGGGCGACCATGAGGATGATGAACGGCAGCGAGCGGCCGATGTTGACGACGGCGCCGATCACCCGGTTGACCGGGAGGTTCTGCAGTGCGCCGCCCTTGTCGGTGAGCACCAGCAGCAGGCCCAGCGGCAGGCCGAGCAGGATGGTGGCCACGGTGGCGACGCCGACCATCTGGAAGGTCTCGGCGGTGGCGGGCCACAGCAGTTCCTGCATCTGGTCCCAGGTCATGCGAGCGCTCCGTTCGCCTCGTTCAGTACGTCCACCTGCAGGCCCTGCTCGCGCAGGAAGCCGATCGGGACCACGTTCTCCTGGTGGACGCCGGGCAGTTCGACCCGCATCCGGCCGACCATCCGGCCGGAGATGTGTTCCACCGCCGCGCCGAGGATGTTGATGTCGATCTGGTAGGTGCGGGCCAGCTGGGAGACGAACGGCTGGGCGGAGGTGTCGCCCTGGAAGGTGATCTCCAGCACGGTGTTGCCCGGCCTGCCGTGGCCGAACTCGCCGAGCGGGAAGAGTTCGCGGGCCAGTTCGGAGTTCTCGGTGGCGAGCAGTTCGGTGAGCTCGCCGGACTCGACCACCTTGCCGCCGCGCATCAGGGCGGCGGAGTCGCAGACGGACTTGATGACGTCCATCTCGTGGGTGATCAGCAGGACGGTGAGGCCGAGCTGCCGGTTGAGGTCACGCAGCAGGGCCAGGATGGAGCGGGTGGTCTCCGGGTCCAGCGCGGAGGTGGCCTCGTCGGAGAGCAGCACCTTGGGGTCGCCGGCCAGTGCGCGGGCGATGCCGACGCGCTGCTTCTGGCCGCCGGAGAGCTGGCCTGGGTAGCTGCGGGCCTTGTCAGCGAGGCCGACCAGGTCGAGCAGCTCGGCGGCCTTGCGGCGGCGCTGGGTGCGGTCCAGGCCGACGATCTCCAGCGGGAGCTCGATGTTCTGCTGGACGGTCCGCGAGGAGAGCAGGTTGAAGTGCTGGAACACCATGCCGATCCGGCGGCGGGCGGTACGCAGGTCGCGGCCGGCCCGGTGTTCCTGGCCGGGCAGCGTGGTGAGGTCGAGGCCGTCCACGACGATGCTGCCGGAGGTGGGGCGCTCCAGCATGTTCACGCAGCGGATGAGGGTGCTCTTGCCCGCGCCGCTGGTGCCGACGACGCCGTAGACCTCGCCCTCCCGCACGTGCAGGTCGACCCCGTCGAGAGCGGTGACCTCGCGGCCCCTGGAACGGTAGACCTTCGTCAGGTCCTTGGTGGTGATCACAGCTGCTTCCGTTGGTCGGGGGCGGACGGCTTGTGGCCGCCGCACCGGTGGCGGTGAGCGGCGTGCTGAAGGCACGCCTGTGAAGGGGGGTCGGGTCCCGCTGCCATACCTCGATCGTGGCCGCTGGGGAGCGGGGACGCGCGTGGGCGTGGCCCTTACGGGTCCGGGATCCGGGAGGGTGCGGAACGGCGTCCTGGTACGGATCTGCCGAGCCGCTCAGTGGGCTCGCTTCGGGGCGCGAGCGGGGGCGGTGGCCCTCAGCGGTGACACATTCGACAGCACATGCAGCGCTCACCTGCCGGCGCGGCGCCGGAGGGGGTGCAAGTCGTTGTCGAAGTCATGGGAGCAAGTAAATCAGACGAATAGGGAGGGTCCCAATTACCAGGATCAGGTGTCCGCATTGCGGACACGACCCGGTCGTCGCGGGGCGAAGGATCCGGGCGGCCCAAGCAGAAGCGCCCGGTCCGAGTGGACCGGGCGCCGATGGGAAGCGTCTCAGGCGGTGGCGGCGAGCTCGGCGTGAACCGGCTTCTCCAGTGTCACCATGCTCAGCCGGCGGCTCACCTCGCGCACCTCCCGCTGCTGGTAGCCGTGCCGGGCGTACAGGCGGAGGTTGCCGAGGCTGCGGTGACCGGTGAAGAGCTCGAAGGAACGCACCCGGTGCCCGTCCAGCAGCTGCCGCTCGACGGCGTCCAGCAGTCGGCCGCCCAGGCCGTGGCGCTGCATCCGGGGGTGGACCACCAGGCGGCCGACCCGGGCCACGCCGCTGTCGTCCACCCGGCCCCGGACGGTGCCGACGACCTCGTCACCGAGCCGGGCCACCAGCACGTGCCGCTCCGCGAGCTCGGCCCGCAGGCTCTCCAGCGTCTGCGTCAGCGGCTCGATGCCCCAGTCGCCGTACAGCTCGGCCTCACTCTGGTAGCCGAGGTACTGGAGCTTGAGGATCTGCTCCGCGTCCTCCTCGGTCGCCACCGAAATGATCACGCTCATGCCCATGTGCGGGGGCCTCCCCATCGTTGGTTCCCGGCACCCGGTCTGGGTGCGGCGCCGGTTGCTCTGCCGGAGGTGTGCCCGGACGGGGATCGGCCCTGACCGGGGGTAGCGCAGCGCCGCACCCCGGTGGTCTCCGGAGCCCGACCCTCGCTCACGCTCAGTATCCGGCCGCCTCTGCCACCGTCAAGGGGGACGTTAGCCACCGCTCTACCCCGGCTTCCCCCGGTCTCAACCTTCCGGACTCCCGACGTGGTGCGTGTCACTCGGCGGCCGGTGGCTGTACAGCAGGGCCCGCAGACAGCCCAGGCAGCGCGATCGGGTGGGCCCGATGCTGCCCCTGGGCAGCCGCAGACGTTCGGCCACCTGCCGGTACGTCAGTTCGGGTGACTCGGACAGCACGGCTAGCAGCTCGGGGCAGCGTCCCGGCAGCCGGGCCAGCGCCCGCCGTACCGCGCGGTGGCGGTAGGCGGTCAGCAGCTGCTCCTCGGCGGAGGGTACCGGCGGGTGCTGCCGCCGGGGCTCGCCGGGCTGGCCGGCGAGCTGCCCGGCGGGCTGCCGGGTGCCGTGCTGAGCGGTCAGCTGGATCGTCAGCGCCCTGACCCAGGAGACCCGGTCGCGCGGCAGGGTGCCCTCGGCGGCCCGTTCCAGCACCCGCAGCCAGACGTCCTGCTCCAGGTCCTGCGGGTCGAGGCGGTGCCGGTACGCCAGCGCGGCGGCGAGCGGGGCGAAGGCGGGGCGCAGCTCGGCGACGGGGATCACGCCCGGTATGACCGCCGTCCGCCCCCGCAGGTGACGGCCACTCACCCGGTCAGGAGCTGGGCGGGATGTTCTGGTTGACGCGGAACAGGTTGCCGGGGTCGTAGCCGTCCTTCAGCGCGGTGAGCCGCCGGTACTTCACCGGACCGTACGCCTCCAGGACCCGTCCCGAGCCCTCCTGGCCGAGGAAGTTGACGTACACGCCGCCGGAGGAGAAGGCCCGCATGGCGCTCCACAGCTCCCTGGCCCATCCGGTGTGCTCGGCGTCCTCGGCGGGCTGCTCCCAGCGGGAGTTGATGCTGAGCAGGTAGGGGGCCGAGCGGTGGGTGTAGGCGGTGTCGTCCGGGCCGACCCGGGCGATGGCTCCGCCGAGGAAGGCGAGCCGGATGTCGGAGAGCGGTGAGGTGATGCCCGCGAGGTGCCTGGTGAGGGTGGCGATGGCGCGGTCGTCCAGGGTGGACAGGTACTCGGCCTTCCAGTAGTTGCGGGCCCCCGGCCCCCAGCCGGGGTCGAACATCTGCTGCCAGGCGGTGTAGGGGCGCAGCTGGACCGTGTCCGCGAGCACGCCCGGCAGGGCGCGCAGCGGCGCCATCGCGCCCCGCGCGCGTTCGGGCCGTCCGACGTGGCACATCGCGATCCGCACGACCGGGGTGCCGGGCAGGTCGGCGGGCAGCTGGGGCAGCGCCGGGGCGATGCCGAGCAGGCAGACGGCGAACAGCTGGTCGGGGGCGCCGCGCAGGTGGCCGCGGACGGCCCTGAGCACCTGCGGCGCCCGGTCGGCGGGGAAGTACAGCTCGCCGCAGAGCACCTGCGGGCCGACCGGGTGCAGCCGGTAGGAGAGTGAGGTGACGACGCCGAAGTTCCCGCCGCCGCCCCGGATGCCCCAGAACAGGTCCGGGTGCTGGGCCGCGCTGGCCGTGACCACCCGTCCGTCGGCCGTCACCAGCTCGGCCTCCAGCAGGTTGTCGCAGGTCAGCCCGTACGCGCGGCTGAGCCAGCCGAAGCCTCCGCCGAGGGTGGTGCCGGCGATCCCGGTGGCGGACATCAGTCCGCCCGGGGTCGCCAGGCCGTAGCGCTGGGTCTCCCGGTCGAACTCGGCCCAGCTGGCGCCCGGCCGTGCGTGGGCGGTCCGGCGGGCGGAGTCCACCCGGACGCTGCGCATCGGCGAGAGGTCGATCATCAGGCCGCCGTCGCAGACCGCATGACCCGCGATGCTGTGGCCGCCGCCCCGGACGGTGGGCGGGAGCCCGTACTCCCGGGCCACCTCGACGGCCAGCAGGACGTCCGGGGTGCCGGTGCAGCGGGCGATCAGGGCGGGCCGACGGTCGATCGCACCGTTCCACACGGTCCGGGCGGCGTCGTACTCCGGGTCGCCCGGGGTGATCAGCTGGCCTCGGAACCCTCTGCGGAGTGCGGCGGCGGCTCTGGCGCCCATGCCACCAGTATCGGCCGGACCGCCCCGCCCGGCTCGGGCAACCGGGCCTGCCGGGCGGGTGGAGCAGGCACCAGGGGCGCGGGGCTCTGCTTGACGAACCGCGTGCGCGAAGCGGGAGGAACGGGGGCTGCACTGTGCCCACGGAGGGCTGGTTGCACTATTGGGGGCGCGGGGAACTGCGCGAGACGGGAGGTACGGCGCCGCACGATTCCTGCGGGGAGCAACGTGCACCGCCCTACCAGAGCGACGAGGTGCACGTTGGTCACCGAGGCCGGGTGCGGCGCCGTACCTTCCGCTTCGCGCACGCGGTTCGTCGAGCAGAGTCCCGCGCCCCTGAAGAGCTACCCAACCGCCCCTGAGGAGTTACCCCACCGCCCCTGAGGGGCTTCAGGCCTTGAGCCAGGCCTGCTGGGCGGCGAGGTCGGCCTTGAGGTCGGCGAGCTGGGCGGCCACGGCGGCGGGGGCGGTGCCGCCCCGGCCGTTGCGGGAGGCGATGGCGCCGTGGACGGTGAGGACGGAGCGGACCTCGGGGGTGAGGTGCTCGGAGATCTCGGCGAACTGGGCGTCCGTCAGGTCGGCGAGCTCGATGCCCCGGGACTCGCAGGCCTTGACGCAGGCGCCGGCCACCTCGTGCGCGACCCGGAACGGCACGCCCTGCCTGACCAGCCACTCCGCGATGTCGGTGGCCAGCGAGAACCCGGCCGGGGCCAACTCCTCCAGACGCTCGCGGTGCACGGTGAGGGTGGCCATCATGCCGGTGAAGGCGGGCAGCAGGACCTCAAGGGTGTCGCAGGAGTCGAAGACCGGCTCCTTGTCCTCCTGGAGGTCGCGGTTGTAGGCGAGCGGCAGGGCCTTCAGGGTCGCCAGGAGCCCCGTCAGGTTGCCGATCAGCCGGCCGGACTTGCCCCGGGCCAGCTCGGCGATGTCCGGGTTCTTCTTCTGCGGCATGATCGAGGAGCCGGTGGAGAAGGCGTCGTGCAGCGTGATGAAGCCGAACTCCTTGGTGTTCCAGATGATCACCTCCTCCGCGATCCGGGAGAGGTTGATCCCGATCATGGCGGTGACGAAGGCGAACTCGGCGACGAAGTCGCGCGAGGCGGTGCCGTCGATGGAGTTGGCCACCGAACCGCCCTCGAAGCCGAGCTCGGCGGCGACCGCCTGCGGATCCAGGCCCAGCGAGGACCCGGCGAGCGCGCCGGAGCCGTACGGGGAGACGGCGGTGCGGGCGTCCCACTGGCGCAGCCGCTCGGCGTCCCGGCCGAGGGCCTGCACGTGCGCGAGGACGTGGTGGGCGAAGAGGACGGGCTGCGCGTGCTGGAGGTGGGTGCGGCCCGGCATCGCGGTGTCCGGGTGGGCCTCGGCGAGGCCGACCAGGGCGTACTGGAGGTCCAGGACCAGCTCGCCGATGATCTTCGCGTGGTCCCGCAGGTACATCCGGAACAGGGTGGCGATCTGGTCGTTGCGCGAGCGGCCGGCCCGGAGCTTTCCGCCGAGGTCGGCGCCGAGCCGTTCGAGCAGGCCGCGCTCCAGGGCGGTGTGCACGTCCTCGTCGGCGACCGTACCGGTGAAGGCCCCCGACTCGACGTCGGCGAGCAGCCGGTCGAGCCCCGCGAGCATGGCGGTCAGCTCGTCGTCGGTCAGCAGCTCCGCCTTGTGCAGCACCCGGGCGTGCGCCTTGGAGCCCGCGATGTCGTACGGCGCGAGCCGCCAGTCGAAGTGCACGGAGGCGGAGAGCCTGGCCAGCGCCTCGGAGGGGCCGTCGGCGAAGCGTGCGCCCCAGAGACGGACATCTGCTTTCTGGTCTGACGGCATCGCGGGTGGCTCCTTTGCGCGGTAGGGGGGTGCCTTGCGGGGCGGCCCCGGCTGCGAGGGGGTGCAGCCGGGACCGCTGAGCGGGGTGGATCAGGCCAGGTCGCGGCGGGCGGCGATCTTCGAGGACATGCCGAAGATCTCGATGAAGCCCTTGGACATCGACTGGTCGAAGGTGTCGCCGGTGTCGTAGGTGGCGAGGTTGAAGTCGTACAGCGACTGGTCGGACTTGCGGCCGTTGACCACCGCGCGGCCGCCGTGCAGCACCATCCGGATCTCGCCGGAGACGACCTGGTTGGCCTCGTTGACGAAGCCGTCCAGCGCCCGCTTGAGCGGGGAGAACCACAGGCCGTCGTAGACGAGTTCGGCCCAGCGCTGCTCCACCTGCCGCTTGTAGCGGGCGAGTTCGCGCTCGACGGTGACGTTCTCCAGGGCCTGGTGGGCGGTGATCAGGGCGATCGCGCCGGGGGCCTCGTAGATCTCCCGGGACTTGATGCCGACGAGGCGGTCCTCGACCATGTCGAGCCGGCCGATGCCCTGGGCGCCGGCCCGCTTGTTGAGCTCCTCGATGGCCTGGAGGACCGTCACCTTCTTGCCGTCGACGGCGACCGGGACGCCCGCCTCGAAGGTGATGACGACCTCGTCGGCCTCGCGCGGGGTGGCCGGGTTCTGGGTGTACTCGTAGACGTCCTCGATCGGGGCGTTCCAGATGTCCTCCAGGAAGCCGGTCTCGACGGCCCGCCCGAAGACGTTCTGGTCGATCGAGTACGGCGACTTCTTGGTGGTCGCGATCGGCAGGCCCTTGGACTCGGCGAAGGCGATCGCCTTGTCCCGGGTCATCGCGTAGTCGCGCACCGGGGCGATGCACTTCAGGCCGGGGGCAAGGGAGTTGATGCCGACCTCGAAGCGGACCTGGTCGTTGCCCTTGCCGGTGCAGCCGTGGGCGACGGTGGTGGCGCCGTGCTTCTGCGCGGCGGCGACCAGGTGCTTGACGATCACCGGCCGGGAGAGCGCGGAGACCAGCGGGTACTGGCCCTGGTACAGGGCGTTGGCCTTGAGGGCGGGAAGGCAGTACTCGTCGGCGAACTCCTCGCGGGCGTCCGCGACCTCGGCCTCGACGGCACCGCAGTCCAGCGCGCGCTGACGGATGACGTCGAGGTCCTCGCCGCCCTGGCCGACGTCGACGGCGACGGCGATGACCTCGGCGCCCGTCTCCTCGGCGATCCAGCCGATGCAGACGGACGTGTCCAGACCGCCCGAGTAGGCGAGTACGACGCGCTCGGTCACGGCTTTCTCCTTCACAACAGTGCGAACAGGGGTGGGTCAGCGGTATGCGTGTCCCATACGGCGATGAGTATAAGTATGCATGACGGCGTATGGAAATCAAAACCTGCTCGGCCATCCGTTCCGAGGGATGGACCAGGAGGCGGAAAACACTCAGGGGCGCGAGGCCCGTCCGATCCACCGGGTGGCTGCGGGGTCTCCCGCGCACGCAGTGGATCGGACGGGTCCTCGCGCCCCTGAGGCGCTGCCCGTCCGGCGCCGTCCGGGTACTACTGGGTCTTGGACTGGGCCAGTTGCATCAGATGGTCGGCCAGCGCCTGGCCGCCGGCCGGGTCGCGGCTGATCAGCAGCACGGTGTCGTCGCCCGCGATGGTGCCGATGATCTCGAACACCTCCGCCTGGTCGATCGACGAGGCCAGGAACTGCGCCGCACCCGGCGGGGTCCGCAGCACGACCAGGTTGCCGGAGGCGGTCGCGGAGACCATCAGCTCACCGGCCAGCCGGGCCATCCGGCCCTCGCTGGCCGACTCCCCCATCGGCGCGCGCGGCGTACGGTCGCCGCCCTCGGCCGGGACGGCGTAGATGAGCGCGCCGTCCCGGTTGCGGATCTTCACCGCGCCCAGTTCGTCCAGATCCCGCGAGAGCGTGGCCTGGGTGACCACGAGTCCGTCGTCGGCCAGCAGTTTGGCCAGTTGGCTCTGCGAGCGGACGGGCTGACGGGTCAACAGGTCCACGATCCGCCGGTGGCGGGCCGTGCGGGTCTGCGGAACCTGCGGCGTCGGACCGGCGGCGGGCTGGTCGGGTTGGGATACGGTCATACCGGTAATTCTCCCGGACTACGCGCCGTGCTTCGCGTCGGGGGCTGCGGCCCGTACGGTGCGCAGGATCTCCGGCAGTGCGGCGAGGAAACTGTCCGCCTCCTGCTCGGTCAGCACCAGCGGCGGCACCAGCCGCACCGCGTCCGCCACCGCCGCGTTCACCAGGAACCCGGCCTCCTGCGCCACCGCCTGGACCTGCGCGGCGACCGGCGCGGTCAGCACGATGCCCAGCAGCAGCCCGGCGCCCCGGACATGGGAGAGCAGCCCGTCGTCGATCGCCTCGATGCCGCTGCGCAGCCGCTCGCCGATCTTCTGGACGTGCTCCAGCAGACCCTCGGCCTCGATGGTCTCCAGCACCGCCAGACCGGCCGCCGCCGCCACCGGGTTCCCACCGAAAGTGGTGCCGTGGTGGCCCGGCTGGAGCAGCTCGGCCGCCGCACCGAAGGCGACGGTCGCACCGATCGGCAGCCCGCCGCCGAGGCCCTTGGCGAGGGTGACGACGTCCGGCTCGACACCCTCCTCGGCCTGGTACGCGAACCAGTGCCCGGTGCGGCCGATACCGGTCTGCACCTCGTCCAGCACCAGCAGGGCGCCCTTCGCGCGAGTGATCTCGCGGGCGGCCGCAAGGTAGCCCGGCGGCAGCGGGATCGCGCCGTTCTCGCCCTGGACCGGCTCCAGGAACACGGCGGCGGTGTCCGTGGTGACGGCCGCGCGCAGCGCCTCGACGTCGCCGAAGGGGACGTGCGTGACGTCCCCGGGCAGCGGCCGGAACGGATCCTGCTTGGCGGGCTGGGCGGTGAGCGCCAGCGCGCCCATGGTCCGGCCGTGGAAGCCGCCCTGGGCGGAGACCAGGTGGGTGCGGCCGGTGAGCCGGCTGATCTTGAAGGCGGCCTCGTTGGCCTCGGCGCCGGAGTTGCAGAAGAAGACCCGGCCCTCGCGGCCGAACAGCCCGAGCAGCCGCTCGGCCAGCTGCACGGTCGGCTCGGCCAGGAACAGGTTGGAGATGTGCCCGAGCTGCCCGATCTGCCGGGTGACCGCCTCGACCACGGCCGGATGGCCGGTGCCGAGCGCGTTCACCGCGATGCCGCCGACCAGGTCCAGGTACTCCTTGCCGTCGGCGTCCCAGAGCTTCGCGCCGGCCCCGCGCACCAGCGGGATCCTGGGGGTGCCGTAGTTGTTCATCAGCGCGTGCTGCCAGCGCCGGGTGAGCTGTGCGTTGCCTGAGGTCGCCGCGTTCGTCATGCCAGTCCCCCAAGGACGGTCGCCTCGTCGTCCGGGACGACCATGGTGCCGATGCCTTCGTCGGTGAAGATCTCCAGGAGCAGCGAGTGCTGCACCCTCCCGTCCAGTACGCGCGCCGTCCCCACACCCGAGCGCACCGCCCGCAGACAGCCCTCCATCTTGGGGAGCATGCCGCTGGCCAGCTCCGGCAGCATCTTCTCCAGCTCGCTGGCGCCGAGCTGGCTGATCACGTCGTCCGAGTTGGGCCAGTCCGAGTAGAGGCCCTCGACGTCGGTGAGGACCACCAGCATCTCCGCGCCGAGCGCGGCCGCGAGTGCGGAGGCGGCGGTGTCGGCGTTGATGTTGTAGACGTGGCCGTCGACACCGCGCGCGATGCTGGAGATGACCGGGATCCGGCCGTCCGCGATCAGCGCCTTGACCGCGCCGGCCTCGATGTTGACGATGTCCCCGACCAGACCGATGTCCACCTGCTCGCCGTCCACCACCGCGTACCGCTTGACGGCCGTCATGGTGTGCGCGTCCTCGCCGGTCATGCCGACCGCGAACGGACCGTGCTCGTTCAGCAGGCCGACCAGCTCGCGCTGCACCTGGCCCGCCAGCACCATCCGGACCACGTCCATGGTCTCGGGGGTGGTGACCCGCAGGCCGTTGGTGAAGGAGGACTCCAGGCCCAGCTTCGCCAGCTGCGCGCTGATCTGCGGGCCGCCGCCGTGCACCACGACCGGGTGCAGCCCGGCGTAGCGGAGGAAGACCACGTCCTGGGCGAAGGCCGACTTGAGGTCCTCGTCCACCATGGCGTTGCCGCCGAACTTGATCACCACGGTCTTGCCGTGGAAGCGCTCCAGCCAGGGCAGCGCCTCGATCAGCGTCATCGCCTTGGGCAGTGCGGTGTTGTTGCGGGCCTGTTCGCCCTTGGGTGCGATCTGCACGGTGTTCGTGTCCCCCGGCTCAGGTGGAGTAGGCGCTGTTCTCGTGCACGTAGTCGGCGGTGAGGTCGTTGGTCCACACGGTGGCGGCGGCCCGGCCGGCGTTCAGGTCGGCGGTGATGACCACCTCGCGGCCCGCCATGCTCACCAGGGCGCGGTCCTCGCCGACACTGCCGTTCCGGCACACCCAGACGCCGTTGATGGCGACGTCCAGCCGGTCCGGGTCGAAGGCGGCGGCGGTGGTGCCGATCGCGGCCAGCACCCGGCCCCAGTTCGGGTCCTCGCCGTGGATGGCGCACTTGAGCAGGTTGTTGCGGGCGACGGTCCGGGCGACGTCCACCGCCTCCTGCTCGGTGGCGGCGTTCACGATGTCGATCCGGATGTCCTTGCTGGCGCCCTCGGCGTCGCCGATCAGCTGCCGGGCCAGGTCGTCGCAGACCGTACGGACGGCCTCGGCGAACTCGGCCGCGTCCGGGGTGATCCGGGAGGCGGCGGAGGACAGCAGCAGCACGGTGTCGTTGGTGGACATGCAGCCGTCGGAGTCCACCCGGTCGAAGGTGGTGCGGGTCGCGGAGCGCAGCGCCGCGTCCAGGCCCCGGCTGTCCACGGCGGCGTCGGTGGTGAGCACCACCAGCATGGTGGCGAGACCGGGGGCGAGCATGCCCGCGCCCTTGGCCATGCCGCCGACCGTCCAGCCGTCGCCGGCGTACTGCGCCGTCTTGTGCACCGTGTCGGTGGTCTTGATGGCGATGGCCGCGGCCTCGCCGCCGTCCTCGCTGAGCGACTCGGCGGCCAGCTCGACACCGGGCAGCAGGATGTCCATCGGCAGCCGCTCGCCGATCAGACCGGTCGAGGCGACGGCGACCTCACCCGCGTTGAGCTTCAGCTCCTCGGCGACCTTCTCGGCCGTCGCGTGGGTGTCCTGGAAGCCGAGCGGGCCCGTGCAGGCGTTGGCACCACCGGAGTTGAGGATGACCGCGGAGACCTGACCCCCCTTCAGGACCTGCTCGGACCAGAGCACCGGGGCGGCCTTGACCCGGTTGGAGGTGAAGACGCCGGCCGCGGCGAACGAGGGGCCGTCGTTGACCACCAGCGCCAGATCGGGGGTGCCGGAGGCCTTGATCCCGGCGGTGACCCCGGCGGCACGGAAGCCCTTCGCCGCCGTCACGCCTGCGCTTCGACTGCTTGTCACGGTGCGACTCCGTTCACGGGAAGGCCGAGCTCTTCAGGCAGGCCGAGGGCGATGTTCATGCTCTGCACCGCGCCGCCGGCGGTGCCCTTCACCAGGTTGTCGATCGCGCTGATCGCGATGATCCGCCCGGCGTGCTCGTCCAGCGCGACCTGGATCAGCGCGGCGTTGGAACCGTAGACCGAACTGGTCTGCGGCCACTGCCCCTCGGGCAGCAGCCGGACGAAGGGCTCACCCGCGAACGCCGTCGCGTACGCCTCGCGCAGCCGGGCGGCCGTGGTGCCCGGCCTGGCCTTGGCCGAGCAGGTGGCCAGGATGCCGCGCGGCATCGGGGCTAGGGTCGGCGTGAACGAGACGACGACCGGCTCCTGCGCGATCGGACCGAGGTTCTGCGCCATCTCCGGCGTGTGCCGGTGCCCGCCGCCGACCCCGTACGGGGCCATCGAGCCCATCACCTCGCTGCCGAGCAGGTGCGCCTTGACCGCCTTGCCCGCGCCGGACGTCCCGGAGGCGGCGACCACCACCGCCTCCGGCTCGGCCAGCTTCGCGGCGTACGCCGGGAACAGCGCCAGCGAAACGGCCGTCGGGTAGCACCCGGGGACGGCGATCCGCCTGGTGCCCTTGAGCGCCTCGCGGTGACCCGGCAGCTCGGGCAGCCCGTACGGCCAGGTGCCGGCGTGCGGGGAGCCGTAGAACCGCTCCCACACCGCGGCGTCCTTCAGCCGGAAGTCCGCACCGCAGTCCACCACCAGCACGTCCTCGCCGAGCGCCTCGGCGACCGCCGCCGACTGGCCGTGCGGCAGCCCGAGGAAGACCACGTCGTGCCCGGCCAGCACCTCGGGCGTGGTCGGCTCCAGCACCCGGTCGGCCAGCGGCAGCAGATGCGGCTGCAGCTCCCCGAACCGCACCCCGGCGTTCGACCCGCCGGTCAGCGCTCCGATCTCGACCTCCGGATGCCCGAGCAGGAGGCGCAGCACCTCACCACCCGCGTACCCGCTGGCGCCGGCGACGGCGACGCGCAAAACCATGACGTACCTCCTCAGCTACTTGGCATGAATATACGCATTGCGGAACATTCATGCAACAAGGCCGGACGGCGGCGCTTGCGGCGCTGCGTGACTGAGCGCTTCAGCTGGCAGATGAGCAGGTGAGTTGGCGGGTTGAGCGTGACCGCCTTCGCGGCGGGCTGAGCTGGGACGCGATAGTTGGTACCCGGCCACGCATAGGGGAACCGGCGGATCGGGTTGCTATCGATCTCTGTTCCGCTCACCAAGCACCGTGGCTGCTCGCGTCGATCTTCTTCGCGATCTGGTCCGGGCTTCGAGCCGGCGGGGCACCGTGCCCGCCCGGAGTGCCCGGAGGTCGGGGATGTGGTTGCAGAGCGCGCCCGGAGCGTCTCCCTGTCGCGGGTGTCAGCGGCGGCTGCGTTCACTCGACGGGTCGGTCAGGCGGTCACCGTCGACTCGGGTTCCGGCCTGCTTGATCTGGCAGAAGACGGGGCTGATCTCCATGCCTTCGACACCGGGCAGGATTCCGACGCGGTCGGTGGTGAACTCGAACAGCTCGTCGAGATCACGGCACTGTACGACGGCATGGAGGTTGTACGGTCCGGATACCGCGGCGGCGAATCCCACCTCGGGCATCTGCGCCATGGCCCGCCCGACAGCCTTGATCTTGCCCGGGTGGGTTCGCATCCACAGGTTCGCTCGGGCCCGGTATCCCAGGGCCATCGGTGCGATCTCCACGTCGATGTGGACCACTCCGCCGGAAAGCAGCGCGTGCAGACGTCGTGATACTCGGCCCGGCGTGAGGTCGGCCGCGGCTGCGAGGTGGACGAGACTGGCCCGTCCGTCGGCGGCGAGGGCCGCGAACAGCTTCTCGTCCTGGGCGCTGAGCCGCGATGGCTGATTCCGTACGACCGGCCGTTCGGCGAACGGGTTGCCGCCGGGCCCCAGGGCGGACTCCTGCTCGGGGGTCAGGGTTCCGGCGAGTGCGGCCCAGTAGTGCCCGCGTCCGCCGACGAACTGGCGGAGCAGCACCGACGCCTGTAGGTCGAGCACGGCGGCGGTACGGGGGAGCCGGCGGCCGAGCAGCTCTCCCGTCACACGGGCCCAGGAGCCTCCGCGAAAACCTGTTGGCGGACCACGGCGACCACTGCTAGTTTTCCCGGAGGCCGTGCGAGAGAACGAGGAGGTGGTACCCGTGAACGCAGTATCGACATGGGTGCTCCCCTCCGGGGTCACGGTCGGGCGATAGGTCGTCCGGGAGCGCCGTTCAAGAGCACTCCCGAAAGGCACGACCATGCGATTCACCTCCGAACAGCGTCTCGACGACGGCGTCCTCGAACGCGAATTCACCCTCGGCGAGATCCCCGGCACCCTGTGGACGCCTCGATCCGCCGCACCGGCCCCGCTGATCCTGATGGCCCACAACAACGGCCTGCCCAAGGGGGAATCCCGGCTGGTGGCCCGGGCCCGGCACTCCGCGGCGAACGGCTACGCGGTGGCCTCCATCGACGCCCCCGGGTGCGGTGGCCGGCCCCGTTCCGCCGCCGACGAACAGGCCCGCGCCGACCTCCGCCGGGCGATGCAGGCCGGCGAGCCGGTCGATGAGATCTTCGAGTCCTTCATCGGCCCGCTGGTCGAAAAGGCGGTACCGGAATGGCGGACCACCCTGGACGCCCTCCTTTCGCTGCCCGAGATCGGCGGCCCGGTCGGGTACGCGGGGTGGACCGCCGTCGGCATCGGGCTGGCGGTGGTCGAGCCGCGCATCGCGGCCGCCGGCTTCTTCGCCGGGGGTTACGTGCCCCGCGCCCAGCGCGAGGAGGCCCGGCAGGTCACCATTCCGCTGCTGTTCCTGCTGCAGTGGGACGACGAAGGGAACCCCCGGCAGCGGGCCCTGGACCTGTTCGACGCCTTCGGCACCAAGGAGAAGACGCTGCACGCCAATCTCGGCGGACACGTCGGTACCCCGTGGTTCGAGAAGGAGGACGGGGACCGGTTCTTCGGCCGGCACCTGAAGTGAGGCCGGGCCGTCAGGCCAGCAGCAGACGGTAGGCGCTCTCGGCCTGGCCACCGCCATCGAGGACAGGTCCCTCCTCGATGGCGGTGGCCGGCAGATGCACGACCGCCCCGATCGCGGCGGTACCGGCCATCGGCGGTACCGGCCTCGGTCGGGGCGGCAACGATCACGGATCCGGCGCGGTCACGACGGTGTCGTGAGTGGTAGGCAGACACCCAACTCGACTACACCGGCGGCACTCTGGTGATGCCCATGACTGTCCTGGTCGAGCAGTACTGACGCGAGATCAGCACGGGTCTCGCGCAACATGCCATTCCGGTACGGCACTTCGTCCTCCACGCCGACCAGGACACCCTCCGCGGGCGCATCGAGGGCGACACTCTTCCTGGCCCCTCCCCATTCCGTCTCAAATACCTCGAGCCCTACGCCGAGGCGGCCCGCACGTGGCTGCACAGCGAGGCCGAGGTCGTCGGCACCACACACCTCACGCCCGCCCAGACCGCCCTCCAGATCGCAGAGGCCGTCAAGAGCTGAGGTTCACCCGCCACGCGAAACAGGCACAGGTCGAGGAGGTCGCGTACCGCAACGGCTGGTGGCTGGCACTGTCCCGGGTGTGCACGAGTGGGGCGATGCCGTGGGGTCCGATCGTGCTCGCGCTGACCTTCGCGTCGCGGAGCCCTCGTCGCCGGTCGATCGGAGGGGCTGTCGGCGCGAGCTGGGCACCCTCACAGGTCCGGACGGACAGCCTCGCCCGCGACCGGGGCCCGAAGTCCGGTCCGGGAGCAGTCGGCCGACGCCTGCGGAGCACCAGCTGACGCTGCGTCAGAGACGGTGTCTCGTCGGGCCTGTTGCCCGGCGGTCCGGCCTCGGGGCAGCAGCAGCGCCGGGAGGAGGCCGAGGGCGGCGAGTCCGGCGAGGGCCAGCAGGGCGGTGCCCATGCCCGGGATCGATGTGGCCGGGGAGCCGGCGGCGGACGGCCCGAGCACCGTCAGACCGGCGGCGACGGCGATGCCGAAGGTCGGGCCGACGTTCATGGCGGTCTGCTTGAGCCCGCCGACCATCCCTTCGTAGCCCGGCGGCGCGTCGCCGACGACGGTTCCGGTGGCGGTCACCATCACGGTGCCGAACCCCGCGCCGAGCAGGGCGAAGGCCACCCCGATCGCCGGCCAGCCGCTGGTCGGGCCGAGCCGGGACAGTGTCGCGATACCGAGGACGACCAGGACCGTACCGGTGGTCGCGGTGCGGCGCGGACCGTACCGGCGCAGCGCGACACCGGCCACCGGCGCGCCGAGCACCATCAGCGCGGTCAGCGGAAGCACCCGCAGGCCGGTGCCGGTCGGGTCCAGCCCCAGGACGTCCTGCAGGAAGAACGTGGCCACGAACAGTGCGCCGAACATGCCACCCGTGGTGACCAGCAGGAGTGCCATCGACGCCGTCACCGGTACCGACCGTGCCACGGCGGACGGCACGATCGGGTGCTCGGCACGGCTTTCGTGCATCACCAGCACCGCCGCGAGACCTGCGGTGGCGGCCAGTCCGAGCAGCGTCGGTGCGCCGGTCCAGCCGCGCTCCGGTACGTCGGCCAGGGTGTGCACCAGGAACGCGAGCACGGTGGCGAGCAGTGCCGCGCCGGCGAGGTCGAGCTGCCGGGATCCGTCCCTCGGCGGAGCCGGCGTCCGTACGGCAAGGGTGAGCGCGGCGATCACGAACGCCACCGGGACGTTGACCATGAAGACGGAACGCCAGCCCAGGTGCGCGACGAGGACACCCCCGAGCAGCGGGCCCGCCGCTGCGGCCACCCCGATCGCGCCGGTACGGATGGCGACCGGCGCACCGAGCCGGTCCGCCGGGTACGTCAGTCGCAGCAGCGCGAGGGTCGCGGGCTGGAGGAGTGCGCCGAACACGCCCTGGACGGCGCGCAGGGCGATCACCCAGCCTGCTCCGGGCGCGAGCGCGATACCGGCCGAGGCTGCCGCGAAGCCCAGTACGCCGGTGAACAGCAGCCGCCGGTGCCCGTACCGGTCGCCGAGGCGTCCGGCGATGACCAGCAGTGCGGCCACCGCCAGCAGGTAGCCGGTGCTGGTCCACTGGACCTGCGCCGTGCTCGCGCCGAGGTCGCGTTGCAGGCTGGGCTGCGCCACGCTCAGTACCGTGCCGTCCAGCGCGACGAGCATCGCACCGGCCACGCTGACCAGAAGTGCCAGGCGCCGCCGGGTAGTTGCGGTCACGCGTGCACCGGGCCGAGATGGGTGTCGAGTACCGCCGTGACGAGCTGGTCGAGCCGGTCGGCCGGGCCCGGCCGGGTGGCAACCGGTGCACCGTCCGACGGCGCGGAATCCAGGACGAGCTGGAGGCTGCCCCAGGCCCAGAGCTGGGCGATGCCGTGCAGGTTCGACCAGAGGGCGGCGACCGTCACGGCCGGCGGTGGCTCGGCGGCAGCGTCCTGGCCGGGCCGGTGTGCGGCATCCCGCTCCGCCCGGTGGCGGGTGACGAGCCCGACGAGGAGCTCGAAGAGCGGGAGCGTCGACTCCCGGAGCCGTGGCCGGTCCGATCCGTGCCGCTCGCTGTCGAGCAGATCGTGGCGGAACATCAGCTCGAACATGCCCCGGTGTTCCAGCGCGTAGCCGACGTACACCCGCCCGATAGCCTGCAGTTGGGCGCGCGGCGGGGCCGTGGCGTCGGCTGCCGCCGCGAAGCGGGCCCCGAGGTCCGCGAATCCCCGGTGGGCGATCGCGGAGAGCAGGGCGTGATGGGTGGGGAAGTACCGGCGGGGGGCGCCGTGCGACACCCCTGCCCTGCGGGCGATCTCGCGCAGCCCCAGGGAGGCGGCTCCCTCGCTCATCACGAGGTCCACCCCGACGTCGACCAGCCGCTCCCGCAGGGAGTTCTCAGGTTCCATAGACACTGTCTACCAGGCGGCAGTAGACACTGTCTAAACCTTCGCCTGCGGAGCCCGTGGACGACCCGCGAACTCTCCCTCAACCACGGCCCCGGCGAATGGAGTTGGGCGCTAGGGTGATGCCGGTGAGCGATGATTCCGTGATGCTGCGTCCGGTGCACGAGGACGACCTGCCGATACTCGAACAGTTCCTGCTGGATCCGACGGCGACCGGGCCGTTCCAGTGGTACGGCTGGTCGGATCCGGGCCGCTGGCGGCGCCAGTGGGCGGAGAACGGACTGCTGTCGGACGACGACGGCCGGCTGATGGTGGTGAGCGGCGCGGAGGTGCACGGCTTCGTGGCGTGGCGGCGGATCGCGACCTCGCGGAACTCGTACTGCTGGAACGTCGGAGCCCAACTGCTGCCGCAGGCGCGCGGACGCGGTATCGGCACGCGGGCCCAGCAGTTGCTGGTCCGGTACCTGTTCGCGCACACCCCGGTGGTCAGGATCGAGGCGGACACCGAGACGGCGAACCTCGCCGAGCAGCGCGCACTGGAGAAGTCCGGGTTCACCAGGGAGGGCGTGCTGCGCAGCATCGCGTTCCGGGACGGGCGGTGGCGGGACGTCGTGCGGTACAGCGTGCTGCGCGACGAGGTCGCCCCGGCTGACGCCCCGTAGCCACGACGGGCCGCGCGGCCCGTCGGCCGAAGCGCCGGGCACGACGGCTGCGCCACTCTCGCGGCATGACCACTCGGGACGCCCTGCCTCAGAAACCCCCGGCGGGGCGAGGTATCGCAGAAGCGGACTCGACGATGAATGGCGAAACCCTACAATTCCCGAGCGCCCGACTCCGTGGAGGTCAGCACCTGATCCCCCATCAATCCCCTGACAGAGTGGCGGACGAGCCGACATCCCCGCCCAACCTTCGGTGCGGGGAGTTGTACATCTCACACAAAGGGGGTTCACCGATGAGTGCGGATTCCGACAACGTGGTGGTCACCGGTCTCGGGGCCACGACACCGCTCGGCGGAGACGTCGCCTCGACCTGGTCCGCGCTGCTCGCCGGGCAGTCCGGGATCAGTGCGATCGAGGAGGAGTGGGCGGCCGATCTGCCCGTACGGATCGCGGGCAGGCTCAAGGTCGAGCCGAGCGAGGTCCTCGACCGGGTGCAGGCCCGCCGGATGGACCGTTGCGAGCAGATCGCGCTGGTCGCCGCCCGCGAGGCGTGGGCCGACGCGGGGTCGCCCGGCGTCGATCCGGAGCGGCTGGCCGTGGTGATCGGTACGGGGACCGGGGGCGCGCTGACCATGCTCGGCCAGGACGACGTGCTCGAATCGTCCGGCGTGCGGCGGGTCTCCCCGCACACCGTCCCGATGCTGATGGCCAACGGTCCCGCCGCGTGGGTCAGCATCGACCTCGGGGCTCGCGGCGGCGCCCACACCCCGGTCAGTGCCTGTGCGTCGGGCGCGGAGGCGATCGCGATGGGCCTCGACCTGATCCGGCTCGGCCGGGCGGACGTGGTCGTGGCGGGTGGCACCGAAGCCTGCATCTGCCCGCTGCCACTGGCCGGGTTCGCCCAGGCCAGGGCGCACTCGACCCGCAACGACGCGCCCCAGCAGGCCTCCCGGCCCTTCGATGTCGACCGCGACGGCTTCGTCATCGGCGAGGGGGCCGTGGTGGTCGTCCTGGAGCGCGCCGGGTTCGCCGCCGCACGGGCCGCCCGCGCCCACGCGACCCTCGCCGGGGCCGGCGTCACCTCGGACGCCCACCACATCACCGCCGCGCACCCCGACGGCCAGATCCGCGCCATGCGGCTGGCACTGTCCTCCGCAGCCCTGTCCCCGCTCGCCGTCGAGCACGTCCACGCCCACGCGACCTCCACCCCCATGGGCGATCTCACCGAGGCCGAGTCGATCACCGAGGCCATCGGCCTGCACCCGGCCGTCACCGCGACCAAGTCGATGACCGGTCACCTCTTCGGCGCCGCCGGGGCGATGGGCGCCCTCTCCGCGATCCTCTCGCTCCGCGACGGCGTCATCCCCGCGACCGTGAACCTCGACGCTCTCGATCCGCAGGTGAAGTTGGACATCGTCACGGGCGAGCCCCGGCGGGGCCGGCTGACCGCCGCGCTGACGAACTCGTTCGGCTTCGGCGGCCACAACGCCTCACTCGTGTTCACCCCGGCGCCCTGATCCGGACTCACGGTGACGGCCACGGTGGCGGTGGCCCGCGCTGCCGCCGAACGACCGGCCCTTGCATCCGGAGGCGAGGCCGGACTGGTGAGGGCGGATCGTTCGGACAGATCTCGGTCAGGCCATAGAAAAATTGGCGTCACATTTGGCCGAAGTTTGGTCGAGTGTGCTTGAGTTCGACCGGATTGTGCAGGCGGAGTGGGCCTGGTGGAGGCGCCCCGACGGAGCGGGCCGAACCATCCGCGGTACGGGAAGAGAACGAGGGATCGTGATGCGCAAGTCGGCACTCGGCTCACTGCGAGCAGTGCTGGGCATCGAGGCGGTTGCCGTCCTGTGGGTCACCGTCGTGCTCGCCGCGCTCGGCGGCCTGTTCGGGGAGTTGGAGGGGAGTTCCCCGTCCCGGGTGGCGCGCGCGGTGTGGGCGGGCGCGTTCCTCGTCTGGGCCGGGCTGTGCGGCTGGGCCGCCGTTGCGGCCGTCCGCCCGTCGCGGTCCAGGACGGGCGGGTGGCCCCGGCACCTGGTGGCGGTGGCCGCCGGGCACTCGGCGCTCACCGCGGTGGCGGCCCTGCGGGGCTCCTGGCCGACGATGACGGCATGTCTGGCGGTGGCCACCCTCGCGTTCGCCGTACTCCGGTCGAACCCTGCCAACAGGCGGTAGACCCTCCCCCCCCGGCCGGGCCGCGCACCGCTGCGGGCGGTCCGGCGGGGGCGGGCGGCCCGGGCGGCCGGACGGGCGGTCAGTTCCTGACGGCGCGGAGGATGACGAACTTCGGGTCGCTGGCGACGACTCGGCAGTTGCCGAAGAGCCTGCGGAGCTTGACGTGGTAGCCGAGGTGACGGTTGCCGATGACCCAGAGTTCGCCGCCGGGGCGGAGCGCGCGGCGGGAACCGGTGAACATCCGCCAGGCGGTGGCGTCGGTGGTCGCCTGGTGGGAGTGGAAGGGCGGGTTGTTCAGGACCAGGTCGACCGTGCCCGCCGGTACGGCGGAGAGGGCGTCACCGACCAGGAACTGCGCCTTGGTGTCCCCGTGGACGTTCGCCCTGAAGGTGTCCTCGGCCGAGGCCACGGCCTGGAACGACTCGTCGATGAAGGTCAGTTCGGCCTGCGGGTTGGCCAGCGCGGCGGCCGTCCCGACCACGCCGTTGCCGCAGCCGAGGTCCACGACGTGCTCGTGGCCGTGGCGCTGCGGCAGGTTGCGCAGGAAGAACCTGGTACCGATGTCGAGGCGTTCCGCGCAGAAGATGCCCGCGTGGTTGGTGACCGTCAGCCCGGAGGCCGGACCGAGATCGGCGGGCAGCGCGTAGCTGCTCGGCCAGGGGCTGGCGGCAGGACGGAGTTCCGGGTCCGGCGTGCAGAGGACGAGGCGCGCCTTCTTCGCCGCGAGCGAGGTGCGGGTGGGGCCGATGATGCGCTCGAACAGCTGGAGCGTGGAGGTGTGGATCTCGGTGACCATGCCGGTGCCGACCACGACCGTGCCCTGGTGGATGTGCGGCGCGAGGCGGTGCAGCTGGTCCTCCAGGAGCGCGAGGCTCTTGGGGACGCGGACCAGCAGGACGTCGATCCGGTCCGGCGGGGTGTCCCTGGTCGACAGCAGACGTACGGCGTCCGCGTCGACCCCGTTGCGGGCGAGGTTCGCCCGGGTCGCCTGCTGGCCGAGGAAGGAGTCGGCGATCTGCACCGGCCGGTGCTCGGCGAGCGCGGTGACCAGCGCGCCCCACCGGTCGCCGACGGCGACCACGGTTCCGGTCAGGTCGACGGGTTCGCCATCGATCCCCTTGAGGTGCCGCAGCAGGTACTCGTCGGCGGCGTCCCAGGCACGAAGCCGGTCGCGGGGGTCCTCGGGGAAGCGGGTGAGGTCGAACTCACCCCATGGCGTTGTGAAGCAGTTCATCGTGCCCTCAGGCTATCCGAGTCCCCCGCGCGCCCGGGAATCGCGGCAGGTGACCGCAGTCGGGCCGGCTTCAAACTGGCGGCGAGGGGGGCGGAAGTTGCGCGCGCCGGGCGCACGTGGGGGGACAGAGCCCCCGACTCGGGAGGTCTCACGGTTAGTTGTCGGGCGATTACGGTGAGCATCCCTAGCATGTGGGCATGAGCACGCGATTCACCGTCGTTGCCGCCGCCGTCCTCGGGCTGGCGCTTGCCGTAGCCGTGTTCCTCTCGGGCTACCTCGTCGGCGCCGGGCACTGGCCCCGGTTCGGCAGCGCGGACGGAAGGTACCCGACGGCACCGGTCGAGCGGGTGACGGAGGTCCCGACGGAGTCCCCCTCGGCCGCGCCCTCCGCCTCGCCGCCCATCTCCCCGCCCGACTCCGAATCCCCCTCCGCGAGCACCGACCGGAGCGCCGCCGCGACCCCGAGCGCGGACCCGAGCCCGGCCCCGGCGGACGACCCGCCCGCAGACCCGGCCGCCGACCCGGCCGCCGACCTCGCGGCAGACGGCGCGGAGCCCGCCCTCGACCCGACCACCACGTGAGTCCCGTCAGGGCGGACGGGCCCGTCAGGGCAGACAGGCCCGGAAGAAGTCGGCCCGGCCGTCGAAGGCGTCGCCCACGTACGCCGACATGGTCTTCGGACGCTCCTCCCACAGCCCCTGCGGCCGACCGTCGCCCGCCAAGAGTTGACGCTGCATCAGATCGCTCAGTCGATCACGCTCGCCCGCACCCAGCCGGGCGATGAGCGGCCGGGAGTCGCCGGGCGCGGCCGGGGCGGACCACGCCGGTGGCGCGCGCTGGCGGCGGCAAGGGCGGCGATGGCGATCACGGCGGGCGGGAACGGACTGAAGCGCACGGCAACTCCCCAGGATGCATAGGCGTTCGGATACACACCGTAGCCCTTCGCCGTGATCGGCAAGCTCGCGCTTTCCACGTACAACTACCTTGACTTTGACGCTAGTTGGCGTGACCTCACGCTTCAGGGGTGGGCGGCGCCACCGAAGCCGCCCGCTCCGGGACAGCCGTACTCGGGTGTTTGAGGGGCGGGTCCCGCCTCCCGGACCGATACTGGCCGAGAACTCGACCGACCCGGGCGGCCGGGCATCCTCGGGTGCCCGCAGAGAGGGCGATGCAGCATGGACTGGAAGCTGGAAGTGGTGGTGGTGCCCGTCTCGGACGTGGACCGGGCCAAGCGGTTCTACAGCGAGCAGGTCGGGTTCAACGTGGACATCGACACTCAGCTCGGCCCGGAATTCCGCGTCGTCCAGCTGACACCGCCCGGCTCGGGCTGCTCGATCACGGTGGGCACCGGGCTGCCGCAGGGCGTACCCGGCTCGCTCAAGGGCCTGCAACTGGTGGTCACCGACGTCGAGGCCGCCAGGGCCCAGCTGGCCGAACGCGGCGTGGAGGTCAGCGCGGTCAAGCACTTCGCGGACGGCGTCCAGCAGGACGGGCACGGCGGCCCCTGGAACTCGTTCATCTTCTTCGACGACCCGGACGGCAACAGCTGGGCCGTGCAGGAGCGTCCGGAACCGGCGGGCGGCGCGGGCTGAGGAGGCAGCGCAGCTCCGGCCCGGGCCCCGGGCCCCACCGGCGCGGCGGGCCGGGCGGGTAGCCTCCGGGTATGCAGAGGACCCTGTACGGCACGGCTGTCACGCTGCGCCCCGCCACCGACGAGGACATCCCGCTGCTCGCCGAGATCCGGGCGACCCCCGAGGTGTTCGCGCGCTGGCGCGGCGGCACGGACCTCGTGGGCGAGGTGGCCGAGGCGCTCGCCGATCCGGGCACCGTCACGCTCGCGGTCGAGTACCGGGGGCGGGTGGTCGGCGCGATCCAGTGGCACGCCGAGAACGAACCGGACTACCGGCACGCGGGGATCGACGTCTTCCTCGCCCCTGAGGTGCACGGCCACGGCCTCGGAACGGACGCCGTCCGGACGCTGGCCCGCCATCTGGTCACCGAGCACGGCTTCCACCGGCTGGTGATCGACCCGGCGGCCGACAACGCGGCGGCCATCGCCTGCTACCGCAAGGTGGGCTTCCGGCCGGTCGGCGTCATGCGGCGCTACGAACGTGCCTCCGACGGCAGCTGGCACGACGGACTGCTGATGGACCTCCTCGCGGACGAGCTGACCGAGGATCCCCCGCTCACCTGAGCCGCCACTCACCTGAGCGCCCCCGACCGGCCGCTACGAGGAGGCCACCGCCGCCGCGAGGAGTTCGACGGCCTCGGTCAGCCGTCCTTCGGTCAGGCCCGCGTAGCCGAGGGCCAGTGCGGGGCCGCCTGGGCTCAGCCGCATGCGGGCCACCGGTTCGACCCGTACGCCGCGCGCGGCCGCGCCCGCGACCACGGCCGCCTCCGAGACGCCGTCCGGGAGGTCCAGGTAGAGGTGGAGTCCGGCGGCGACTCCGCGCACCTCGGCGGTGGGGAGCGTGCGGCGCAGCGCGGTCGCCAGCGCGTCGCGGCGGCTGCGGTAGCGGGGGCGGAGAGTGCGCAGGTGGCGGTCGTAGGAGCCGGTGGCGAGCAGTCCGGCGAAAGCGAGTTGGTCGAGGACGCCGGTGCCGAGGTCGGCGTACCGCTTGGCCGCGCGGAAGTCCGCCGCGAGCGCGGCCGGGACGATCGCCCAGCCGAGCCGCAGTCCCGGTGCCAGGGACTTGCTCAGCGAGCCCAGGTGCACCACCCGGTCGGGGGCCAGCCCCTGCACGCAGCCGACCGGGGCGCCTCCCGGCCGGAGGCTGGGGAGGAACTCGGCGTCGTAGTCGTCCTCCAGGACCAGTCCGTCCTGCTCACGGGCCCACCTGACCAGGGCTGAGCGGCGGGCCGGGGAGAGCACGACGCCGGTCGGGTACTGGTGCGCCGGGGTGACCAGGACGGCGTGCGCACCGCTCGCGGCGAGCGCGTCGACGTCGATGCCCTGGTCGTCGACCGGGATGCCGACGGGTTCGGCGCCGTGGGCCCGGAGCAGTTCCAGCGCGCCGGGCGAGCACGGGTCCTCGACCGCCACCCTGCGGTGCCCCCTGGCTGCGAGCATCCCGATGAGCAGGGTGAGGCCCTGGGCGACGCCGCTGACGATCATCACCTGCTCCGGTTGCACCGCCGCCGCCCGGACCCGGCCGAGGTAGGAGGCCAGTTCGGCGCGGAGCTGCGGCAGTCCGGCCGGGTCGCCGTAGCCGAGGTCGGCGTGCCGGATCTCGGTGAGGGCCTGCCGGGTGGCGGTCAGCCAGGCGGTGCGGGGGAAGGCCGCGAGGTCGGGGGTCCCGGGTTTGAGGTCGTAGGCGGGGGCGGGACGGCGCGGCGCGGGCGCGGTCCGCGCAGTGGGCACGGCGATACCGGGCGCGACCCGGGTACCGGAGCCGTGCCGGCTCACCAGGTAGCCCTCGGCCACGAGTTGGGCGTACGCCTCGACGGCCACGCCGCGTGAGATCCCGAGGTCGGCGGCGAGCGCACGGGTCGCGGGCAGCGGTGTGCCGGCGGCGAGCCGGCCGTCGCGGACGGCCTGCCGCAGGGCGCGGGTCAGCTGCCCGGTGAGGTCGCCGGCGGCGTGGTCGACGGTGACGAGCAGATCGCGCATGCAAGGACTCCTACGGCGGGACGGCTTCGGAAGATCGGTGGGTCGCGCACCCTCTCCGGGACCGGGCTCTCGGGGCACCGGGCTCTCGGGGCACCGGGGCGCTACCCGATCGGCCGCGTGCGCGAACCCGGGTGGGGCGCGGCGGCCTGCGCACCGGACGGCCGGCACGGCACGGGTGTCTCCCGTTCCGCGTGGGCGGCCGATCGGGCGGGCTCCCCGCCCCGGGGGTCGCCCGGAGCGGAAGTGGTCCTCTGCAGGGCCTGTCGAGTGGACCTGTCCGCCGGACCACCTGCGCTCCTAGCGTGACAGACATGCCCGCTTCTCCCTCCCCCGGCGGCACGCTGCGCGCCGCGACCGCCATGACCGTGCTCGGCTGCTCGACCGGGGTCACCGCCCGGCTCGCCGACTACCCGCTCTTCGGCGGCCAGGCCGTCCGCTATCTGCTGGCCGCCCTGATCCTGCTGCCCGTCGCCGCGCGGCCGAGCGCCGGCCGCCCGGCACCCCGCCCGGACCTGCGCGAACTGGGACGGCTCACGGTGCTGGCGGCGACCGGGCTGTTCGGCTTCAACGTGCTGATGGTGCAGGCGCTGCGGCACACCGATCCGGCGGCGGTGGGCAGCCTGGTCGGCTGTGCACCGCTGCTGATGGCGGTGCTCGGCCCGCTGCTCGAACGGCGCCGCCCGCGGCTGCGGCTGGTCGCGGCGGCCGGGGTGGTGGTGCTCGGCGCGGCGGTCGCGCAGGGGTTCGGCACCGGGAGCACAGCCGGGTTCCTGTACGCGCTGGGGACGCTCGGCTGCGAGGCGGCGTTCTCGCTGGTCGCCGTGCCGCTGCTGCCGCGGCTCGGGCCGGTCCGGACCTCGGCGTACGCCACCGTGCTCGCGGTGCCGATGTTCGCGCTCGCCGGTCTGGCCGTGGACGGCACCGCACTGCTGCGCCGGCCGACGGGCCCGGAGCTGGCCGCGCTGCTGTATCTGGCGGTGCTGCTGACCTGTGTCGCGTTCCTGCTCTGGTACGCCGCCCTGGCCCGGCTCGGGCCCGAACGGGCCGGGCTGTTCGCGGGGTTGATCCCGGTGACGGCCGCACTGTCGGGTGCGGTCCTCGGGACCGGCGCCCTGCAGGCGGGCCAGCTCGCCGGAGCCGCCCTGGTCGGCCTCGGAGTCTGCCTGGGAGCGGCCCGCCCACGCCGTCGAGCCCTGCCGACGACAAGTCAGAAACAATTGGTGGCAGAGCAGTAGGGCTATCCCCACCCCACACCGGCCTGCTGACCGGATGGGTGGATCCGGTCCGGTGCAGAAGACTGCTCGGCATGCCGATCATCAACCGTACGGCGGCCGCGCTGGCCGCCGCCACCGCCGTCCTGTCACTCACGGCCCCGAGCGCGCAGGCCACCCCGGGCACGCAGGACGCCAACAGCGCGGTCTCCTGGGGAAGTTGTCAGAGCGACGGCCTGGATCCGCGCCAGCGGTGCGCCACCGTCCAGGTCCCGCTGGACTACGGCCGCCCGCACGGCGAGCAGATCACGGTCGCCGTCTCCCGTATCGCGAGCGGACGGCCCGACCTGCGTCGTGGCGTCCTGCTGATGATCCCGGGCGGGCCGGGCGGTTCGGGGCTCAACGGGCCGTCGGAGGCCGTGAAGCGGCTGCCGCAGGCGGTCCGGGACGCGTACGACATCGTCAGCTTCGACCCGCGCGGGGTGGGCCGCTCCACTCCGGTCAGCTGCGATCTGGCGCACGAGGACCTGGCGATGGTCAACCTCCGCCCGTGGCCCGCCCCCGACGGCGGCATCACCCGTGCCATGGACAGCGAGCGCCGGATCGCCGCCGCCTGTGCGGCCAACGGCGGGCCGGTACTGCGCAGCATGAGCACCCGCAACGAGGCCCGGGACATCGACCGGATCCGCCAGGCCCTCGGCGAGCGGAAGCTGTCCACCTGGGGCGTCTCGTACGGGACTTACGCGGGCGCGGTGTACGCGACGATGTTCCCGCAGCACACCGACCGGGTGGTGCTGGACAGCAACGACGACCCCGACCCGAGCCGGGTCGAGCGGGGCTGGCTGGCGAACTTCGCGGTCGGTGCCGAGGACCGCTTCCCCGACTTCGCGCGCTTCGCGTCCACGCCGGGCAGCGCGTACCGGATCGCCGACACTCCGCAGGAGGTCCGGCAGGTCTTCCTCGGCCTCGCGGACCGCCTCGACCGCGAGCCGATCCCCCGGCCCCGCGCCAACCCGGAGCGGCTGACCGGCAACGTGCTGCGCGAGACGATGCTGGAGAGCCTGTACTCCGACGCGGGGTTCCCCGGGCTGGCCGCCCTGATGCTGGCCGCGCTCCACGGCACGGACCTGCCCGCGCCGAGCGGGCCGCCGGACGCCGTGCAGCAGAACACCGTCGCGGCCTCCGTCGGGACGCTCTGCAACGACGTCTCCTGGCCCGGTCCGACCGCGGACTACCAGGGTACGGTCACCGCCGACCGGGCCGCGCACCCACTCACCGCCGGGATGCCGGTCAATGTGATGCCCTGCGCGTTCTGGCCCACCCCGCCCGCCGAGGCACCGACCCGGATCACGCCCGACGGTCCGTCGAACGTGCTGCTGGTGCAGAACCTGCGCGACCCCGCGACCCCGTACAGCGGGGCGCTCAAGCTGCGTGCGGCGTTCGGCCCGCGGGCACGGATGGTGGCGGTGGACTCCGGCGGCCACGACGCCTACCTCGCCAACGGAAACGCCTGCGGGGACCGGGCGGTGACGGAGTTCCTGCTCGACGGTCACCGCCCAGGCCAGGACGTACTCTGCCGCTGAGCGGGGCCCCGGCCTGAAATCGGCTGCGGGCGGACGGCCGGTCCGGCAGGATCACGCCATGCAGAATCACACCATGAACGAACCGGTCGAGGCCGCATCCGCACTGGTGCGGGAACGATTCCCCGAGGCGGTAGCAGCCTTCCTCGGCGGATCGACCGCCCGGGGGCAGGGCACCGCCACCTCCGATCTGGATGTCGTGGTGATCCTGCCCGAGCCCGCCGAGGTGTACCGGGAGACCGTCGCCTGGGCGGACCGACCGGCCGAGCTCTTCGTGCACACCGCCGCCTCGGTCCGCACGATGTTCGCCTGGGACCGGGCCAACGGCGCGCCGATCATGTCGTTCATGTGCGCGCACGGTGCCGTCCTGCTGGACCTGGACGGCAGGGCCGGCCCCGCCGACCCGCCGGACCGAACACCCGCAGCTGCGCGGGGAACTGCGCGACCGACCACCCCCGCAGCACCGTGAACACCCGACCGAGTACCCACCGCCCACCGGCGCGAGGCACCGCATTCGTCCCCCGCTGCGGCGGGACATCAGGCGGGGCATCAGGCGGGACGTGAGCCGGACGGGCAGGCCGGGCGGGCTCGGGGCGCGCCGTCGGGTGGCTCTCAGGAACTGACCGGTGCTCAGGGGGCTGTCGGTGGCGGGGGCTAGGGTGTCCGCATGCTGAACCGTACGGTGATCGAACAGTATCTGGGGCGGCTCGGCCTGCCTGAACCCGCCGCTCCGTCGGTGGCGGCGCTCTTCGCCCTGCACCGGGCCCATGTCGAGCGGGTGCCGTACGAGACGCTGGACATCCAGCTCGACCGTCCGACGACGATCGACCCGGCCGATTCGGCGGCCCGGATCCTCCGGGGCCGGGGCGGGTACTGCTTCCATCTCAACGGCGCCTTCGGCACGCTGCTGGCGGCGCTCGGATTCCAGGTGGAGTGGCATGTCGGCGGCGTGCAGGACCAGTCCCCCACGGCCGAGGCCGGGGCCGACGGGGATCACCTGGTACTCACGGTGGACTGCGAGGGCCGGCGCTGGCTGGTGGACGTCGGCCTCGGCGACGGCCTGTACGAGCCGCTGCCGCTGCGCGAGGGGGAGTACCGGCAGGGGCCGTTCACCTACCGGCTGACAGCCTCGGAGGCCGAGGTCGGCGACTGGCGCCTCGAGCACGACCCGCAGGGCTCGTTCCTCGGGATGGACTTCCTCTCCGCGCCCGCCCGGCAGGCCGACTTCGAGGCCAAGCACGTCTGGCTCTCGACGTCGCCCGAGTCCCCGTTCGCCCGGGTGGCCTGCGCGATCCGCCGGGACGCCGACGGCATGGACGCGCTGCGCGGCTGCATGCTGGTCCGGGTGGACGCCGCCGGGCGGCACCGCCACGAGATAACCGACCCGTCCGAGTGGTACGCCACCCTGGCCGACCGGTTCGGCCTGGCCCTGCCCGAGTACGGCCCCGCCGAGCGCGAGGCGCTCTGGCAGCGGGTGTTCGCGGTCCACCTGGCCTGGAAGGAGGCGACGGCCACGCATGCGTAGTGCTCCTGTCACCCCCGGCGGCGACCTGATCCGCTGGGTCGAACTGCCCGGCGCCGAGCCGGCCCGGGTGTACGTCCACGGGCTGGGCGCGAGCTCGCTCCCGTACTTCACCGAGGCCGCGCTGCACCCGCTGCTGGCCGGCCGTCGCTCGCTGCTGGTCGACCTGCTGGGCTTCGGTGTCAGCGACCGGCCGACCGACTTCGACTACACCCTGGAGTCGCACGCCGACGCCCTGGCCCGGGCGATCGAGGCGGCCGGGGTCGGCCGGGCGCAGCTGATCGCGCACAGCATGGGCGGGTCGGTGGCGATCGTCCTGTCCGCCCGCCACCCGCACCTGGTGCGCAGCCTGGTCCTGCTTGACGCCAACCTGGACGCGGTCACGCCCGGCCCCCACTGGACGGGCAGCGGCCGGATCGCCTGGTACTCCGAGGAGGAGTTCCTGGCCTCCGGCTGGGCGGAGACCGAGCGGGTGGCCGGCCCGCACTGGTGGTCCACCATGCGGCTGGCGGGCCGCGAGGCGCTGCACCGCAGCGCCGTGCACCTGTGCCGGGGCAGCGAGCAGCTGATGCGCGAGCAGCTGCTCGGCCTGGGGATTCCCCGCACCTTCCTGTACCCGGCCGCCGACGGCCCGCTGCCGGGCGCGGCCGAGCTCGCCGAGGCCGGGGTCTCGCTCGTCGCCGTTCCCGACAGCGGCCACAACCTGATGCTCGACAATCCGGACGCCTTCGCCCGGGCCGTCGTGGCCGCGGAGTCCTGACTCGGCCGCCGGTCGTCGGGCGCCAGACCATTGACGGGCGTCCGACCACTGGCGGGCGTCCGACCGTTGACGGGCGCCCGCCGGTCGACCGAGCGTCAGAGCCAGCTGTCGAAGCGCCGGATGCGCCAGGTCTTCACCACCTGGGTGAGCAGGCAGTACCCGAGCAGCGTCCCGGCGGCTTGCGAAGGCCGTGGTGGAGAGCTCGGCGGAGGAGGTGGAGGTGTCCGGCCGCACGCGTGCAGCGCTGGACGACCGGTGGCGACGGTGCGGGACCGTCAGTCGGTGATCAGGACGATCAGCTGGTCGCGCGCCGCGTGCAACGACTTCCTTCGGGACTCACCCCGAATCACCTCCTCGCTCGCGCGGTCAGAAAAGGAGACCGGATCACACGCCGACCGGCGGACACGGTGCTGCCTTCGCCCTCCGACCGTGTCACAGGGCCGCAGGGCCGCAGGGCCGCAGGGCCGCAGGGCCGCATTCGAAGCCAACCGGCCCTCACAGGTCCCGGTTCCGAAGGTCCGCCCGGGCGGTTGCCCGGACCGAAGGAAGTCCACCCGGTTGCCCTGCGCGCCCGAATCGCACGGGCTTTCAGCGCTGCTTAGGCTGGCTCCTGATGACTGTCGACCGCCGCACCGTGCTGCGTTCCACGGCCCGGCTGGCCGCCCTCGGCGCCGCCGCCGGGGTCACCACCGCCTGCGGCGACAGCGGTGACACACCGGTGCGGACCGACCCGGGGCCGGAGCAGTCCACCGGCACCGCCGCCCCCTGGCCGAGCGCACCGGCCACCCCTGCCGACAGCCCGGCTGCGGCCACCCCGAGTCCGACCGTCGCGCCGAGTCTGCCGCCGCTCTCCCCCACCACCCCCATCGAGGTGGTCAACGGTCCGCGCGACCGGCCGCAGGTGGCGCTCACCTTCCACGGCCAGGGCGACCCGGCGCTCGCGCTCGCCCTGCTCGCCGCTGCCGAACAGCACGGCGCCCGGCTCACCATCCTGGCCGTGGGCGTCTGGCTGGACCAGCAGCCGCAGCTGGCCCGCCGGATCCTGGACGGCGGCCACGAGCTCGGCAACCACACCCAGAACCACCTGGACATCTCCCGGATGCCGGCCGCCCAGGCCCGCGCCGAAGTGCAGCAGTGCGCCGACCGGCTGCGGCGGCTCACCGGCTCGATCGGCCGCTGGTTCCGGCCCTCTTCCGCCCAGTACGCCACCCCGATGGTCCGCGCCCAGGCCCGGCTGGTCGGCTACGAGCACTGCCTCTCCTACGACGTCGACCCACGCGACTACACCGACCCGGGCGCCGAGGTGGTGCAGCGCCGGGTGCTCAAGGCGGCCATCGGCGGCTCGGTGATCGCCCTGCACATGGGGCACCGGGGCACCGTCGAGGCCCTGCCGGCCATCCTGACGGGCCTGGCCGAGGCCGGCCTGAGCGCCGTGACCACCAGTCAGCTCTGCGCGTAACACCTGTCCTCAACTTGGCTGCTGTGCTTGGCTGCTGGCCATGCGCTACATCATCATCGGCGCCGGCGCCATCGGCGGCACGATCGGCGGACGGCTGTACGAGAACGGGTTCGAGGTGGTGCTGGTCGCGCGCGGAGCGCACGCCGCCGCGCTGCGGACCGGCGGGCTGCGGTTCGCCACCCCGGAGGGCGTACGGGCACTGCCCATCCCGACGGTCACGAGTCCGGGCGAGATCGGGCTGCGGCCCGACGACGTCCTGGTCCTGGCGGTGAAGACCCAGCACACCGAAGGGGTACTGGCCGAGTGGGCCCCCCGCCCGGTCGCCACCGACGAGGGTGATCCGGCGGGCGGCCGCACGGCCGCCGAGCTGCTGCCCGTGGTCTGCGCCCAGAACGGCGTGGAGAACGAGCGGATCGCCCTGCGCCGCTTCCGCCACGTCTACGGGATGTACGTCTGGATGCCCACCAGTCACCTGGAGCCGGGCCGGGTGTCCGCCTCCGGCGCACCGCTGAGCGGCGTCCTGCGCCTCGGGCGCTACCCCTGCGGCAGCGACGACAACGCCCGGCGGATCGCGGCCGACCTGGAGAAGTCGGTCTTCGCCGCCCCCGTCAGCGAGGACGTGATGCGCTGGAAGTACGGCAAGCTCCTCGGCAACGTGGGCAACGCGCTGGAGGCCGTCGCCGGACCGGTCACCGGGGAGGAGCGGACGGCGCTCTACCGGCGGGCCCGGCAGGAGTACGAGGCGGTGCTGGAGGCCGCCGGGATCCCGTACGCGACCGTGGAGGAGCAGACGGCCGACCGGGGCGATCGGGTCGAGCTGCAACCGGTGGCGGGCGAGGGGCGGGTCGGCGGGTCGTCGGCCCAGAGCCTGATCCGGGGCAGCGGGAGCATCGAGACGGACTACCTGAACGGCGAGGTGGTGCTGCTCGGGCGGCTGCACGGCGTCCCGACGCCGGTCAACGAGGCCCTGCAACGGCTGGCCGACGAGTTCGCCCGCACCGGCCGCCCGCCCGGCAGCCTGTCGGCGGAGGAGCTGGCGGCGCTCGGGTAGGCCGGGGCCCGATCGGCCGCTGCCGTCGGCGCGGTTCAGGCGCTCTCGTCCACGACGCGCAGGGTCGTCACGGCCGGGTCCGCCGCGCCTCGGACGTGGCCGCCCGGTGCGGCCGCCGTCCGGTGGAAGAAGTCGACGAGTTCGGCGGTGACGACCTCGCCGGGCAGCAGGTTGGGGATTCCCGGCGGGTAGGCGGCGAGGGTGTCGGCGGAGATCCGTCCGACGGCCCGGTACGCCGGGAGGACCAGGCAGGGGGCGAGGAAGGCCTGACGGGTGGTCAGTTCGACCGGGCCGGGCTCGGGCAGCCGCAGCCGGCTCGGCGGGGCCTGCTCGCCGAGGGGCACCGGCAGGGCGTGCAGGGCCTCGACGAAACGGTCGGTGTCCGGCTGGGCGCCCGCGCCGATCACGGCGACGACCGCCGAGTCGGTGGCGACCTCGACCAGGATCCGGTGCTCGTGCATCAGCCTGCGCCGGGCCTCGTGGCCCGAGATGCCACCGGCCCTGGTGTCGATCGGCACCCGCAGCGGATCGGCGGCGACGATGTCGGGGAAGCGGTCGAAGCCGTCGCCGACCAGGGCGAACCGGCCGACGGCACGGACGGCGGAGCGTATCTTGTCCGCCGCGTCCAGGGCGGCGGCGATCCGGTCCCGGCCGTTCACCAGGGTCCGGCGGGCCACGTCGAGCGAGGCCAGGAGCAGTGCGCTGGCGCTGGTCGACTGGGTCAGGTGGAAGACGCGCTGGACCAGGGGCTCCAGGGTGTCGCCGAAGGGCCCTTCACCGAGGTGCAGCATGGCCGACTGGGTGAGGCTGCCGCCGAGCTTGTGGGTACTGGAGACCACGAGGTCGGCGCCCTGGGCGAGCGCGTTCGCGGGCAGTTCGGGATGGAAGCCGAAGTGCGACCCCCAGGCCTCGTCGACGATGAGCGGGATACCGGCGGCGTGGGCGACCTCGGCGAGGGCGCGTACGTCGGCGACCGCGCCGAAGTAGCTGGGCGTCACCACGTAGGCGGCGGCCGCGTCCGGGTGCGCGGCGATCGTCTCGGCGAGATCGGCGGCGGTGACGCCGTGCGCGATGCCGAGGGCGGCGTCGACCGACGGCAGGACGAAGGCCGCGCGCTGCCCGGAGAGGACCAGGCCGTCGACCACGCTGGAGTGGATGCTGCGCTGGACGATCAGGGTCTCGCCGAGTGCCCGGGCGACCAGCGCCGCGATGCGGTTGCCCTGGGAGGCGCCGTTGGTGAGGAACCAGGTCCGGCGTGCGCCCCAGGCGTGCGCGGCCAGGCCGAGCGCCTGGTCCATCGGATTGCCCGCACCCAGGTCGATGCCCTCCAGCAGCGGCGGTACGTCCAGGCGCAGCGGCGCCTCGCCGACGAGCCGGGCGAGGGCGTCGGAGCGGACCGGGTCGGCGGCGTGCCCGGGTACGTTCAGCCGGAGCCAGTCCTGGCGGGCGCAGGCGCTGACGGCCTCGGCGTAGGGGGCGGTGTGGTGCGCCGCGCGGTGGGCGGCGTCCCGGGTGGTCACGGGGGTTCGGTCGGTCACAGGCAGCAGCGTCGCAGTCGGCGACGGCCAGAGGAATACTCTGTTTCCATGGGTGGCTCCAGAGATTCTCTATAGGTGGTTTCTCTCCAGGTGGAGCCGGGAGCCCAGGTGCTCGAACTGCGTCACTTCCAGGTCCTGCGCGCCGTCGCGCGCGAGGGTTCGCTCGCCGCCGCCGCGCGGGCGCTGCGCTACACCCAGCCGACCGTCACCTACCACCTCGCCACACTGGAGTCGCACTTCGGCGCACCGCTGTTCCACCGGGGACCGCGCGGGACCACCCTCACCGAGGTCGGCGAGGCGCTGCTGCCGCACGCCGAGGCGGTGCTGGAGCGCGTCAGCCTGGCGCAGCGGGAGGTGCGCGGGCTGGTGCGGCGCGGCAGCGCGACCCTGCGGGTCGGCACCTTTCCCACCGCCGGCGCGCTGCTGCTCCCGCCGGCGGTCCGGCGCCTGCACCAGCGCGGGGTGCACGTCACCCTGCGGGAGGGCGAGCTGCCGACCCTGCTGGCCGGCCTGCGCTCCCGGGAGCTGCACCTGGCTCTGGTGTTCTCCCAGCCGGGCGACCGGCTCGATCTGGAGGAGGACTTCGTCGTCCATCCGCTGCTGGAGGATCCGCTGCTGCTGGTGCTGCCCGCCGACCACCCCCAGGCCGGGCTGGACCGGGTGCCGCTCGCCGCGCTGCGCGAGGACGGCTGGATCATGGGCACCACCGACTGGGACCCGTGCGACCGCCTGCTGGTCTGGGCCTGCGCACAGGAGGGCTTCGAGCCGGTGCACGTCATGCGCACCGACGACTACGGCGTCCTGCAGGGCTTCGTCGCCGCCGGGATCGGGGTGGCGCTGGTGCCCCGGCTGGGCCTGGGCAGCCCCCGGGAGGACCTCGCCGTCCGCCCGGTCGACGGCCCGGCGCTGGCCCGGCAGATCGGCGTCGCGATGCTCAGGACCACCACGGCGGGCAGTGCCGACCAGCTGCTCGCGGAGCTGCGGGTGGAGGCCGGGCGGATCCGGCTCACCGGGCGGAACGGCTGACCCGGTGTCAGGCCATCGGGTCGTCGGGGCCGTACGGGCGCAGCCGCAGCGTACGGGCGTCCGCCTCGCGGATCGCCTCGGCCCGGGAGAGAAGTTCCTCCAGGTCGTCCCGGCCCGCGTGGAGGAACCGGCCGTGCAGTCCGTCGAAGCGCCCCCGGGCGGCGTCCACCGCGACGGCGACCATGTACGGGATGCTCTCCCACTCCGTCGTGTCCGCGAACATCGGCATCCCGGCGGTCATGTCGGTGGCCACGGCGCCGGGGCTGATGTCGAGCACCACGATCTGGTGGGCGGCCAGCGAGTCGGCGATGTTGTCGGAGAGCTGGAGCAGCGCGCCCTTGGAGGTGGCGTACGCGGTGTAGTGGCCGTCCGGGCGCAGTGCGAAGCCGGAGTTGAGGTTGAGCACCCGGCCGCGGCGCCGTTCGACCATGGCGGGGAGCACGCAGCGCATCAGGTTGAACGGGCCGCGCAGGTTGGTCTCCACCACCTGCCACCACTGGTTCGCGTCCACCTCCCACAGCGGCGCCTCGGTGCGGTCGACCTGGCCGGCGTTGTTGACCAGGAAGTCGACCGGGCCGAGGTCCCGCTCCACCGCCCGGACGGCTTCGCGGACGGCGCCCGGGTGGCACACGTCGGCGGTCACCGCGATGCCGCGCGCGCCGTGGCGCACGCACTCCTTGAGGGTGTCGATCAGGGTCTGGTGGGTGCGGCCGATCAAGCCGACGGCCATGCCCTCGGCGGCCAGGCCGATCGCGATCTCCCGGCCGATACCGCGCCCCGCCCCGGTGACCAGGGCGACCTGTCCTGTGAGCGATCCTGTCGGCATCCCTGCTCCCCGCTCCAGCTTCGGTTGGTTCGACCCCTGGATTCTGGCGGGAGGGCGGCGGCCCCGCCGGGCGGCCGACCGCACCGCTGGGGCGAACGTGGCGCATCTCATCCGATCGGCCCAGCCCCGCCGGGCGGCCGACCGCACCGCTGGGGCGAACGTGGCGCATCTCATCCGATCGGCCCAGCCCCGTCGGAGGACGCCCGGACGCGAACGAGCGTTAGCACAAGTAGTACCGTCGTCGAGGCGATGTGCCCGGCCCACCAGGCCGGGTGCGCCGCCCGCTGAACACAGCACCTCGCTGGGTCACCCCCAGCATCACCATGAAGGGCAACTGAGTGAGTGACATCGCGCGCGTCGGAGTGATCGGCTGCGGCCTCATGGGGTCGGGCATCGCTGAGGTCTTCGCCCGCTCGGGCCTGGAGGTCCTGGTCTCCGAGGCCACTGGCGAGGCCCTCGAACTGGGCCGCACCCGGCTGACCAACTCCCTGGAGACCGCCCTCCGGCGCGGCAAGCTGACCGAGGAGCAGCGCGACGAGGCCCTCGCCCGGCTCTCCTTCACCACCGACCTCGCCGACTTCGCCGACCGCGACCTGGTGGTCGAGGCGGTCGCCGAACGCGAGGACATCAAGATCCAGATCTTCCAGACCCTGGACCAGGTCGTCGAGCGCCGGGACGCCATTCTGGCCTCCAACACCTCCTCGATCCCGATCGTCAAGCTCGCCGCCGCGACCTCGCGCCCGGAGCAGGTCATCGGGCTGCACTTCTTCAACCCGGCGCCGGTGCAGAAGCTGGTCGAGGTCATCCCCACCCTCACCACCTCGGCCGAGACCACCGCGCGGATCGAGGCCTTCGCCGTGCAGGTCCTCGGCAAGGAGCCGATCCGGGCCCGCGACCGGGCCGGCTTCGTGGTCAACGCGCTGCTGGTCCCGTACCTGCTCTCGGCGGTCCGGATGTTCGAGTCGGGCGTGGCCACCGCCTCCGACATCGACAAGGGCATGGAGGCCGGCTGCGCCCACCCGATGGGCCCGCTGCGCCTGTGCGACCTGATCGGCCTGGACACCATCGTCTCCATCGCCGAGTCGATGTACGACGAGTACAAGGAGCCGCTGTACGCCGCTCCCCCGCTGCTCTCCCGGATGGTCGACGCGGGCCTGCTCGGCCGCAAGTCCGGCCGTGGCTTCTACGACTACACCGCGAGCGCCTGACCTCCCGACCCCGCAGTCCCCTCCCGCCGCCCGGCCCGGTTCTCCGGTCCGGGCGGTGGTGTTTTCGCCTCCGGAGCGGTGTAGGCACCGGACAAGGGCCTTCCACCGAGGTTGATCTGACGGATCGGCAGTTCTCCGGCGGCAACGTGCGGAATTTGTTCCAATTTGAATCATCAGGTACGGTCGAACCTCCCCTTGGTTCAAATTTGAATCATTCCCCCGAGCGCTGGAGACACGCATGCCGAACCCGACTGCCCCCGCTTCCGCCGCCCGCACCGACCGGGAGACCGACTGGCGGTCGCCGACCTCCCCGCACGCGCACGACGTCGGACTGCTGCTGCTCCGGCTCGCCCTGGGCCTGACCATGGCGGCCCACGGCAGCCAGAAGCTGTTCGGCTGGTTCGGTGGCGGCGGCATCGACGGCACCGGCGCCTTCTTCACCATGAGCGGCTACCCGGCCGGCAAGGCGATGGCCGTGGTCGCCGGTCTCACCGAGGTCTGCGGCGGGCTCGGCCTGGCCGTCGGCCTGCTCACCCCGCTCGCGGGCGCGGCGGTCGTCGGCACGATGGTCAACGCGCTCGCCGTCACCTGGGGCGGCGGATTCTTCGCCCCCAAGGGCGTGGAGTACGAGCTGCTGCTGACCGCCGGCGCCGCCGCACTCGCCCTGACCGGCCCCGGCCGGATAGCCGTCGACCGGTTCCTGCCGGTCCTGCGCTCGCACCGGCTGGCGTACGGCGCCGCCGCCGTGGTGCTCGGCCTGGTGACCGCGGCGATCATTCTGCTGCTGCGCAACTGACCTGCAGCACAGGCACACTGACGGCCGTTCGGGAATCCTCCCGGGCGGCCGTCGCGGATTTGGCGGACCGATGGGTCGAGCGGCGGGCGGACGGCCCCGGCTAAAGAGCTCCCCAAAGGCCCCGATCCTACGCGCCGTCAGAAATTAACCTCCCGCATCTACCCGCGTAAACTCCGACGGCCCCACCATGGCTGAGCACCGTCAAGAAGGCCCAACGCCCCCACCGTCAGGGGTCCATCCCCCTTTCCCGGAGCCGGAGTTCAGCATGTCCAGATTCGGTCTCGCCCGTCGGTCCTGCGCTCTCGCCGGTACCGCGCTGCTGTCCGCGATGTCCCTGCTCACGGGTGCCGGCCAGGCATCCGCGGCGAGCGGGACGTACGCGCTGCTCACCTTCCCGGACCAGGACCACAGCGCGGTCTACAGCTTCATCGACTCGGCCACCAGCTCGGTCGACGTGACCATGTACGAGCTGCGCGACACCAGCGCGGTGAACGCCCTGGTGGAACGCGAGAAGGCCGGGGTGAAGGTCCGGGTGATCCTGGACGCCAAGCACACCTCGGTGAACGGCTCGGCCTACAAGGCCCTCAAGGCCGCTGGTGTCGGCGTGACGTACTCCTCCTCCGCGTACGTCTACACGCACCAGAAGACGATCACGGTGGACGGCGCCAAGTCCCTGATCCTGACCGGGAACCTGGACTCCACGTACTACTCCTCCAGCCGCGACTACGGGGTCTTCGACGACGACTCGGCCGATGTCGCGGCGATCGAGCGGGTCTTCGCCGCGGACTACGCCAAGACCTCGGTCACCCCGGCCGACGGCGACCACCTGGTGTGGTCCCCGACCGACTCGGAGAGCCGGCTGCTCGACCTGATCAACGGCGCCCAGCAGTCCCTGGACGTCCAGGAGTTGGAGTTCGGCGACACCGACCTGGTGAACGCGATCGTGGCGGCCGAACAGCGCGGGGTGACCGTCCGGGTGGTCGGCATGGACCCGAGCAGCTACGGCGGCAACTTCGACCAGGTGACCTCGGCCGGCGGCTCGGTGGTCACCTACTCCTCCACCACCGGCCTGTACATCCACGCCAAGGCCATCGTCGCGGACTACGGCACCGCCACCGCCAAGGTCTTCGCCGGTTCGGAGAACTTCTCCGACAACTCGCTCAACAACAACCGCGAGCTCGGCCTGATCATCGACGACCAGGCCGTGCTCAGCAGTGTCGAGAGCACCTTCGCGAACGACTTCGCGAACGGCACCGCGTACTGAGCCGGTCGGGCTGGACCGACCGGTACATGGGGGTGAAGGCGGGGCCCCCGACCTCCGGTCGGCTCTAGACCGGCAGGCCCGGCTGCGGGGCGCTGCCGACGGCAGGCGGCGCCCCGTGGTACCAGGCGGAGCGCTCCGTGATCCGGGCCTCCTGCAGGGCGGTCAGCTTGCGGACGAAGAGGATCGCCAGCACCGCCGCGGTGAGGTCGAGAACGGCTTCCGCCGCCATCATCCCGGCCGCGCCCCGGAAGTCGCCCGGGGTCAGCGCCCGGCCGTACAGCCGGTCGGAGATCCGGCCCACCGCCGCGCTTGCGATCCAGGCCGACCACCAGAGGCTGACCGGAGCCTGCGAGATGAGCGCCCGGGTGCCCTGTCGGTCGGCCGGGGCGCTCGCCTGCCAGGTGTCACCGGCGATCTGGCGGGGGAACCAGAGGAGTACCACGGGCGTGAACCAGGCGCCGATGCTCCAGCCGCGGCCGCGGCGGTGACCGGCCGGGTCGAAGATCTCGGCGTTCACCCTGACCCGGTAGAACCAGATGATGAACACCACTGCGGTGGCCGCCATCATGAGCAGCTGCAGGCCGCCGGTCATGACCACGGCCGCCTCGGCCAGGTCGCGCCGGTCGGTGTCCGCCTGCCGGTAGAGGCTGAACGCCGCGAGCAGCGCGAGCAGCGCGGCGAAACCGCAGCCGCCCAGCAGTACCGAGGCCGCGATACCGATCCCGCGCGGGGACTTGAGCCCGGCGGTGGACGGCGGCTGCGGCCGGTTCCCCGGCGCGGGCGGGTAGCCGGCGGCGCAGGGCTGGCAGCGGCCGTGCGGCAGGGCAGGCGCGGTGCTGCAGTTCGAGCACAACACGGTGGTGAACTCCCATGGACGGACAGGTGAGCGGATCCGCTCATTCCCCCCGGATCGGAGGGGCACAAAGGAGGACAGTATGACAGTCATCAATGGTCTTGCCTGCTGATTATTTCTCCCAACCGGGAAGCACATCGGGTGGGATGATGAATTGTCATCATCCCACCCGACTTGGATACCGCTTTGCCCGGCCCGGATCAGCTGTTGATGCTGTACGGGTCGCCGTAGACCTTCCACTTCAGCGGCGGGTTCAGGTCGAAGTTCTTGGCGTTGAGGAAGACCCGCTGCTCGGTGTCGACCCGGCTGGTGTCGCTGTGCGCCTCCTCCTTCTTCATGACGACCTTGCGGGCATCCAGGTAGGCGTTGAGGTAGGTGGCCTCGTCGCCGCCCTGGGCCGGCGTCCTGGCCTTCTTCATGGCGGCGGCGCGGATACCGCCGAAGCTGTCCGAGTCGTTGCCGGGACCGTGCATCACCATGGCGTCGTAGTAGATGAACTGCCCGAGCGCGCGCAGTCCGTCCGCCTTGGCCTGCTTGACGGCCGGGTCGAAGTAGACGCGGTCGCGCTCGTCGTTCTGCGCCTGCTGGAAGACGGTGTCCTTGGCGGCGGTGGCCCAGTCCTTGGTGAACGCGGTGCCGAGGCCGGAGTGCGAGTCCGAGCCGTTGACCTTCTTCAGCGCGGGCAGGTACTTGGCGAGGATGTTGCCCGGCTTCAGGTCGGTGTAGTGCTGGACCAGGTCGAGCATGTCACCGGTCCCCGAACAGAAGCCGATGATCCCCGCGGTGTAGCCGCGGCCGTCACCGATGTCCTCGATGTACTTGTACTGCGCCTTCCAGTCCAGCGAGGAGTTCTCGGCGCTGGACACCAGCTGCATGGCGATGTCCTTCTTGTGCGCGTCTTCGAGGCCGACCCCGGCCTTCACCGTCGCGGCGGCGGGAGTCGCGGCGTGCCCGACCCCGGCGGTGGCGAGCGATGCGGGGATCACGGCAAGCGCGACTGCGAGAGCGATACGGCCGACCCGGTGCTGCGAGTGCATATGACACTCCGTCTTCTGTCGCCGGGCACAGGGGTACCCGAGGAGAGGATTAGGAAACTTTCCTAACGGATTTCTACGCCGATTGACGCGCTCACCGCAAGGGGCACGACATATCGAATCCGAACGCGTCCGCTGGCCCGCACCGGTCGACACCCCGGCTCAACACCCCCTGGGAGATGGCGAGTTCGCAGGTCACACCGGCTCCGTCGGGCCACTTCGCACCCCGCCGCACCCGCTCTGGCGCCACCGCGCCGGAGAACGCCGAAGGGCCCCCGGAGCGGAAAGCTCCGGGGGCCCTTCGGCGTGACGACACCCGATCAGGCGCCGCATCGGCGCATCAGGCGCTGTGCCTGCGCATCAAGCGCCGCGCAGTACCGCGCCCGTACGGGCCGAGGCGGCCGCCACGGCCGACTCGCGCGCTGCCGAGGCCTCGTCGGCCGTCAGCGTCCGGTCGGCGGCGCGGAAGCGCAGCGAGTACGCCAGCGACTTCTTGCCCTCGCCCGCCTGCTCGCCGGTGAAGACGTCGAACAGCCGGATGGACTCCAGCAGTTCGCCCGCCCCCTGGCGCAGCGCGGCCTCCACCTCGGCGGCCGGGACGGCGGCGTCCACGATCAGGGCGACGTCCTGGGTGGCCACCGGGTACGAGGACACGGCCGGACCGCTCACCCGCCGCCCGCCGTCGGCGAACAGCAGGTCCAGGTCGAGCTCCATCACGCTGGTGCGCTCGGGCAGGTTCAGCGCCTTGATGACGCGCGGGTGCAGCTCACCCGCGTAGCCCACCACCCGGTCGCCGACGGCCAGTTCGGCGCAGCGGCCCGGGTGCCAGGGGGCCCGCTGGGCCTGCCGGACCGTCAGCTCGGCGTTGGCCGCGGCCGCGACCGTGCGGGCGGCCTCGACGGCGTCCGCCCAGGAGGCGGCACCGCCCTTGCCCCACCAGCCGGACGGCAGCCGCTCGCCGGCGAGCGCCACCGCCACGCGGCGCGGCTGGTCGGGCAGCGCGGCGTCGAGGGCGGCGAGCTCCTCGTCGGTCGGACGGCGGTCGACCGGCAGGCGCGGCGCGACCTTCGGCTCCGCCCTGGGCAGGAAGACCGTGCCCAGCTCGAACAGCGCCAGGTCGGTGTTGCCCCGGCCGACGTTGCGGCGCAGCGCGCCCAGCAGACCGGGCAGCAGCGAGGTCCGCAGCGACGGCTCCTCGTCGTTGAGCGGGTTGACCAGCGTGACCGTACGGCGGCGCTCGTCGTCCGGCTCGAACCCGAGGGCGTCGAGAGCGGCCTGGCCGACGAACGGGTAGTTGTTCACCTCGACGTAGCCGGCGCCGGCCAGCGCCACGCCGGTACGGCGGTGGAAGCGCTGGGCCTCGGTCAGCCCGCGGCCCGGCGGGACGGTGGGCATCCGGGCGGGCACGTTGTCGTAGCCCTCCAGGCGGATGACCTCCTCCGCGAGGTCGTACGGGTCGGTGAGGTCGGGGCGCCAGCTCGGCGGGGTGACCTCCAGGACGTCCGCGCCGACCACGGTGCAGCCGATCTCCTGCAGGCGCCGGGTGACGGTCTCGCGGCCGTACTCAGTGCCCGCGACCCGGTCCGGCAGCTCGGCGGCGATCGCGATGGTGCGCAGCGGGTGCGGCGCGGCGATGTCGGTGACCCCGGCCTCGGCGGTGCCGCCGGCGATCAGGACCAGCAGGTCGACCGCGCGCTGGGCGGCGGCGCGGGCGGCCTCCGGGTCGACGCCGCGCTCGAAGCGCTTGGACGCCTCGGAGGGCAGCTTGTGCCGCTTGGCGCTGCGGGCGATGGTGACCGGGTCGAAGTGCGCGGCCTCGATGACGACCTCGGTGGTGCCCGGGCCTGCGGCCGGGTCGAGGATCTCGGTGGAGGCGCCGCCCATGACCCCGGCCAGGCCGATCGGCCCGGAGTTGTCGCAGATCAGCAGGTCCTCGGCGGAGAGCTTGCGCTCGACGCCGTCCAGCGTGGTGAGGGTCTCGCCCTCCTCCGCCCGGCGGACCAGGATCGGGCCGTCGACCCGCTCGCGGTCGTAGGCGTGCAGCGGCTGGCCGACCTCCAGCATCACGTAGTTGGTGATGTCGACGGTCAGCGAGATCGGGCGGATGCCCGACTTCTGGAGTCGGCGCTGGAGCCAGATCGGCGACTGCGCGTTCGGTTCGATACCGGTGACGGTGCGGGCGACGAAGCGGTCGCAGCCGGCCGGGTCGGCGACCTTCACCAGGTAGCCGTAGGAGTTGGCCGGCGGGACGTCCAGCAGCGCCGGGTCGGCCAGCGGCAGCCCGTACGCGGCGGCGGCCTCGCGGGCCACCCCGCGCATGGACAGGCAGTAGCCGCGGTCCGGGGTGACGGCGATGTCCAGGACCTCGTCCACCAGCTCCAGCAGCTCGATGGCGTCGGTGCCGGGCTCGTGGTGCGACTCCAGCACGATGATGCCGTTGTGGTCGTCGCCCATGCCGAGCTCGCGGGCGGAGCAGATCATGCCGGCCGAGGTGTGGCCGTAGGTCTGCCGCGCGGCGATCGGGAACGGGCCGGGCAGCACGGCGCCCGGGAGGACCACCACGACCTTGTCGCCGACCGCGAAGTTGGTCGCACCGCAGACGATCTCCTGCGGCTCACCGGTGCCGTTGGCGTCGCCGACGTTGACGTAGCAGTGCCGGATCGGCTTCTTGAAGCCGGGCAGCTCCTCGATCGACAGCACCTCGCCGACCACCAGCGGGCCCTTGAGGTCGGCGCCGATCTGCTCGACGGTCTCGACCTCCAGACCGGCGCGGACCAGGCGGGCCGCGACGTCGCGGCCGCTCTCACCCGCCGGAAGGTCGACGTACTCGCGCAGCCAGGAAAGCGGGACGCGCATCAGATCTCCATCCCGAACGGGAGGGTGAAGCGGACGTCACCCTCGACCATGTCGCGCATGTCGGCGACGTTGTGGCGGTTCATCAGGATTCGCTCCAGGCCCAGGCCGAAGGCGAATCCGCTGTAGCGGTTGGGGTCGACGCCGCAGGCGACCAGCACGCGCGGGTTGACCACGCCGCAGCCGCCGAGCTCGATCCAGCCCTCGGAGGAGCAGGTCCGGCACGGCTTGTCCGGGTTGCCGACGCTCTCGCCGCGGCACACGAAGCACTGCAGGTCGATCTCGGCGCTCGGCTCGGTGAACGGGAAGTACGAGGGGCGCCAGCGCAGTTCGAGGCCGTCGCCGATCAGCTTGGAGACCAGCAGCTCGATGGTGCCCTTGAGGTCGGCGAAGGTGATGCCCTCGTCCACCGCGAGGCCCTCGACCTGGCGGAAGACCGGGGTGTGGGTGGCGTCCAGCTCGTCGGTCCGGTAGACCCGGCCGGGGCAGACCACGTAGACGGGGGGCTCGCGGTCGAGCAGGGTGCGGGCCTGGACCGGGGAGGTCTGGGTGCGCAGCACCACGCCGGAGTCAGCGGAGCCGTCCGGGGCCTGGACGAAGAAGGTGTCCTGCATCGAACGGGCCGGGTGGTCCGGGCCCAGGTTGAGGGCGTCGAAGTTGAGCCACTCGGCCTCGACCTCGGGACCCTCGGCGACCTCGTAGCCCATGGCCACGAAGGTGTCCTCGATCCGCTCGGCGAGCGTGGTCAGCGGGTGGCGGGCGCCCCGCGGGGTGCGGCCGTACGGCAGCGTGACGTCCACCGCCTCCTCGACCAGCACGCGGGCGTCGCGCTCCGCCTCCAGCTCGGCCTGGCGCCTGGCCAGGGCCTGGTTGACGGCGCCACGGGCCTGGCCGATCAGCTTGCCTGCGGCGGCCTTGGCGTGCGGGGGCAGCGCACCGATCTCGCGGTTGGCGAGCGAGAGCGGCGACCGGTCGCCGGTGTGCGCGACCTTCGCCTCCTTGAGCTGCGCCAGGTCGCCGGCCTCGGCGAACGCGGCGAACGCCGCGTCCCGGGCCTGCTCCACCACCTCGGGCTTCAATGCCTCGACCTCTACCGGGTCGTACGACTTGTTGGGTGCCGACATCGCTATCTTTCCCGTGCTCCTGCTCGTGAAGTGAAGGGGTCTGTCTCGCCCTTGCGCTACGCCCGGCGTGGCCGGGGCACGGGCAGCCGCTCCCGTATCGGTCAGGAAGGGTGTCCGCGGCGCGGCCGCGCAGGGCGTCCCACAACGCCAAAGGTCGAGTGTAGTCGCAGCGCGTACACACCCTGGGCGGGCGTCCGCGCGGTGCGCCCGCCGGGCCAGGACCTCGAAGGGCGGTGGAGCGTGCTGCGCTGGTCGCTCAGCCGCCTCACAGCATGAAGTCGGGCACCCCGGCGGGCAGGATAAATCGGAACCGGGCGCCGCCGCCGGGTGCGCGGCTGATCCTGATGGTGCCGCCGTGGGCCTCGACGATGCCCTTGACGATATAGAGCCCGAGGCCGGTGCCACCGCGCTTGGAGCCGCGCCAGAAGCGGGTGAAGACACGCGGCATCGACTCCTCGGGGATGCCGGTGCCTTCGTCGCTCACGGTGACCGCGGTCCCTTCTATGACCCGGCCCTCCAGGGCCCTGGGCGGGGTGCCGGGGCGCTCCCAGCCGGCCGCCTCGACCAGTTCCTTGGCGGGCGCCACCTCGATCGTGACAGTTCCCTCACCGTGCCGCACCGCATTTTCCAGCAGGTTGGCCAGCACCTGGTCGATCTTGTCGGGGTCGGCCCAGAGCTGGGTGAGCGGCCCGGCGATCCTGATGTCGAAGCGGTCCGCCGGGATCCCGGCGGCGACCTTGCCGTCCACGTGCCGCCGGACCGCCGCCGCCAGGTCCACCACCTGCTTGCGGACCTCCAGCCGTCCGGCGTCGATCCGGGAGATGTCCAGGAGTTCGGCGATCAGGCGGGTGACCCGGTCCGCGTCGGCGTCGACGGTCTCCAGCATCACCCGCTTCTGCCCGTCGGTGAACCGCTCCCACTTGGCCAGCAGCGTGGCGGTGAAGCCCTTGACGCTGGTGAGCGGTGAGCGCAGCTCGTGCGCGACGGTGGCGATCAGCTCGGCGTGGCTGCGTTCGGTACGGCGGCGCGCCTCGGTGCCGCGCAGCGCGACCACCACCTGCCGGACCGGGCCGCAGGGCCGGTCCCGCACGTACCGGGCGGAGACCAGCACCTCGCGGCCGCCGGGCAGCAACAGGTTGCGTTCGGGCTGGCCGGTGCGGATGGCCAGCCCGCCGTACGGGTCGGTCAGCTGCCACCAGCGGCGGCCGTCCAGGTCCTCCAGCGGGAGCGCCTGCTCCAGCGGGGTGCCGAGGGCGGTGCGGATCCCGGTGAGCCGGGCGGCGGCACGGTTGAAGCAGACCACCTCGCCCGCGGCGTCCGCGATCACCAAGCCGTCCGGCAGGTCGTCCGGGTTCACCTGGGACCCGCTGCCGACCATGGGCGTCCTCCCCGCTCAGAGCCTCCGGTGCCAAAGGCTGCCACGGCGGGCCCGGTCCGTGCTCCGCCGCCCGGTCCACCGTGCGCTGGTGTCGGTGGCACTACCCACCGTGTCCGTTCCCCCACGGCCCGACCCTAGCGTCCCTACCCCTGTGCGCGACACCCTCCGGGCGAGCGCTGGGCGCGAGCGGAGGCGTAGAGGCAGACGGCGGCGGCGGTGGCGAGGTTGAGGCTCTCGGCGTGACCGTGAATGGGGACGCGCACCACCTCGTCGGCGAGTGCGCGGGTCTCCTCCGGCAGACCCCAGGCCTCGTTGCCGAACACCCAGGCGCCGGGCGCACCCAGGGTGCCCTCGTCCAGCTCCTGGTCGAGATCGCGCTCCCCCGCGCCGTCGGCGGCCAGCACCCGTACGCCCGCCTCGCGCAGCCGTCCGACCGCCTCCTCGACCGGCACGCCGACCGCGAACGGCAGGTGGAACAGGCTGCCCACCGAGGCCCGGACGGCCTTCGGGTTGTACGGGTCCACCGAGGCGTCGGTGAGGATCACCGCGTCCGCCCCGGCCGCGTCGGCGGTCCGCAGCACGGTGCCCGCGTTCCCGGGGTCGCGCACGTGCGCCAGCACGGCGACCAGCTGCGGGCGGGCCTTCAGCACCTCGTCGAACGGGGTGTCGAGGAAGCGGCAGAGTGCGACGATGCCCTGCGGGGTCACGGTGTCGCAGATCTCGGCGATCACCTCGTCGGTGGCGGTGAGCACCGGCAGACCGGCCGCCTCGGCGGCACCGACGATGTCGGCGTGCCGCTCGGCGGCCTCCTGGGTCAGGTAGATCTCGACCACGGCGTGCTCGTCCGAGCCCGGCAGGTGCCCGTACGCGACCGCCTCCCGGACCGCCTGCGGGCCCTCGGCGAGGAAGCGGCGGTCCTTGCTGCGCTGGTTGCGCCGGGCCAGCTTGCGGGCGGCGACGACGCGCGGGGAGCGCAGGGAGGTGAGCAGGGGGGTGTCGGTGCTCTGCATGCTCTCGTTCTCTGTGGGCGGCTCTGCGGGTATGACCCTGGGAAGCACTCAGACCCGCAGGCAAGCCTGCGGGTCTGAGCGGATCAGCTACGGTGCCGAAGCTCCGGCCTGGATCAGGCGGCGACCTTGGGGGCGTTGACGTCCTCCGGCAGCGCCTTCCGGGCGACCTCGACCAGCGCGACGAACGCGACCTGGTCGTTGACGGCCAGCTCGGCCAGCATCTTGCGGTCGATCTCGACGCCGGCAGCCTTCAGACCCTGGACGAAGCGGTTGTAGGTCATGCCGTTGGCACGGGCCGCAGCGTTGATGCGCTGGATCCACAGCTGACGGAAGTCGCCCTTGCGCTTCTTACGGTCGTTGAAGTTGTAGACCAGCGAGTGGGTGACCTGCTCCTTGGCCTTGCGGTACAGGCGCGAGCGCTGGCCGCGGTAGCCGCTGGCGCGCTCCAGGATGACCCGGCGCTTCTTGTGGGCGTTGACTGCCCGCTTGACGCGTGCCACTTGATTACTCCTTGGGTTGGACCACGGACTACTTCACGTGGTCCGTCAATCGAATGGGTCGGGAAGGATCAGCTGGCCCACCGGTCCGCGGCTGCGGCCCAGGCGGGAGGGCGATCACTTGCCCAGAAGCTTCTTGATCTTCTTGGCGTCGGCCGGGGCCAGCTCGACCGTGCCGGCCAGCTTGCGGGTCAGCGTCGAGGGCTTGTGCTCGAGCAGGTGGCGACGGCCGGCACGCTCGCGCAGCACCTTGCCGGAGCCGGTGATCTTGAAGCGCTTGCTGGCGCCGCTGTGGGTCTTTTGCTTCGGCATGTCGCCGTATCTCCTCGTCGGTCCGCCCGCCGCCCGCGCTCCGGAGAGCGCGGGCGGCGAACTGGATGGATCACTGGTACGCAGGGCAGGCTGCCCCGGCACCTCGGTGGCCGGTCCGCCCGGACCGCCGTGAGCCCTGGGGCTCAGGCGTCCTGAGCGGCCTCGGCCGGCTGCTCGACCTCGGCATCCTCGGCGTCGGCCTGCGCGGCCTCCGCCTCGGCAGCGGCGTTCTCGGCCTCGAGCGCAGCGTCGTCATCCGCCTCGTCGGCGTCGTTCGGACCGACGTTCCGGCCCTGACGCTCGGCCTTGCGGGCGTCCGCTGCGGCGCGGGCCTCGGCCATCGCCTCGGTCTTCTTCTTGTGCGGGCCAAGAACCATGATCATGTTACGGCCGTCCTGCTTGGCCGAGGACTCGACGAATCCCAGGTCCTGGACGTCGTTCGCGAGCCGCTGCAGCAGTCGGAAGCCCAGCTCGGGGCGGGACTGCTCACGACCGCGGAACATGATCGTGATCTTGACCTTGTCGCCCTGCTTGAGGAACCGGACGACGTGACCCTTCTTGGTGTCATAGTCGTGCGGGTCGATCTTCGGCCGGAGCTTCATCTCCTTGATGACCGTGTGCGCCTGGTTCTTGCGCGCCTCACGGGCCTTCATGGCCGACTCGTACTTGAACTTGCCGTAGTCCATGAGCTTGCACACCGGCGGCCGGGCGGTCGCCGCGACCTCGACAAGGTCAAGGTCGTACTCCTGCGCAAGCTCCAGCGCCTTGGCAAGCGGCACGATGCCGACCTGCTCGCCGCTGGGACCGACGAGTCGCACCTCGGGGACGCGAATCCGGTCGTTGATGCGGGGCTCGGTGCTGATGGGGCCTCCTCGGTTGCACCTTCTGCGATGCGGCCGTCGGACGGCGGTCGCACGTAGTGGACTCGACCACTGGGCGGGGCTTCATTCGTGCTGCGCTGCTTCGCGATGCAAGCACCGCGGCACGAAAAAAGCCCCGCTCGGTACACAAGCGGGGCTCCACACAACCGGGGGCGGCATCCGTCTGGAACGGACGCAGCTGGCGACTTCCGGACCTTGCGGCCGGTGTCGCGGACCGGACCCTCCGACCGCGAGGCCGGACAGGTGGGAGACTTTCGCGGTTGCCCTCTCGGGCCTCCTGAGGTGGAGCCTCCTCTTGCTGGCCGGGAATCCTTGCGGGTTCCTGGCCGGTCAGTCTCGAAGCATACCAGCGTTTCGACCCCGGTACGTATTCCTGACCTGAGTCCATTCTGCTGGTCAGCGCTCCGGCGGCCCCTTGTACGCTCCCTGTGTACCTCTTCAGACCGGACGAAGTGAGCACCCAGTGAGCACCGACAGCAACCCGAACGACGAGGCCCTCGGCTTCGACGACCTCACCCGCGACATCGCCGAGGTCCCGGCCGTCGAGGTGATCACCACCGTCGCGGTGCACCTGATGAGCGCGGCCGCCGTCAAGTGCGGCCTCGCCGAGGGCGGCGAGAAGGACAAGGACCTGGACGAGGCCCGCAAGCTGATCACCGCGCTGGCCGGCCTGGTCACCGCCGGGGCTCCCGAGATCAGCAACTTCCACGCCGCCCCGCTGCGCGACGGGCTCCGCTCCCTGCAGCTCGCGTTCCGCGAGGCCTCCATGGTCCCGGACGCTCCCGGCACCGGCCCGGGCGAGAAGTTCACCGGTCCCGTCTACAGCTGACGGGCGGGCGGCCGGGCGGCGCCGGGCCGCGCCTCAGGGGCGCGGGGTGCCCAGCGGGCAGGTGTCCGCCCGGGCCGCTCAGTCGACCAGCGCAGTCAAGTCATTACGGTCGGTTCAGCCCTGCGCCCCCAAGTGCCGCTACGAGACCTCGCGCTCGTACAGGGGCTGGCCGGTGGGCGCGCTGGTCGCCGGGAGCAGTGCCAGGTCGAGCCCCTGGCCGAGCCTGACCCGGAGCAGGGCGTCACCGGCCAGGGCCGCGGCCAACCGCTGCGCCAGCTCCGCCACCTGTGCGTCCGGTTCGAGCGCGAGCGCCAGCACCGCGTCGGTCCCGGCGGAAGCCGAGGGGCGCAGCTCGGCGCGCAGGACCGCGGGTTCGGCGGCGAGCAGGGCCCGGACCGCCCGCCGGACCTCCGGGTCCTGCACGGGCGGCAGGTACGGACGGTTCTCCGCGACGGCCCGCAGCCGGGCACCGCTCAGCGGGTAACTGACCGGGCCCGCCGGGTCGATCAGCAGGGTGTCGGCACGCTCGGAGTAGGCGACCATCGCGGCCTGCGGGGCGGCGACCGGGGCCGGGCGGGCGTCGGGCCGCCACCGGGCCATGGTCTCCAGCGAGGTGAAGGCCGGCAGGGCGCGGCGGCCGTCGGCGGCCTCGATCACCGGCACCGCCATGTCGCTGGTCTTCTCGTGCTTGAGCCCTCTCCCAGCCTTCGGCCGGGGGGACCCCCTTCGCGCTTCGCTCTCATCGGTCTCCACCTCGCCGAGCAGGGCGACGATCGGGACCATCAGCCGACTGGGCGTCAGGGCTTCGAGCACGTCGGGCTCGGCGGCCCGGTCCTCGGCCCACGCGGCCAGTGCGGCGCTGAGGCGGGGGTCGGCGGTGCCGTCGTCGTCGGCGAATCCGGGGTTCGGGATGTTCTTGCGGTCCACCGGTCGAGCCTATGCCACCTTACGACCGCGCTGCTCAGCCGCGCCGCCCGGCCAACCCGGCCAACCCGGCCAACCCGGCCAACCCGGCCAACCCGGCCAACCCGGCCAACCCGGCGGGAGCCTGCGCGGACAGCCCGCCGCACGGAACGGCACCGCTTCCGGCCGGCCGGGCGTGTGTCCCAATGGGCTGCCGACCCCTACCCCGCGGTAGGGGCGGTGTGGCACGCTGCGCGCATGGTCAACCTCCGCGCTGCCGGACCCGCTGCCGGGACGGCCTCCGACCGGGCCCGCTACGACCGGGCCACTGCGCACCTCGATGCGCCGTTGGCCATCGTCGATCTGTCCGCCTTC
>NZ_JYJF01000240.1 GCF_000955975.1 Saccharothrix sp. ST-888
GGAGCGGCTGGACGCCGTGCTGCGGCCGAAGGTGGATGCGGCCTGGAACCTGCACGAGCTGACGAGGGATCACGACCTTTCGGCGTTCGTGCTGTTCTCTTCCGCCGCCGGTCTGTTCGGCGCGGCCGGCCAGGGCAACTACGCGGCGGCGAACAGCTTCCTGGACGCCCTCGCCACCCAGCGCCGCGCCGCCGGACTCCCCGCGACCTCCCTCGCCTGGGGCCTGTGGGCGGGTGGCATGGCGGGCACCCTCGACGAGGCCGACGTGCAGCGGATGGCGCGCGGCGGCGTCGCTCCGCTCACCGCCGAGCCGGGTCTCGCCCTGTTCGACGCCGCTCTCGCCCAGGACGCCGCCGTGCTGGTGCCGATCCGCCTCGACCAGGCCGGGTTGCGCGTCCAGGCGAGGGTCGGCCAACTGCCGTCCGTGCTCGCAGGCTTGGTGCGCAGCCCGGCCCGCCGGGCGGCCGAGGCCGGAGCGTCGGCAGCGGGTGCATCACTGGTGGCCCGTCTGCTCGGCCTGACCGAGGAGGACCAGCAGCGAGCACTGCTGGACCTGGTCCGTACCCAGGTCGCGGCCGTGCTCGGCCACGCCGGCCCGCACTCCGTCGACCCGGGGAAGGCCTTCCGGGAGACCGGGTTCGACTCGCTGACCTCGGTCGAGCTGCGCAACCGCCTGAACACCGTGACCGGTGTCCGGCTCCCGGCCACCGTGGTCTTCGACTACCCGACTCCCACCGCCCTCGCCGACTACCTGCTCACCGAGGCACTGGGCCTGCGCGAGGCGGCCGCCGAGGCAGCGCCGGTACTGGCGACGAGCCACGCCGGGGACCCGATCGCGATCGTCGGAATGGCCTGCCGCTACCCGGGCGGGGTGCGCTCGCCCGAGGACCTGTGGCGCATGATCGCCTCCGGCACGGACGGCATCTCGTCCTTCCCCACCGACCGTGGCTGGGACGTCGAGAACCTCTACCACCCGGACCCGGACCACCCCGGCACCTCCTACACGGCAGAGGGCGGGTTCCTGCACAACGCGAGCGAGTTCGACCCGGGGTTCTTCGGGATCTCGCCGCGTGAGGCGCTGGCGATGGACCCGCAGCAGCGCCTGCTGCTGGAGACCTCCTGGGAGGCGTTCGAGCGGGCCGGTATCGACCCCGAGTCGGTACGCGGCAGCCGGACCGGCGTCTTCGCCGGTGTCATGTACCACGACTACATCTCCCGGCTCCCCGCCATCCCCCCGGGCGTCGAGGGCTATCTGGGCACCGGCAGTGCCGGCAGCATCGCGTCCGGCCGAGTGGCCTATGCGCTCGGTCTTGAGGGCCCGGCGGTCACCGTGGACACCGCCTGCTCGTCCTCGCTGGTCGCGCTGCACTGGGCGATCCAGGCGCTGCGCGCCGGGGAGTGCTCGCTGGCGCTGGCCGGCGGTGTGACCGTGATGTCCACCCCCGACACCTTCGTCGACTTCAGCCGCCAGCGCGGGCTGGCCGCCGACGGCCGCTGCAAGTCCTTCTCCGACGACGCCGACGGCACCGGTTGGGCCGAGGGCGCGGGAATGCTGCTGGTGGAGCGCCTCTCGGACGCCCGCCGCAACGGCCACCCGGTACTCGGGATCGTCCGAGGCTCCGCGATCAACCAGGACGGCGCCAGCAACGGTCTGACCGCCCCCAACGGGCCGTCCCAGCAGCGGGTGATCCGGCAGGCCCTGGCCTCTGCCGGACTGTCGGCCGACCAGGTCGACCTGGTCGAGGCGCACGGCACCGGCACGACGCTCGGTGACCCGATCGAGGCGCAGGCGCTGCTCGCCACTTATGGCCAGGAGCACTCCGAGGAGCAGCCGCTCTGGCTCGGCTCGGTGAAGTCCAACCTGGGCCACACCCAGGCCGCCGCCGGTGTCGCGGGCATCATCAAGGTCATCATGGCGATGCGCCACGGCACGCTGCCGCAGACCCTGCACGTCGGCGAGCCGTCCACCCACGTGGACTGGTCCGCCGGTGCGGTGGAGCTGCTGACGGAGGCCCGGCCGTGGCCGGAGGCCGGCCGTCCGCGCCGCGCCGCCGTGTCCTCCTTCGGCATCAGTGGCACCAACGCCCACACCATCATCGAGCAGCCGCCGACCCTCGACGCCAAGCCGGCCGCCAAGCCGGCCGCAGGACCGGCGTCGGTGGCGTCTGTGGCGTCGGTGGTGCCGTGGGTGCTGTCGGGTCGTTCGGCCGAGGCGCTGCGGGGGCAGGCCGGTCGGCTGTCGGCGCATCTTGAGGAGCGGT
>NZ_JYJF01000241.1 GCF_000955975.1 Saccharothrix sp. ST-888
ACGCCTCCTCCGTCGCCCTCGACGGCCCCGGATCCCGCGCCGAGCAGCAGCGGAACAGTGGTCCCGACCGGCGTACCGACCGGTCATTAGCGCTGTGGCCAGCGCATTTGCCTAGGATCCGGAGGTTCCTCTATGGTGGTAGATCGTTCGTTTGATCCATTTGACTGGCGCCCTGTTCCGATCTGGCGCCCTTGGCGCGTTCCGGCGATCCGTGGCTGACCGCATAGAGGCGGTTGTGAACAGAACCCCGGACTTAGGCGCGTGCCACTTCCGGAAGGTTTTGAATGTCTCTCGTTGACGACGACCGCTTCGCCATGCCCGCGAACGGTTCGGACGCCGATGTCCCCGCCACCACCGACTCCACCGAGATCGCCGACGCCGTTGCGGCCGTCGACGTCGTCGAGGCCCCCGAGACCGTTGACGCGGTCGAGGCCGCCGACGACAGCGAGCCCGCCGAGCCCACCATCACCTTCGGCGACCTGGGCCTGCACGACGACGTCGTGCGCGCCCTCGCCAAGCGCGGTGTCACCACCCCCTTCCCGATCCAGGCCGCGACCATCCCGGACGCGCTGGCCGGCAAGGACGTCCTGGGCCGTGGCCGTACCGGCTCCGGCAAGACCCTGAGCTTCGGTCTCCCGCTGCTCACCCGCCTCGCCGACGGCGAGCGCACCAAGCCCAAGCACCCGCGCGGCCTGATCCTGGTCCCGACCCGCGAGCTGGCCATGCAGGTCGCCGACGCCCTGGAGCCGTTCGGCTCGGTGCTCGGCCTCAAGCTCAAGGTCGTCTGCGGCGGCACCTCGATGTCCAACCAGATCTACGCGCTGGAGCGCGGTGTCGACGTCCTGGTCGCCACCCCGGGCCGCCTGCGCGACCTGATCAACCGTGGCAGCGCCAAGCTGGCCGACGTCCAGGTCGCCGTGCTCGACGAGGCCGACCAGATGGCCGACATGGGCTTCCTGCCCGAGGTCACCGAGATCCTCGACCAGGTTCCGGCCGGCGGCCAGCGCCTGCTGTTCTCCGCCACCCTGGAGAACGAGATCGACACCCTGGTCAAGCGCTACCTGAACAACCCGGTCACCCACGAGGTCGACCCGTCGGCCGGTGCGGTCACCACCATGACCCACCACATCCTCGTGGTGAAGCCCAAGGACAAGGCGCCGATCACCAACGCGATCGCCGCCCGCAAGGGCCGCACGATCATCTTCGTCCGCACCCAGATGGGCGCCGACCGCGTCGCCGAGCAGCTCATCGAGGCCGGCGTGAAGGCCGACGCGCTGCACGGCGGTATGACCCAGGGCGCCCGTACCCGGGTCCTCGGCGACTTCAAGGACGGTTACGTCAACGTCGTCGTCGCCACCGACGTCGCCGCCCGTGGCATCCACGTGGACGGCATCGACCTGGTCCTCAACGTGGACCCGGCCGGTGACCACAAGGACTACCTGCACCGCTCGGGCCGTACCGCCCGCGCCGGCCGCTCCGGCACCGTCGTCACCCTGGTGCTCCCGCACCAGCGCCGCAGCGTCTTCCGCCTGATGGAGGACGCCGGTGTCGACGCCGGCCGCCACATCCTGGACCACGCCTTCGATCCCGAGGTGGCCCGGATCACCGGCGCCCGCTCGCTGATCGAGGTCCAGGCCGAGTCCGCCTCGGGCATCGCCGGTGCGGCCGAGCGCGAGGTCGCCGAGATGACCCGCCAGCTGGAGCGCGCGCAGCGCCGCGCCGGCGAGCTGCGCGAGGAGGCCGACCGCCTGGCCGCGCGTGCCGCGCGCGAGCGGGCCGAGCTGGGCATCGAGGACGAGGTCGAGGCCGCTGTCGAGGAGGGCGCCGAGTCGGCTGCCGTCTCCACCGAGGCTGCCCCCGTGACCGAGACCGCCGCTCCGGCGGCCGAGGCCGGCCGTGCGCCGTCGTACCGCGAGGCGCGCACCGAGCGCCCCGAGCGCACCTCCTCGTACGGTGACCGCGACCGCAACCGTGACGACCGCGGCTTCAGCCGGGACCGTGACCGGGAGCGTCCGGCCTTCGGCCGTGACCGCAACCGTGACGACCGCGGTGGCCGTTCCTTCGGTGACCGTGACAACCGTTCGGGTGGCTTCAACCGCGATGACCGCGGCAGCCGTTCCTTCGGTGACCGTGACCGCAACCGTGACGACCGCGGTGGCCGTTCCTTCGGTGACCGCGACCGCAACCGTGACGACCGCGGTGGCCGTTCCTTCGGCGACCGTGACAACCGCTCGGGTGGCTTCGCCGGCCGCGACC
>NZ_JYJF01000242.1 GCF_000955975.1 Saccharothrix sp. ST-888
CGATCGAGTCCTGTGACGTGTCGGACCGCTCGGCGCTCGCCGAACTGCTCGACCGGGTGCCGGCCGAGCACCCGCTGACCGCCGTGATGCACACCGCCGCGGTGCTGGACGACGCGGTGATCCAGGCGCTGACGGCCGACCAGCTGGAGCGGGTGCTGCGGGTCAAGGTGGACTCCGCCCTGCACCTTCACGAACTGACGAAGCATCAGAAGCTCGCCGCCTTCGTGCTCTTCTCCTCCTTCGCGGCCACCTTCGGCGCCCCCGGGCAGGGCAACTACGCCCCCGGCAACGCCTTCCTGGACGCGCTCGCCGAGCAGCGCCGGGCCGACGGCCTGCCCGCCACCTCGGTGGCCTGGGGGCCGTGGGGCGAGGGCGGGATGGCCGAGGGCGGCGTCGGCGACCGGATGCGCCGGCACGGCATCCTGGAGATGGCGCCCGACCTGGCCGTCACCGCGCTCCAGCAGGTCCTGGACCAGGACGACACGGTGCTGACCGTCACGGACATCGACTGGGAGCGCTTCGCACTCGCCTTCACCTCGGGCCGGGTGCGCCCGCTGCTCTTCGAAGTGCCCGAGGCCGTAGCGGCGTTGAAGGACGGCGGAGCCGGACCCGAGAGCCAGGCGGCCACCGGCGGTGCACTGGCCGGACGGCTGGCCGGTGTGTCGCCCGCCGAGCGCGAGCGGATCCTGCTGGACCTGGTCACCTCCCATGTCGCGGCCGCGCTCGGCTACCCGGGCCCGGAGGCGGTCGACACCGGCCGGGCCTTCAAGGAGCTGGGCTTCGACTCGCTGACCGCCGTCGAGCTGCGCAACCGGCTCGGCGCCGCCGCGGGGATCAAGCTCCCGGCCACCCTGATCTACGACCACCCGACCTCGCTCGCGCTGGTCCGCCACCTCGACGAGGAGCTGTCGGGCGCGGCGGCCGGCATCGCGGCCCCGGTCGTGGTCAGGGCGGCCGCCGACGAGCCGATCGCGATCGTCGGCATGAGCTGCCGCCTCCCCGGCGGGGTGTCCTCGCCGGAGGACCTGTGGCAGCTGCTGGTCGCCGCCGGTGACGCCCTGTCGGAGTTCCCCGCCGACCGAGGCTGGGACCTCGACACGGTCTTCAACGCCGACCCCGACCACCAGGGCACCTCGTACATCCGCGAGGGCGGTTTCCTGCACGACGCGAGCCGCTTCGACGCCGCGTTCTTCGGGATCTCGCCGCGCGAGGCCCTCGCCATGGACCCGCAGCAGCGGCTGCTGCTGGAGACCTCCTGGGAGGCCGTCGAGCGGGCGGGCATCGACCCGACCGCGCTGCGCGGCAGCCGGACCGGTGTCTTCGCGGGCACCAACGGCCAGGACTACCTGGGCCTGCTGGCCGGTGCGGCGCACTCGGCGGAGGGCCATGTCGCCACCGGCACGGCGGCGAGCGTCGTCTCGGGACGGGTCTCGTACCTCTTCGGCCTCGAAGGCCCGGCGATGACCGTCGACACCGCCTGCTCCGCCTCCCTGGTCGCGCTGCACCTGGCCGTGCAGTCGCTGCGCAACGGCGAGTGCGACCTGGCGCTGGCCGGCGGTGTCACGGTGATGTCCACACCGGGAACCTTCATCGAGTTCAGCCGGCAGCAGGGACTCGCCTCCGACGGGCGCTGCAAGCCGTTCTCGGCCGCCGCCGACGGCTTCACCCCGTCCGAGGGGGTGGGCATGCTGCTGGTCGAGCGGCTGTCGGACGCGCGGCGCAACGGGCATCCGGTGCTGGCGGTGGTGCGGGGTTCGGCGATCAACCAGGACGGTGCGTCCAACGGTCTGACCGCGCCGAACGGGCCGTCCCAGCAGCGCGTGATCCGGCAGGCCCTGGCCGATGCCGGGCTGACGGCGGACCAGGTGGACGCGGTGGAGGCGCACGGTACGGGTACGAAGCTGGGCGACCCGATCGAGGCGCAGGCGCTGATCGCCACCTACGGCCAGGGCCGCCCCGAGGACCGTCCGCTGCTGCTCGGCTCGGTGAAGTCCAACATCGGCCATGCACAGGCGGCCGCCGGTCTGGCCGGTGTCATCAAGATGGTGGAGGCCCTGCGGCACGGCTTCCTGCCTGAGAGCATCCACCTGGACGAGCCCTCGCCGCATGTGGACTGGTCGGCGGGTGCGGTGGAGTTGCTCTCGCAGGCGCGGCCGTGGCCGGAGACGGGGGAGCTGCGCCGGGCGGGTG
>NZ_JYJF01000243.1 GCF_000955975.1 Saccharothrix sp. ST-888
ACCGGTGTCACCCTGGAAACCCTGATTGCCCTGGAAGCCCTGGAAACCCTGGGCACCGGTGTCACCCTGGAAACCCTGGTTGCCCTGGAAGCCCTGGAAGCCCTGGTTGCCCTGGGCACCGGTGTTGCCCTGGAAGCCCTGGTTGCCCTGGGCACCGGTGTTGCCCTGGAAACCCTGATTGCCCTGGTTTCCCTGGAAGCCCTGGTTGCCCTGGGCACCGGTGTTGCCCTGGAAACCCTGGTTACCCTGGAAGCCCTGAGGACCCTGAGAGCCCGGCCCGCCGCCCCAGCCACTGCGCAGTCGCCCCGCACCGGGAACGAAGTCACCGCTCACAGCGCCATTCGGCCCTGGTACCCCGTGTGCGTACTCTGCGTGGGACCTCTCGATCGCGTTGGCTACAGCGACCGTCGACGAAGCCAGGTTGACAACCATGGCTAGGGCACTTACCGCAGAAAACACGGTAGCGGCCTTGAAACGAGATCTTCGGAGTGACTGAATCTTCATACGGAACCCTCCTGCAGAGCTGAAAGCGAAGTTGCAGACGGTGCGTCAACTCGGTGTGAGCGGGGTATACCCGATCCTTCGAGCGGCATCAGTATGTACCCACACTGATGAGGGTGTTGCCAGCTCCAGTCTTCGGCGTCTAAATATCACCCAACTGGCCTTGTTTTGCTGCTCCGTGCGTCTGCTGATCGGCACCGGCTCTTTGTCCGCGCTGCCCTTCCCGCGAGGAGGTCTGACGCAATGCTGTGGCCGCACTTGGCAAGGATGTTTCAAAGTCGTGGTGATCATGTGAGTCCGCAGGTCGCGGCGGTGCGACGAGCGTGGACCATGCCGTCACGAACGCAACGAAGCTCCGGTTGAACGGGGTGGCCTTCCCAAGTCGCCTCGTACCGCCGGGGCTTCGATGTGTCGTCAGTCTGCCACCGTTAGCCTGCTCAAGTCGCCCGCTCTGGAGGGCGTGGTGGGATTGTCGCTGGTAGAGCGGTTGCGGCTGTTGCCCGATCCGCGTCGGCGTCGAGGGGTGCGTCACCCGTTCGTGGCGGTGCTGCTGGTTGCCGCCTCGGCGGTGATCGCCGGCGCACGCTCGTATGCGGCCATCAGTCAGTGGGCGACGAACGCGCCGCAGCTTGCCCTGGCCCGGCTGGGTGCCCGGGTCGTGGGGTCGTTGAGTGTGCGCGTAGTACCGAGTGCCGCCACGATTCGGCGGGTTGTCGCTCTGGTCTGCCCCGGCGGCCTGGCCGATCTGACCAGCGCCGATCCTGCCGGCTCGGACTCGGTGGCGATCGATGGCAAGGCTGCCCGTGGCTCCCGGCAAGGCGAGATGCCCGCCATCCACCTGCTGGCCGCGATGACCGGCGACGGCCGAACCGTCACCCAGCTGCGGGTTCCCGACAAGACCAACGAAATCAGCTGCTTCGCCGTGCTGTTGGATCCCTACGACCTGACCAGGGTCACTGTCACGGCCGATGCCCTGCACACCCGGCGCGACCACGCGCGCTTCCTGGTGGAGGAGAAGAAGGCCCATCACCTGCCGGTGGTGAAGGCCAACCAGCCCGAACTGCGCCGCACGCTGCGGTCCTTGCCGTGGAAGCAGGTCACCGCGCGCCGCTACGACCGCGAGATTGGCCACGGACGCAGAGAGACACGGGTGACCAGAGCCCTCACCGTCACCGACCTCGCCCTCGACCTTCCCCACATCGCCCAGGCCGTGCGTCTCCTGCGACACCGGACCAACCTCAAGGCCGGCAAGTGCACCCGCCAGACCGTCTACGCGATCACCGACCTGACCTCACATCAAGCCTCGCCGCAGCGACTCGGCCAACTCGCCAGATCACAGTGGACCATCGAGAACCGGCTCCACTTCGTCCGCGACACCACCCTCGGCGAAGACACCTCGAAGATCCGCACCAGCCACGGACCCGAGAACATGGCAACACTACGCAACCTGGCGATCAACACCCTCCGGAGACACGGGCACCGCAGCCGGCCTCCGTCACGTCTCCTACGACCCCTTCAACCGGCCGCTGGACCTATTGAACATCCCTTGACCAGGCCGTCTACATGATCACCGGGACTTTGAAACGCAATGCCGCGAAGTTACGGCTGCTGCGGCGCTGTCAAGCGGTTCGTTGAAGCTGGTCCCAGCGGGCAGGGCTCCTGCTAGGAGAGGAAGTCGACCAAG
>NZ_JYJF01000244.1 GCF_000955975.1 Saccharothrix sp. ST-888
GCACCACCCGCACCGCCCGGGCCACCCCCGTCAACGCGCAGGTCGGCGCCGTCTTCACGCACGACGCGACGGGCGACCACTTCTGCACCGCCAGCGTGGTCGACAGCGCCGGCCAGAACCTGATCGTCACCGCCGCACACTGCGTCTACGACCCGACCACCGGGCAGCGCAGCGACCTGGTCTTCGTCCCCGGCTACCGCAACGGCGAGACTCCCAACGGCGTCTGGCCGCTGGTCTCGATCACCGTGGACCAGAGCTGGAAGGACGAGGGCAACGAGGACATGGACGTGGCCTTCGCGATCGTCCAGCCGCAGAACGGCCGGCAGATCCAGGAGGTGCTCGGGGCGAGCACGCTGGGGATCAACAAGGGCTACCAGCTGCCCGTCCGGGTCACCGGCTACCCCAGCAGCGGCGACACCCCGATCACCTGCGCCAACAACACAACCGCGCAGAGCCCCACCCAACTCCGCATCGCCTGCCCCGAGTACACCGGCGGCACCAGCGGCAGCCCGTGGATCACCGAGCTCGACCCGAAGACCAGAACCGGCATCGTGATCGGCGTGATCGGCGGCTACCAGCAGGGCGGGGACACCCCGGACGTCTCGTACACCAGCTACTTCGGCGACCAGGTCCAGTCCCTCTACGATCGGGCCACCGGCTAGCGCGCCGGGCTCCCCGCCTGGTAGATCTTGCTCCCGACCCCGTCCGACGACGGGCCCTGGGAGAGAGAGACCGGTTCATGGCACGCGTACGGCAGTCCGACGGCACGGCGACCTGGTGGGGTTCGTCCTCCGGGCCCGCTGCGGTGCTGGCGGTCCTGCTGGCCGCCACCGGCTGCACTCCGGTCTCCGGGGCCACGGCCGACGGCAACATCCCCTCCTCCCGGCCCGCCCCCGAGAACGACCTCAGCAAGCGGATCGGCGCGCTCTTCGTCGGTAACGTGGACGGCCAACGGGCCTGCACCGCCAGCGTGGTGGACAGCCCGCACCGCAATCTGCTGGTAACTGCGGCACACTGCGTCTACACCAGCGAGCTCGGCCGGATCGACAACCTGGTCTTCGCCCCCGGCTACCGCAACGGCCAAACTCCGTACGGGACTTGGACGCTCGACTCGATCACCACGGATCCGCACTGGACCACCGACGAGGACCCCGAGTACGACGTCGCCTTCGTCACCGTGGCCCCTGTGGAGGGCAAGGAGATCGAGGACGCCCTCGGCGGCAACACGATCGCCACCAACCAGGGCTTCGACCTCCCGGTCTCGGTCACCGGCTACCCGAACGACCACCAGGACCCGATCACCTGCTCCGGAGCCACCAAGAAGCTCACCGACACCCAGGAGCGCTTCGACTGCTACGGGTACACCAACGGCACCAGCGGCAGCCCCTGGCTGACCTCGGCGGGCAAGGTGATCGGTGTGATCGGCGGCTACCAGCAGGGCGGGGACACCGACGAGACCTCGTACAGCATCACCTTCGACGACCGGGTCGCCGAGCTGTACCGGAAGGCCATCGCCTAGCGGCGACTCCTCCGCCGGGCCCCGCCCGGTGGGGGAACGGCCGGAAAAACGGTGGGAAGAAACGGGCGGGAAGAACAGCCGGGGAAACACGAAAGCCCCCCGGTGACCGGAGGGCCTTCGCTCTGCGCTGCTCACCTCAACTACGGGTGAAGCTCCCCCAATTGGACTCGAACCAATAACCTGCCGATTAACAGTCGGCTGCTCTGCCAATTGAGCTATGGGGGAATGCAATACACACAGCCGGGCGGCCGTTGGCGGGCCGTCCGAGCTCCCCCAATTGGACTCGAACCAATAACCTGCCGATTAACAGTCGGCTGCTCTGCCAATTGAGCTATGGGGGAATGAGCTTCCGCCTCGATCTCCGGGATCCTCCCGGCCCTCTCGGCGCTCGCTGCGGGACATACATTAGCGCACTCAGGGGGGTGGTCCGCCAATCGATATGTCAGCTCGCTCCCGACACCCGCTCCGGCGCGCCCGGCGCGCGGCCCTACCGCCCCTCGGGGGATGCTGGTGCACGGCGGGCGCGGCTGGCCCGGACCCGCCACTGCCTGGGCGGTTCACCGCCCGGCAGGACGGGTAGGGCAACGCGGCAGGAACCGCGAGGAAGGGTGGA
>NZ_JYJF01000245.1 GCF_000955975.1 Saccharothrix sp. ST-888
AGGGTGGTGCCCGTCGGGTGCTGGCCTCGTTCGCGGAGGCGTGGGTGCGCGGTGTCGCGGTGGACTGGCAGGCAGCGGCCTTCGCGGGCACCGGTGCCGGGCGGGTCGACCTGCCCACCTACGCCTTCCAGCAGGAGAGTTACTGGCCCCGGCCGCTCACGGGCTGGCTCGGCGACATGACGTCCGCCGGCCTGGGGTCGGCCGACCATCCGCTGCTGGGCGCCTCCGTTGCCCTCGCGGATGCGGACGGGCACCTCTTCACCGGGCGCCTGTCGCTGGACTCGCACCCGTGGCTGGCCGACCACGCCGTGGGCGAGGTCGTGCTGCTGCCGGGTACCGCCTTTGTGGAACTCGCGGTCCGGGCCGGCGACCAGGTCGGCTGCGACCGCTTGGACGAGCTGTCTCTGGAGGCGCCGCTGATCCTGCCCGCCAAGGGCGCCGTGCAGGTTCAGCTCTGGGTAGGCACCCCGGACGAGTCCGGCCGACGTACCGTCAGCCTGTACTCCCGCGCCGAGGACGCGCCCGCCGAGGAGCCGTGGACCCGGCACGCGGCCGGTCTGCTCGGGTCGGCCTCGGCCGCCTCCGCCCCGGTGGCGGCCGCCTCGGACCTTGCCGAGTGGCCGCCGGTGAACGCCGAGGCGGTTCCGGTGGACGCGCTCTACGACGGGTTCGCCGCTGCCGGGTTCGGCTACGGGCCGGTGTTCCAGGGCCTGCGGGCCGCCTGGCGGCGCACCGGCGAGCTGTTCGCCGAGGTCGAGCTGCCGGAGGAGAGCTGGGAGCAGGCCGGTCAGTTCGGTCTGCACCCGGCGCTGCTCGACGGTGCGCTGCACGCGATCGGCCTCGGCGGCGTGCTGGAGGACAACGGGCAGGCCCGGCTGCCGTTCGCGTGGAGCGGAGTCTCGCTGCACGCGGCCGGTGCCACGGCACTGCGGGTGCGGATCGCGCCGAAGAGCGCGGACGCGGTCTCGCTCCAGGTCGCCGACGGCACGGGTGCGCCGGTGGCCACGGTGGAGTCGCTGGTGCTGCGGCCGGTGGCGGTGGACCAGCTGTCCGCCGCTCGCGGCGCGTACCACGACTCGCTGTTCCGGGTGGACTGGACGGCGGTGCCGCTGGGTTCCCCGGCCGACGCGGACATCGAGCGGTGGGCCGTCCTGGGCACCGACATCCTCGGGCTGGACCGGGCCGCCGGGTACGCCGACCTGTCCGCGCTGGCCGCAGCGGTCACCGGCGGCGGCGCGGTTCCGGACGCCGTGGTGGTGCCGTTCCCGGCACTCACCGAAGCAGCGGCCGACCTCGATGCCGCCAATGCCTGCACCGCCGACCCCGACACCGGGATCGTCGCCTCCGCGCACCGGCGTGCGTACGAGGCGCTGCGCCTCCTGCAGGACTGGCTGGCCGAAGAGGCTTTCGCGGACTCGCAGTTGGCCGTGGTGACCCGTGGCGCCGTGGCGGCCGGCGGGGACGGGACGGTGGCCGACCTGGCGTCGGCGACGGTCTGGGGCCTGGTGCGTTCGGCGCAGTCGGAGAACCCGGGCCGCATCGTCCTGGTCGACCTGGACGAGGACGAGGCTTCGCTCCGTGTGCTGCCGGCCGCGATCCGCAGCGGCGAGCCGCAGCTGGCCCTGCGGGCCGGGGCCGCTGTCGCCGCCCGGGTGGCGCGGGTCCCGGCCGCTGCCGAGGAGGCGGAGCCGCCGGTCCTGGACGCCGAGGGCACGGTGCTGGTCACGGGTGCGACGGGCACGCTGGGTGCGCTGTTCGCCCGGCATCTGGTGACGGAGTACGGCGCGCGCAGGCTCCTGCTGGTCTCGCGCCGTGGGACGCAGGCGGAAGGTGCCGCAGAACTGGCCGACAGCCTGCGCGAGTTGGGTGCGGAGCCGGTCTTCGCGGCCTGCGACGTCGCGGACCGCGACGCGCTCGCGGCTCTCCTTACCGGGCTGGAGCACCCGCTCACCGCCGTCGTGCACACCGCCGGTGTGCTGGACGACGGCGTGATCTCCTCCCTCACCCCGGAGCGGATCGACACCGTCCTGCGGCCGAAGGTCGACGCCGCCTGGAACCTGCACGAGCT
>NZ_JYJF01000246.1 GCF_000955975.1 Saccharothrix sp. ST-888
CCGGACGACCGTCGAGGGCATGCGCGCCGACGGCACCCCGAGCCGCCAGCAGCTGGTCACCGACGCCGCCAGCGGCGAGGTGCTCTCCACCCACGAGGACATCCAGACCGCCGGTGCGGCCGGCACCGGCCGGGGTGTGTTCGACGGCTCGGTGAAGCTGACCACCACGCCGTACAAGACGTGGTTCCAGCTGAAGGACCCCATGCGCGGCAACCAGTACACCACCACGCTGAAGAACGGCACCTCCGGCGCGGGCACGCAGTACATCGACCTCGACAACCGCTGGGGCAGCGGGCAGGTCGCCAACGGCCAGTCCGCCGCCGTGGACGCCCAGTTCGGCGCCGCGGCGACCTGGGACTTCTACAAGAGCACCTTCGGCCGCAACGGCATCCGCAACGACGGGGTCGGCGCCTACAGCCGCGTGCACTACGGGCAGAACTACGTCAACGCGTTCTGGGACGACAGCTGCTTCTGCATGACGTACGGCGACGGCGCGGGCAACACCCACCCGCTGACCGCCCTGGACGTCGCGGGCCACGAGATGAGCCACGGCGTGACCTCGCACACCGCGGGCCTCAACTACTGGGGCGAGTCCGGCGGTCTGAACGAGGCCACCTCGGACATCATGGGCACCGGCGTCGAGTGGTACGCCAACCTGGCCGCCGACAAGCCCGACTACCTGATCGGCGAGAAGATCGACATCAACGGGGACGGCACGCCGCTCCGCTACATGGACAAGCCGTCCAAGGACGGCGGCTCCGCCGACTACTGGTCGCCCTCGGTCGGCAGCCTGGACGTCCACTACTCGTCCGGTGTCGCCAACCACTTCTTCTTCCTGCTGTCCATGGGCAGCGGCGCGAAGAGCGTCAACGGCGTCAGCTACAACTCCCCGACCTACGACGGCGTGCCGGTGGCCGGCATCGGCCGCAACAAGGCCCTCCAGGTCTGGTACCGGGCGCTGACCGTCTACATGACGTCGACCACCAACTACCAGGGTGCGCGCACCGCGACCCTGAAGGCTACGGCCGACCTGTACGGCGGCACCAACTCCACCGAGTACAAGCGCGTCGCCGCCGCCTGGAAGGCCGTGAACGTCAACTGACGCTCCGCCTCGGGCAGCCGAACCGGCAGCCGGGTTCCCCGTCCAACGGGGGCCCGGCTGCTGTGCGTTGTGGCACTCCGAGGGGCGTGAGCTGCGGCTAGCAGCCGGTCCGGGCAGCGGACAAGAGGGTGCGCTGGCGAAACCCCGCCATCTCGGCATATGGACATACCAAGACATCAAACGTTCACAATATTGCAGCAATATGCCATCCAGCGAACGGTGTTAGGCGAATTCGGCCACCACTCCGACTCGGTTCCGGCTCCCCAGGGGCTCCGTTCGGACCGGAACCCACCCGTCGGCCCGCCGCCCGACCCGGTCGCGTCATCCATCTGACACATCATCAACACAGATGTATGGGCGCGCGTTGGCGGGAGTTTGCCAATCATTGCCCCAGACCTGTCATTTCATCAGTTTGATTGTCATGCTTCTGGCCAGCCCCGTACCGGCACCGGCCGCCCCACCACTCCGGCCGCTGCCGTCAGACCGCACGGAGCAGCACGTCAGCGCCCGTCTCCGCCCCAGCAGGCACTAACCCGGTGCCCCGGAGCGAGGCGCGACCGCGAAGCAGCGGTTGAACCGGAAGGAACCGTACGTGAAGCGAAAGCTGACAGTCGGAGCCGTTCTCTCCGCCTCGGTGATCCTCGCCGGAGCGATCCAGGTCAGCGCCGGGAGCGCGCAGGCCAGCCCCTCTCCGGCCGCCGGGACCTTTGCCGGTCAGCAGCACACCGAGCTGATCGCCCTCGCCGACTCCCAGTCCTCGGCCACCGCCCAGGCCCTGGGCCTGGGCAGCCAGGAGAAGCTGGTCGCCAAGGACGCCGTCGTCGACGCGAACGGCACCCGCCACCTGCGCTACGAGCGCACCCTCGGCGGCCTGCCGGTGCTCGGCGGCGACCTGGTCGTGCACCAGGACGCCAAGGGCAGGATCCAGT
>NZ_JYJF01000247.1 GCF_000955975.1 Saccharothrix sp. ST-888
GATGGCGGCGGCGGTCCGCCGGGAGTTCGGCAGGGGGCGTCCTGGACGCGGCACGCTCTCGTGGTCAATGGTCATCAGCGCACGAACTCCCCTGCTGTGGATCGGCTGGAGCAGGACACTCCAGCCGATTCGAACCAGTACAGTCATGGCCCGGCGGATTGCGGTCCAGGTGGCGCCTGCCGCTCTGAAAGGCAGTTCGCCTTCATCGGACGGCCGACCGGCAGGTCGGCAGCCGGAAAGAGGAAGGCAGGTGAAATCTGACATTACCGAACGCCGACTTGATTGCAGGGAAGATAGCGGGACGTTTCATCCCCATCGCCCATTAATCAGACTTTCCTGACGGGTCGAGCGAAATCGTTCAGTGGGGTGAATGGGTTGCCCCCTTCGGTAGCACCTGTTGCTGGCAATGTAACGAGGTGGCAGTCAAGCCAGTCACGGTTGTTCCCAATGAGGTCTCACGGCTGAGCACTTGTTGCAGCGCCGTCGACCACGTGCGCGGTGGACCCGTGGCCCCATGCCCCGCAGCAGGTCCCTGATGCCGACGGCGCCGGTGGTCCAGCTCTTCACCGTTACCGTCCGGCGCTTCTTCATGTCTTCCGCGACGCGGGAGGGCTGATCTCTCCGGCGGCCGCCATTTCAATAGATTGTGCACGCTTGACTCTGATCGGCGAGCGCACTTCCACTGAATGTAAAAGAATAATATTTACGCATGGGTGGGTGATCGGGAGTGGGTGGGGATATTGTGCGGGCGATAATGGGGATCGCTACCTGGTGATTGCCGCTCTTCGCGCCTACGCTTCTTGTCGCGCCATCGCAGTGTCAGTGGTCGCCATCATCCACAGGGTGGACTTACCCCCACGGCGGCTAACTGTAAAGGTGTACTCGTCCGCTTGTATCACGGTCCTGAACCTTGCTGCGGCTGTGCGTGATTCAGCTGGAACAATTATGACTTCCGGGTCCGGTCACTTCTTGAAGTTCCATCCTGCGGTTTGACATCTGGAGGCTGAGACATGTGAGCCCAGAGGAAGCAGTGCCAGGTGGGAATCAAGAACAACATGAGTAAGCGGTATACGGCGGAGTTCAAGCGGGACGTGGTCGCGCTCGTTCGGTCTTCGCCGCATCGGAACGTCACGGAGATTGCCCGGGAGCTCGGGGTCGGCCCGGAGGGGCTGCGGGGTTGGGTCAAGCAGGATCGCACCGACCGGGGCGAGGGGGGCCCGGGTGAGCTGACCAGTGCCGAGCGCGAGGAGCTCACCCGGCTGCGGCGGCAGACGGTTGAGCAGCAGAAGACGATCGAGATCCTTCGCAAGGCGGCTGCCTATTTCGGGGCCGAGACGACACGGTGATCCGCTTCCGTTTCGTTGAGGACCACCGCGGCGCCTGGGGCGTCAAGCGGATCTGCCGGGCGCTGGGCGTCTCCCGCTCCTCCTTCTATGTCTGGCGGGCCGGTGGGCAAGCCCGTCAGGCCCGTCGGTGGGAGGAGGGCCTGCTCGCGGCCGAGATCACGGTGATCCACCTGGCGTCCAGGGGTGCCTAGGGCGTCCCGCGCGTGCATGCGGAACTGCGCCGCCAGGGCCGCGTGGTCAACCGAAAGAGGGTGGAGCGGATCATGCGTGAGCGCGGGCACCACCCGCTGCCGGTGCCGCGGCCTGACCCGTCAGACCCGCAGGCCGGTGTTCGTTCCGGACCTGATCCGGCGCGACTTCACCGCGCCTCGCCCCGGGGTGCGGCTGGTCGGCGACATGACCTGCCTGCCGACCGAGGAGGGCTGGCTCTACCTGGCCACCGCGATTGATCTGGCCACCCGTGAGGTGGTCGGCTACGCGATGGCCGACCGCCACCGCGCCGAGCTGCCGGTGGCCGCGCTGCGGATGGCGGCCGGCCGCGGCGGCCTGGGGCGCGGCTGCATCTTTCATTCGGACCGCGGCAGCGAGGGTGGACTCAACCGGTCGAACTCCAAACAGAGATAAGAAAGTTGAACATGAGGCAGTCGATGGGGAGAGTCGGCTCCTGTCACGATAA
>NZ_JYJF01000248.1 GCF_000955975.1 Saccharothrix sp. ST-888
CCCCGATGTGATCACCAGGCCGCCGAGCGGACTGACCCGGAACTCGAGATCCACCGCCAGGTGCTGGCGGGTTCCCAGGTAGTCGACGACGGTTCCGGGCCGGCGGTCCGAGGCGATCATCGTCGCGTCGAACCGGCGTGCCCTGGTGAACTGGAACGTCCGGACGAAGGTCACCGTCTCGCGTCCGAACCCGTCGAGGTAGGCGTAGTTGGCAATGGAGAACGGAACGCCGCGCCCGTGCTCGGGAAACAGGATGTTGCAACTGCTTCCGAGTCGAAGAAATGGCGTCACCAGGCGCGATCCGTGCCAGATGCGCTCCATCCGACCCGTTCCGATACAGGCGATCCCGTCCCGGCTGGAGAAACCGAAGCGGCGCCGCATCTCGGGGTGGAGCCGATCGAAGTCGGGCCCGAGGGCTTCCTGGAAGATCGACCCGGCGGTACGGCCCCGGAGGCCGGACCGGCTCGGATCCGGGCACTGACCCGGGTGCCTACCGAGATGTCGATCGGGGTGCTGATCGGTCTTCGAGGCAGTCGTCGGGATGGTGGCCGGCACAGGAGCCGGTGCAGTCGTCATGGCTTCTCCACTGTGCTGGGCAATGTGCCGAGTGTTTTGGGCGCGTGGGCTGTGCGGCGATCGCGCGGATGTCTGGTGCACCGCCTGGCGGCAGGCGTGACCGCCGAGGGCGGGACGAGGAGCGAGAACCCGAGTACTGCCAGCCCGACGGCTGCTCCTGGCACGGGTCCGTACGGCGGCGCGAGGAACAGCACGCAGGCTGCCGCGACGGTAAGCCGGACGAGAACCTCCGTGTACGCGTTCAGAAGGGCGCGCTCGGGGGAGATCCCGCGCTCGGCCCAGAGCCGGAGCCGGTCGAAGGACCAGGCGGTGAGCCAGCCGACGGCCGGTCTGACCATCCACCTGTCGAGCCATCCGCCCACCGGGCCGGACCAGGTCCGGTAGTCGTACCCCGTAAGGAAGCGGACCGACTCTGCTGTGACAGGGAGGTAGCGCCAGTATCCGGCGCCTTCCTGGAGCGGTGAGAGCCGAGTGTCGGAGGAGAACCGCAGGGCGCTGGTGCGGGTCCCGTCGGGCCGTCGGCGTTCGGCGGTGGTGATCCCCGACCCCGACAGCACCGGGCCAGGGCGCGCGCCGAGGGTGTAGCGGAACCGGACCGGCGGTGGTGGTGACGGAGTGGTGGCGGCTGAGGGCCACTTGGCCGGTGGCGTGGTGACGGGTGGTTCGGCGTAGGTGATCCGTGAGAAGCGTGCGTCCCAGCGCTGATGGTGATGCGGCTGCTGGGTCAGCTCCCACACCACGTCCACTGCCGCGCCGATCTCGATCTCGACATAGAGCGGCCTGGTCGGCCGCCCGGCGGGCTCGGGCATGACTGTCCCCCTGATGAATTGAGCGACTGCTCAATCTCGTTGGCGGCCATGATGACAGAGGTTTGAGCAGTCGCTCAAGAGGCGGCCTGCGTGGGGAAGAGGTGAGGCGTGGTGTTGGAGATGGGGCTGCTGCGTCGTCGGCGTCGAGGCCCGTTTGCATCACCCGGCGAGGAGGGGTAGTGTTTCCTAGTCGCTCGGCAGGGAGCACCGGACACGCGTCGGCGTGGACGGTCCCGGGGCGGCCAATCCTCTGAAACGCCATTTCCTTATGTTCGAGTTGAGTCGTGCTCCGGCATGCCTTGGTTGGAATTGTTGTGTGCTTTTCTGGATTGTGGCCGGGTTCGCTTCTCGGAGCGGGGATCGGCTAAGGTTTGGGGCGTCGGACAGGCCGTCAGGTCGGTTCGGCAAAGGCTTTTCCGAGAGCCGGGAAGCGTGAAAGACGGCCAGAGCGATCTGATACAGTCTGGAACGCCGAAAGGCCGAAGGAAAGCGGATCGGATGAGTTAAACTCCGGAAAACGGAGCGGAAAACATCTGATAAGCTGGAAACACGAAAGAACGAAGCGCCCGGAGGGCCCGCTGGAAGGCGGCCTGAAGGAAGCGTC
>NZ_JYJF01000249.1 GCF_000955975.1 Saccharothrix sp. ST-888
CGGCCTCGGTCGCCAGGCCGCGCAGCCCGTCGGACCGCCTGGCGACGAGGTACAGGGGCTCGCGTATGCGATGCGCGAGAGCGGCGAGCCGCTCCTCGCCGAACAGGGCAGACGACACACGCGATCCCACGTACTCGATCCGAACCGCCTAGAAGGTGCCGAAGAGCCAGTTCCCGCGGGCATTCGGGTCCGGGCTCGTGAGGAACTCGGTGAAGGCGATCAGGTAGGCGTCCAGCGTCAGGTAGCCGCGGTTGAAGAAGTCGAGCTTCTGGAACGACGTGGCGGCGCCGGCCTCGTCGACCCGGAAGACCTCGCGGCCCATCCGCAGGTGCTCGGCCTTGCTGATCCGCCCGTCGCGGTCGGTGTCGGCCACGCCGAAGCTGGCGTTGCACAGCACTCCGATGAAGCGCAGCACCCGGTCCGGGGCCGTGCCCAGCGGGGTGAGCACCGAGGAGGCGAACTCGGCGCGGTCGATCTTGCCGTCGCCGTTGCGGTCGGCCGGGGCCTGGAACTCCTGCCAGAGCTGCCCGAAGGTCGCTTTCAGCTCGTTGCTGCGCGCCGAATCCGGTGCCGCGCCGCTGACCTTGGCCATCAGCTGGCCGAGCTGCTCGTAGTCCGCCTGGGTGATCACGCTGTCGCCGTCGACGTCGATGACAGCGAAGAGCCGGTCCAGCTTGCGACGCCGCAGGCCGTCACCAAAGAGGTCGATCACAGCACATTCTCCCTGGGGTAGCGATGTTCACGACAGAGCGCGGTCACCGTAACACATCGCCCAACTCCTCTGAGTGACGACGATCGTCATCGTGTCTTTTCCATAGCGCAGTTGACTTATAGTCAGCTCGGCGGCCGGTCGCACCAGCGACCACCCCAGTGGCGAGTGAGGCGGGAAAAGGCGGCATTGGGGCGCGGGCGGAGCCAAGACTGGGCGTGCGGCGGGCTCCCGACCCTTCGTCGGCCTCGGTGCGGTTGATGAGGCGGACAAGGTCGGCGCGGCAGCGAGGTGAACGCGCGCTCGGACAGGCCAAGCGCTCTGGTCCGGCCGATGACGGCACCGGCAGGACCAGAGCACCAGTCGCTCAGGACTCGATGATGGTGAACTGCACCATCTCGGCAGCCAAGTCGGTGTCCCGGGTGGTGGAGTCGGAGGCGGTCAGGTTCTCCACCGCGTAGTCGCTGCTGCGGATCGCGGACTCCAGGCGGTTGGAGAACGCCCCCAGGTTGGAGCGCTGGTCGGTGACGGACTTGATCGCCACGTCGATCTTCGCGATCGAGGTGTTGGCCTCAACGGCCGTGGTGACGTTGACGGGACCCGCTTCGGACGGGGACTGGTCGGCCGGTGCGTCGGCATCGCCGGCGAAGAGGTGCTGGACGTTGGCGGCGAAGATGTTCACCGCGAGGGCCTCGTTGGTGTTCGCCCCCACGTGCACACGCAGGGTCCAGGATGCCTGGGCATTCGCCAGCGAGGCGGGGGTGTTGATCTTGGCGGGGTACATTCCCAGCTCGTCGGCAGCGTGCACGTTTGCGTCTGCGGACGCGTCGGTGAGCATCCTCATCTTGTTGAAGTCCGCCTGGTCCGCGACGCGGGCGATCTCGTCGGTGAGCTGGTCGACCTCGATCTGGATCGCCGAGCGGTCCTCCTCACTGTAGGTGCCGTTCGCCGACTGGATCGAGAGCACCCGCATCCGCTGCAGGATGCTCGTCAGCTCGTCCAGGTGACCCTCGGTGGTCTGGATGAAGTCGAGTGTGTCGGCGGCCGTCCGCAGGACGGTCGGCTGTTCCTCGGATCCGGGAGTGCTCTCGCTGGTGGACGTGACTCCGGTGGCGTCCTCGGTGGCCATGGCCGTCTCCTCTGCTCAGCAGTGGTCAATTCCCGTTCGGCGGTGGCCTATCAGCACGAGGGGCGTAGGCCGTGGCTCCCCGCATCGGCGGCGACCAGCCGCTGCCTACCCATGCCTCG
>NZ_JYJF01000026.1 GCF_000955975.1 Saccharothrix sp. ST-888
CGCCCCCAGTGACACGGCGGCGCTCCGCACCGCCGGGACTCAGGAAGCGATTCCTCCCGGGCGTGAACGCCCGGGGTTCCTCGCTAGATCATGCTGAACGAGGTCCCACCGGCGGTCCCGAAGGCCGCCGCCAGGGATGAACCCTGGCCGCGTCTCGGGGACGCTCGCGTTTCGCGGAGAGGCGGGCCCAGCCGTCAGCGGCTGGACCCGCCCTGACCGGCCGGCCCAAGGATGCCCGCACACCGGCTCAACGACACCCCGACCGGCCGGTTCCGCGCCGTTCGGCCGCCGGGGGTTACTGCTCGTCCTGGTCGTCGTCCACCGCGGCCGGGTCGCGCAGCGGACGCAGGGCCCCCTCGGGCTGGGAGGGAGTGAAGGCGTACCGGCCCAGGCCAGCGCGGGCACGGCCGCCAGCCCGGCCGAGGCCAGCGCCTCGACATCCTCGCCCGCCCGCGGGCTCTCCGCCACGTCGCCCGGCTGATGCCAAGGTCAGCGGCGAGGTCGTGGACCTCTACCTCGCCGCCGCTCTCGTCACGCTCCGCATGCTGATCCGACGCTCAAGGTCATCGCGCACCTCCCTGACGAACTCGCCGTTCCGTTCAGAGAGTTGCGCGATGGCTGCCCGATGACCCGGGGCTACTCCAGGATCCCTGCTGCACCACTCCACCGGACGCCATCCAGACCTACCGTCCGGGCCGACACCCAGCAGCTCGGCAGCGCTCGGGCCCTCGTCAGTCGGCCGCCGCGGCGCCGTCCACCCGGATCAGGCCGAGATCGGCCATGGCCTCCGCAAAAGCCGGGCCGTCCGTCTTGCTCCAGTCGGGGTCGTAGTAGGGGAACCGCTCGGCATCGTACTCGTGGCCGGCCTGCAGGAAGAGGTCGATGTAGTCGTGGGCGGCCCGCCGCTCGGCTTCGGTCTCCGGGACGGCGACGTACGAGACGCTCCACTGGGCCCGGAGCCTTCCGAACAGGGACGCGTGCCAGAGTCGCACGTCGAACACGATGAGGTCGCCCGGACGGCAGTCCAGGCTCGTCCCCGGCCACCAGTCGGCCTCACCGGCTTCGTCCAGGGGGCTGTCCAACGGCCAGGCCGCCCGGTAGTCGGTGAGCCGGTCGCTGAACTCGCCGCGGTGGGAGCCCGGAATCACCCGGAGCGCGCCGGAGTCCGCGGTCAGCGCACTGAAGTAGGTGACCATCTTCACCGCGCGCAGCGCGGGAGCAGCGGCGTCCCGATGCCACGGGGAGGCGTCGTTGTAGAGCATCCCCTTGGCCGGCTTGGGCATGACCGGGCCGTCGAGCAGGGCCTCGCCGAGCTCGACCAGACGCGGGCCGGCGACGAGGCGCCGGCTCGTGGCGCTGCCCTCCCCCATCAGCGGCAGGTAGTAGCCCATGGAGCCGGTGACCACGTCGGGGATCTCGGTGGGCAGGTCGTAGGCACTGGCGAGCTGCGCCCTCACCTCCGCTTCGAGGGAGGCGACGGTTCCGGCGTCGAAGAAGCCTTCCAGCCTGAGGAAGCCGAACTGCCGGAAGGAGGAGAGCTGGCGGGGGGAGAGGACGTACTGGGTCACGATGCCACCTCTGCTGTCACGACCGATGCGGCCGACGTGGACGGTGCGGCCGACGTCGCGCCCGGCACGGGCGATTCCGGCGTTCGGTACTCCGGGGTGGACATGCCGCCCAGCCGGTACCGCAGGGTCGGCATCCCGGTGCATCCGACGGGGATGTCCAGCCGGTGGATCTGCTCCAGCAGGATGTCGTCCTCGCCGACCCGGGCCTGTATCTCCGCTTCGCTCCGGGTGCGCCGGAAGGTCAGCAGGCGCAGCAGATCGCGGCGCAGCAGCCACGCCCCCATGTCGACCATGCCGTTCAGGCCCGCCCCGGGGATCACGGCGCGGTCCCGGACGACCGGGCTGCCGGGTTCCAGCACCCGGACCGCGGACAGGTGCTCGAACAGCTCGGCGGCGGCCTCCGAGGGCGGCAGCCAGGGGAAGCGGTCCACGGTGGCGGGCGAGCCGGAACGGTCGATCAAGGTCCGCCAGGAATGCGCCGCCGGATAGCCCGCGTCGGCGACGGCCAGCAGGGTGGACAGGTGGTCGGGCTCCCATTCGTTGTCGTCGTCGAGGAAGGCGACGAAGTCCCCGGTGCACCCGGCGGCCGCCAGCTCCCGGAGCGCCGCGATCCGCGCGAAGGGCTCGTCCGGCAGCACGCCGTCGGCGCCCAGGGTGACCACGGCACAGCCCGTGTCCGCGACGGCCGCCGGGACCTGGTCCGCGTCCACCCACACCGTCAGCCTGACGTCGGCTTCGACGTCCTGCTTCGCCACGCCGGCCAGGGCGGCTTCCAGGGTGTCCCGCTCTCCCCTGGTGACCATGACGACCTCGATGGTCGGACGGTCCTGCGGCAGTGCGGGCCTACCAGCGGCCGGTTCCCGGTCGAGTGCCCGGAGCGTGGCCGCCAGATCGACCAGCCGGGACTCGTCGGCGAGGAAGGCGTGGTGCGGCACCACCACGTATTCACGGTGCCAGGTCCGGGAGTGGGGCAGCGCTGCGTCGGGGGCCCGCAGGGCGGCGTACTGCTTGATGGTCTCCGGCAGGTACAGCGGCCCTTCGACGACCGGCGGGTACACCGAGTCGAGGATCAGGCCGGTCTGCGCCTCCACGGCCGCGATCACCTCGGCCGGGCTGCCGACACCGGCCGGGACGCGCACCGCGACGCCGTAGAACGATCCGCCGGCGACGGCGCTCCGGTCGGCGGCCATCGACCACCGGCTCCCGTCTAGGGCCCCGGCCAGGATCGCGGCTCCCTCCGCACGGCGCCGCGCCTGCCGGTCGAACCTGGCCAGCTGGTCGACGAGCAGCGCCGCGGCGAACTCGGGCGGCGAGTGGTTGGCCCCGTGGAGCAGGTGCGCCGGTTCCAGCTCGTTGGCAGCGGTGCGCGACACCACGTCGGTGCGCCGGCGCGAGTCCATGACCAGCGACTCCAGCCGGGCGGCCGTCTCCGGGTCGTCGGTGAGGACCGCGCCGCCCTCGCCGCTGGTGATGATCTTCGTGGCCTGGAGACTCAGGATGGAGACGTCGCCCAGCGAGCCGATCCTGCGTCCGTCGGCGGTCGTCCCGAACTGGGTGTGGGAGGCGTCCTCGACCACCGGCACCCCGGGGAACCGGGCCCGGGCCGCATCCACGTCGAAGTGCTGCGCGTACAGATGGATGCCGAGGATCGCCGACGGCGCCTCGGTCAGGGTCGCGAGGTCGCCGCACGGCGATTCGGGGGTGGCGTCGAAGAACACCGGCGTGGCTCCGACCCGCAACACCGAGGTGGCGCAGCTGACCCAGGTGGTCGCGGTCATGGCCACGGTGTCACCGGGCCCGATGCCCAGGGCGTGCAGCGCGGTCACGATCGCGCTCGATCCGCTGGTGACCAGGACGCAGTGCCGGCGGCCGGACATCCGCGCCACGGTGGCCGCGGCGGCGACGTTCTGCGACTTCCAGATGGTCTTGCTGCCGCTGACGGCCAGCCGTCCGCTCTGCAGCGCCCTGATCACCGCCCGCTCGGTGTCCTCGTCCATTTCGGGCCAGCGCGGCCAGCCGGAAACCGTCCGCCCGGGTGACGGAGATGGTGCATTGTTCATCGGCGTCAGGTCCTATCCGTCCGGTGGTGAGCGGAGCCAGTGCACCAGCCACGGATCAACGCCAGATCTACACCGTGTACGCAGGCTGTCGATCCGGCATAGAGATCGCATCCATCGGCGGCTGATTGGCTACGGGAAAAGCCGATTCAGTTTTGGAGTCCTCACGATGAGCACCCAGACCGGCCGACCCCGCATCGCCGTCGTCGGCGGCGGAAGGATCGGCAGCACCCACGCCCGCAATCTCGTCGAGCTCGGAGCCGACGTCACCGTGGTCGAACCCGACCCGGCGCGCGCCGCGGCGCTCTCGGCCGGACTCGGCTGCCGCGTCGTCCCGGACGCGGCCGGGCTGCCCGGTGCGGACGGGGCCGTGGTGTGCACGCCGACCGACACCCATGCAGCCGTGGTCACCGGCCTGCTGCCCCTCGGGATCCCGGTGTTGCTGGAGAAGCCGTGCACGGCGCAGCCGGAGGCCAGCGCACGCCTCGGCGCGCTCGCCGACGCGGCCGGGGTGCCCCTGCGGATCGGCTTCCAACGCCGGTTCTCCCCGGAGTACGCCGCGCTGCGACGGGAGTGCCGCGCCCGGCCCGGCCAGTTCGAATTCGCCGTGTTCACCAGCTTGGACGGGGCCGCGCCGCCCCAGGGGTACCAGGTCGCCGGCGGCAGCCTCGCCTTCGACCTGCAGATCCACGACATCGACCTGGTCCTGTGGCTCTTCGGGTCCGAGGTCGTCGAGGTCTCGGCGTCGCAGAGTGCCGCCGGCGCGGCGGCCGACCTCCTGGTGACCACGTTGACGCTGGCCTGCGGGACGGTGTGCTCCGTGGTGAGCAAGCGGGCCAGTCCGGGCGGCTGCCAGGCCTATGCCGAGCTCATCGGCTCCCGCACGCTGCTGGACACCCGGCCGCTCACCGCTCCGGGCCCGCACCCCGACTTCCGGTCCCGGTTCGCCGCGGCGTACCGCGCCGAGATGGCGGCGTTCCTCGCGTTCGTCCAGGGCGGGCCGGACGAACTGCCGCACTGGCGGGACGCGGTGGCCGCGGAGACGGTCTGCGCCCGGATCGACGAGGCGCTCAGTCCGGCGGGCGCCTACGCCGGGGCGTCCGTTGGCTGAGCGCGGATCGGGCCGCCGCGAGGGCCCCTGCGGCCGCGCGGCCCGGCTCGCGCCGACCGATCCGCCGCACACCCGCTCGCAGGCCGGCGCGGGTGCCGGATGACAGCACCGGGTAGCGCCGCGGAATCCCGCGGCTTGGACGCACGACCGGGACGGGACATGTCCGAGGGCCCCTTCACGTACGACATCATGGGACCGATCCGCGCCGGTCTGGACGGCGCCCCGCTCCCCCTGGGCGGCCCGCAGCAGTGCGCCGTGCTCACGCTGCTGCTGATCCGGGCCGGCGAGTCGGTCCCGCTCCACGAGATCAGCGACCTGCTCTGGCAGGACGACCCGCCGGCCACCGCGGCGAACGTCGTCCACCACCACATCAGCGCGCTGCGGCGCATGCTCGAACCGGAGCTGGGCCGGCGCGACGCCGGACGCTGGCTGCTGCGCAGCAGCGTCGGCTACCGGCTGGACGTCGATCCGGGCTCCGTCGACCTGCACGTGTTCCGCCGGCTCGTCGAACGCGGCCGCGACCGCGCCGCCCGGTCCGACTGGGAGCAGGCGGCGAGCCTGTACAGCGAGGCGCTCGCGCTGCGGCGGGGCGCCGTGGGCACCGGCTGCCCGCAGAGCGTCGTCGACACCCCCTTGTTCCAGGCCGCCGAGAACGAGTACGCCAAGGCGGTGGTGGAGGCCGCGCGGATCCACCACCGGATCGGCCGCGGGCACTGGATGCTCCCCCTGCTCCGGCTCACCGCGGAGCGCTATCCGCTGGACGAACGGCTCCAGGCCGCCCTGGTCCGCGCGCTCGGGGCGGCCGGCCGCCAGGTCGAGGCGCTCGACATCTACCGGCGGATCCGGACCACGCTCTCGGAGGAGCTGGGCATCGAGCCCGGCGACGCGCTGCGCGCCGCCCAGACCGCGGTGCTGCGGCAGAGCGCTCGCCCGGACACCACCGCGGATCCGGAGGACACCGCGCCCGCGCCGACCACCGCGGACCCGCACCCGGCCCCGGCCCCGGCCCCGGCCCCGGCCCAGCTTCCGCCCGGCCTGCCGGTGTTCGTCGGCCGGGACGAGGGGCTGGCCCGGATCCTGGCCCTCGCAGCCGACGCCTCCGGCCCGGTCGTCGCGACGATGAACGGCATGGCCGGCATCGGGAAGACCGCGCTGGCCGTGCGCGCGGCCCACCTGCTGGCCGAGCGCTTCCCCGACGGGCAGCTCTTCGTGAACCTGCACGGCTTCGACGACTCGGCCGCGCCCCTCGCGCCCGCCGACGCGCTGCGCTGCCTGCTCGAATGCCTCGGCCAGCCGGCCGGGGACCTGCCCTCGACCCTTCCGGGTCTGACCGGCAGGTACCGCAGCCTGCTGGCCGACCGCAGGGTCCTGATCGTGCTCGACAACGCCAGGGACGCGCAGCAGGTCCAGCCGTTGCTGCCGTCGGCGCCCGGCTGCATGGCCCTCGTCACGAGCCGCAACGTGCTCGAACAGCTGCTGGTCACCCACCACGCCCATCCGGTGTCCGTGCCGCCGTTCAGCGTGGGAGAGGGCCGTGCCGTCCTCGAGCGGCACCTCGGGCCGTCCCGGACGGCCGGTCGGGCGCGGGCCCTGGAGGCGATCGTCGAGTCCTGCGGCGGGGTGCCGATCGCCCTGGCGGTCGCGGCCGCGCGCGCGTCGTTGAACCCGGGCCGGCCGCTGGAGTCGATCGCGGGAGAGCTGCGGACGGCGGCGAACAGCCTCGACGCCTTCTTCTCCCCCGACCCCGACCTCGACCTGCGCCGCGCCCTGACCTGCTCGTACCGGGTGCTCGACGACGCGACGGCCCGGCTCTTCCGGCGCCTGGGCGAGGGCGCGGTCCGCCGCATCCGGGTCGAGGCCGCGGCCGCGCTCGCCGGGTTGCCGCTGGGCCGCTGCCGGCAGCTGCTGGCCGGCCTGGTCGCCGAGTCCCTGGTCTCCGAGCCGTCGCCGGGCTGCTTCGAGCTGCACCGGTTCGTCGCCGACTACGCGCTCGAAGCCGAGCACCGCGTCGATCCGCCCGCGGCACGGGCCGCGCCGGCGGACTGCGCGGGCGGCCGCGCCTGGCACCGCGCCGCGCCCGCCCGCCGCCCGGCCCACCGGCTGGCGGCCCCGTCGGCCGGTTGACGCCCTACGGCAACCGCCTCTCCCGCGCCCGGCGCCGGCTCGTCCCGGCGCCGGGCGCGGCCGCACGTCGCGCCGGTCCCCTACACGAGCGCCGGCACCGCGCGCTGGTACGCCGCCACGTCGGCGATGATCGTGGCCAGATCGTGGCGCGGCCGGTAGCCGATCTGCGCGAAGGCCTTGGCGCAGTCGGGCGCGCGGCTGGGCACCTCCTCGAAGCCGGGACCGTAGGTCTCGTAGGCCTCCTGGTACTCGACATGCACGATCTCGCTCGACGACCGCGTGACGGCGACGACCCGCCGGGCCAGCTCGGCGATGTCCACCTGTTCGAGGCCGCCCAGGTTGAACGTCCCGCCGTGGGCGGTCCCGTCCTCCAGCAGCGCGACGAGCGCCGGGACGATGTCGAGCACGTGGCAGAAGCAGCGCCGCTGCCCCCCGCCGCCGTAGACCGTCAGCGGCTCGCCCGCCAGCGCCTGGCCGACGAACCGCGGTACGACCATGCCGTAGCGCCCGGTCTGCCGCGGCCCGACCGTGTTGAACAGCCGCACCGTGACCGCCCGCAGCGCGTGCTTGGCCACGTAGCCGTGGGTCAGCGACTCCGCGACCGCCTTGGCCTCCGCATACGTCCAGCGGCTCAGCTGGGGCGGGCCCAGGATCTGGTCGTCCTGCTCGGTCAGCCGCGGCTTGCTGTTCTTGCCGTACACCTCGCTGCTCGACGCCATCAGGATCGGCACGTCGTGTTCGTGCGCGGCGGCGAGGACGTTCTCGGCGCCGCGGATGTTGGTCCGCAGTCCGCCGAGCGGGTCCTCCAGGATGTTGAACACCCCGACCAGGGCGCCGAGGTGGAACACCCGGTCGACCGTGGCGACCTCGCGTCGCACCAGTGCCTCGTCGCAGACGGAGCCGGTGACGGTGCGCAGGCGCGGGTGCCTGCGCACCGACGCCAGATTGTCCAGGCTCCCGGTGGTCAGGTTGTCGAGGACGACGACTTCGTCCCCGGCCGCCAGCAGGTGTTCGGTCAGGTGGGAGCCGATAAATCCGGCTCCTCCGGTCACGAGGCTTCTCATCGCGGTACGCCTTCCTCACCCGCGGGCATGCCCACATCGGTCAGTTCGGTCATCGGCCAGGGAACCGGTGTGCAGCGGAACGCCGCCGGCCCGGGAGTGCCGGCCTCGTCCTCGGTCAGGTCGAACTGGTGCAGTTCCCGGCGCAGCGGTGTGGTGAACTCCCAGTACGGGCGGTCGTACGCCGCCAGCGCCTCGCTCAGTTCGGGGTCCGGCGCGGCCACCGGCGCGGTGCTCACGCCGGACAGCACGAACACCTCCCGGCAGACCCGGTCCAGCTCGGCCAGCACCCGGCTGAAGGTGCCGTCCGGGAAGTGGCGCCAGTAGTCGGTGATCACGCCGAGCGCGTAGTGCTTCCCGGCGCCCGGGAGCCTGGTCCCGAGCAGCCGCAGCTGGTGGCCCGGGCCGCCGGGCGGCAGGTCGGCCGGGTAGCACACGGTGTCCGGGGCGGGCAGGCCCGCCGGCCAGCCCTGCGGCGCGCCGACCAGCAGGACGGGGCCGTCCGCGTCCGTGATCCGGCGGGTCAGCCCGTCCAGGGCGGCCAGGCGGCCGCAGTCCGCGGTCGCGGCGTCCAGGTGGTCGGAGAACCGTTCCAGCGCGGGGATCAGGTCGCGGGAGTGGGCGATGTCGTAGCTGCACACCGCCTCGACGTCCAGGCTCGGGTATGCGCGCACCAGGATGTGTTCGTTGCGCCGGTCGCGCACCACCTCGCGATTGCGGTCGCGCTCGTGCGGCTGGTGCAGGGTGATCGCCGCGGGGGCGAAGACCGTGGGCAGGCCGGCCCGGGCGAGCCGGCAGCCGAGTTCGATGTCCTCGATGCCCTTGACCTCGAACCGGGTGTCGAATCCGCCGACGAGGTCGAAGAACGACTTGGGCACGCCGGTGTTGAGCGTCCAGAAGAACGCCCAGTCGGCCGGGCGGGGCCGGGCCAGCAGCTCGGTGAGGGGATCGTGCAGCGAAGGGGTCCGGGCCAGCCGGGCGAAGACGGCGTCCGGATCGGCGAAGTCCCAGTCCGCTCCGTGCTTCAGCCGCCACTGAGCCGGGGTCAGTTCGCGCCCGGCGCCGTATCCGCAGACCGCGACCGGGCCGTCGGCCTGGGCGTCGAGGTGGGCGCGCAGCAGGTCCGGGTGGCACAGGCAGTCGGCGTCGAGCAGGACCAGCAGCCCGCCGCGCGCCGCCGCCGCGCCCGTGTTGCGGGCCGCGCCCGCGCCCCGGGCGCGCTCGTGCCGCAACAGCCTGATCCGGTCGCCGTCGGCGAACTGCGCGACGGTCTCGCCGACCGGCTCGGTGGAGCCGTCGTCCACCACGATGATCTCGAACGCGCCCGGGTCCAGGGTCTGCCGCTGCAGGCTGGCGAGGCAGTGCTGCAGGGCTCGCGTCCGGTTGTGGGCGGGGATGACGACGGTGAGTTCGGGTTCTGCCATGCCTGGGGTTCCTTCCGGTCGGGGCCGTCGGCTCCTCTCGGAGCCGGTCGGCGGCGTGGGCCGGGCCGTGCGTGCTGGGCACGGCACCGGCCCGGGCGCGGATGGGGACAGCCCCTAGAGGACGGTCCGGTGGACTTCGAACGCCTCCGCGTGCCGCACGCCGATCGCGGCGCCGCGCAGGGTGGCGAGCGCTGCGATCGACTCCTCGCTGCGGATGTGCGGGGCGGGCCGGTGCTGGGACCGGTAGGCCCGCATCGCCGCCAGTTTGGCGTCGAGACGGCCGGTGATGTCGGCGTACGCGGTGGACAGCGGCAGCGGCTCGGACGACCACTGGATCTTGGACGACTCGTAGCTCATCACGTGCGGGACGAGCCACTTGCCGAACTGGGAGCCGATCGGCCGGGCCGCGGCGAAGCCGGCGGCGAAGGTGGCCGCGTGGTCCTGGTCGTAGTCCCGGCCGCTGGGCAGCAGCAGCAGGTCCGGGCGGCGCCGGTCCAGCTGCTCCTGGAACTCGTCGACCAGCTCCCGGCGGGGGAGCGTGTCGAGCCGCTCGTTGAGCTGCCGGTCACCGTGGACGACGGTGTAGCTGAAGCCGAGCAGCGCACTGACCTGTTCGATCTCGGCCAGCCGCGCCTGGTAGGTGACCGGCTCGTCCAGCCCGTAGTGCGCCATCCCGTCCACCGACAGGTACACCACGTGCACCTCGCCGCCCGCCGCGGACACCGAGGACAGCAGCCCTCCGCAGCCGAGCACCTCGTCGTCCGCGTGCGGCGAGAGCACCAGCACGCTATCGAAATTCCTCAAAGTTCCGGCTCCTTTCCTTGTCGCTGTCAGGGCCCCCGCTGCCGTCGGCGGCGTCGGCGAGCAGCGTTCTGATCGATGTGGTCGACACGAACGGGAGGCCGGCCAGCGCGGCGAGGGGCTCGGGCCCCACGGCGGCGAGCGCAGCCAGGTCCTCGGAGGTGGGCGGCGTGTCCGGCTCGTCGGTCAGCGCGTCCCAGGCGCGCAGCCGGCGCCCGAGCTCGACCACCGGCTCCGGGCCGGGGCCGACCGCCGCGACGGCGTGGGCCCGCAGGGCCGCGGGCGTCTCGGGCGCCCCGGCGGAGAGCGCCCCGACGGCGTGCAGGTGGTCGAGCACGGCAACCAGCTGCCGCCGTGACTCCTCGTCGACCCGCGCGCCGGGGGGCCGGCCGAGCAGCGCGGCCACGTCGTACGGCTCCGGCAGCGCGGCCGGAGCCGCTGCCGGCCGGCGCCGCCAGTACGGCGGGGTGAGGTGGTAGAGCTCCGCGAGGTGCCGGCGCAGGCGCGGCCAGGGGTACTCGTCGAGCACGCTCCGGACCTCGACGGTGTCACCGGGCGGCTCGGGCCGGTGCACCTGGACCTCGTCGCGGGCGGCCAGCACCGTCTGGCCGCTCACCGTGCGGCCGTCGCCGGCCGGCGCCCACGCCCGGGGCGGCGGGTGCCGGTCGGCGGTGACGGTGAGCACGACGTCGGCGGCGAACGCCGCGGCGCGGGTCCACCACTCCGCCGCGTCCAGGCTCGCGTCACCGTGCCGGTACTCGATCGAGTCGCCGGCCCGGCCGACCGACCTGGCGATCTTGAGCGCCGGGTGCGCCAGGCGGCGCTTGAGGTCGTCCCGCAGCTGTCTGATCCGCGTCGCGCCCACGGGCGGCGGCCCGGGCAGCGGCTGGCAGAACCGCGTGCCCCGGTGCGCCTCGGCCCGGATCGAGGTGCCCAGGCGGAAGTGCAGCCACTGCCGGGCCTGGAAGTGGGCCAGGTGGGCGGCGTGCAGGGCGGTGTCGGTGCCGAAGGGCACCCCGACGTGGACGTGGCCACCGGCGCGGGTGCTGGTCCAGCCGCCGCAGCCGCGGATGATCGCGCACACCGCGACGAGGTCCTCGTACGCCTGCGGGGTGTCCCGCAGGATCGGCGAGACGACTTCGCCGTCTCCCTCGGCCTCCTCCAGCTCGACCCGCCAGGTACGGCGGTCCTCGCTGTAGGGCTCGGCGCCGTCGGGCCCGCGCTCGGCGCCGTGCTGCCGCACCCGGGCGTCGCGGGCGAGCCCGCGCTCCCGCAGCAGTGCGGCGATCGCGTCGATCTCCGGGGTGCTGAGCAGCGTTCCGTCCGCCGCCCGGGCGCCCTGGCCGGCGTGGAACTCGATCTCGACGCCGCGGGTGACCAGCCTCCCGACGCCGCCGAGCAGCCGCCGGTACTCGGTCTCCAGCGGCGGCAGCCCGGCCCGCAGCCGGCGGGCCACCCGGTGCGCCGCCTCGTCGAACAGCCGGTGGTCGCCCAGGTAGGAGCAGGCCGGCCGGGCGGGCAGCAGCCGGCGCAGCTGATCGCGCACCTCTGCCGTCGTCATCACGGCCGGCCGGCCCTCGGCCGGCTCCAGATGCGGCGGCAGACCGCGGGGCAGCAGCCGGTCCTGGTGGTCGGCGAACCTGGGGACGGCGCTGGCGTGCGGCGGGTGGGACCGCCACGCGTCGGCCCGTTCGTCGGCGCCGTCCGCCCACTTGAGCCGGACGCCGCCGCGCAGGTCGGCGACGACGTAGCCGGGCGCTGGCACGTGCACGGCTTCACCCAGCCGCGCCGCCAGTTCGGAGGCCCACCCCGGCTCCACACCGGGGGCGACCAGACACACCTCCAGGCCCGCACAGCCGTGCTCGCGGAGCAGCGCGGCCACCTCGTCCGGGGCCGGCAGCGGTGCGCCGTCCCGCAGGGCGACCGTGCACAGGCCTTCGGGCCCGGTCACACCGTGCACCTCGACAGCGGACACCGGGCGCGCCACCGTCACTCCGATCCGCGCAGCACGCCCCAGGTGTGGTGGACACACCTGACTCCGCCGTGGATCCGGACGGTGAACCCGCGCTCCCGGGCCCCCGTGCACAGCAGCCCGTCCCAGCCCATCGTCTCCTCCCAGTCGAACAGCACCGGTGTCTGAGAGACGACGGCGTTGGCCCACACGGTGCAGGCGCCGCCGACGCAGCCCACGTCGAGCGGCTCGTGCGGCAGTTCCTCCCACGGGATCGGCGCGCCCCAGCCGCCCTCGGGCACGGCCTTGCCCCCGCAGACGTAGCGCCCCTCGACCCGGTCCCAGGCCGCGGAGACCGCCGCGAGCGGCGTGCCGCCCGGGCGCGAGTACTCCTCGACGAGCCGGCGCACGGCGTCGGCCGGCGGGTCGATGTCGTCCTCGAGCGTCAGGATCAGGTCCTCCTTGATCCTCGGCAGGACCGAGGCGTAGAGGCGGGCCACGTGCAGGTTCCGCTCCCGCTTCAGGTACCACTCGTCCGGCGACGGCTGGTAGACGGTGCCGTCGACGGTGAAGTCGAGGTGTTCGAGCCCGCGGGCGGCCTGGATCCCGACGCTCGCGGCCCGCAGCCGCTCGGTGAACTCCGGGTCGCGGCTGTTGTCCACCACGTAGAGCGAGGTCCGGGCGGGCAGCTCGGCCTTCAGCAGCACCTCCTCCCACTTGGAAAAGGTGCTCTCACGCCCGGCGTGCAGCGAGACGACGGCCAGCGACCGCTTCTGCCAGGCGTCGGCCGTGGCGTCGGCCTCCGGCCGCGGCAGCTGCGGTGCCGCGAAGCTGACGGCGCGCCAGCCGGCGGCGGTCAGATCCAGGCAGAGCGCGTGGTCGAGCGAGGCGGGCCCGTCGCACCGCTCCGGCCACCAGCCCACCAGCTCGGCGGCGGCACGCCGCCAGACCGAGGCCGGCTCGATGCCGTCGGCCACCCGCAGCGCCCAGAAGTCCCGCTCAGCGTCCTCGCCGCCGGGCGACAGCACCGCGACGTCGGACGGTGCGGAGCGCACAGCCTGCTGAGCGGCCGCGAGCAGACCCGCCGGGACGACCGCGTCGACGAACACCGCCCAGCGGGCGTCGGTCGCGGCCCAGCCCGCGGTGCGGGCCTGCGCCCGGCCCGGCCAGTCGCCGGCCAGCACCGTCCAGCCTTCGGGCGCCTCGCGGGGGGCGGCCGCGCCGAAGCCGAGCAGGACCCGCTCGGCGGGCGCCGGGACCTGGGCGTCGACCGAGGCCAGCACCGCGCCGAGCCCGCCGGGACCGCCGGCGTCCGCCGTGACGATGACGGCGATCTCGGGGGCCGTGGTCACGCCGCGCTCACCCCGTGGTCGGAGAGCACCTTGGCCAGGGCGTCGATGCAGTCCTGGATGTCCTCGGGCTCGGCCGCCGGGTGGACGGGCAGGCAGAACGCCGTGCTCGCGCACAGGTCGGAGTTCGGGCAGGTCTCGTTGGAGGGGTTGCCCGCGAAGATGGGCTGGCGGGTGAGCGGGATCGGGTAGCGGCGCTGCGCGGGGATCCCCGCCTGCTGCAGCTCGGAGACCAGCGTGACGACGTCGAGGACGGACGGGTCGGTGGTGAGCCGCAGGGTGTACTTCCACGGCGCGGCCACCCCGCCGGGCACGACCTTCGGCAGCGAGAGGCCGGGCAGCTGCGCGAGGCCTTCGTCGAGCAGGGCGCCGTTGCGGCGGCGCGCGGCGACGAAGTCGTCGAGCCGGCCCAGCTGCACGAGACCGACGGCCGCCTGCGGCGAGGTCAGCCGGTAGTTGTAGCCGACCACGGCGTGGTGGAACAGCCCGGGGCCGGCCGGCACCAGGCCGTGGTCCCGCAGCGTGCGCAGCGAGGCGGCCAGCTCCGCGTCCGCCGTCAGCAGGGCTCCGCCCTCGCCTCCGGTCGTCATCGTCTTGTCCTGCCAGAAGCTGAAGCAGCCGACGTCGCCGACCGAGCCGACCCGGCGGCCGTCGATCTCGGCGCCGTGGCCCTGGGCGGTGTCCTCGATGAGCTTGATCCCGTGTCGGCGCGCCATCTCCGCCAGCTGCCCGACCGGCGCCGGGTAGCCGTTGAGGTGCACGGCGATGACGGCCCGGGTGCGCTCACTGAGCTTGGCCTCGGCGTCGGCCGGGTCGATGCAGTAGGTGTCCGGGTCGATGTCCACGAAGACGGGGGTGGCGCCGAGGTAGGCCAGGGGCGAGGCGGACCCCACGAAGGTGTAGGCCGGCACCAGGACCTCGTCGCCCGGGCCGATGCCCAGGGCCGCGAGCGCGAGGTGGATGGCGCTGGTGCCGTTGTTCACGGCGATCGCGTGCGGCACCGAATGCCACTGCGCGTATGCCTCTTCGAACTCGGCGACGTGACGGCCGGAGTTCTGCGAGAGCTCGTTGGTCAGCAGGACGGCGGCGGCGGCGTCGACCTCCTGCGGGCCCAGCTGAGGCCAGGACGGGAAGTTCTTCGTACGTACGGCGGACACGTCTCTCCCAGCGGGTTCGAAGGTGAGGAGGGGCCGGTTCGCAGTCGGCTCCGTCCCGGCCGCTGAGCTTAGGCACGGGCACTGGTGACGGAGTGAATGCCGTCTGTCGGCGGCATTCAGAACACGGTCAGAGCTTGATCACTGGACTTCCCTAACGTTCTCGCCAGACATCCGAGAGATTGGCGGCTTCGTGGAGCAGGGACTTGCGCCGGTGCCGGAGGGCCCGCGGCGGCCTTACCGGGACCAGTGGGAAGCGGCGGTCGCCGAGGCCTACGCGGACGAGCTCGGCCTCGCCGACGTCTCGATCGACACCGCGTTCAGCACATCCGGCGACGACGGGGCGGCCGACCGCATCGCCGACCGGCTGTTCGAGACGACCCGAACCCGGCTGCCCCGGGCCGAACTCACCGCCCGCGACACCGTCGAACGGGTCGCCGCGTACCTGCGCGAGCGCGCGCCGTCCGACCGCTGCCTCCAACTGCCGGCCGACTTCGATCCGCACGCTCCCTCGCTGTTCTACTTCCACTCCGCCTCCGGCACGGCGATGGCCGTCAGGACGCTGCGCTCGGTCCTGCCGGTGCAGTCGGTCGGCGTGCGCGCCGCCGGGCTGGAGGGCGAACGCGAGGTGCCCCGCAGCATCGAGGAGTTCGCCTCGATCTACCTGGAGGAGCTGCTGCGGCTGCCGGCGGAGCAGCCGTACCTGCTGTGCGGCTTCTCGACCGGTGGCGCGATCGCGTTCGAGGTCGCCTGCCGACTGCTGGCGGCGGGCCGGCGCGTCGCGATGCTCGCCCTCATCGACAGCCAGCCGCCGGACCCCTCGCTCGCCGCGGGGGTGTCCTCGGAGGAGGTGCTGATCGGCGGCAGGCTGCAGGAGCTGCTCCGCCGGATCGGCGTCGACGTGCCCTACACCATCACGGTCGGGGACGCGGGCGTCGTCAGCAGCCTCAAGGAGGCCCGCGTGCTCGCGGAGACGGTCGGACCGGAGGTCCTGCGGCGCCAGCTGGAGGTCTTCGCCCGCACCCTGCGCGCCGACCGGTTCTACCACCCCGGCTACTACGCCGGAGACCTGCACTACTTCAACGCCCACATCGCCGACGACCTGGTCGGCAACTGGGAGCCCCACGCCCGGCGCGTCATCCGCCACCGCGTCGAGGCCGACCACCACGAGTACTCGATCTTCCCCGACCCGGGATTCCGCACCGCGTTCGTGGACGCGGTCCGCGGCGCCTTGACAGAGAGGCCGTGACAGGCATGAGCGAGAGCACTCTGCCCGCGCAGCAGCGGCTGAGCAGCCACGTCGAGTGGACCGAGGCCCGCGTGGAGAACCGCGAGCTGAACCTCCGTGAGTTCGAGCAGCGGGCGACCCTCCTGCGCAGCCTGCCCCGGGTGCTGTTCGTCGAGCTGACCGAGAACTGCAACCTCTCCTGCCCGATGTGCCGCTCGGCCGGCAAGTTCGACCGCTCCCGCAACATGAGCCAGGAGCTGTTCGACCGGATCGCGGGCGAGCTGTTCCCCACCGCCGAGATCGTGGACCTGCGCGGCTGGGGCGAGAGCACGATTCTCAAGAACTTCCCCCGGTTCGTCGACCAGACCCTCGACTACGGCTGCCGGGTCCGCATGGTGACCAACCTGACGGCGTTCCACGAGGCGACCTGGCGCAAGCTCGTGCGTTCCGGCGCCCTGATCTCGGTGTCCTTCGACGCCGGCGAGCGCGAGACGTTCGGGCAGGTCCGCCGCGGCGCTGACATGGACGTGGTGCTGCGCAACCTGGAGGTGCTGGTCGACGAGGCACACGCCAGCGGGGTGGGCACCGGCAACATCCACCTCAACGTGACCGTGCAGCCCGCGGCGCTCGACGAGCTGACCACCATCGCCAAGCACGCGGCCCGGCTCGGCATCGGCATGCACCTCAGCCCGATCACCCTCCCGGACGGGCATCCGGACCAGCTGGTGCACCACCGTCCCGAGGTGGTCCGCGCGCTCGCCGAACTGGCGGAGGTGGCCGAGGCGACCGCGGTGGACGTGCAGCTCAACACGGCGCTGGACGAGCTGTGGGCCGACGACGGCGCGGCGAACAAGACCTGCACGCACCCGTGGATGTACCTGTACGTCAACTACCGCGGCGGCGTGGGCTTCTGCGACCACCTGATCGGCTCGCCCGCGGAGCACCACCTGGTGGGCGATCTGAACACCGCCGGCCCGCGCGAGATCTGGAACAACGAGCAGTACCTGTCGTTGCGCGCCCAGCACGCCGCCGGCCGCGAGCACATCGACCCGAAGTTCGAGGACTGCCGGTGGTGCTACCGCAACCGCTACCTGGACTTCGACCACGAGTCGTACCAACCGTACGAGCAGCACCGGACGCGGCTGACCCGCTCCCTGTGCGCGTCCTTCGTGCCCGGTCCGGCGATCGCGCCGCCGACGAGCCGGCTGCTGCCGTTGTCCGTCCGCCCGGCGCCCGCCGCCGAGGGGGACCGGTGACGGCGCCTCGGGACACGGACGAGCGCTCCCACCTGCTTCCGCTGGAGGGCTCCGACTGGGCCGTGTGGCGGGACGTCGTGCTGCGCGGCGCCGGCTTCCCGGTGACCGAGGCGGGCCGGCTCTCGGCGCCCGGCCTGGCGCAGGCCGCCGGTCTGCCGGACCAGGAGTTCGACGAGCTGTGGAAGGCGGAGCTCGAACGGCTGGCGGACTCGCTGCGCGAGGTGGCGGCCGACCCGCGCTTCCGCGAGGCCGTCGCCTGGCAGAACCCCGCCGCGGTGCGCAGCGCCGTGGACAAGGTCGGCCGGCCGGCCGAGCCGGGCCGCACCACGGAGCTCAAGCACCTGCAGCTCGTCGCCAACTACCTGCAGCGGTACACGGTCAAGAACGACACCATCGGCTTCTTCGGCCCGGCCGCCTGGGGCCGGCTGACCGAGTCCGACCGGCCGATGGACTGTGCCGGCGGGCCCGGCCTGCTCGCCGACCGCACGGTCTACTTCGAGAACTGGGCGATCGACACGCTCGCCCGGCGGCTGTCCGACCGGCCCGGCATGCGTCCGTGGCTGCGGCCGGTGCTCTCCGGCGGGGTGTTCGTGGACGACGACCGGCTGCTGCGCCCCTACCGGGACCCCGTCGAGCCGCCGCCCGGCGTCCTCGCCCTGCTCCGGCTGTGCGACGGATCGCGGACCCTCGCCGAGCTGGCCGCGCAGCGCGGCACCTCGACGGTCGACTCGGTCGTCGAGGAGCTGCGGCCGTGGCTGGACGACGGCGTGGTGCGGATGGACCTGAGCGGTCCGGTCGAGGCGCGTCCCGAACGGACGCTGCGGGAGCGGCTCGCCCTGGTCGGCGACCGGGAGCCGCGCGAGAGCGCGCTCGCCGCGCTCGACGAGCTGGAGCGCGGCCGGGACGCGGTCACCGCGGCGGCCGGCCGGCCGGACCGGCTGATGGCCGCCACCGCGGCGCTGGACGAGGCGTTCCGGCGGATCACCGGCAGCGACGCCGTACGCCGGCACGGCGAGATGTACGCCGGGCGGACCCTGGTCTACGAGGACACCAGGCGCGACGTGGAACTGGAGATCGGACGGCCGGTGCAGGCGGCGATCGGCGGGCCGCTCGGCCTGATGGCCGACAGCGCCCGGTGGTTCGCCGCCCGCGCCGGCCACAACTACCTGGACCTGTTCGGCTCCCTGCTCGACCGGCACAGCCGCGCCACCGGCCGCGACCGCCTTCCGCTGTCCCAGTTGCTGGGGATGGCCACCCGGCAGCTGACCACCCGCAGCGGGCCGCCGGAGCCGGTGGCGGACGCGGTGTCCCGGTTGCAGGCCAAGTGGGCGCGGATCCTCGACGTACCGGACGGCGCGCGGCGCCACGAACCGACCGTCGAGTCGATCCGGGACGCCGTCCGCCGGGAGTTCCCCGCGACCGCCCCGCTGTGGTCCGCGGCGCGGCACCACTCCCCCGACCTGATGATCGCCGCGGCCGGGCTGGGCGCGGTGCGCCGTGGGGAGTTCACGGCGGTGATGGGCGAGCTGCACCTGGCCACGAACACGCTGGAGGCCCGCCCCTTCGTGGAGCGGCACGCGGACGTCGGCCGGCTGCTCGAAGCCGCGGAGCGCGACCACGCCGGCCGCCGCTGGTACTCGGTGCCCAGCAAGGACTCGCCGCTGGTCAACTCCCGCAGCTACCCGGCCGCGCTGCTCTCGCCGCACTTCCGGTACTGGTGCCTGCACGACAGCGACACCGGCGCGCCCGGCCCGGTGCTCCCGTCCGCCGCCCTGGAGGTGTGCCGCGAGGACGGGCGCCTGGTGGTGGTCTCAAAGACCGGCGAGGGCCCGTGGGACCTGCTGGAGGTGCTCGCCGAGCAGGTATCCGCCGCGATCGTGGGCGCGTTCCGCCCGATGGCGCCGGCCCGGCACCTGCCGCGGATCTCGATCGGCCGGCTGGTGGTTCAGCGGGAGACCTGGAGCTTCGAGCCGGCCGAGCTGGAGTGGGCGTTCGCCAGGACCGCGGCCCGGCGGTTCCGGGCGGCGCAGGAGTTCCGGGCGGCGCACGACATGCCGGTGCGGACGTTCTCCCGCGTGCACACCGAGCGCAAGCCGACCCTGACCGACTTCAGCAGCGTCCTGATGCTCGAACAGACCGCGCGCGCGGTGCGCCGGGCGGCGGCGGACACCGCCGGACGCCGGAGCGTGACGATCTCGGAGATGCTGCCGGACCTCGGGCAGACCTGGCTGACCGACGCCGCCGGCGCGCCGTACACGGCCGAGCTCCGGATGGTGCTCGTCGACCCGCTCGCCGCCGAGGGGGCCCGGCTGTGACCCCGGCGGCCATCGAGGCCTCCGGGCTCGGCCGGTCGTTCACCGTGGCGGAACGGGACGCCGGGCTGCGCTCGGCGGTCGGCGTCCTGGTCCGCCGGCGCAAGCAGCAGGTGCACGCCCTCCAGGGCGTGGACATCCGCGTCGAGCCGGGAGAGATCGTCGGCGTCCTCGGCGCGAACGGAGCGGGCAAGACCACCCTGCTCAAACTGCTCTCCGGCCTGCTCCACCCCTCGGCGGGGTCGGTGCGCGTGCTCGGCCACGACCCGGCCCGGCGCGAGCCGGCCTACCTGCGCCGCATGGCGCTGGTCATGGGTAACCGGTACCAGCTGCAGTGGGATCTGCCCGCCGTCGACTCCTTCGAGCTCAACCGGGCGATCTACCGGATCCCGCGCGAGCGGTTCCGGCGGACCAGGGACGAACTGGTCGAACTGCTGGACCTCCGCGACCTGGTGCGCAAGCCGGTACGCAACCTCTCACTGGGCGAGCGGATGAAGATGGAGCTGGTCGGCTCGCTGCTGCACCGGCCGGAGATGCTGTTCCTGGACGAGCCGACCCTCGGCCTGGACGTCGCCATGCAGCGGCGGATCCGGTCATTCGTCGCCGAGTACAACCGGACCGGGTCCGCGACCGTGCTGCTGACCAGCCACTACATGGCCGACATCGAGGCGCTCTGCCGACGGGTCGTGGTGGTGCACTGCGGCCGGGTGCTCTACGACGGAGACCTGTCGCGGCTCGGCGAGCGCTTCGCCGCGCACCGCGACATCGAGGTGACGCCGACCGGTCCCGGCGTGGACCTGAGCGGGTTCGGCGAGTGCCGGCCCGCCTCCGCCGGGCGGCTGCGGGTTCGGGTCGAGGCGGCGCGGGTGCCGGAGGTGACGACCCGACTGCTGGCCGGAGGCGAGGTCACCGACCTCACGGTGACGCGGCCCGCGATCGAGGACGTCATCGAGCACATCTTCACCTCCGACGCGGTCGACCTGCGGGCCGACGGCGCCCCGGCCCCGGCGGCAGCGCCGTGACGGCCGGGGAGGTGGCGGGCCGCGTGCGGGCGCTGGGCGCCTTCTACGCGGCCGCAGGCCGGCAGTCGATGACCCAGCAGCTGACCTACCGCGCCAGCAGCCTGCTGCTGATGACCGGCATGCTCGTCGAGCCGGTGATCTACCTGGTCGTGTGGTCGGCGATCGCCCGCTCCCAGGGCGGATCCGTCGACGGGTACACGCCCGGCACCCTGGCGGCCTACTACATCACCTGGACCCTGGTGCGGAACATGAACGTCGGCTACGCACCGGCCGGGTTCGAGCACCGGATCACCACCGGCCGGATGTCGGGCCGGATGCTGCTGCCGATCCATCCGATCCACTACGACCTGGCCGGCTTCGGCGGGGCCAAGATCGTCTGGATCGCCCAGTGGCTCCCCGTCGCCGCCGTGCTCGTGCTGCTGTTCCACCCGACGGCGCATCCGACCCCGGCCGGCGTGCTGGTGTTCCTGGTGTCGATCTGGGCGGCGTTCGTGATCCGCTCGCTGTTCCTGTGGCTGATCGGGCTGATCACGTTCTGGACCACCAGGGCGAGCGCGCTGTTCGAGCTCTACCTCCTGTTCGAGCTGCTGCTGTCCGGGCGGCTGGTGCCGCTCGCACTGCTGCCGGGGTGGATGCGGAGCGCGGCCGGGTGGTTCCCGTTCGAGTGGACGTTCAGCTTCCCGATCGACGCGCTGATCGCCCCCGGCCCGGCCCCGCGGCTGCTGGCAGGGCTGGGCGTCCAGGCGCTGTGGATCGGCGTCGGAGCGCTGCTCGTGGCGGTGGTCTGGCGGCGCGCCGTGCGCCGGTTCACGGGGGTGGGCGCGTGAACCTGCGACTGGCCGCGCTCTACCTGCGCCTGCTGCTGCTCAACGAGCTGCAGTACCGGGCGAACTTCCTGCTGCGCATCGTCACCTCCGTGCTGTCCCTGGGCACCGCGGTGATCACCCTGGCCCTGGTCTTCCGCCAGGTCCAGCGGCTGGACGGCTGGGACCTGGACCAGCTGGTGGTCCTGGCCGGCGTCTACACCACGCTCAGCGGCTTCACCCAGATGCTGGTGATGCCCAACGCACTGGCCCTGCTGACGGACATTCAGGAGGGCACCCTCGACGCGGTGCTGCTCAAGCCCGCCGGCGCCCTGCTGACCGTCAGCGTCCGCTCGTCGAAGGTGTGGCAGGGGCTGGACGTGGCGATCGGCCTGGCCACGACGGCGACCGGTGCGGCGCTCTCCGGCGGTGTGAGCCTGTCGGCGGTCCCGGTCTTCGCCGTCACGCTGCTGTGCGGGGCCGCGCTGATCTACAGCTTCCTGATGTCGATCGCCATCAGCGCGTTCTGGTTCGTGAAGCTGGACAACGTCGCCGAGCTGTTCTCGGGCCTGTTCCAGGCGGCCCGCTGGCCGGTCGGCCTCTACCCCGGGTGGATGCGGATCGGACTCACCGTCCTGATCCCGATCGGCCTGGCCGTCACCCTGCCCGCCGAAGTCCTCACCTCCCGGGCCACCGGGGCGGGCCCGGCCGCGCTGGCCGCCTTCGCCGCCGCCGGCCTCGCCTTCACCCGGTTCCTGTGGCGGCGCGGTCTGCGGCACTACTCGGGTGCCTCAGCCTAAAACCTCGTACGGAGATCCTGTGGACATCAGCCTCTTCTATTTCGCCGACGATGCGTCGCGCACCGACCAGGGACGCTACGACCTGCTGCTCGACGGGGCCCGGCTGGCCGACGACGCGGGTCTGCACGCGGTGTGGACACCGGAGCGGCACTTCCATCCCTTCGGGGGTCTCTACGCCAACCCGGCGGTCACCGGCGCGGCGGTCGCAGCCGTCACCCGCCGGGTCGGGGTGCGGGCCGGGAGCGTCGTGCTGCCGCTGCACGATCCGATCCGCGTCGCGGAGGAGTGGGCCATGGTGGACAACCTCTCGAACGGGCGCGCCGCGATCGCCTTCGCGTCCGGCTGGCACGCGGTGGACTTCGCCCTGACCCCCGAACCCGAGACCGCCTACCGGGAGCGCAAGACCACGCTGGCGCAGCACATCGAGGTGGTGCGCAGGCTGTGGGCCGGCGAGGAGGTCAGCCGGCTGGACGGCGGCGGCGAGCGGGTCGGCGTCCGGATCTACCCCGCACCCGTGCAGCCGGAGCTGCCGTTCTGGATCACCAGCTCCGGCCGCCCGGACACCTTCCGGCTGGCCGGCGAACTGGGCGGCAACCTGCTGACCCACCTGCTCGGCCAGCGCCCGGACGTGCTGCGGCGGAACATCGCGCTCTACCGGGAGACGCTGGCCGCCCGGCACGGAAGCCCGGCGCGCGGCCGGGTCACGCTGATGCTGCACACCCTGCTCGGCCGCTCCGACGCCGAGGTGCTGGAGCTGATCCGGGAGCCGTTCAGCGGCTACCTGGCCAGCTCCCTGGACCTGACCGGCACGTCCGGGCCGACCGTCGAAGGCATCGACGAGTTGACCGAGGCGGACCGCCAAGCCCTGCTGCGCCGGGCCTTCGACCGCTACTCGCGCGACAGCGGCCTGTTCGGGTCCCCGGACACCGCGCGCCGCACCCTGCGCTCCTTCGAGGACATGGGGGTCGACGAGGTGGCCTGCCTGATCGACTTCGGCGTCGAGCCCGAGGCCGTGCTGAGCGGCCTGCACCGGATCGCCGACCTGGCCCGTGAGAACGCCTGAGTTCCCGAACGAGAAACGAGAAGACCGATGACACTGCACGAACTCGTCGCCGCCGCGGCGCGGCGCGACCCGCAGGCGCCGGCGGTGATCACCTCGCACCGCACGCTCAGCTACGCCGAGCTGGACGGCCTGGCCGAGGCCGTGGCCGGACGGCTGCGCGGATCGGTGCGCCCCGAAGAACTGGTCGCCGTGGCCCTGGACAAGGGCTGGGAGCAGATCGTCGCGGTCCTGGGCGTCCTTAAGGCCGGGGCGGCCTACCTGCCGCTCTCCACCGACCTGCCCGAAGCCCGGCTCCGGCAACTGGTGGAGCTCGGCCGCTGCTCCCACGTGCTCACGCAGGCCTCGCTGCTGACCTCCGCGGCCTGGCCGGCGGACGCGGCCGTCTCCACCCTGGAGGGCCTCGTCCCCGCGCCGGCCGGACCGGCCGCGGGCACCCGGGACAGCCTGGCCTACGTCATGTTCACCTCGGGCTCGACCGGCACGCCCAAGGGCGTGATGGTGGAGCACGGCGGCGTCGCGGACACCGTGCTGGAGATCAACCGGCGCTTCGGCGTCGGGCCACGGGACAGGTCCCTCGCGCTGACCTCGCTCAGCTTCGACCTGTCGGTCTACGAGATCTTCGGCCCGCTGGCCGCCGGCGGCGCGGTCGTCGTACCGGACCCGGAGCGTGCGGGCGACCCGGCGCACTGGGCCGAGCTGATGGAGCGGCACGGGGTCAGCCTCTGGCACACGGTGCCGGCGCTGCTGGAGATGCTCGTGTCCTGGCTGGGCGAATCCGGCACGCCGGCGCCCGGGCCGCTGCGCCTCGCGGTGCTCAGCGGCGACTGGATCCCGGTGGGCCTGCCGGACCGGGTGCGCGACCGGTACCCCGCGGCCCGCGTGGTGAGCATGGGCGGCGCGACCGAGACCTCGATCAACTCCCTCGTCTACGAGATCGGCGACGTCGACCCGTCCTGGACCAGCATCCCCTATGGCGACCCGCTGCCGGGCGAGGGCTTCCTCCTGCTCGACGACGCGCTCGCGCCGGTCCCGGCCGGGACGGCCGGCGAGCTCTGCATCACCGGCACCGGCCTCGCCCGGGGCTACTGGGACGACCCGCGGCAGACCGAGGCCGCCTTCGTCCGGCACCCCGGGCTCGGCGTGCGCATGTACCGCACCGGTGACCGGGCCCGGGTCCGCCCCGACGGCACGCTGGAGTTCCTCGGGCGGAGCGACCTGCAGGTCAAGATCCACGGATTCCGGGTCGAGCTCGGCGAGATCGAGGCCGCGCTGCGCGGCGCCGCCGGCGTCGACCAGGCGGTCGCCGTCGCGCTCGGCCCGAGGACGGCGCGCGACCGCGTCGTCGCCTTCGTCACCCCCGGCCCGCACGCCGCGCCCGACGAGGCGGCGGTCACCGCCGAGCTCGCCGCACGGCTGCCCGGCCACCTCGTCCCGCAGCGGATCCACGTGGTCGCGGACCTCCCGCTGACCACGAACGGGAAGGTCGACCGGGCCGCGCTCGCCGCGACGGCCGCCGCGACGGGCGGCCCGGACGCCGAGCCGCCGCGGCCCGGTACCGAACAGCAGCTCGCCGGCATCCTCACCGAACTGCTCGGCCGCCCCGTCGCGGACCGCTCGGCCGACTTCTTCGCGCTCGGCGGCAACTCGCTGCTGTCCGTCCAGTTCGTCACGCGGCTGCGCCGGCGGCTCGGGCTCGACGTCCCGCTGGGCCTGCCGCTGCGGCGGCGCACGATCGCCGGGATGGCCGAGGCGCTCGCGGACCTGCCCGCCGTGCGCGAGGCCGCGGAGCCGAGGCTGGCGCCGCGCGCCGGCGCCGGGGCGGCACCGGTCTCCTTCGGCCAGGAACAGGTGATCTTCCTCGACCAGCTGGCCGGGGGCGACCGCGCCTACCACTTCCAGTGCGTCATCCGCTTCCGCGGCGAGCTCCGGCCGGACCTCGTCCAGCGGGCCCTGACCGAGGTCACCCGGCGGCACGAGATCCTGCGCACCACCTTCCACCTCACCGAGAGCGGCCCGATCCAGGTGGTGCACGATCCGGCCGAGGTGCCGCTGCACGAGCTCGATCTGCGCGGCGTCCCGGACGCCGACCGCGAAGCGGCGCTGACCGCCGCGCTCCGCGCCGAGTTCGACCGCGACTTCGACCTCGCCACCGGCCCGCTGGCCGTGTGGACCCTGATCCGGCTGGCGCAGGACGACTGGGCCCTGGTCGAGACCGAGCACCACCTGGTGCACGACGGCTGGTCGGTCTCGGTGTTCTGGCGGGAGATCGGCGAGCTCTACTCGGCGTGGGCGGACGGGCGCGAACCCGAACTCGCCGACCTGCCGGTCCAGTTCTCCGACTACGCCGCCTGGCAGCGGGAGCGCTACGCCGTCCGGCGCGGGCAGGTGCTTCCGTACTGGACGAGCCGGCTGGCCGGCTCGGGCACCTTCGACCTGGCCGTGAGCCGGCCGCGCCCGCCCAAGCAGACCTTCCGCGGCGCGGCGATCCGGGTCGCGGTGCCCGACGACCTCTACGCCCGGCTGCGCGCGTGCGGGCGGGCGGAGGGCGTGTCGCTGTTCGTCGTCATGTTCGCCGGGTTCGCCGTGCTGATGAACCGTTACAGCGGGGCCCGCGACCTGACCATCGGCTCCTGGCTGGCCAACCGCGACACCCCGGAGACCGAGAACCTGCTCGGCATGCTGGTCAACATGGTCGGCATGCGGCTGAAGCTGGACGAGGAGCTGTCCTTCCAGGAGCTGCTCGGCCGGACCCGCGACGCCGTGCTGGAGGCGCTGGCGCACGGCGAGGCCCCCTTCGAGGACGTCGTCCGCTCGTTGGACCTGCCGCGCGACCCGAGCCGGAACGCGCTGGTGCAGACCTGCTTCAGCTTCCACGACTCGCCGGTGCCGTCGTTCGACTGGCCAGGGGCTCGGGGCGCGCTGGTCGAGCACAACAACGGCAGCGCCAAGTTCGACCTCAACATCGTCGTCATCCCCCGGGCCGAGCAGCTGCGCCGGGCGGGCGACCCGCGCGAGCGGGAGAAGCTCGCCCTGATGTGGGAGTTCAACACCGACCTGATCGACCAGGACGCGGCGCAGCGCATGGTCGACCACTACCTGCGGCTGCTGACTTCGGCGGTGGAGGATCCGGGCGCGGCGGTCGACGCCCTGGACATGCTCGTGCCCGAGGACCGCACGGCCATCGCCGCCTCGGGCGGTGCCGCGCGGGACTTCCCGGCCGAGGACGACGCCGTCGCGCTCATCGCGCGCCAGGCCGCCGCGCGCCCGGAGGCCCCGGCGGTCACGGCGGGCGGGCGGACGCTGACCTACGCCGAACTCCGGGCGCGGGCCGGCGGGCTGGCCGGCCGGCTGGCCGCGCTCGGCATCGGCCCCGGCCACCGGGTCGGCCTGTGCGTCGACCGCTCCGTCGCCGCCGTGGTCGGACTGCTGGGCGTGCTGCAGACCGGCGCCGCCTTCGTGCCGCTGGACCACCGGCACCCCGCGGCCCGAAACGAATATGTGCTGGACGACGCGGACGTCAAGGTCATCGTGACCACTCCGGAGCTCGGCGGCCTGTTCCCCGGCCGTCACCGGGAGTTCGTCAACGGCACACCCGGACCGGCACCCGAGTACGCCGCCGACCCCGGGAGCGAGGCGTACGTGCTCTACACCTCGGGCTCGACCGGCCGGCCCAAGGGCGTACGAGTCCCGCGGCGCGCGCTGGCCGGGCTGCTGGCCTCGATGCGGGACCGGATCGGCTTCACCGAGGCCGACACGCTGCTGGCCGTGACCACGCTGGCCTTCGACATCTCGCTGCTGGAACTGCTGCTCCCGCTCGTGTCCGGCGGCCAGGTGGTCATCGCCGACGAGAGGCCGGCCTCGGACGGGGAGGCGCTGGTCGGCCTGCTGGCCCGGCACTCGGCGACGGTCATGCAGGCGACCCCGCTGACCTGGCGCATGCTGGTGGCCGCGAAGTGGTGGCCGGCCAACCGGTTCACCGCGCTGTGCGGCGGCGAGGCGATGCCCGCGGACCTGGCGGCGGAGCTGGTCGAACGGGCCGCCGTGTGCTGGAACCTGTACGGCCCCACCGAGACCACCATCTGGTCGACGGCGTACCGGCTCGACGGCGGCGAGTCGCCGGTGCCGATCGGCACGCCGCTGGCCAACACCCTGGCCCGGGTCCTCGACGACCGGCTGCGGCCGGTGCCGCCGGGCCTGCCGGGCCAGCTCTACCTGGGCGGTACCGGCGTCGCCGACGGCTACACCGCCGCCGGACTCACCGAGGAGCGCTTCACCGCCCTGCCCGGCGAGGACGGCCGGTTCTACCGGACCGGCGACGTGGTGCGGTTGCGGAGCGACGGCGGGCTCGAGTTCCTGCACCGCGCGGACCGGCAGCTGAAGCTGCGGGGCTACCGGATCGAGCCGACCGAGATCGAGCAGGTGCTGCTCGCCCACCCTGCCGTGGCGGATTGCGCCGTCGAGCCGAAGGGCGACCCGGCCAGACTGATCGGCTACGTCGTCAAGGCCGACGCCGCCGTGACCTCCGCCGAACTGACCGAGCACCTCGCGGCCGCGCTGCCCGCCTACATGGTGCCGCAGGCACTCGTCGACCTGGATCAGCTGCCTCTGTCGCCGAGCGGCAAGCTGGACCGGGCGGCGCTGCCGGAGCCCGGCCCGTCGGCCGAGACCGCGGACCCGGCCGACCGCGCCCCGCTGACCGGGCCCGAGCAGGAGATGGCCGCGCTCTGGTCGGAGGTACTCGGCGGTGTCGCCGTGGGGCCCGACGACGACTTCTTCGAGATCGGCGGGCACTCCCTGCTGGCACTGCGCCTGGTGTCCAGGGTCCGGGCGAAGCTGGGCGGCGCGATCAGCGTGGACACGGTGTTCGACTTCCCGACGGTGCGGTCGATGACGGCCGAGCTGGGCCGGACGGGCCGATGAGCGCCCGGCAGGCGTTCGCCCCCACACCGGCCGCCGCGGCCTACGTGGGGGAAAGGTTCGGGCTGGCCGGCACCGCGCTCGGCGCGGAGCCGACGGCCCGCGGGCTGTGCGGCCGGATCTGGGAGCTGACGGCCGCCGGCACCCGGCACGCGCTCAAGGAGCTGTTCTGGGACGACGACCAGGACGAGCAGGAGATCCGCGGCCGGGTCCGGTTCGAGACGGCGGCGCGGGCCGCCGGGGTCGGGTGCCCGCAGAGCCTGCCCACCGTGGACGGCGACTACCTCTGCCGGCTTCCCCCTGAACTCGGGAACGTCTACGTCCGGCTCTACAGCTGGATCGACGGCAGGCCCCTGACTCCCGCGGACCATGCCGCCGAGCACGCCGCGGACTGGCTCGGCGACTGCCTGGCCCGGCTGCACCGGCTGGCTCTGCGGGACCCGGGTGCCGGTGCGCCGGACAGCAGGTTCGAGCGCGTGCCGACCGCGGATCAGTGGCAGGAGCTGCTCGACGCGCTGCGCGCGCAGCGCGTCGAGTGGGCCGACGGGCTCGAACGGCTGATGCCCGCGGTCGGGGAGCTGTCCGAGCTCGTCGTCCCCTTGGACCGGGACGCCCTGGTCATGTGCCACCTCGATCTCACGCCCGCGAACGTGATGCGTGAGCGCACCGGCGGGTTCGTGCTCGTCGACTGGGACAACGCCGGACCGGGCTCGGCCGACCACGAGCTCGCCGCGGCCCTGATGGCCTGGCACGCGCCCGACGGCCGGGCGCGGACGGACCGCGTCGCCGCCACGGCGGCCGCGTACGCACGGGCTGGCGGCCCCGGCCGCGTCAGGGACCTGTCGTGCTTCTCCGGGTACCTGGGCACGGTCCTCAACAACCTGTACACGCAGGCGTCGGTCGCGATCGCGGCGGACGCGCACGAAGAACACCGAGAGCTCGCGCGGACCAAGGTCCGGCAGGTGATGGCGAACCTGCCCAGCCGGTCCGCACTCGAACAAGTCGGCCTGAGCGCCGAGAACCGATGAGAGGGACACAGCGATGACGATGAAGTACGGGAAGATCGCCGGCGTGGACCGCGAGGTCTCGCGCATCACGCTCGGCACGTCCGGCATGCGGACGTACGAGAAGGCCGCACCCCTGCTGGAGCACTTCTTCGGGCAGGGCGGCAATCTCCTGGACACGGCCTTCGCCTACGGCGGCGGCGTGTGCGAGGAGGTCCTCGGCACGTGGCTGGCCCGCAACACGCCGGACGAGCCGCCGGTGATCATCGCCAAGGGGGCGCACCCGCCGAAGTGCGCGCCCGAGACGATCACCGAAGAGCTCTCGATCTCCTTGGAGCGCCTGGGCGTCCAGTGTGTGGACGTGTACCTGCTGCACCGCGACGACGAGCAGGTCCCGGTCGGCGAATGGGTGGACGCGCTGGAGGCCGAGGTCCGCGCCGGCCGGATCGGCGCCTACGGCGGTTCCAACTGGCGACGGGCCCGCGTCGAGGAGGCCACCGCGTACGCGCGTTCCACGGGCGGGCAGGGCTTCGCCGCGGTGAGCAACCACTTCGCGCTGGCGGAGATGGCCGAGCCGCTGTACCCGGGGTGCATCGCCGCCGATGAGGACGACCTCGCCTGGTTCGCCCGGAATGACGTGGCACTGATCCCCTGGTCCAGTCAGGCGCGCGGGTTCTTCTCCAGCGTCGACCCCGGCCTGCTCGACCCGAACATGGTGCGCTGCTGGGACACGCCGGCCAACCGCGGCCGCCGCGAGCGCGCCCAGCGGCTGGCCGCGCGGCTCGGCGTCGAGACGATCAACGTCGCCCTCGCCTACGTGCTGGCGCACCCGGCGGCCTTCCCCATCATCGGGCCCCGCGACCCGGCCGAGGCCGCGATCGCGCTCGGTGCCCTGAACATCGAGCTCGACGCCGCCGCGCTCGCCGAGCTGAACGGCGACGGGCGGCTGGGCTGAGCCCACCGGCCGGACAGGGAGGAATACGATGACGAGTCGGGAAGTACTGCCGAGCCTGGTCGGCGACGTCTCGGACTTCTACGCGAAACACTGGCGCACCGCTCCGGCGGTGTTCAGGCCGCGCGAGCGGGAGCAGGCGCCCGACTCGACGGGCCCGATCGGGTCGCCCAGCCCGATCAGCCTGCGGGAGGTCGACGACGCGATCGATTCGGGACTGCTGCGCGTGCCCTACGTGGAAATGGTGCGCAAGTCCACGCCGATCGACGCAGGCGACTACACGAAGGCTCGCACCGTCAACAACGTGCTCGCCGAGGGCTTCGCGGACGCCGAGGGCATCAGGCGCATGATGGACGACGGCGTGACCCTGCTGCTGCGCAATGTGGAGCACTGGCACATGGCCACCCGCGAGGCCGCCACGCTGCTCGAACGGAAGCTCGGGCACCGCGTCGAGGCGTTCCTGTTCGCGACCCCGCCCGGCGAGCAGGGTCTGCCCGTACACCGCGACGACGCCGACGTGCTGCTGGTGCAGATCCAGGGCGGCAAGCGCTGGAAGGTCTACGACGGACCGCGCAACACCGCCTGGTCGCCGGGCCGGGCCGGCAACGTGGGCCCGGCGCTGCTGGCGGAGGTCGTGCGCGAGGGCGAGGTGCTCTACATCCCGCGCGGATACGCACACGAGGCGGTCGGAGAGCAGGACGAGCTGTCCGTTCACCTGTCGTTCACGATCCGGGAGGTCGGCCGGTCCGAGCTGTATTCGGCGTTGGAGCGCCTGTTGCTGGACGGGATGCCGCTCAACCACCGCCCCCGCACCGAGCAGGAGCTGCTGGACGACGCCGAGCACCTGCTGGACCGGTTCCGTGCCGGGGCCGACCGCCTCACCGCCGCCGATGTCCTCGCCGAGGCACGCCGGGCGGAGGCCATCGGCGGTGAACCCGCCCGATCCGCGCTGGCCAGGCGCACAGTGGAGACGCCTTCGTGACGCTGGCATGAACGCCTTGAAGCCCCTGCGGATCCGGCGGCGTGTTCAATTCGGACGGCGTCCACCCATCGAGGCGGAGCCCACCGCGGCGATCGGCGCGGCACCGTTCCAGCGCACCCCGGAGCGCACGCCATCCGGACGGCGCGGCCGGGACTTCCCGGTCACCGCCGGGGAGACGATGTGGTGGTTGACCCGGGCCTTGAACTCGGCGATCTCGGCGTCCAGCAGTGCCTGGTTGATCCGGCGGCGCCGCTGCGGCAGGGACGGCGAGAACCTGCTTCACGATGCCCGTTGTGCTGGTTCAACTACCGGGACACCTCGAGCGACTGGAGCGCCGACTCGCCGCTCCAGGAGGCTCCGGAGCCCACCGGCCCCAACCGGTCGCGGGTCGTGTAGTTGACCGTTGGATCCGCATTCCGCTGTTGTTGACCTGCGGCGATCGCCTCGCGAGCCGGAACGCCCGGCTCGCGGGCTGCGCGCTGCGCGCTGCCGTCACGATCCGCCGGAATGTCCGACAAGTACCGGCATTCGTACGCCGGTTCCACTGCCGGAATTTCGACGTGATGGACGTCACTGTATTTCGTAGCATTACACCGCCGTCACCCAAGGGATGTGTGCGACCATCTTTTCAGAATTCGCAGGTGCCTCTCGTCAATGGGTTGACAGTACAGAGGCCCTTCCTTTCGAGTGGAGGCAGTTTCCGTAGTCGCCGCACCGGCGGTGGATCGATTCATTTTTGTTGGAATTCGGCAGTCGGCGCCATGATCAGTTCCCGCGCCGAGGTGAACCGGACAAGTCATCCACTCTTGAATATTGTCCAAGCGTCATTCTGGGGGGTTGTGCGCACAATGAGCTCCCGTACAAATATTGATTTGGTCGCGGTCGGCCTGGGCTATGTGGGCCTACCGCTGGCCCGTGGGGCCGCTCGGGCGGGCCTGCGGGTGGCAGGCTTGGACCTGAGCCGTCCGGTGGTGGACGGGCTCAACGCGGGGCGCTCCCACGTCGATGACATTTCCGACGCCGACGTGGCGGCGATGCTGGACCACGGGTTCAGGGCCACCACCGAGGCCTCGGTGATCGCCAGCGCGAAGGCGGTGGTGATCTGCGTGCCGACGCCGTTGACCGAGCATGGGGCTCCCGACCTGTCCGCGGTGAACAGCGCGGTCGCCATGGTGGCCGATCACCTGCGAGCCGGGACGCTGGTGGTGCTGGAGTCGACGACCTACCCGGGCACGACCGATGACGTCGTCCGGCCAGCGCTGGAGGCCGGCGGACTGCGCGTCGGGATCGACTTCCACCTCGCTTTCTCCCCCGAGCGCATCGACCCGGGAAATCCCGACTTCGGACTTGAGAACACCCCCAAGGTGGTCGGGGGGTGCACTCCGGACTGTACGAAGTCCGCCCGCCGGCTCTACGAGCATTTCGTCGGGGAGGTGGTGGAGGCCAAGAGCCCGCGGGAAGCAGAGATGGCGAAACTCCTTGAGAACACCTACCGGCACGTCAACATCGCGCTGGTCAACGAGATGGCCATGTTCTGCCGTGAGATCGACGTCGACCTGTGGGATGCCATCCGCTGCGCCTCGACAAAGCCGTTCGGATTCGCCCCGTTCTATCCCGGGCCCGGCGTGGGAGGCCACTGCATTCCCATCGACCCGAATTACCTCTCCTACAAAGTCCGGTCGCTGGGTATTCCGTTCCGGTTCGTCGAGCTGGCGCAGGAGATCAACCAGCGGATGCCGGTGCACGTCGTCCAGCGGTCGGTCGATCTGCTCAACGGCCGGGGCAAGGCGATGAACGGCTCTCGGGTGCTGCTGCTGGGTGTCACCTACAAGCCCGACATCTCCGACCAGCGCGAGACGCCGGCCACCGCGCTCGTGCTCGAACTGCGACGACGCGGGGCGGACGTCCGGTACTACGATCCCAAGGTCGCGACCTGGGGCGTGGCCGGAACACCGGTGGAGCGGGTGACGGACTACCTGGCCGACGCCGAGACGGCCGACCTCACGATCCTGCTACAGCCCCACAGCGACATCGACGTCATCAAGCTCGCCGATCGCGCAGCCCTGCTCTTCGACACGCGGGGGAAGACCCTCGGGCACCCGCGAGCGGTGCAGCTGTGACCATCCCACACGACCAGACGTGTCCCACGTGCTCCTGGCCACCCACCCCGCAAAGGCCGTCCCGGAGCTGGTCGCCACCGCCCCCTCGCAGGTGTTCACCTGGGACATCACCAAGCTGGCCGGGCCGGAGAAGGGCATCTGCTTCCACGCGTACGTGATCATCGACATCTTCAGCCGCTACGTGGTCGGCTACACCGTTGAGCGCGCCGAATCGGCCGAGCGGGCCGAGGAGTTGATCCGCGAGACCATCGAGCGCAACGGCATCGTGCCCGAGACCGTGCATGCCGACCGCAGCACCTCGATGACCTCCAAGAAGGTCTCCCAGCTGCTGATCGACCTCGGCGTGACCAGGAGCCACTCCAAGCCGAAGGTGAGCAACGACAACCCCTACGGCGAGGCGCACTTCCGCACCACCAAGTACACCCCGGACTTCCCCGAGCGGTTCGATTCGCCGGCGCACGCCCGCGAGTGGTTCGACGCGTTCATCGCCTACTACAACCACCAGCACCGGCACTCCGGGATCGGCCCGCACACCCCCGCTTCGGTGCACTTCGGCACCGCCGACGAGATCCGCGACCAACGCGCGGTCACTCTCGCCGAGGCCTACCAGCGGCATCCCGAACGCTTCGCGAAGCGCCCCCAGCCACCCGAGATACCCGAGCAGGCCTGGATCAACGACCCATCCCGACGCGCAGAACCCGCACAACAAGGCTCATAACGCCACAATCGTCTCATTTGACTTGACAATTACCGGGGGGCGCGCCAGGGCCCGACCGGAGCAGACGTGGAAGAGCTGGGCAGACCAGCGGACACCGCACGCCCTCCAGCCCGTCACCCCGACAAAACCGGCGCCGCGATCACCCCGGATTCAGCTCGGTGGATCCGGGCTCAGGGTAAGGGCAATTGCATGTGTGACGGACCCGGCCTGCACCTGTCTGGGCCCTCAGGTGTTGGACCAGGCGGGCGCTGAACGGCAGAGCCCTCAGATGACGGCGGCGCGGTCCGGGCGTGGTGCTGCCCCGGCACGGGCGCCGAGTTGGCGTGCACCGGGGCGGGAGGTCCCTGGTTGGCCTACTCGGACTTGACATGAGGTGAGGCCTCGTCAGTCAGGGCTCTCGGGGGTCATGGGCCGGGTGGGTGGTTCTGATCTGGTGAACGGGTGGTTGGGTAGTGCGCCTGGAACCTGGCGACTTGCATTCGTCGACACGCTGGCGGTCAGCCCATGTTTCCGGCGAGGGGACCCGCCCGTGCTACCCGAGAGAAACTCGCCTGCGCTTCGGCAGGTACCGATCGTGGCGAGGGGAGCGCTGGCTGCCGTCGCCGCGCTCTGTCTGGCCTCGGCGTCGGTGGCCCTTCTGCCGTCGAAGGCGTCGGCGGCCGGCGCCCCGGCGGCTCCGGCGAACCGAGCCGCGAAAGGCGCCGCGCCCAACTCCCGTATCCGCGCAAGTGCTGAGCCCTCGGCGGCAGCAAGGCCAAGCCTCAAAGCCGCCCCGGCAGTGTTCACCATCGACGCGAGCGCAGCCGCCGGCAGCACCGGCGGCAACGAACCCTCCATCGCGATCAACCCGGCCAACCCCGACCAGATCGTCATCACCCGCTTCAACCAGCAGTTCTGGTCCGTCGGCAACGCCGACCTGCTCTACTCGACGGACGGCGGCAGGACCTGGACCGAGGAGCACTCCATCCCCGCGCCGCCCGGTCTCCTCACCGGCAACGCGCCGGCCGACCAGACCGTCGACTACGGCCGCGACGGCACGCTCTACGGCACGTTCCTGCTGTGCCCCAACAACTGTGCCCAGCAACAGGCGGTGAGCGGTTCGACCAGCGATCCCGGCAACCCGGCGTCGTGGAGCTGGAACGGCAACCCCGCCCAGCTCACCAGCGGCACGCGCAACGGTGCCGACCAGCCCTGGCTGCTGGTGAACCGCGACCCAGCCGATGCGACCAAGGACAAGGTCTACGTCTCGTACGAGGACCTCGCCGTCCCCGAGGCGCGGGTCGCGGTTTCGGACGCCGTCAATCCGCTCAACTTCACCGTGGACAACTCGTCAGGCGCGGTTGTGACGAACACGGCGACCAGCGGCGGTATCCGCCTGGCCACCGACCCGCGGAACGGAACGGTCTACTCCATCCGCCAGACCGGCGCCGGGGGCGGCGACCCGCAGAACATCACCTACCAGCTCAACCGGTCGACCGACGGCGGGACGACCTGGACGACGGCATCGCCGTGGCCACGGCCAACACCCACCAGGGCCGAACGTACAAGTTCGGCGGTGTCAACGCACTGATCGGCGGAATCGACCACTCCGCCGTCGACCCGTCCAACGGCGACGTGTACATGGCCTACGGCGCGGATGTCTCGGGCAACAACCAGATCAGGATCCGGCGGCTCACCGACGACGGAGCAGGCAGTCTCAACGTCGGTGCGGAGCACAACGTGTCCACCTCGACCAACGCGGCGCTCCCCTCGGTCGCGGTGCTCAGCGACGGGACGGTCGGCGTCCTCTACACCACCTCCGACGGCACCAACACCGCCGGCTTCCCCACCTTCTCCGCGCACCTCGCCCGGAGCACCGACCACGGCGTCACGTTCACCGACGACGTCCTGCAGTCGTTCTCCTCGCCGGTCATGAACGACGGCACCGTCACGCAGCGCGTCCTGGGCGACTACCAGCAACTCAAGGCGGTCGGCAGCACCTTCTACGGTTCCTTTCCCGATAATACCAGCGGGCTGAACCCGGCCACCACCCCGCCCATCGATGCGATCTTCTTCACTGTTCCGCAGGTCTCCCAGACCTCGCTGACGTCCTCCGCCAACCCGTCGGTCTACGGCCAGCCGGTGAGCTTCACCGCGACGGTCACGCCGGTACCCGACGGCGGCACGGTGAGCTTCAAGGTCGACGGCAACCCGCTCGGCGGCCCGGTACCGGTGGACACCACGACCGGACAGGCGACATCGAGCAGCATCACCACCCTCAGCCCGGGCCCGCACAACGTGGACGCCACCTACAGCGGCAACGGCGACTTCAAGGGCAGTAACGCCACGCCCCTGGTCCAGACCGTCAGCCCGGCATCGGTCACCACGACACTGGCGTCCGCCGGCCCGTCGACATTCGGTCAGGCGGTCACCTTCACCGACACCGTGTGCGCCGCCAGCCCGAGCACCAACCCCGCCGCGCCGCCGAGCGGAACGGTGGCCTTCCGCGACGGCAGCACGCTCCTCGGCACCGGAACGCTCGCACCCGGCGGAGGGACCAACTGCAGTCGGACCCAGGTCAGCACATCGAACCTGCTGCCCGGAACACACACCATCAGGGCCCAGTACAGCGGTGACGGCAACTTCCTGGCGGGCGGCCTCGAGTCCACCACCCAGACGGTGAACTGCACCCGCACCATCACCGGGTCGGTCGTCGGTGCGGTGTTCGCGGGCAGCGGCAGCACCTGCATCATCGGCGCCACGGTCGGCGGCACCGTGCACGGCGCCGCCGGCGGCGCGCTGTTCATCAGCAACTCCACGATCCGGGGCAGCATCCTGTCCTCGGACGGCACTCGGTTCGGTATCTGCGGCGGCACGGTCACCGGCTCGGTGGACATCACCAGGGCCAGCGGGTTCGTCGTGATCGGTGACCCGGGCGACGACGGCTGCCCCGGCAACAGGATCACCGGCCAGGTGACGCTGTCCAACAACCACAGTGGCGCGGAAGTCATCGCCAACCACGTCGGAGGCTCGGTGCAGGTGCAGGGGACGACCGGTACCGGTCCCTTCCCCGAAGACACCCGGGCCGAGATCGAGGGCAACACCATCGGCGGATCCCTGATCTGCTCCGGCAACGTCCCGGCGCCGACCAACGACGGGAACCCCAACTCCGTGACCGGCCTTCGACTGGGCCAGTGCTCGACCCTGTGATCACCACCTGAAACGGGGTGCTTCGAGAGAACTCGGCGCATCCCGAACGAAGGGGCCCGCGTGTGCGGGCCCCTTCGTTGTTTCCAGGCTCAGCCCGTGCAGAACCCCGGCGGCGACAGGCAGCGCCCAGACGCCTCGACCCGCGAGCCGGTGCGGTACGGGTTCACGACTTCGCTGATCCTCAACCGGGGAAAGCCGTCCCGTTCGGAGACCACGACCTCGCCGGTCTGCCAGAGCCATCCATCGAGTGAAACCCCCCTCGCAGCGCCTCGTCGGTGGTAGGCCGGTCGACCAGCGCCTCGGAATGCCGTGCGGTTGCCATGAGTTGCGGTGTGCCGGGCTTCTGGTGAGCTGACGGCGCTGCCGTGGCTGTCGAGGACGGGTAGCGGCAGAGGCCGTCCCGGTCTGCTGTCTCTCGGGCCTTGGGAGATCCGTGCAGCCGTTGGCGCTGTGGCTGTCCCCGGTCCGTCAGAAGTGGTCAAGCCGGAGTCCGGCGTATCACCCGAATCGGTGAATCTGCCGGAGTCGTTCGCGGTTCGTTGTGCCCCCACGCGCCCGCAGGAGCCCGGGCCGGGGCTGGGGGTGCGGGGTGGTGACCTGGTGTGATCATCAGGGGGGTGCGGGCGCTTCGGGGTGGGCGGGGGATGGCTGCCGGCCGGCCAAGGGTGAGGCGTGGTTGCCGGGGGTCGGCGGGGGCTTCTAGGGTCCGGCCATGAGCATCCCCACCGAGGCGATCGGCAGCATCCCCCGACCGCCCGCCCTGCAGGCCGCCCTCGCCGACCACGCCGAAGGGCGCCTGTCCGCCGATGAGTTGACGAAGCTGCAGGAACACGCGACGGCCGAGACGCTGGAGCGGCTGGAGCAGTTGGGCTCCCCCGTCCTGGTCGACGGCGAGCAGGCCAAGCCGAGCTTCGTCACCTACCCCCTCGCGGGCCTGACCGGCCTCGCCCCCGACGGGGCCGTCATCCCCTTCGCCGACGGCCACACCCGCCAGTTGCCCCGGCTGACCGCCGGCCCGTTCCGCTACCGGATCCACGCGGACGCCTACCTGCGCGACGCCCGCCGCCACACCGGCCTGCCGGTCAAGCAGGCGATCATCGCGCCCTCCGCCCTGAGCCTGCTCTACCCGGCCGACGGCATCGCGGGCTATCCGCGTGAGGAGTTCCTGCGCGACCTCGCCGACGGGGCCGAGGCCGACATCCGGCGCTGCCTGGACGCGGGCGCGCACGTGGTGCAGCTGGACTTCACCGAGGGCCGGCTGTCCCTCAAGCTCGACCCCAGCGGGGGCCTGCTCGACGACTTCGTCGCCCTCAACAACGAGGTGCTCGGCCGGTTCACCGAACAGGAGCGCACCCGCCTGGGCGTGCACACCTGCCCGGGCGGCGACCAGGACTCCACACACAGCGCGGACGTCGACTACGCGGAGCTGCTGCCGAAGCTGTTCCGGTTGAAGGTCGGGAACTTCTACGTCCAGCTGGCGGGCGAGGCCGACCCCGAGCGGGTGCTGCGCATCATCGCCGACCAACTGCGCCCCGGCGTACGGGTGTTCGTCGGAGTGACCGATCCCGTCGACCCCGTCGTCGAGACGCCGGAGCAGGTCCGCGACCGGGTGCTGGCCGCCGCCCGGCACATCCCGGTCGAGCAACTGGGCACCTGCGACGACTGCGGCTTCGCACCGTTCGCGGACGACGCCTCCACCTCCCGCGAGGTGGCCTTCGCCAAGATCGAGGCTCGTGTACGGGGCACCGTACTCGCTTCCGAGGCCCTCGGCCTGTGACCGCCCGTCCCCCGCCCACCCCGGGCGGGGGACGTCTCGATGGGAGTCTGACGGCCGTTCTGGAATCCCGGCGGCTACCCGCCTTGCCTGGGTGGGACGGAGGTTGCCTGGCGAGCTGAGAGCACTACGGGCGCACCTAGGAGCGTGTCCTAGGTGGTGAGTTCGGTCGTTCACTTGTAGCAGGTCAGAACCGTGCGCATCGGTCACACCCCGCGCTGACGCGAACCTCACAGCCGAAACAGCAGGGATTCCACTGGCTGTCCGGTCGCAGGCCGGCAGCGTGAGCCCTGACCTACTGGACCCGGCGGTACAGGGGTCACGGCGGAACAAGCACAGGCCAACCTGCCCTACGGGACCCACCACCGGTGCTGATACCAGACAACGCACCGCACACCGCATTGCCACCGCGGAGCTGGGATAACCCTAAGCCGAACCATCGCGGGCTTTCGTCAGGGCAACGCTGGCATTCCTCAATGACTCGGAAAGCTCGCCGCTGCGCAAGCGGATCAACTCGCGGACATGCTCATTGGGCCCCTCAACCGAAGTCGCAGCAAGGAATCTCTCCCATGACTCAAATACCAATCGCGTCTGCTCGCGGCCGATACTGGACAGCTGCGCCAGCTGCCTCGCGTCCCTGCCAGACCCCTTCGCATCCCGAAGAAACCAGACATTGAACAGCGAGTGTTCTGTGACGAACCTGCCCACGAGTGCGCAGACATCGTTACCCAAGATATCGCACGAGAGCATCTTAATTGCGAGATTCAGCGCGGTGGAACTCGCCGGGCCTCGCAACTCCTTAGGTGGCTCCCAGGTGGGCAGCTCATCGAGCCACTCCCAGCCTTCAGGAAAGGCCATGTGCCATCCTCTCTTCAAGTTCGTATCAGGTGCACCGAGAGTCGCATCACATCATCCATGCGCCTGTAGCAGCCACTTTATCCCACTCATGGTTTCTAGAGGGATGTCACTGACTCCGCCCGCCCGGAGGACTTGCGCGCAATAGGTGACGCAACTCTGGTTGTCCAGATCATATCTCGGATACACGCCTCGTGCGGCCTTCGCCATTTGCACCTCGGCGAACGCCATCGCACCTTCCGGATTAGGAAGCGGAATTCGAACGTTGATCGTAGTAGGCGAAAGCTTCGCCGGATCGAATGTGGAGACACCGTTCGTCGGTAGATCTACCCCACCGAATTGATGGGTACTGAGAACCTCATCGCCGGACTTGATTGTAATCAGAGCATGCCCCGCAGGGCGATCCAAATGCACGGTGGCTTCACCCGGTATCGGGCAGTTATGTACCAGCACCGGCGTGGTCCCTGCCAGCACATAGTACGTGTGGAGGTTGTCGATGGTGAGGTCGTGTGCGGTCTGCGGGCCGGTCTGGTAGTTGCGGATCGATACGACCGTGACCAGGGTGCCGTTGGCCGTCCGGAGTTGGTCGCCCGCCTGGAGCTTCGCCGCGTCCGTCCAGCGGTGAGTGGTGACGTCCCAGTAGGGGTGGTGCTGGGTGGAGACAAGGTCGACGGTGGAGGGGTTGGCGTTGTCAGAGGCCAGCGGTGCCGCTGACCCGTTGGCTGCGGAGATCTTGAGGTCGGTGAACTCATGATCCCCGGGGGTCGTGATGGTGCCGATGACCTGCTCGGGTGCGGTGACCCCGGTCTGCGGGTCTGTGACGGCGACCTTGTCGTTGGTGGTCAGCTGCTCGATGGGCTTGGAAGTTCCGTCTGCCAGCAGTACCCGGGTGCCAGTCGGGAAACTGTGGCAGACAGCCGACAGGACCTCGCCGGCCTTGGCGAGGAGGCCTGATGTGACGGCACCGGTGAGGGCACCGGTGCCTACCGCCTCCAGCTGGCCTTGGGTCGAGTGGTCGGCGTTGCCGTCGAGCAGGTTGTTCAGCCCCGCGCCGATGGCGCGTTAGCGAGCCACCGACCAACCGGCAACGCCACCAGCCCCTGAACCCCGCAACCCACACCACGGCACCGGCGCGGGCGCAAGATCAATCCGACGTTCCCGTGAAACACTGAGGCGGGGCCTGCCGCACACTTGGCGGCAGGCCCCAGTCGAACCAATATCATCGCAGCCGCGATGACGTCAGACAGAATCTCCTGCCGGATCAGTCTCGCGAGCGGTCCTTCGGTTCTGGACCCTTATGGCCCGTTCCCCCACGGAGCGTCAGGCGCCCTGCTAAGCCATTCTTCAACTTTCAGAACTACTGTCGCAAGGATCCCGACGAATTCATCTTTCGGCATGCCGCCCGATTTCCATTCAACCCACGCAGCCTCGAGCTGATCCATGACCTCGGCATATTCCATGATCAGCTCTACCGGATCACACCAGAGCTTCGAAGATCCACCGCCACGCTTAATGGCCTGACTGTACCACCAATTAAAGCGCAATTCCCCCGAGAGCGCCCGAATTGCCAGGTCATCGGCTGCGAAACCAAGATTTGGCTCATGCGTCACAACGTCGATCATTGCAAGTTTCAGTTCTGACATATTTGCGCGGTGTTTCTGATTCTCGCTAGCCATCGAAGCTCCCCCGAGCCCATCGCAACAGGGCACCGACGCCAGTCGGCATGTCACTACCTCCCGTATTGGCAACCCTGGAACAGTACACCAGGCAGCTGTTCCTTCGGAGATCATAGTCGCCTTGTCCAGTACTGCCACGGTAGGAAGATCGTGCATACCTGATTGCCGCATCGGCATCTTCCAGGTCGAACGTGCTGGATCCGACATGAGTCAACCCGTTCGGGATACCCCGAAATCGCATAGGCTTCAGGATGCCACCGATTTCGTTGGCGTGTGCATGCTCATAGGCACCACTCTGACTGCTGACCTCGATACTGAAATGCGGCCCTTCATCTCCGATATACGCATGCACCGTGGCAGTCCCTGGGCAGTTGTGTACCAGGACCGGCGTGGCCCCCGCCAGCACATAGTACGCGTGGATGCAGGCAAAGCAGCTGGATTAGAGCATGGCAGAGTGAAGCTGCGATGATGCGGGGACCGAGTCAGAATCAGCTGTGGCGGCCCGCCAGGCAAACTGGCGGGCCGCCATAGAAGGGGAAGCTAAACTGTCAATTAAGCGTTATCCAACCAAGGGGCTCTGGGGAGTGTTCCCAGCAGAAACTCAACCCGCCGCACAACATCCCGCATCGCGACTGTGAGTTCATCAGCCGAAATTTCACCGCGCTTCTGCGCATTGTACGAATTGAATAGCTCCTCATGCTGCCCGAGAAAGCTATCAAGGAGCTCGAGGTCTTCTTCCGATGAATCACCGCTGGAAAGCTTCCCCACCACCGAATACCACCAGGACAGGCGTACGTCAGCCACGATGATGCGCGCTGCAAGCTCTCGAGTCTGATATCCTCGCCCTTCCTGTGAGGCCAGCAGCTCGATCATCATTTTAGTGAACGACGGAAGCTCGCTCATGGGCGCACTTTTCCTTCCTTCTCGAGTTTCAGCCAAAGTTTTGACGAATCCAAGGGATTAGACCCCGACCGCTAGGCAGGGCCTCACCGCCGCCAGCCTGAATTACTCTGCTGCAGTACGTCAGGCAGTTGTTTGTCAATGCGTCATAATCGCCCTGACCAGCGCTTCCTCGGGCGGCCTTCTTGGCGTACGCGATTGCGGCCTGGGGGTCCGGGAGATCGATATCCACCGATCCTCGGTGAGCGCCGACGAAGGAGGAAGTGTGCGGCATTGGCTTTAGGGTGCCACCTGGATCCATCGCATGAGTATTGTAGGACTCTCCGTTTGCCGTCCTGATCTCAAGGGTGTAGTGGGGTCCGTTCTCCAGGTCATACTTGTGAATAGTGGCCGTGCCGGGGCAGTTATGCACGAGGACCGGGGTGGCCCCTGCCAGCACATAGTACGTGTGCTACGCGACCCCTCCCTACCTGCCTTTTCGCAGGCCAACGATGGTTTGACGGTCCGTCGGTGTCCGTGAATGTGCGCTGAAGTCCGTGGTTGTTGCCGTCTCTACTGCCGTCAGAGGTGTAGACCAACCGTTCCGCCACCGACTGCGCGCGTGATCCTACTGCCATGCTCCGGGCTCGGCGCGGACGATGGTGCGGGTGGTCTGCTCGTACGACTGGTGGCCAGTCTGCGCACAATGTCCGGCGATCCAGCGTGTCAGTTCCTCCGGGCTGTGCAGCTCTCCGGACGCGGCGCCGCAGTCCTGTTCTTCGCCGGTGACGCAGACGGCCTCGAAGGTCGGCACCGCCAGGGGGTCGATGACGGTGGTCACGTGGTACTCGCGGAAGCGGTAGCGGCTGGTCGTGCCCATCAGCGCGCCCCTTGTCCGAGTCGTGCCATCTGGTCCCCAGGGTCGTTCGTCTCGCTGAGGTCGCCAGCCAGCGTGCTGATGCTTACGGCGTCAGGCATCCTCGGTCCCCTCCTGTGGGGCCGCGATGCGCTGGCCGCGCGAGTCCGCGACCCTGAGCGCGTCCGACAGCGCCTCGGCCAGCCGGCAGGCCAGCCAGCGGTATTCGAGGGCCGGCAGCGCCCGCGCTCCGGGGGCCAAGTCCTTGCGGGCGTAGTCCAACAACTCCTGGCCCATGCTGAGCTGCACCGCCTCGATGCCGTCGGCGAGCGTGGAGAGGTAGCCCCTGCCGTCAGTGCTCAGGTAGCACGGGTTCCCGTCCGGGGTGGTCCACGGCAGCAAGCGGGGGCCCGCCACGCCCGACGCCGCGTCGTACAACTCCCTGCGGCGCAGACGGTCTGCGTCGCTCCTCGGCATGCTCACAGTGGGCTCCCGGCCTCGGTCGCTGGATGGGGACTCGGCGACCGTAACCGTCTGACTACTCGTCAATCCACGGATGCCGCAGCGCAGATCGCGACGCTCGGTCGGCAAACTGCCACGCTGCGTGGCACCTATCCGACGACGCCCAGGTAGGCGGCCATCTCGCGCATGTCGCTGGTCAGGGTGCGCTTGCGCTTGCTCAGGATCTCCTGCATGGTCTCGGCGGCGGAGTTCTGATGCCTCAGCCACTCCGGCGCGGCTTCGCGGGCGAGGGCCAGTTCGTCCATGGCTGCCGACAGGTCACCGGTCCGCGTGTGGGCGCGCGCCAGGTCGAGGGTGAAGCGGTTCCCGTCGTTCGTGCTGGGCCTGCCCAGACGCTTCCACGCCTTCGGTGACAGCTCCGCCTCTTCGCCCACCTTGCGCACCACTGCGCGGGCGTCCCCGATGACCATGGGATCTTCGAGCGCCTTCAGGGCCACGGTCACCGGTCCGAAGACGGACCAGTGACGGGAGACGTTGCGGTGCGCCGTGCCGACAGCTGTTGCCGCCACCCGCGCCGCCTTGCGGTACTCCTTGGCCTCGTCCGGACGGTTGTTCCGCGCCGCTGCGGCGGCAGCCTCCATCGCCAGACCGCCCCACACCGCATAGTGGTCGGGCTCGGCCCCGGTGATCTTCGGCTCGACCACGTCCATGCTCTGGGCGGCGATCCGTTCTGCCTCGTCCAGCCGGCCTTGCCGTACCAGCAGCCAGCACATGCCGCCGACGCCGGACCCCGCCGCGAGCATGTCCCCGGCCTGTCGGGCGTCCGCGATGGCGCCACTCAGGGCCGCGTACGCGATGTCATACTGCCGGACCTGGGTGAGGTAGGTCCCGGCCAAGCGCAACGTCTCGGCGCGGGCCAAGAGGGCCTGCCGGTGCTCTTCTCCGCTGCCGTAGTAGGCAACGGCCCGCGTGGCGTCTCGCAGCAGGCCCGGCAGTTGAGCGGCGACGCTCTTGTAGCTGTCGGAGAAGTACAGCACCCTCGCGTCTCGAACCGTTCGAGCGTATGCACGAAGGTTCGGTTCGTCGCCCACAGCCTCGGCCTCCTGGTCGACAAGCCCAACGGCCGGAGTCAGCTCGGCGCGGAGCTGAATGAGGTTGAGCCGGTTCGGCTCCTCTGTCTGTCCTACAGGTTCCGGGGCGTCGGAAGCGATCAGCGCGGCGGTGGTCACGCCCAGAGCGCGAGCCAGGGCGTGAAGCGTCTCCATGCGGACTGTTCCGCCTTGCTCGACCTTCCGGACGGTTGCCGGCGACATGCCCGCCGCGTGGGCGAGTTCCTCCTGGCTCATCCCGGCCCGACGCCGGTACTTCCGCACGTTGTCAGCGAGTTCCGTAGTCATCTGCTCACCTACCTTCAGCGCCACGGTACGCCGGGCAGGCGAACTGACCGGGGCCATCCGGCAGATACCCACCCCGAGCGGTGACCCACCACCGCGCGGCGTCGGGCACGCGGCCGGCCGAAACGGCGCGGGGCCGGGGCCTCCGGCAGGATCGGGGCCTGAGCGGGAGGGATCCCTCGTCGGTCGGGCAGCTTTGCCGCACCAGGGTTCCCCGGGGGCCGCCACAGTTCGCCAGGTGACGCTTGCGCTCGGCCTTGGCGGCCCCCGGGGGTTCCTGGTACGCCTCCGGGGGCCGGGCGACGAGGGAGCCGTCCCGCGACCCGCGACCACTCACCACGACGAAGCCGCACCCGTGCCTCGGCCCCTGTCCCTCGGAGGGAGGGCCGGGGTCTGGGGCAGAGCCCCAGGATGGTTCGCTGCGCTGACTGCTGCGCGCCCGGACCGGCGGGGCCGCCGCTGAGCGGGGCGGAGACAGGAGCGGGCGGCGGCCCCACCGGGCCGGGCGCGCGCGGCCCGCGACAGCGGGCCGCCTTGATCCAGTAAAGAAACTTGATCCAGTAAAGAAACTTGTAACAGCTCCGGCTCTGCACAGCTCTGCCGGTCACCACCGCGAACACGCCTGGAGCTGCTGCGCGCGCTTGGCATCTTCTCGGGATGGGGTGCTCTCCCACTCGTCCGGCGAGCGCACGGCGGAGGTTCTGGCGGCGGGGGCCCCTCACTGAGGTGTGTGCGGTTCTTGGGCCTGACGTTCCCGAGCCTCCCGCCGGTGCAGCAGTTCCTCTGTGAGCTGGCGGGCCGTGTCCTGGGCCTTCTGGTAGATCTCCTCAAGGCGTCGGAGTTCGCCGGTCAGGGCAACCGCCTGCTGGGTCAGCTCGTCCTCGGTCAGCTCCCTGATCCGCTCGGTCGTCGTCTGCTCGGGGGCCGGCTTATCCTCAGCGGCCTCCACGGGGCTCTCGGGCTTCGGACGCGGCTGCCCCTGGACGAGGTAGGCGGGCTCCGGGCGCCCAGCGTGGATGAACTCCTGGCTGAATCCCAAGTTGTGCATGATCTCATCCATGACTTCGGTCATGAACGGCGTCTTCTTTACAACTTCCTTACCGGGATTGGCTTTTGCACCAGCACGCTGACGTACGTAACTTCCCCGGCTCTGGACCGAGTAGATCAGCCCTTCGTTCTTGAGCACGCGCAGGGCGCTCTGGATGGTCGAGCTGGCCAGTCCGTACTTCTCTTGCAGCTCGCGCGCCGTCGGGAGCTTGTCCCCGGGGGCCAGCCGGCCTTCAAGGATCTCCTTGCGCAGGGCAGCGGCGGCCTGCATATACGGGGGCCGGGAGTCCTCTTCAAACGGCAGCGTCATGCCCCCGAGGGTAGCGGGCCCTAGCACAGATGACACACGAACCGGGGCTTGTTCCGGCTGTAGCGATACCAGCGCTTGTTCCATGTGTATCGCTTGTTGCGCTTGTTCTAGTTGTGCGACTAGGGTTCTGGCAGGTCGAACAAACGACCCCCGAACAAGGGAACTGCCATGGCTATGACCAGGATTCGCGTTGGACTGCTGCCCTCTGCCGTCTGCATGACAGGCACCGACGCAACGCCGAAGATCAAGGACCCGCAGACCGGAGAGATCGCCACCGACCGCGAGACGGGCGAGCACCTGTTCACGGTCACGGTGATGCTCATGGAGGAGGGGCGCGCGGAGATCATGAAGCTCACCGTTGCCCAGTCCGGCCTTCCCGAGGGGCTGAAGCCGGGCGTCATGGTGCGCCCGGTGGACCTGTTCGCCACGCCGTGGGCGCGGATCTTCAACGGCCAGCTCTCGGAGGGCATCGCCTACCGGGCGGGCCGCTTGGAGGCAGTCAAGTGATCTGCACTGTAGGGATGTTGACCTACCCGCTACCCATTTCGACCGGCACCGACAGCCGGTTCGCCCTCGGATTCATCTACGACGTGGAAGGTGTGAAGTGAAGGACGTGAACGAGATCGCCCCGGTCCTGATCGGGGCGATCCTCGCCCTGGCGGCCCTGTGGGCCGTGGTCAGCCTGGTCCGGTACCTGCGGGTGGACTGTGAGACCTGGGCGAGCATCCGGCAGGGGATGCGCATCCGGTTCGGGTGGGAGCGGCTGGCCAAGATGGCGGGCCTGTCGGTGACCGACAAGACCCCGACGTTCCTGGCCGAGCTGGTCAGCCGTGAGGGCGAGGTGCCCAAGCCCCGGGTCCTGGTGCCCCGGATCAAGGTGAAGCCGGACCGGTTCGGGGTGGCGGTGCGGGCCAAGTGCCTGCCGAAGGTGGGGCTGGAGGAGTTCCAGCGCTCGGCGCGCTTCCTGGCCGACGCCTGGCGCTGCACGCGGGTGTCCGTGCTGCCGGACGGTCCCGGGCGGGTGGTGATCCGGGCCGTGCGCCTGGACCCGCTCATCACGCCGACCGAGCACCTGCCCACGGGAACGGTGCCGGGGAGCCTGGACACGTGGGGGCTCGGGCTGGACGAGTACGCCGACGACGTCAGCCTGCCGCTGGCGAACGTTCCCGGCGTGACGGTGGCCGGCCTGCCCGGCTTCGGCAAGACGTCACTGATCAACAAGCTCATCTGCGACCTGGCCCCCTCCGACGCGGTCCAGTTCGCCGTGGCGGACGGCAAGGTCTCCACCGCCCACGAAGGGGACTACGCCGATCTGACGCCCCGCCTGTTCGCCTTCGCGGGCGACGACCTGGCGGAAGCCAACGCGCTGTTCAAGCGCATGGTGAAGCTGCGGCGGGGCCGGTCCTCGTCCATCCGCACCGTCCTGGGCGTGAAGAACATGTGGCACGTCGGGCCGTCCCGCATCTGGCCGCTGACGATCCTGATCATCGACGAAGCGCACACCTACTTCCGCGAGTACAGGGGCAACGACGCCGAGACGAAAAAGCTGGCGGCCCTGTCGGCTGAGAACGCCCGACTGGTCGAGGACCTGGTGAAGAAGGGCCGCAGCATCGGGATCATGGTCATCCTGGCCACCCAGAAAGCGACCGGCGACGCGATCCCGACGTTCATCCGGGACGTGTGCCCGCTGGGGCTGTCCTTCGCGCAGAAGACGGCGGAAGCCGCCGTGGCCGCGCTCGGGGACGACATTCGCAACTGGCCGGACGCGAACCCGGTCAACCTCCAGGACCCGGCCTACGTCGGGGTGGCCTCCATGGGAGTGCAGGGCCGTCCGGGCTTCACCCGCGTGCGCACCCCGTACGTGTCTGACGCCGACGCGGCCAGGATCGCCGACGACACCGCCCACCTGACCGAAGACCCGGCCACGTACCTCGACGTCTACCCGGGCCCCATCGACTGGAAGCCCGCCTTCATGGACGACGACGCCGACACCCTGATCACAGAAGCGGCCTGACGACCCATGTAACTCGCTATCAAGAAAGGAGAGTTGGCCTGATGGCCGAGGATCGCCTCACACAGCGCACCGTGACCGTGGTCATGGCGGTCATCGCCCTGCTGGCGTTCGTCTTCTCCTTCGGCAACGTCTGGGCGCTGGCCCTGCGCCTGGGGGTTCCCCGCCCGGTCGCGCCGCTGATCGCCCCCATGGTTGACCTGTCCGTAATCGGGCTCCTCGTCGGTCTGCGCTCGCTGTCCCTGCGCGGCGTCCCGCAGGAGGAGCTGACGGCCGCAACCCGTCTGATGCACCTGTGCGGCCTGCTGACCCTGGCCCTGAACGTCGCCGAACCCCTGGTAGTCGGACACTACGGCCGCGCCGCCGTCGATGCGGTCGCGCCGCTACTGCTGCTCGGCTGGGGCCAGGTCGGCCCGCAATTCCTCCGCCACTTCCACGCCCTGAGCGCCCCGAACCCGGCGCAGGCCCCCGTCCCGGTTCCGGCTGCGGAACACCTGCCGGACCCTCTCGCATCGCTCGACCCCGCACCGGACCCCGTCCTCGTACCGCCTTCCGGGCCGGCGCCTGCCCCGGCTGTGATCCTCGCCGCTGAGCCTGAGCCTGAGCCTGCTCCCGTGCCGGCCAAGACGACCGCGTCCGCCGCGCTCCCGGCCGTCCCTGAGGCCCTGCTGACGGCTGCCCGGCGCATCGCCGAGACGCATCACGCCGAGCAGGGCCAGCACATCACGCCCGGTCAGCTGAAGGCCCGCCTGGGCGTCACGCTGCCGTTGGCCACCGCCGCACACGCTCAGCTCTCCGCCTGAGCCCGCTGCCCCTTCCCCACCTGACCGACCCCGCCCGACCGGGCTCGGCTTCCCAGGCCCCGAGCAGCACCAACACGCCTTCCTGCCTGGCTGGTTGCTGCTCGGGGCCACCCCACCCACAGAAGGGACACGCCCCGACATGGTCGCCCTGGACCTGCGCCACGTGGCAAGCCCCGCCGTGCGGGACCTGGTCGAACTGGTCAACCTCGACAACTTCGACCGCCTCCGCGAACAGATCGAACGGCTCGGCGGCTGCACCGAACCCGTACGCCTCATCGGCCACACCGCCACCGTGGACACCGCCACCGGCGAAGTCCTGCGCTCCTACAGCACCGCCGACGAACCCACCGGACGCCTGCTGACCGCCTGCGGCAACCGCCGTGCCTCGCGCTGCCCCTCCTGCTCCCGCGTCTACGCTGCCGACACCTTCCATCTGATCCGCGCGGGCCTGTCCGGCGGCAAGACCGTCCCCGAGAGCGTGCGCACGCACCCCCGCGTCTTCGCCACCCTGACCGCCCCGTCCTTCGGCCCGGTCCACAACCGCGCCAAGGACGGCAACCAGGCGTGCCGCTGCGGCAAGCACCACGCCAAGGACGACAAGACCCTCGGCACGCCCCTCAACCCGAAGACGTACGACTACTGCGGCGCGGTGCTGTTCAACGCGCACGCCTCGGACCTGTGGCGACGCTTCACGATCTACCTGCGCCGCGAGATCGCCGCTGCCCTCGACATGACGCAAAAGGCCCTGCGCGAAGAACTGCGGGTGTCCTTCGCCAAGGTCGCCGAGTACCAGAAGCGCGGCCTGGTCCACTACCACGCCGTGATCCGCTTCGACGGCTCGGAAGGCAGCAGCGAGCCCCCGCCCGGGTACGCGACCGCCGAAGTCCTCAGCCACGCGATCAAGGCCGCTGCCGAGCGCGTCACTCTGACCGTCACCTCCGACGCCGTGGGGGAGCGCGAACTCGCCTGGGGCACACAGATCGACGTCCGCGAGATCGCCGCCTTCGGCACCGACGCCGAACTCACCGATCAGGCCGTCGCCGCGTACGTGGCCAAGTACGCCACCAAGTCCGCCGATGCCTCCGGCACCCTGGACCGCGCGCTGTTCTGCCGCCCCTGCCAGGGGCGCGGCATGGCCCTGTCCGCACAGACCGGCGTGCCGGTGGAGTGCCGGACCTGCTCGGGTACCGGTCAGTCCCGACCGCTGCCCCGCCTGGCCGTGGAACGGCACGTGCGGCAGATGATCCGCACCTGCTGGGACCTGGGCCGGCACCCGGAGTTCGCCAGCCTCAAGCTCTGGAAGTGGGCGCACATGCTCGGCTTCCGGGGCCACTTCTCCACCAAGTCCCGCTGCTACTCCGTCACCCTCGGCGCTCTGCGCGACGCCCGCCGCACCTGGCGCACCGAACAGGCACGCGCACACACCGACCTGCCCGACTTCGACCCGAGCACGACCCTCGTGGTCGGCCACTGGACCTACCACGGCTCGGGCTACAGCCCCGGCGAAGAACTCCTCGCCGCCGCTGTCCGGCACGACCGTGCCCATCAACGGCAGCTCCGGCACGAAGGTGATGACCGCCCATGACCGCTCCCCCGAACCTCGCCGCAGACCGTCACGGGTTGGCCGCCTCGCAGGAGCTGCTGACGGTCCCTCAGGTCATGGCCCGTCTCAAACTCGGCCGTTCCGCCGTCTACGACCTGCTCCGCACCCGGCAACTCGGCTCGATCACCCTCGGCCGCTCCCGCCGCATCCCGGCTCTCGCCCTCACCGATTTCATCCGCACCCGACTCGAACAGGAAGCCGCCTGATGACCACACCCCGCGACACCCCCGCCTCCCGCCGCAGCCGCGCCAACGGGGACGGCACCGTCTACCAGCGCAAGGACGGCCGCTGGGAAGCCGCCGGATACGTGCTGGCCGTCGGCGACACCCGCAAGCGCGTCCGCGTCTACGGGAGCACCCGCAAGGACGCCTTGGCCAAGCTCACCGAGAAGATCGCCACCAGCAACCGCGGAGTCCCCGCCCCCTCCGCGCAAGGCAGCGTCGCCGCGTTCCTCACCTACTGGCTGGAGACCGTCGCCGTCCACCGCCTCCGCGAGAACACCCACACCCGCTACACCGCCTGCGTCCGCCTCTACCTCATCCCCGGCCTCGGCAAGAAGAAGCTCTCCAAGCTCACCGCCAAGGACGTCCGCACCTGGCTCGACCAACTCCGCACCACCTGCCAGTGCTGCGCACGCGGCCTCGACACCGCCCGCGACCAGCCCCGGTGCTGCGCCATCGGAACGTGCTGCTCCAAGCGGCTGTCCCCGCTGACGCTGGCCTACGTCCACTCCGTCCTCAAGTCCGCCCTGGAGCACGCCGTCCGGGAGGAGGAGATCCCCCGCAACGTCGCCCGCAACGTCCGCATGGGCACCCCGAGGCCCCGCCGCTTCGAACCCCTCACCGCCCAGGAAGCCCGCGCGTTCCTCGCTGCCACCCACGGCCACCGCCTCCACGCACTGTTCGAACTCGCTCTGCGCACCGGGCTCCGCAAGGGCGAACTCCTCGGCCTGCGCTGGGAAGACCTCGACCTGGCCGGCGGCACCGCCAGCATCCGCCGCACCCTCCAGCGCACCAACTCCAGCGGCCTGACCGCCCTGCCCACCAAGACCCAGAGTTCCGAGCGGCGCATCGCCCTGCCCACGCCGTGCCTGCGCTCACTCGAACAGCACCGCACCCGGCAACGTCAGGAACGCGAAGCAGCGGGCGCGGGCTGGAAAGCCAGCGGCTACGTCTTCACCCGGCCTAACGGTGCCCCGATCGAGGGAGCGACCCTCAGCCGGCACTTCAACGCCCTGCTCCGCCGGGCCACGCTCCGACGCATCCGGTTCCATGATCTCCGCCACTCAGCGGCCACTCTGCTCCTGGAACAGGGCGTCGAACTCGTCGTGATCAAGGAACTCCTCGGCCACGCCCACATCGGCGTCACCGCCACCGTCTACGCCCACGTCCGACTCCGCCTCCAGCGCGACGCCATAGACCTCCTCGGCAACTCCCTCCGCGACCCCGCCCAGCCCGCCATCCGGCCCGACGACGGCGACGAACCGCCACTTTGTGCAGCACCCGTCCGCTGACGTTGCCGTCAACTACTGCCGTCAGAACCCAAAGAGGCCCCGCTGGAACCAAATCCAGCGGGGCCTCATGGGCATTTGCCGCACCGGCGCTACGACTTACTTCACCGGTGGCCACACCGTGTCGGCGCTTGCCAAGGGAAGGAGCCGATCACTATCGCCGTGGCAAGTGTTCAGCTAGGAACTAGCACGCTGTACTCGCTCCCGCAGCTCCGAATCCAGAACCTCCGAATTTACCATCCTGCCGAGAAGCTCGCGGATGAATTCACGGTCGAAATTTGGCTGCTTCACCATCTCAACGACCCAGGGGGCGGCTAGCTGCATCCAATACGAGCGGCCAGAATTCCACGCCGCTCCAACGGTCAGCTCGATCAGCTTCTCGGGAGTTGACACACCGCCCCCTTTGAGAGATTCCCATGCGCGGGAAAACTCCCCAAGGCAAGCAGGGAGATCGCGCTCCATGAAGGGCCACATGGGAACGAACCCAGAGCCCTCAAGGGTCGCCCGGCCCTCCAGCTCAACGCCTACGCCGATCCGACCGTCGGGCATGATTCCAATCCATGCCCCGTCGCCGCGGTACACCACCGGAGTCCATTCGGTCATCTCAGCCCCATGGCCTGTAGTCATACTCAATTCCATGCCCATTCAAGAATTCTTGAAATTGCTGGCGTGTCGCATCCGTCCACCTGTGACCATAGTGCCCACTATTTTCCGTGAATACCAAGCGGCCATTATCGCGGAAGACGGTACCACCCAGCACGGTACTCTTATCGGCACCCATGGATTCTGCTAGCTGCTCATGCGGACTGAGCCCCCCGGGAATTCGCTCACGGTCGCCTGCCAAGAATTTTCCTGCATCGGAGTCGAATACGAATTCAGTCTCCGGCTTCGGAGAGGTGAAAGAGGACAAAGCGTCGCCGGACTTGACCCCTCGCCCCAATGCAACGTCGCCACACCCGCTGTTATGTACGAGGACCGGCGTCGAGCCCGCGAGTACATAGTACGTGTGCAGGTCTGCGACGGTGAGGTTGTAGGCGGTCTGCGGGGTGGTGCGGTAGGAATCGACGGCGAGTATCTGGATGGTCGTGCCATCGGGGCGACGGAGTTGGTCGCCGGGCTTGAGGTCGGCGGCGTTGGTCCAGCGCTGGGTGGTGATGTCCCAGTACGGGTGGTGTGCCGTCGAGGTGATGGTCTGCGGGTCGGTGGGTGGGGCGCGGGGCCCTGTTGTCGCGATGGTGAGGTTGGTGAACTCCTGGTCGTCCGGGGTCACGATGGTGGCCGTGACCGGCCGGGGCACGGTGGTACCGGTCTGCGGGTCGGTGGCGGTGACTTCGTCACCTAGTTGGATGCGGTCGACGGACTTGGTGGAGCCGTCGGCCAGCTTTACCTGAGTACCTGCCGGGAAACTGTTGCAAGGCGGGTTTGCGCCGTCGGTGCTCGGGCGGGCGGCCTTGCTGGCCGCCGTGGCCTCCTTGGCAGCCGGCTGTGCCGCGCGGGCACTCACGCCGCCGGCGGCCTGCTCGGCCTTCTGCGCGGTCGCAGCCGCCACCGCGCCACCCACGCCGAGGCTTGCCAGTGCTGCACCGCCGAGGGCCACGGCGCCTTCGGCGGTGGCAGCAGCCGCAGCGCCGATGAGGGCGCTCGCCACTCCCGCCTCTGCGCCGGTTGTCGTGGCCACGGCTGCGCCGAATAGCACGGCCCCGCAGGCTCCGACGCTCACGATGACGCAGGCTGCGGCTCCGACGACGACGGCCGTGACGACCATCGCGGCGATGACCGGATGCTCCTTGACCACCTTGACGACGGCGTGGGTGGCGCTCTTGGCCGTGCACTTCAGCCAGCCGCTGAAGCCACCGCATTTGCTCTTTGCGTGGCCGCCCCCGCCTCCGCTTCCTCCGTGGCCTGAACCGTTACTCCCTGTTGTGGCCACATGGGTGACCTGTGCATTGCGTTCCTCAGCCTGGGCTACGGGTGACAGTGGGGTGCCGTTGCGCGGCCGGTCCGTCGCCCCGCAGGTGTCCATGCACATCCACGCGAGTCCCGAGGGATCGGTCTTGTCGACCGGTGAGTTGTCGCTGTAGGCATAGCCGTTCCATTGCTGGGGGTCGAACTCCGCGAGTAGCGGGTCGGGGTTGATGAACCGTCCGTGGGCGGGGTCGTACTCGCGGGCGCCGAGGTTGGTCAGGCCGGTTGCGTCGTCCTTGGTGCCGCCGACGAATCCCTTGTCGCCGGCCCAGGTTGAGGCGTCGGGTTGGGTGCCGCGCGGGTTGCCGAACGGGTCGGTCGGGCGGCGGGTGGGGGTCTCCGCGGCGTCGGTGTCGATCTGCACGCTGTTGGTGCCGTGCGGGTCGGACGCCTGGTAGACCAGCTTGCCGCCGCCGGTGGCCGCCGTGACCCGGGTGATGGTCAGACCGCCGGGTGAGGGGTAGTAGCGGACGTCGGACATGGACCCGGACGAGGTGTCGAGGGTGAGCTCGTCGCTTCCCAGGTTGAGCGTGGTCTTGCCGGGGTCTCGGCGGATCAGCTGGCTGCCGTCCACGTCGTAGAGGTAGGACGTGGACTGCGACTGGCCGCTCTTGGCGAGGGAGTCGAGCTTGTCCTCGCCGTTCCATGTGAGGGTCGTGGTCCCGGCCGTGTCGGTGATGCCGGTGGTATTGCCGGCGACGTCGTACTGGTAGGAGGTCACCTTGGTGCCGGCGGCCGACTTGACCGAGGAGGTCAGCAGAGCGTGCGGGCCACCCGTACCACCGCCCGTGTTCGGGGCGCTGGTCGAGGTGTTCGGCCCACTGCCGAATGCCTGGGAGGTGGTGACGTCCTTGCCGGTGTCGCCTGTGACGTCGTGCTGGACCAGGCTTTTGCGGTTGCCGGTGGCGTCGTAGCCGTACGTCTGCCAGTACGGGGCGGGGCCGCCGACGCTCGGCTTGGACGGAGTTCCGCTCATGGCCGGACCGTCGCTGTTGGTGCAGGCACCGATACCGGGAACGGACACCGCGGTGCCCGCGCCGTGGTTGGCGCCGGAGCTGTCCGTCCAGGTGCCGGTGGGCTTGGTGGTGGTACCGCCGGTGTCGGTCCAGGCATTGGTGAGCCGGCCGAGGTAGTCGTAGCTGAAGCACTGCTGGTCGGTGGCCGTCGTGTTCTGCAGATCGGTGACCGAGGTGATCTGGCCAGCCGGGTTGTAGGTGTAGCTGATCTGGTCCAGCGAGGTCTGGCCCACCTGCTTGTCCAGGAAGGACCGGATCACCCGGCCGGTGGCCCAGTCGTACTGCTGGGTGGAGACCACCTGGCTACCGAAGTCGCCGAGGGTGGTCTTGATCGCCCGACCCAGCGGGTCGTACTGGACATCCTGAACCAGAGTGCTCATACCGCCGGACGCGATCAGCAGACCGGTGTTGCTGGGGCTGTAGTCGACACCCTCCGCAGGTAGCCCCCCGAGCGCCGGGAAATCCGTGTGGATCAGCGAACCCAGGATCGGCGAGTACTGATTGCTGGTGGTGTAGGTGCCCTTGAGCGCCCCTTCCGATGCCGGGATGGTGGTGCTGGTCACCAGCGGGCGGTACATGGTGTCGTAGCTGGTGACGGACTGGGTGTACGCCGAGCCCGAGGTACCGCCTACGTACCGTGTGGATGAGGCGAGTTGGCCCTTGGCGCCCGGCACCGTGTCGTACGTCCAGCCGGCGAGCTCGTTGGCCGGGGCCACATCGCCGGCGTACATGCCGGTCTTGCGGCCGAGCACGTCGTAGGTGTAGCTGAGCTTGTTGCCCTTGGCGTCGGTGGTGGAGGCGATCCGCGAGTTGACGTCGTACGCCGTCGTCGTGGTGCCGCTGTCGGGGTCGGTCACCGAGGTCTGCCGGCCGCGCAGGTCGAAGAGGTACGACCAGACGTTTCCCACAGAGTCGGTGCGCTTGTCCGGCTGGCCGGCCGGCGTGTACGAGTAGGACGTCAAGTTCGCGTCCGAGGCGGAACCGGTGGCGGCGGCGGTGCGGTACTGCCACAGCTGGGTGGTACGGCCGCGGGCGTCGGTGATGGTGCTGCTCGGCTGGCCGCCGGGCGGCGGCGCCGTGTCGGTCCGGTCCACGCCCGGGTAGACGGTGGTGGACGTCCACTGCGGCTGTCCGTAGGAGACGAACGCGTCGGAGGTCACCCGGCCCTGGCCGTCGTAGGTGATCCAGTCCTGGGCAGGCACCTGCGAGTCCTGCGAGACGAATATCGTCGCGTTCGGCTCGTTGGCGTTGTCGAAGTGTGGCGCGGACTTCTTGACGGGCCAGCCGTGGGAATCGTAGACGACGTCCGCGATCAGGCGGCCGGTGCCCGGGCCGTTCGCCCCGTTGGCCTGGGTCTGGCGCAGCCGTCCGAGACCGTCGTACAGCTCGTTCTTGACCGAGTAACTACCGTCCTCGTTCAGCGACTTGGAGGTCACCACCGAGGGGGCGGTGAGGCCGTTGACGGAGTACGAGAAGGTGTAGTTGGCCGGCTGGTTGGTCGGGTTGTCGGGGTTCCAGGCCGCGGTGAGACGGCCGAGCCCGTCGTACTGCCTGGTGGTGCTGCGGCCGTTGGCGTCGGTCGACACGAGTGGCTGGCTGCGGCCCGGGTCGAAGGTCTGGGACGTGGCCCAGTCCTGGCCCATCGGGCCGGTCAGGGTGACCTTGGTCGGTATCGCGCCGCTGGCGGGGGTGAGATCGGTGGTGGTCACCTTGCCATCGGGGCCGGCCGAGGTCTTCGGGCGGCCGTAGGCGTCGAACGTCGCTGTGGTCAGCGTGGCGTAGACCGGTTTGCCGTCGGTGTCGTAGGAGTCGATGGCCTGAGTGCTGGTCGGGTCGGCGGTCGCGCCGGCCTGGCCGAACGGCTGGCCGTCGAAGAGGGTCCGGGTGTCCTTCTGGGTGTTGGACGTGTTCGGTGTGGTGCCGCAGGGGCCGGTGACGATCAGCTCGCGTGCGACGACGGTGAGCATCATCGGATTGCTGCCGGACGCGTAGCTCTTGCTGGCGCACACCTCGGGCGTGGCGGCGGTGCCGTCGCCCTTGTCGTCTACCTGGACCGCCCGGTTGCCGTGAGCGGGGTCCGTGGTTGCGGCCGTGGTGGTGGTCCGCCAGGAACCGTCCGCCTTCTTCCCCCAGGAAGTGCTGTCGCTCCGGGCGGAGTCGTAGCGGGCGACGAGGTCGGGCATGCCCTTGGACTGCTTGCGGGTAGCGGTGGCCACATCACCGGACGGGACGGTGGTCTCGGCGGAGACTATGTCGCCGCCCGCCTTGTCGGAGGTCTGCGTTCCCAGGACGGTGCCGGCGAGCCAGTCGTCGTCGATGCGGGTGACAGCCGTGGCGCCGGGGTACGGGGTGAAGGACGCCGAGACGCTGCGGGTGCTGCCGTCGGCCTTGTGGTCGCCGTTCATGCCGCGCAGGTAGGTGCTCACCTGCTGGGTTTTGGGGGCTTCGCCCGGGTAGGCGCTTCCGGTGGTGGTAGTCACCGTCTGGTAGCCGCGGAACTCGTCCCAGGTACGGGTCTTGTCCTCGGTCAGCTCCGAGTCGTTGCGGTGCCAGGCCGCATCGCCGCCGTAGGTGTAGTCGGTGGACTTGATCAGGCTCGGGCCGGTGACCGCGTCCTGCTCGGCGACCGAGGAGACCAGGTACTTGTGGAACCAGTCCGCCACCGGGTCCTTCGCGGACGACCCCGGCAAGTACCACTTCACCGGCATGCAGGCCTTGGTGTTGCCGTCCTCGGAGGACGGCATGGTGCTGTTGACGCGGGAGCACTCGGTCGACCGGTAGTTGACGATGATCCGACCGCCGGTCTCGGTGTCGATCTGCTGCATGCGCGGGCGGTTGAAGGCTGGCTCGGCCGGGACCAGGCCGTCCACGCGGTTGGGCAGCATCCGCTCGGTGAAGGCCACCGCGGGCAGTGTCTGGGCGGTCTGCCCGTTGCTGCCGGTGTGTTGGACCGAGCTCAGCCACAGTGAGGGCTTCGTCCCGTCACCCGGGTCGGGGAACTTGTACTTGAGGTCCCAGGTGTCGACCGTGTTGTAGGCCGTGCCGACCAGTACTTGGGTTTCGATCTTCGCCAGTCGCAGCGGGGACCAGAAGGTGGGCGAGTAGTTGGTGCAGGTGTCCTTGGCCGCGCAGTTCTCGTCGAGCGGCGTGTCCGGCCAGGACGACTGGTTGGCCGTTGTGCGCTGGGCGGCGGTGCAGGTGATGCTGCCGCCGGGGGTGCAGCGTTCGGCGGTGGTGAACAGCACCTTCGCCGCGGGCTTCGCGCCGCCGTTCGCCGCGATCTGCTCGGGCAGGCGCTGACCGTAGGAGATCTGGGTCAGCTCGGCAGACCGGGCGTACGCCGTGAGCGTGCCGGTGCCGTTGTTCTGGCCGCCGCCGCGGCTGTAGTAATTCAGGTCCTGCTGGTACGTGAAGGTGATCAGGTTCTGGTGCGGGTCCACGACGTAGTCGAGGTTCCAGCGCCAGCCCTCCTGACACCACGACGCGTTGCCCTTGGCTGCGTCGTAGCAGTCGTCTCCGCTGCCCGGCGAGTAGACCGGCTCGTACTCGACGGAGTTGGCCGCCGGGTCGCTGTTGTTGCCACCGGGCAGGTGGTTGAGGCCGAAGTAGAACTCCGTGCCGTCGGTGGTGGTGACCTTCCAGTACTCGCCGCCGTGGGCCTCGTTGGCCGCACCGGTCAGCCGCTCGACCTTCGAGCCGTCGTCGCCCTTCAGGCGCCAGACGCCGGTGGCATCGTCGTGGACCAGGGTGCCGGAGTGGCCGCCGAGGTTCAGCTGGGCGTTCCACCCGGCCCAGCACTGGTCACCGGAGTTGGGGATCCCGTTCTTGTCGCAGCCCCGGTAGGTCCGCTCGATGAACCCCGGCTGGTAGTCCCAGCCCTCGCCGGCCCAGGACGCCTGCGCGTTGGTCGAGGAGGTCTTGCCGTCGATCGACGAAGAGTCGTAACTCAGACTGACCGAGGGCGCCGAACCACCGATGGAGGCCGGGGTCTGGATCGGGTACGAGTAGGTGAAGGTACCCATGTTCGTCCCGGCGCCCCAGGCCGCGGACGGGGAGAGCGGGGACGCCGAGTAGCTGCCCATGGCACCGGACGGCGAGGAGACGGCCGCGAGCACGGCGGCCGATACCGAGGGCGCCGCAGCAGGCTGGAGGAAGCCGGGCTGGGCCGCGCTGCCCCGACCGGTCGGCGCTGCGAGAGCGCTCTTCCTGGCACCCGCCGCCTGGCTGCCCGGCAGGGTCACCTCGGCGGTGAGCACTCCGGTGCTCGGGTCGAGGGAGGACGCGACCGGGGTCCGCTTGCGGCACGCGTCGAGCTGGGGGGTCGTCAACGCGCAGGCGGGCAGCGCCACCAGTTGGGCGCGATCCGACCATCCGTCGCCCTGAAGGGATTTGACGTCGACCGAGACTGTCACGCTGTGCGCCGTGTCCGTGGCGGGGGTTGCGTCGGTCAGGGCGACCACGGGGCCGCTGACTCCGGCGGCTTCGCCCTTGCTTCGGTCAGTGACGTCGACCCGTACCTGCTGTGCCGACTGGCTGGCCTTCTTGCCCGGAGCGAGCGCGATCGGCAACTGCCCGGCCTGGGTGAGCGGTTGGCCGCCTGCCCGGTCGGCCGAACCGGCGAGACTCCGGTGGGCTGCACCCGGATCGGCACCGATGGTCACCGTGGCTGAGCCGACCGCCTCACGGTGTGCCGAGGGCTTCCAGTCAGCTGGAACAGGGAACTTGGGCGGGCTGAGTTCGCCTACGGTGAGGTTCCTACCTGAAAGAGGCTTTCCGCCCTTGCCCAGGGGCGTGTTCGGCGGGGTCCATACTTTGCCATGGGGGCGGCGGGATGCCAGTGCCTCGGCGGGCGGTGCCGCCAGGAGGGACATCAAGACCGCCAGCAGACTTATCAGACTCAGCCAGCGAGGCCGACTGCGCAGCCATCGCCCGACTGGTCCTTGAGCGCGTGTGGCTCTCAAAGGTCAACTCCGGGTACGAATCAGCCCAATGGGTGGGCTTGTCGACATGAAGATCCGAAGATCAGTCAGACCTTAGAGGCCCATGGAACCAATCTGTCCGTCCACGGACATAGATGATCCGTGATTTGCTCATTCGTTACATGAGACCTGATGTTCAATCAGGACATATGGACATTTGGTGACGGAGCATTTGACGGCACCCGTGCGGAAGCCACATCGTTCCGCTCCGAACCTCCGTATGAACGTTGCGGATACCGAAGAGGGGGCACTTCACCGTCATGTTCCACGTCAAACCGATAAACCGGGCATCTCGAACATCGGGCCCACCGCGAGCGCGGACACGACGCCTGGTGGCACTGGCGGCGACCACCGCGCTGGGCGTCGGCCTGCTCATCGCGCCGGCCTCTGTCGCCGCCGGACCCGCGCCGTCCGCCGGACCCGCCCGGGCAGCGCTGACGGACCAGCAGCAGTCGATCCTGAACGCCCGCCAGCAAGCCAGGTCCATTGGAAAGCCCGTCGTGGTCGACGCACTGACCACCGAGACGTCGCAGACCACGGCCAATCCGAACGGCAGACTCACCACTTCCGACTTCCTCCAGCCGGTGCGGACCAAGCGCGGCACGGCGTGGGCCGACCTGGACACCACGCTGCGGCGCAACAGCGATGGGACTCTCAGTCCTGCGGTCACCACCAATGCCCTGACCGTCTCGGGCGGAGGCGACGGCCCGCTCGCCACCATCGCCACCGCCGACGGCAAGAAGCTCGCCGTCACCGCACCCTTCACGCTGCCCGCACCCACACTATCCGGCGACACCGCCAGCTACCGCGACGTCCTGCCCGACGTCGACCTGCAGCTCACCGCGCTGCCGGACGGCGGCTGGCGGGATGTCATCGTCGTCCACACGGCGACCGCGGCAGCCGATGTGAGACTCAAGACCCTGCACTTCCCGGTCCAGGCCACTGGCCTGAGCGTGGCCACTGACAAGGCCGGGAACGTCAGCGTCAAGGACGGCGACGGGAAGGTACGTCTGCACGCTCCCACGCCCTTCCAGTGGGACTCCAGCACGCCCAAGGCCCCGGTCGCCAACTCCAAGGCAGCCAAGGCGAGTCCTCGTAGTGTCGCCCCGAGGGCAGAGCCCACCACGCCCGCCGGCGGGTCAGGGCCGAGAGGTCCTGGCGATGGCGCCACGGTCGCGAAGATCGGTATCAAGGCCACCGACACCGCGATCGAGCTCACCCCCGACTCGGAGACGCTGGGCAAGGGCACCGGGCCCTGGTACCTCGACCCGACTCTTACCAGTGCGTCCGGCAGCACCCAGGGCTCGCTCCAGGTCCAGGAGAACCATCCGGACGTCGAGAACTACAACTCGGTGACCAACCTCGGTACCGGCTACTGCGGTTACAGCGACTGCACCGGCTACGGCCGTTACCGCGCCTACTACCAGATCGCCGTCAACCCGGTCCTCTACACGCAACCCGGCGGCGCGCCCCAGCCGCCGACCATCTACGGCTCGACGCTCTACGCCAACGTGGTCGACGCTTCCAGTCCCAGCACCGAGGTTCCGCTCGGCCTCTACAACACTCCGCAGATCGACAGCCACACCACCTGGAACAACCAGCCGTGCGGCAACGGAATGAGCGGCTGCGACAAGGTCGGCCCCTCCACCAAGATCACCGGCGCCGGGCCGATCGACTTCGACGTCACCTCGATGATGCAGACCGCCGTTGCCCGCAAGTGGGACGTCTGGACCGTCGCGATCGTGCCCGACGATGAGGACGACAAGACGTACCGGAAGCATCTCTCGAACAACCCGAAGATCGTCACCGAGTACGACATCACCCCGAGCATCTGGGGTCCGGCCACCAGTCCGTCCCCGGGCTTCGCCGCCACCAACCAGTACAACGGATGCCGGACTCCCGGCGGTGGCGCCTCCTACAGCCCCGGTTGGGTGGGCGCCAACCAGAACATCACCCTCTCAGCCAGCAGCTGGTCCCCGGCCGGGTTCAACCTGCACACCAGCTTCCGGCTCTGGGACGACAACAATAGCCAGTTCAACTGGTCGGCTGACAGCGGCTGGCTCGGCTCGTTCAACACGGCGACCGTCCCCGTCGGGATCAACTCCCTCAGCGACGGCCACCAGTACGGCTGGACGGCCAACGCCACCGACGACATCCTCACCTCGTCTGCCTCCGACTCGTGCTACTTCCGGGTCGACAAGACGTCACCGACGGTGAGCGTCAGCTCTGCCGACTTCCCGCCCTCGGGCACGCCCAACAGCAGCCCCGCCAAGTTCAACACCGACGCGGGCACCTTTACCATCAGCGGCACCGACCCTGCCCCGGCCGGCGGCAACGCCTCGGGCGTCGCCTGCTTCCGCTGGAGCAACAACCCCGCGCCGGTCACCGGTTGGCACTGCGGCGACCCCGGCACGGTCACGGCCGGCGCCGATGGCACGGCCAACTTCAGCTATGTTCCGGGCACTTGGGGAACCAACATCCTCTACGTGCAGTCCCAGGACAATGCCGGAAACTACAGTCAGCCCGCCGCCTACAGTTTCTACGCACCGTGGAAGCCGGGGAGCATGCCGGTCTTCGGCGATCTTACGGGCGACGGGAAACCCGATGTGGTACTGCCGGACGTGAGCGGCAACCTCCGGCTGATCCGCCCAGCGCTGGACGGAGCGACCGCCGCCGGGAACGTCAGCGGCTCAGCCGCGTTTTCGCCGACAGGCACATGGAACGGCGTCCAGGTCACCCATCGCGCCTCACTGTACGGTGGTGCGCCGGTGGACGACCTGATCGCCCACCCTGCTGGTGACCCCCGGCTGTACCTGTACAAGAACGACGGCCACGGCAACCTCATCTCCCGCACCTCGTTCTACAAGTCCGGCACTACCAGCAACACCCCGGTGACCTGCCAGGACATCACGGGCGCGGCCATCACCTGCCCCGCCGACTTCGGCACCGACTGGTCGAACGCCACCCAGATCCTCGCCCTCGGCACACCCGAAGGGGAGAACGTCAGCACAGACGCCAACGGCAGCCACATCCTCACCCGTACCTCCCTTCTCGCCGTTATCAACCACCAGCTCTGGCTCTTCCCGCCCGGTACCACCAGTGCCCGACTACTCAAACCGACCGACACCCAGGTCTCCAAGGGGAACTGGGACAACTACGACCTGATCGGACCCGGCCCCGCCAACGGCGGCTCCCAGCCCACTCTGTGGGCCCGCGATCGCATCAACGGCACCATCCACGCCTACCCGATCACCAAGAACGCGGACGGCACGGTCAACTACACCGCACTCACCGATCCCACCAGTGGAACCATCCCCACCACCAGCGGGGTCACCCCGGCAGCCTTCCCGATCGTCGGTTCCAATGGCGACCTCACCGGTGACGGCATCACCGACCTGTGGGCGCTGACCGCCGACGGCAAGCTGGTCGTCTGGCCCGGCCGTACCGTGGACGGTACCGCCGTCACACCCGTGAACGACTTCGCCGGAGCATTCACCGCCGGCGACTTCCGCGCGCCGCTCAGCCGCTGGAAGCTCAACGAGGCGACCGGCAGTACCACTGCCGCCGACACCACCGGGGCCCACCCGCTGACCGTCCAGGGCGGTGCGGCATTCCACGCCGACACCGTGGGCGGCCGGAGCACCGATGTTGCCGCCTTCAACGGCACCGACTCCGCCCTGACCACGGGGGCCTTCGCCCTCGACACCACCAAGTCGTTCACCATCTCCCTCTGGGCCAAGGCGAACAGCTCCGGCGGCGTCCTCCTCTCGCAGGACGGAACAACTGCCAGCACCTTCCAACTCTGGCCCTCAGACCGGGGATCCGGCGTGTCCGAGTGGCGCTTCGGCATGGCAGTGTCCGACACCAACGGCGCGGCCATCGACCAGACGGACTCCACCAACGCCACCGCCCGAGTGCAGTTCGGCACCTGGCAACAACTGACGGCCTCCTACAATGCCGACACCAAGCAACTGCTGCTCTTCGTCAACGGCGCACTCGCCGGGACCGGTCTACACAGCACCGCCTTCCAGAGCGGCGGGCCGCTCGTCATTGGCAGGTTCAGGAACAGCAGCGCGCCGGCGGCCTACTTCAACGGCAGTGCGGCGGAGGTCGCGATCCACCCCTTTGCCAGCCCCGTGACCACCTCCGCCCCCACCGTGATCCAGAGCGGAACCGGCGTCGGAAAGTGCATCGACAGCAGCAACGGCCAGACCGCCGACGGCAACCCCGCCCAGGTCTGGGACTGCTACCCCGGCATCGCCGCCCAGTCCTGGATTCTCAACGCGAACGGCACCGTCACCAACCAGGGGCACTGCCTGGACGCCGACCACGGAACACCCGCGAACGGCACCCACGTCCTGCTGTGGACCTGCAGCGGCGGCTCCAACCAGCAATGGCTACCGACCGGCACAGGCGGTCTATACAACCCGGCTACCGGCCGCTGCCTGGACGACCCCGACGCCAGCACCGTAAACGGGACGCAGCTCCAGGTCTGGGACTGCTACACCGTCCCAGCCCAGCACTGGAGCATCTCCAATGCGACGCCCGTACGGACCGCCCCGCTCCCGGGAACCTGACCCCGGCATCCCCGTGAGCGGCGTCCGCCGCCATGCACACCGGCCCCCGGCGCAATCCCCTGGAGCGCGTCGGGGGCCGTGCGCGTAAGCGAGCCCACCCGCAACCGCGAAGCTTGCGCGCTGAACTCCGATGGCGTCCCGCGGGATGGTGTAGCCGATCAAAGTTGAGGTGTGCGCGGGCTCGCTCCCGGGGCGCACACCTGCGAAGGACTCACGCTCCCTGAGCATGAGTCAGCCACCGTGCAACTCTCCGTAGTGAACTGCCAGTTCAACGATGGAGATGCACGGTGGCCCTGTCCTAGCATGACCTACTACGCCTGCTGGAGTCACTACGTTCGGCGGACGGGCTCGAACTCGTCCGTGGGGTGGCCGAGCGGATGCTTCAGGAGCTGATCGAGGCCGAGGCCACGGCCCGGATCGGCGCGGAATGGAACGAGCACACCGAGACGCGCACCGCGTTTCGCAACGGCCACCGGGACAAGACCCTGACCACCCAGGCCGGCGACCTGGACCTGGCCATCCCCAAACTGCGGTCGGGGAGCTTCTTCCCGAGCCTGCTGTGCTGGAGCGGCGACGCCGGATCGACCAGGCCCTGTACGCGGTCATCATGGAGGCCTACGTCCACGGCGTGTCCACGCGGTCGGTCGACGACCTGGTCAAGGCCCTCGGCGCGGA
>NZ_JYJF01000250.1 GCF_000955975.1 Saccharothrix sp. ST-888
GGACGGCTCGCCGACGTGCAGGGACTTCGGCAGCACGCCGTGCTGCATCGCCTGCACCATCTTGATCACGCCCGCCGCACCGGCCGCCGCCTGGGTGTGCCCCAGGTTCGACTTCACCGAGCCCAGCCACAGCGGACGGTCCTCGGCCCGGTCCTTGCCGTACGTCGCGAGCAGGGCCTGTGCCTCGATCGGGTCGCCCAGCCGGGTGCCCGTACCGTGCGCCTCCACCGCGTCCACCTGTCCGGCCGACAGGCCCGCGTTGGCCAGGGCCTGGCGGATCACCCGCTGCTGGGAGGGGCCGTTGGGGGCGGTGAGGCCGTTGCTGGCGCCGTCCTGGTTGACGGCGGAACCGCGCACGATCCCGAGTACCGGGTGGCCGTTGCGCCGGGCGTCCGAAAGCCGCTCCACCAGGATCATGCCGACGCCCTCGCCCCAGCCGGTGCCGTCCGCGTCGTCCGAGAACGCCTTGCAGCGCCCGTCCGCTGCCAGGCCGCGCTGCCGGCTGAACTCCACGAAGGTGCTCGGCGTCAGCATCACGGTGACACCGCCGGCCAGCGCCAGCGTCGACTCGCCCTGTCGCAGCGACTGGCAGGCCAGGTGCAGGGCCACCAGCGAGGACGAGCAGGCCGTGTCGATGGTCACCGCCGGACCCTCCAGACCCAGCGTGTACGACACCCGGCCCGAGGCGATGCTCCCCGAGGTGCCGGTGCCGACGTGGCCCTCGGCGCCCTCGGCCGACTGCTGGAGCAGCATGCCGTAGTCATTGTACATCACGCCCACGAACACACCGGTCCGGCTGCCGCGCAGGGTGGCCGGGTCGATGCCGGCCCGCTCGAACGCCTCCCAGGACGTTTCGAGGAGCAGCCGCTGCTGCGGGTCCATCGACATCGCCTCACGCGGCGAGATCCCGAAGAACCCGGGGTCGAACACACCGGCGTCGTGCAGGAATCCGCCCTCCCGGGCGTACGAGGTGCCCTGGTGGTCGGGGTCCGGGTGGTAGAGGTTCTCGACGTCCCAGCCACGGTTCTCGGGGAAGAAGGAGACCGCGTCCCGTCCGCCCGCGACCAGGCCCCACAGGTCCTCGGGCGAGGACACCCCGCCCGGGAAGCGGCAGGCCATACCCACGATCGCGATCGGGTCGTCGTCCGTGGCGGCGGTCACCGGGCTGGGGAGGCCGGTGACCGGCAGGGCGCCCAGGAGCTCGGTGCGGAGCAGCTCGGCGAGGGCGGTCGGGGTCGGGTAGTCGAACACCAGGGTGGCCGAAAGGCGCAGGCCGGTCACCGCGTTGAGACGGTTGCGCAGGTCGACGGCGGTCAGCGAGTCGAAGCCCAGTTCCTTGAACGCGCGATCGGCGTTGACCGAGGCCGCACTCGGATAGCCCAGGACGGCCGCCACTTCGGCGCACACGAGGTCGAGCAGGGCGGCCTCTCGCTCCGCCTCGGACAGGGACACCAGTCGCTGCGTCAGTGCCGAGCCGCCCGCACCGCCGCTGCCCGTTCCGCCGCCGGCTTCGGCCGCGCGTCGCATCGGCACCCGTACCAGGCCCCGCAGCAGCGGCGGCAGCATGCCCCTGCTCGCCTGGGCGCGCAGGCCGGCGAGTTCGAGCTGGATGGGCACCAGCACGGGATCGGCGGAACCGACGGCGGCGTCGAACAGCAGCAGGCCGTCCTCGGCGGTCAGCGCGGCGACACCGCCGCGCGCCATCCGTTCCACATCGGAGCGGACCAGGGCCGCAGCCATGCCGCCGTCCTCGGCCCACAGGCCCCAGGCGAGGGAGGTCGCGGGGAGTCCGGCGGCGCGGCGCCAGCTGGCGAGGGCGTCCAGGAAGCTGTTCGCCGCAGCGTAGTTGCCCTGGCCGGCCGCGCCGAACAGACCGGCGGCGGAGGAGAACAGCACGAACGCCGAAA
>NZ_JYJF01000251.1 GCF_000955975.1 Saccharothrix sp. ST-888
CGACGTGGGGGTACCTCCCGGCCGAAGGCTGGGGGCGAAGTAGCAGCGGAGCTGCGGCGACTGAGGAGAAGCCGTCCAGGCGACAGCCATCGGCACGCGACGCCGCCCCCATGTGCCGGTCGGTCTCAGGCCGGGACGTTGAGGTGCTGGCCCAGCCAGCCGAGCGAGGCGGGGAGCATCCGGGACCAGGTGTTGAAGTTGTGGCCGCCGGTGTCCAGGGTGATCGCCGCGACCTTGGTCTCGCTGCCCTTGGCGGCCGCGATGAACTTCTTGGTGGCCGGGTAGTAGTCCCCGTCGCCCTCCTTGCTGCCGCCGACCAGCAGCGAGACCGCCGGCTTGGGCAGGTTGGCCAGGCGCCAGTCCAGGTCGGCCTGGTTGCGGCGGTCCTTGCTGCCGGCGAACAGGTCACCGGTGGTGGCGTCGTCGGCGGCCTTGTAGTAGCCGGAGAGCGAGACGGCGGCGCTGAAGACGTCCGGGTGCTTCATCGCCAGCTTGAGCGCGCAGTAGCCGCCGGTGGAGTTGCCGATCACGCCGAAGCTGCCGGTGCCCTCGGCGACCCGGTAGGAGCTGCGGATGGCCTGCGGAACGTCCTTGGCGAAGTACGACTCGGCCTGCGTGCTGTTCGGGACGTCCTCGCACTCGGTGTCGCGCGGCATCGCCGGGGACGGGCGCATCATCACCAGGACGGTCGGGTTGGTCTTGCCGTCCTTGATCAACTGGAGCTCGGTGGAGGGGTAGTTGAGCTTGGTGATCAGGTTCTTGGCGTCGCCCGGGAAGCCGGTGATCGCGATGGCCGCCGGGAACTTCTTGTCCTTGTACTGCGGCTGGAAGTACTGCGGCGGCAGGTAGACGTAGCCCTCGGTGGACAGGCCGGTGCTCGCGCCCGGGATGCGGATCTTCTCCAACTTCCCGACCACCAGCGGGTCACGGCCCACGGTGTTGGCGCCGCGCACGTTCTCGTTGGAGATCTGCTGCACGCCCTGGTGGCCCTTGCCGGCCGTGAGCTGGCTCTGGATGGTCACCGGACCGTCGTTGCCGGTGCCCAGCAGGTCGTCCCAACTGCTGTAGAAGGCGAAGTAGTTGTTGGCCACCAGGCCGAGCGTGCACATCACCGCGAGCTGCGTGCCCACGATGGTGCCCAGCCGGCCGAAGACCGCCGCCCAGGAGCGCTTGGCGAGGCGGGGCCACACCCAGACCGTGCCGGCGACCACCAGAACCGAGATCAGCGCGGACAGCGCCAGCACCTTGTGACTGGTCAGACCCATGCGTCGTTACGCCCCTGCTCCACCGTTGACCCTGCTCCACCGTTGCCGCTGCGGCACTCGGCCCCCGCCCGGGGACACCCCCGCCGGAAGACCGACATTCTCCTAGAGTGCCTGAGAGATTCCTGGGAGACCTGAGCGTCAGGGGTGAGCCTACCCCCGCCGATCGGCGGGGGTAGGCGGGGTCTGCGACACTGAACCGTCGATCGAAGCCGGATCCAGCTGGAGGAACGGGCATGAGCAGCACCACGAGCCCTGGCGACGGACTGGTCCGGGCCGGAGCGATCGTCTTCCTCATCGGGTCGATCGCCACCATCGTGACGTTCGTCCCGCTCTTCTTCGACCTGCCGCGGTTCCCGAGCATCGCGTACTGGGTCTGCATGCTGATGCCGGCGGGCTTCCTGCTCTCGCTCGGCGGCCTGCTCCGCTCGGCGCGCGCCCAGCGCCGCCGCGCGGCCGCGTAGCCGACCGCACACCGGCGGCACATCGCAGCGTCCGCCCGGGCTCAGGCGCAGCGTCCGGTCCGGCTCAGGCGAAGGCCGCGAGCCAGGCCGGGAACTCCGTCAGGTCCGTGAGCACCACGTCCGCCCCGGCCTCGGCCAGCTCCGCCGCGCCGTACGGCCCGGTGGTCACGCCGACC
>NZ_JYJF01000252.1 GCF_000955975.1 Saccharothrix sp. ST-888
CACACGCTCGTCCACCACCTCCGGCAGATCGACCAGACCACCCCAACGCTCCGGATGCTCCAGCCCCACCACCCGGCCCAGACCCCACACCTGCGCCTGCACCGCACTCACCAGACGGTCCGAACGGCCCGTCGACACCGCACCCCGCGTCACACACCACAGCGGAGCAGCGACACCGCAGTCGCCCAGCGCCTGCACGAGAGTTGCGGTCAGCACCGGTGCGGTCGAGACGGAGTCACCCTCGTCGAGGGCGACCAGCGACAGCACACCCGCGATCGCCGCACCGTCCGCGACGGAGTCGCGCAGCAGCTCTGCCACCGCGCCGCGATCGGCGCCGTCCAGCTCGACCCGGCGGACGTCCACGCCGCGACCGGCCAGCATCCGGACCGTACCCAGCACCGCCGCGTCCTCGGCGCACCCGGCGGGAACGGCCACCAGCCACGTACCCGCCAGCACGCCCGAAGCGGCCTCGCCGACCGGCTTCCAGCTCGCGCGGTAGCGCCAGCCGTCCACCGTGGACTGCTCACGGCTCTGCCGGCGCCACGCCGAGAGAGCCGGCAGCACCGAGCTCAACGGCTGGTCGCCGTCCAGCTCCAGGGCCGAGGACAGCGCCTCCAGGTCGCCCTTCTCCACGGCCTCCCAGAAGCGCGCATCCACCGCGTCGAGAGCGGCCACGCCCGGGGCCGGGGCTGCCAGGTTCTCCAGCCAGTACCACTGCCGCTGGAAGGCGTAGGTCGGCAGGTCCACCCGCCGGGCGCCCTGCCCCGCGAACACCGCCTGCCAGTCGACCGCCACGCCACGGACGTACGCCTGCGCCAGGGCGGCGGTCAGGGCCTCGGCTTCCGGGCGGTCCGCGCGCAGCACCGGGGCGAACACCGCCGCCTCGGTCACGCAGTCCTGACCCATCGCGGAGAGGACACCGTCCGGGCCCAACTCAACGAACGTACGGACGCCCTCACCCTCCAGGGTCTGCACGGCGTCGTGGAAGCGGACGGCCTCACGGACGTGCCGCACCCAGTACTCCGCCGAGCACAGCTCCGCCGCCGAAGCGGCCTTGCCGGTGAGGGTGGAGACGACCGGGATCCGGGGCTCGTGGAAGCTCAGGCCCTCGGCGAGGGTACGGAACTCCGCCAGCATCGGCTCCATCAACGGCGAGTGGAACGCGTGGCTCACCGTCAGCCGCTTCGTCTTGCGACCCTCGGCCGCCAGTCGCTCCGCGACCTCCAGAACGGCCGACTCGGCACCCGAGATCACCACCGACGAAGGCCCGTTGACCGCCGCGACACCGACCTCGGCGCTCAGCAGCGGCAGGACCTCCTCCTCGGACGCCTGCACCGCCACCATCGCACCACCGGCGGGCAGCGCCTGCATCAGCCGGCCACGCGCCGCGACCAGAGCCGCAGCATCAGCCAGGGAGAGAACCCCCGCGACGTGCGCGGCAGCCAGCTCACCGATCGAGTGACCCGCCAGGAAGTCCGGCCGAACACCCCACGACTCCACCAGACGGAACAGCGCCACCTCAACCGCGAACAGCGCAGGCTGCGTGTACTCGGTCCGGTCCAGCAGACCGTCCTCACCCGCGAACATCACCTCGCGCAGCGGACGGTCGAGATGCTGGTCCAGGTGCGCGAACACCTCGTCCAGCGCAGCCGCGAACACCGGGAACGCCTCGTACAGCTCGGCGCCCATCCCGGCCCGCTGACTGCCCTGACCCGTGAACAGGAACGCCGTCCGGCCCCCGGCCACCGAGCCACGGACCACGTCCGCCGCCGGCTCACCGGCAGCCAGCGCACCAAGCCCCCGCAGGAACTCCTCACGCCCACCCGCCACGACGACCGCGCGGTGCTCCAGCCCCGCCCGACCCGTCGCCAA
>NZ_JYJF01000253.1 GCF_000955975.1 Saccharothrix sp. ST-888
ATCATCATCTCGTCAGGGCCGGTGAGCTGCCCCTACGCTCCGATCACCGGACCGACGAGTGCCGCTGTGGCACCGTCAGATTCTGATGGAGCAGCAATGACGCGACCCCACCGCACCGGCGGACACCGAGCGGCAAGTGCCCTGATCGTCGCGGCACTTGCCCTCGGTGGCACCCTCACCACGGGCCCCGCGTCGGCAGCCCCGCTCGTCGGGGCGGCAACCGTCGCCACCGGAACGCCGTCGTTCCGGCCGGTCGACATAGCGATGAAGGACGGCGTCGTCCTGAAGGCCGACGTGTTCACCCCCGCCCCCGGCACCCCCGGCGCCGACCCGCAGGGCCGCTACCCCGTGGTCGTGCAGCCCGCCAGCTGGGGACAGAACGACCTGGAGTACGTCGCCCAGGGCAGGCAGCTCGCCGCCGCCGGGTACGTCGCCGTCACCTACACCGTGCGCGGCTTCTGGCTCTCCGGCGGCGAGATCGACGTCGCCGGCCCCACGGATGTGGCCGACATCTCCTCGGTCATCGACTGGGCGCTCGCCCACACCCCGGCGGACCCGCAGCGCATCGGGATGGTGGGACTCTCCCTGGGCGGCGGCCTGACCCTGATGGGCGCCGCCTTCGACCCCCGGATCAAGGCGGTGGCCGCGCTGAGCGGCTGGGGCGACCTGGCCGATGCGCTGTACAGCGGCGAAACCAGGCACCTCCAGGCCGCCGGACTGCTCGCCGCGATCCAGGCGCCGACCGGCCGCAAGAGCCCGGAGTTCGCCCGGATCCTGGCCGACGTCTTCGCAAACCGCGACATGCCCGAGGTGGTCCGCTGGGCGAAGACCAGGTCCCCCGCCACGTACGTGGACCGGATCAACGCCCACGGCACGGCCGTCCTGCTGGCCGGCGCCTGGGGCGACAGCGTCTTCAACCCCGGCCAGACCGTCTCCTTCTACCAGCAGCTGACCGGACCCAAGCGGCTCGAACTGCGCCCCGGCGACCACGCCACCCAGGAGTTCACCAGCCTGCTGGGGCTGTCCAACGCCACCTGGGCGAGCGCACGCGACTGGCTCGACCAGCACCTCAAGGGCACCGGCGGCGGCAGCGGCGACCAAGGGCAGCCGGTGGACCTGGAGGTCCGACCGGCCGGCGGCCACGAGAGCCACCCCAGCTGGGAGGCCGTCGCCACCCGGACCGACCACCTGCGGCTCGGCGCCCCGAACCTGCTCGGCACCGGCGCCCTCGGCGGCGCGGCCGGGACCGACTGGCGGACGTCGGTGGTCGGCGGCACCGACTCCGGCGCGGACAGCGGGATCGCCGAGCTGTCCGGCGGCCTCGACCAGCTCACCGGCCTGCCGCCGACCGTCGCCCTCCCGCTGCTGCCGCGCTCGGCCGGTGCCGTCTGGCAGTCGCAGCCCTACCCGGCGGCGCAGCGGATCCGGGGCACCGCGCAGCTGCACACGACGGTCACCGCGTCCGCGCCGGAGGGCACGGTGTTCGCCTATCTCTACGACGTGGACGCCCTCGGCCTGGGGAAGCTGATCTCGCACGCCCCGCAGAGCTGGTCCGGCCGGGAGCCCGGACGTGCGTTCCCGCTCGACGTCCGGCTCTTCGCCACGGCCTACGACCTGCCGGCCGGGCACCGGCTGGCCCTGGTCCTGGACACCTCGGACCCGATGTACGGCGGCCGCACCCCGCTGGGGAGCACCGTCTCGTTCGGCTCCGGCTCCGCCGATCCCGCCGAACTGGTGCTGCCGCTGCGCTGACGGATCCGTCCGTATTCAGTGACCCGGGTCACACCGCCATTCCCGCGAGCCGGGTCCCGGGCATTCTGTGACCCGGGCCACAGGCATTCCTGTGGCCTGCGCCACTCC
>NZ_JYJF01000254.1 GCF_000955975.1 Saccharothrix sp. ST-888
TCGCGGCAGCGATGTTGGTCCAGCCGGTCAGGCGTATGAGGCCGATGGCGAGGTTGCGCAGGGTGGCCATGGCGCGGGGTGCGGTGCCGGTGCGGACGCGGGAGGCGTCCTCGCCGAAGGTGACGTCGCGAATGTGGTGCAACGCCTCGACCGACCAGTGATTCTGGATCAGTTGCGCGAGCTGGCCGGGGGTCGCTTGGTCTACGGTCAGGCTGGTGACCGCGTAGATGGTCTTGACGGTGGTCTTGACGGTCTTGCGATTGGTGCGGCGGCGCTTGATCTCGATGGCCTGGACGGCATGCGCGAACAGTAGGCCGGGCTGGACGGTACAGGCCTTCAGCCGGCGGACCTCGCGGCGGCCGTGGCCAATGGCGTCGGTGCGGTCCAGCAGCGGAATCTCACGCCAGGGCAGCTTCTTCAGTTGCCTGCGCAGCTTCTTCTGATTGCCCTTCACTACCAGGAGGTAGTGGGCGTGCTTGTCCTGGACCAGGTAGCGGGCGTGCGCGCGCTGGGTGTGCATCGCGTCTGCAGTCACCACGATCCCGCGCAGGTCTAGTCCTTCCAGTAGAGGGGCGAAGGCGGGGATTTCGTTGCTCTTGGCCTCGACCTGGCGTTGCGCGATGACGATCTGGCTCTCGTGCAGGGCGGCGGCCAACAGGTGGATGGCGTTGCCGTCGGTGCGGCTGCCGCGTACGGTCTTGCCGTCCACGGCCAGGCCCGCCAGTACCTGGCCGGTGAGGGAGTCGGTGGCCTGGGCGGCGAGGTAGGCGCCGACCGCGTCGTCGAAGGCGTCCCCATCGAGTTTGGCCAGGAGTCGGCCCAGGGTGGTGGCGGCCGGTGTCGACTCCGCCAAGCCGAGACGGTCCGTCAGTTCCCGGTCGCAGCTGGCCGCGAACCGTGCGATCCGTGCCAGTGAACTCGCCCCGCTCAGCACCGCGACCACGCACAGGGCGAGCAGTGGCCCGAGCCGGTAGCGGCAGCCCCGGCGACGGCGTGGGTCAGGCACCAGCTCCAGGATCTGGGCCAGGGTATCCAGACCGGGCAGTTCGTCTGGCGGGCACGGCAGAGTGACGGCCTCGCGGTGGCGCACGAGGACGTCGATTGGGGAAGATGGCATGCGGACGCCGTCCCTATTCTTGATCGACTGACTTAGACAACCAAGATCACCGGAGGTTGCGTCCGCTGTTTCTCCACGGGGGCCGCCCTCCCGCCAGCCCTCTCATGATCCGACAACGCATCGGGTGGCCCGGCGGTATGCGCTCTGGCATGATCTCCGCCGTGACAAGGGGAAAGAAGCTCGGGGTGGTGGCAGCGGCGCTCGTGCTGGCATCGGCAGGCGGGACAATGTGGCACCTGAATCGGCAGGCCGAGGACCGGGTGGTGTGCCGGGCGCTCCAGGGATTGGACGGCCGGACCTACCAGCCAGCGGTGGTGGAACAGATCCACCGCGCCGGGCGAGAGGACAGCGGCGACCTGGGGGACCTCACCCGGGATGTCGACGGCACCGAGTGGCCAGGGCACCTCTCACTAGAGTCCGCCGGATACGACCTCGCCCTGTCGACCTGCGGCGAACTCGGCCTGCCGGTACCGAACGTCGGCTGAACCTCAGGTGCACTCGGACGGCCCTCGCACCCCGTGGCCTGGCGTCACGGCCGGCACGGCGAGCGACTGAGGACGGCAGGCCACGGGCCCTGGCTACTGCAGAGGCCGCCGTCGGGGCCGGCGCCAAGGCCGCGCGGCAGAACAAAAGCAGGGCGCTTTGCGTCCGCACCGGCACCGCACCCCGCGCCATGGCCACCCTGCGCAACCTCGCCATCGGCCTCATACGCCTGACCGGCTGGACCAACATCGCTGCCGCGA
>NZ_JYJF01000255.1 GCF_000955975.1 Saccharothrix sp. ST-888
CTCCCCACAGCGCACGGCCGAGCAGCTATTCGGGCTCCCGCCTCGCCCACCAGTACCCGAGCTGAGCGAGAGAGTTGGCGCCGCTGATCCGCTTCAGCTCGGCGATCTGTGCATGCACCGTACGGCTGCTGACCTCTAGGTCCGTAGCAATGCTGGACTGCCCCCGGCCCGACACCAGCAGGCGTAGCACCGACGTCTGCAGCTCAGTCAGGTCCGCCTCGGCGGGGGCCTCGTGGCCTCGCCAGGCCGAGGCGCGAGTCCAGTCCCGCTCGAACATCGCCGCGGTGTAGTGGACGACTCCGGGGTCATGCAGGATCAGCGCCCGGACGGGGTCTGTGCCGGGGGTGTGCTCCGTCAGGTCGGTGACCACCGCGATCCGCCGGTCCACGATGATCGCCCGCATGAAAGCTTCGTCCAGCGTGCGGACTTCCGCGCCCTCGCCGGTGATCTGCGCGGCCCACTGAGCTGTTGGCCCATCGGATCGAACGGACGTCCGGTACAGCGTGCGCATTGTCACGCTGCGCTGCAGCGCCGCACGGTCGCGGGGAAGCGCGAGCGCGAGCATGTCGGCCGGCCGAGGGCCTCCCGGCTGTGCCGTCAGCAGCTCCTCCGTGGCCCCCGCGATGATCTCCGAGAGCCGGGCGTTGATCTTCTCGATCCCGCTGACGTACTCCACGGCGCCGCGCACCAGGTTCGCTGCGGCGCCCTGGTAGACGGCGGCCAGGGGGCGGAGATGCTCGGGCAGTTCGGTCACCTGCGCCATGGCTGTGCCTATCTGGCGGTAGACCCGGTCTCTCTTCTCGGCGAGTACCTCTACCGGGTCCCGCGTGATGTACCTGTTCGCAGGCCCATGCGGGTGGGGTAAAACGAGACCGAAGTCGAGCAGCTCATGGAGCGCATGGCAGGTGTCGTCCGGCGCCGGGGCCTGTCGGGCCAACAGCCCGTACAGCTCCTGCGCCTCAGCGCTGAGTACCAGCGGCTCAAGGGCGTGCTGCTGTCCTGATGCTGACGTCACCTAAGCTCCCGCGAAAACCTGCAATGCGAACTCTCGCAGCCTAGATCCCTTGATCGCGCCATGTCGATAGCGAATCATGAACCCCAGTACAGCGATGGTCCGCAGTCAACGGGCCGCAACAGGAGGCAGCACATGGCACGACGAATCTACGTCCTGGCTGTGTCAGCAGGCATGGCACTAGCCGCCGGCGTGATGGCCCTCGGTTCGATGACCGCAGCAACCAGGCAGGCAGATTCGGCATGGAACCTTGTTCCGCCGGCCGCGGGAGTGCTCGCCGATTCGGCGTGGAACCTGGTACCGCCGGACCCGAGCGCCGATCCGACCCTCAGCCCCATGGACTCCGCCTGGAACTGACCGACCATAGGCGCCCGCTCCGCAGTGCCCGTCCTATCCGGGCGCTGCGGAGCGGGAATTGTGGGGCCGGTATGTGGCGTCGGTGCGCTCCGCTCGACAGCCTACTGACCCCCGGGGGCCACCCCATACCCGCCCTTCGGCGGGTACTGGGTGGCGGTGCCGGGCACCGTACTGGTGCCCCCTCTCCGGAGCCCGGCACTGGGAGGGGCTCGCGTCCGGCAGGGGGCGCGGGCCTCTCTGACCTGCGGATTCTCCATGATCCAATGGGAGAGAATTGGGAGATGATCTTGCTCGGTGGGCCTCAGCGAACGCGACTGAGTGTGATCGAAGGCAAGTGAACTCCAGGGCGCTCATCAGGCAACCGTCCGTCTCCAGGACTCTGACCTGCAGTCAAGCCCAAGACTGTGTCCGTTCTTGTAAAGCGGGGGTCGTCGGTTCGAACCCGACAGGGGGCTC
>NZ_JYJF01000256.1 GCF_000955975.1 Saccharothrix sp. ST-888
TCCAGCAGCGCCGGGTGCAGACCGAACAGACCCGCCTCCGACCGGCCGGCCTCCGGCAGCGCCACCTCGGCGAACACCTCATCACCCAGCCGCCACGCCGCGCGGACACCCTGGAACACCGGACCGTAACCGAACCCGGCCGCCGCGAAACCCTCATACAACCCGTCGACCGGCACAGCCTCCGCACCCACCGGCGGCCACTCCACCAGATCGAACGACTCCGCAGCACCGCCCTCCGCCAGCAGACCCGTCGCATGACGCGTCCACGGCTCCTCGACCGGCGCATCCTCCACCCGCGAGAAGACGGACACCGGACGACGGCCCGCCGAATCAGGCTCCCCCACCGAAACCTGGACCTGCATCCCGCCCTTGGCGGGGAGGACCAGCGGTGCCTCCAGCGTCAGCTCCTCCACCAGGCCGCAGCCGACCTGGTCGCCCGCTCGAACCGCCAGTTCCACAAAGGCGGTTCCCGGCAGCAGTACCACCTCACCCACGGCGTGGTCGGCCAGCCACGGGTGCGCGTCGAGCGACAGCCTCCCGGTGAACAGGACGCCATCCGCATCCGCCAGAGCAACGAAGGCGCCCAGCAACGGGTGCTCCGCCAGGTCCAGCCCGAGGTGAGCGGCTGCCGCCTCGCCCACCAGGATCGGCGGGGCCTCCAGCCAGTAGCGCTCGTACTGGAAGGCGTACGTCGGCAGGTCGACGCGCTGCGCGCCGGTACCCGCGAACACCGCCTGCCAGTCGAGCTTGTTACCCCGGACGTGCAGCTGCGCCAGAGCAGTCGTGAAGCTCTGAGCCTCGGCGCGGTCACGGCGCAGGACGGAGGCGAACACCGCCTCCTCCGTCACGCACTCCTGACCCATCGCCGAGAGCGTGCCGTCCGGACCCAACTCCAGGAACGTACGGACGCCTTCACCCTCCAGCACCTGGATCGCGTCGTGGAAGCGGACCGCCTCGCGGACGTGGCGCACCCAGTACTCGGGGGTGACCAGCTCATCGGTGACCTTGCCGGTGAGGGTGGAGACGACCGGGATCCGGGGCTCGCGGAAGCTCAGACCCTCCGCGACCGTGCGGAACTCCGCCAGCATCGGCTCCATCAACGGCGAGTGAAACGCGTGGCTGACCATGAGCCGCTTGGTCTTACGGCCATCAGCGGCCAGCTTCTCCGCAACCTCAAGCACCGCCAACTCGTCGCCGGAAATCACCACCGACGAAGGCCCGTTGACCGCCGCGACACCCACCTCGGCCGTCAGCAGCGGCACGACCTCCGCCTCGGACGCCTGCACCGCCACCATGGCTCCGCCAGCGGGCAACGCCTGCATCAGACGACCACGAGCCGCCACCAGCGCGGCAGCATCAGCGAGCGAGAGAACACCGGCGACGTGCGCGGCAGCCAGCTCACCGATCGAGTGACCCGCCAGGAAGTCCGGCCGCAGACCCCAGGATTCGGCGAGCCGGAACAGCGCCACCTCGATCGCGAACAGCGCAGGCTGCGTGTACTCGGTCCGGTCCAGCAGACCGTCCTCACCCGCGAACACCACCTCCCGCAGCGGACGCTCCAGGTGCCCGTCCAACTCCGCACACACCGCGTCGAAAGCCCCGGCGAACACCGGGAACGCCTCGTACAACTCGGCGCCCATCCCGACCCGCTGACTCCCCTGCCCCGTGAACAGGAACGCAGTCCGGCCGGCCGAACCCGCGACACCCGTCACCGACAGAGCCGAAGCCTCACCCCGCGCCAGCGCCTCCAGCCCGGCGCGCAACTCCGCACGATCCGAACCCACCACCACCGCACGGTGCTCGAACGAACCACGCG
>NZ_JYJF01000257.1 GCF_000955975.1 Saccharothrix sp. ST-888
GTCAACTTGACCCGGCCCTGAAGGGCCGGGCTTGTGGGTAGGGCGCGGCTGGCTGCCGTGTGGCCTCCCACGTCTGAGCCACCTACGGGGTGGCTGGGACGCGTGACTCACGCCCCGCGATCCACGCGGCCTCGCCCTTGCGGGCGATGTTGCGGGATGCATTGTGGTCCGCGTGCATGGTGGCGCCGCAGGCGCGGCACGCGAACGTTGCTTGATCGACGCGGTTCTTGCGGTCGACGTGATGGCACTCGGAGCACTGCTGGCTGGTGTACGCCGGATCGACGTACACCAGCGGCACCCCGGCCCGGCGCGCCTTGTACTCCACGAAGGAGGCGAGCTGGTGGAAGCCCCACGAGTGCACTTGAGTCCGCTGGTCCTTGCGGAGCCGTACCCGGCTGCGGATGCCCGTCAAGTCTTCCAGGGCGATGCCGCAGCCGGTGCGTTCAGCGGTGGTGACGATGGTCTTGGCGATGATGTGGTTGTGGTTGGCCGCGTGCCGGGTCTCTTTGCGGGAGCGCTTCTTGAGGAGACGTCTGGCGGACTTCGTTCCCTTGGCCTGCAATTTCTTCCGCAGGTCGAGCTGCCGCCCGCGATGCCGGTTCACACCGCGCCCGGCCGCCCGGTAGCCGGTCGAGGTGGTAGCGATGTTGACGATCCCGAGGTCCACGCCGACGAAGCCCGAAGGACTACCGTTCAACGGCGCCTCGGGAACATCGCAGGTCGCGACCAGATAGAACACGCCGTCGCGCCGAATCAGGTCGCACTCACCCCGCCGGTGACCCCGCAGCGTCTCCAGCGCACCGGGCGAGCACGCGAACCGCACGCCCTTGAGACGACCGGCCGTGCTCCAGATGCTCACCGTCCGGGCCTCGTACTGCCAGGACAGGCACCGGTCGTCGAACGGCTGCGCCGCGTCGGGCCGAAACGCGACCGGCTTGGACTCGACCTTCATCCGGCGCCTGGAGCCCGGCCCACCGAGGTTTCCGCCCCGGACGTTCGCCTTCAGCGCGGTGTAGGCGTCCCGGACCTTCTTGATGACGTGCTGCGCCGCCTGCGCCCCCAGCCCACGGGCCCTCAACTCGGCGTAGGTGTGCCTGCGAAGCTCGTACTCACGCGGCACACCGCGCTCGAACGCCACCCCGGACACCCAGTTCGCGGCCTCGTTGACCGTGCACAGGGTGTCCTCCAGAGCTGACACCTGTTCGGGCGTCGGCAGGAGCTTCACCCGCACCACGGTCTTCACGCCGCAGATTCTATCATTGATCTATGTCGCCACGGTGGGAACCAAATCCCAGCATTCGCAGGGGTCGTACGGTCGTCTATACCCTCCATGCCCACTTGGTCTTCACGCCCAAGTACCGGCGCGGACCGTTCACCGACGAGATCCTCAAGCGCTGCGAAGAGATCATGCGGGCCGTCTGCACCGACTTCGAGACCGAACTCGTCGAGTTCAACGGCGAACGCGACCACGTCCACCTGCTGGTGCACTACCCGCCGAAGGTCGCCCTGTCCCGCCTGGTCGGCTCACTCAAGGGCGTCTCCGCCCGCCGTCTGCGCCAGGAGTTCCCCGAGCACATCCGCAAGTACCTGTGGGGCGCGCACTTCTGGTCCCCGTCCTACTTCGCCGCGTCCTGCGGCGGCGCACCCCTGTCGATCATCAAGGAGTACATCGAGAACCAGAAGCGCCCCCAGTGACACGGCGGCGCTCCGCACCGCCGGGACTCAGGAAGCGATTCCTCCCGGGCGTGAACGCCCGGGGTTCCTCGCTAGATCATGCTGAAC
>NZ_JYJF01000258.1 GCF_000955975.1 Saccharothrix sp. ST-888
ACGAGCCGTCAGCTTCCCCTTGGCATGCTGCGCCTCGGTCGCCTTCTCGCTCGGGCCCCGGCGGACCTTCTCCCCAAGATCGTGCAGCTCGGCCACCCGGTCCTTCGCGGAACCCCCGGTCAGCAAGGTATTCATCAGCAGCTCATCCTGACGTCCGGTCGAATTCAGGACGGACCGGCGAATCACACCGCATCCGGCCATGAGATACCGAACCGACCATAAGGTCGCCCACCTGCCGGCCCCCAGGATCTGGCAGCAAGATGTCCGGCTGGCAACTAGCTGTCCGGCCGATTGCCGCCCGTCCGGCCGCGCGCTTGAATTCTGCCGGGACCCGGACATCGCATTCGGCTGCGTTCCACCACGGAAAGGCAGGGGAAATGGCTCAAGCCCGCACCCGGACGAACCCGACGGTGCCGAAGATCAAAGGGCGCCCCGTCGTCGGGAACACCTGGGAGTTCAAGCAGGACCGGCTCTCCCTCTTCACGCGCACGTTCCAGGACTGCGGAGATCTCGGCAGCTACACGATCGCCGGACAGGAGCTCTACCTCGCCAACTCGGTCGAGCTGATCCACGAGATCCTGGTCAGGCACGGCGGCCTTTTCGAGAAGACCGACCGATTCCGCTCCTTCGCCCGGCCGCTGCTCGGTGACGGACTGCTGACCGCGACCAACGAGGAGCACCGGCGCAACCGCCGGATCATCCAGCCCCGGTTCCGGACCGCCGCGGTGAAGACCTCCGCCGACGTCCCCGCCCGGGTCGCCCGGACGGTGTCGGCCGGCTGGGCCGACGGCCGGGTGATCGACGTGCGCCGGGAGATGGTCCGGGTGGTCCTCGGCATCGTCGGCCAGAACCTGTTCAGCCGCGACATCCTGGACGAGGCCGGCGAGTTGGGCAACGCGCTCACCGACGCCATCCACGGATTCGACTCACAGGCCAGCGCGCTGATCCCGCTGACCATCGAGTGGCCGACCCCGGCGAACCTCCGCTACCGGCGCGCGATCGACCGCCTGGAGCGGACCTTCTACGCCCTGCTCTCCGAGCGGCGGGCGATGACCGAGCGGCCGGACGACTGGCTGAACCTGCTGATGGAGACCAGGCACGAGGACGGCGTCCCGATCAGCGACCGGCAGATCAGGGACGAGGCCCTGAACATGTTCATGCCCGGCCACGAGACCACCGCCACCGCGCTGACCTGGAGCTTCCACCTGCTGGCCGGGCACCCCCGGGCGTACGAGCGGCTGCTCACCGAGGTGGACGAGGCACTCGGGGACCGCCCGGTGACCCTCCAGGACCTGCCCCGACTCCCGTACGCGCTCCAGGTGTTCAAGGAGGCCATGCGCCTCTATCCGCCGGTCTACATGTTCACCCGGCAGGCGACCGAGGACGTCGAGGTGCTCGGCCACCTCATCCCGGCGGGCACGGCCGTGGTGTTCAGCCCGTACGTACTGCACCGGCGGGCCGACTACTTCCCCGACCCGGAGCGTTTCGACCCCGACCGGTTCTCGCCCGAACGCGAGGCCCGGATCCCCCGCCACGCCTACCTGCCCTTCGGGGCCGGCCACCGGGTCTGCATCGGGAACCGCCACGCACTGCTCAACGGCCATGTGGTGCTGGCCACCCTCGCCCAGCAGGCCCGGCTGCGGGCGGTGGACGGGCCCGGGCCAGTCAAGGAGCCGATGGTCACCCTGCGCCCCAAGGGCGGGCTGCCGATGCGCGTCGAGCGGCGCGAGCGGCCGGCCGGCCCCGCCGTGCGACCGGCTCCCCTCCGGTCTCCGGC
>NZ_JYJF01000259.1 GCF_000955975.1 Saccharothrix sp. ST-888
GCAACCCTCCAGCTGCTCGAAATCCTCCATCGACGGATCCTGCGCCTGAAGCATCGTGCCCATCGCCCCATCCGCAACCACCACACGAGTGGCGAGGGCCTCCCGCAGCGCATCGGCTCGGGTGTTCATTTCAGCCTCCCGAGGAATGCCGCCAACTCCGTTGCGGCGTCGGTCCCGTACGTTCTTCTCAGCTCGGCCGTCAGGATGTCGGGCTCGATCCGGTAGTCCTGCGGGCCGACCACCCGCAGCGCGGTCGAGGCCACGGCGCAGCCGAGGCGGGCGGCCGACTCGGCGGGCAGTCCCCAGCTGACGGCGGCCAGGAAACCGGCCCGGAAGGCGTCACCGAGGCCGGTCGGCTCGACCGGGTCGGGCACGGCCACCGCCGGGATGCGGACGGGCTGTTGGCCACAGCGGCTGACCTTCACGCCGTCGGCGCCGAGGGTGGTGATCCAGGTGCCGACTCTGGCGAGGATCTCGTCCTCGGTCCAGCCGGTGTGCCTGGCGAGCAGCGCGGCCTCGTACTCGTTGGTGAACAGCACCCAGGCGTCGTCGACCAGTTGGCGCAGTTCTCCGCCGTCGAGGCGGGCGATCTGCTGTCCGGGATCGGCGGCGAACGGGATGCCGAGGCTGCGGCACTCGGCGGTGTGGCGGAGCATGGCGACGGGGTCGTTGGGCGAGACCACGACGAGGTCGAGGCCGCCGGACCGTTCGGCGATCGGCGCGAGGCCGATCTCCCGGGCCTCGCTCATCGCGCCGGTGTAGAAGGAGGCGATCTGGTTGCTGTCGGCGTCGGTGGTGCAGACGAAGCGGGCGGTCTGGAGGTCGGCGGAGATCCGGACGCCGGAGGTGTCGACGCCGCTGTCCTCCAGCCGGAGCCGGTAGTCGGCGAAGTCCTGGCCGGCCGCGCCGACCAGCAGCGGGGCGAGACCGAGCCGGGACAGGCCGAGGGCGATGTTGGCGGCGACTCCGCCCCGGCGCACCTCCAGGCCGTCGACCAGGAAGGACAGCGAGATGGTCGAGAGCCGGTCGGCGACCAGTTGCTCGGCGAACCGGCCTGGGAACGCCATGAGGTGGTCGGTGGCGATCGACCCGGTGGTGGCGATGCGCATACGGGTACTCGTCCTTGTCTTCGGTCGTGCACTTCGGCGGGGGCGCGGGAGTCCGCACGGACGGCCGTGCGGACGGCCTTGCGGACGGCCTTGCGGACGGCCTTGCGGACGGCCTTGCGGACGGCCTTGCGGCTCTGCGGCGAGCCGGTCGCGCGGTTCCCCGCGCCCCTGCGGCGGTGCCTGGTTTCCGTCTGCCGGGTCAACCTCGTCAGAGACCCAGGGCCTCACGCAGCTTGTCCGCGCGACTGGTGGACTCCCAGGTGAAGTCGGCCAGTTCGCGTCCGAAGTGCCCGTAGGCGGCGGTCTGCCGGTAGATGGGCCGCAGCAGGTCGAGGTCGCGGACGATGGCGGCCGGGCGGAGGTCGAAGACCTGGAGCACGGCGTCCTGGATCCGGTCCGTGGCGACGGTCTCGGTGCCGAAGGTCTCCACGAACAGGCCGACCGGGGCGGCCTTGCCGATGGCGTACGCGATCTGGACCTCGCAGCGGCGGGCGAGTCCGGCGGCGACCACGTTCTTGGCCACCCAGCGCATCGCGTAGGCGGCGGAGCGGTCGACCTTGGACGGGTCCTTGCCGGAGAAGGCGCCGCCGCCGTGCC
>NZ_JYJF01000027.1 GCF_000955975.1 Saccharothrix sp. ST-888
TCTCGATGGTGGCGCCGAACTGGCGGAGCACCTCGAAGTGGAAGTCCACCGGACGGCCGCCGATGTCGCAGCCGCCGAGGCCGGGGATGAAGGCGTGGCCGAGGCGGTGCAGCAGCGGGCCGCAGAACAGGATCGGGATCCGCGAGGAGCCGGCGTGCGCGTCGATGTCCGCGACGTTGGCACTCTCCACGTGCGACGGGTCGAGGATGAGCTCGCCGTCCTCGTCGCCCGTGCGGACCGTCACACCGTGGAGCTGGAGCAGCCCGCGTACGACCTTGACGTCCCGGATGTCGGGGACGTTGCGCAGTCGGCTGGGGCCCTGCCCGAGCAGCGCGGCGACCATGGCCTTGGGCACGAGGTTCTTCGCGCCGCGGATCTGGATCTCGCCCTCCAGCGGGTTACCGCCGTGGACCAGCAGGACGTCGTCGGTCATCGTTCTCGCAATCACGGGATGCCATGGGGAAGGGGCAGGAGCCTGCGGGGGCGCTGTACGGGTGGCAGCAGGCGCGCGGCAACCATGGCTCGATCGAGACAGGGGGCCACCACCACGTAGATGGTAATGGCCGGGCGATTGGTTCCCTTGCGCCCTATTGGTGATCGTGCTCTCTGCGGGCGCTGCATGGCGGACGAGTTGGTCCGTACGGGTGTTCGGCAACGGCCACCGGCTTTCGTGTTGGGCGCCCGTCGGAGCCCCGACTGCGGGATCATGTGGGCATGACACCGGCCCTCTCGCACACCGGCCGTCTCCTTGTCGCGACGCCCCTGCTGACCGACCCGAACTTCGCCCGGTCGGTGGTGCTGCTGCTCGACCACGACGCGCAGGGAGCGCTCGGCGTCGTGCTCAACCGGCCGACCCCGATCGAGGTGGGCAGCGTGCTGGACGGCTGGGCCGACCTGGCCGGCAGACCCTCGGTGGTCTTCCAGGGCGGCCCGGTGGCGCTCGACTCCGCGCTCGCGGTCGCCGTGGTGCCCGGCGAGCCGGGACAGGCCGAACCGCTCGGCTGGCGGCGGGTGCACGGGGCGATCGGCCTGGTCGACCTGGAGGCGCCGCCGGAGATCCTGGCCGGGGAGCTGGGTGGCCTGCGGGTCTTCGCCGGGTACTCGGGCTGGTCGCCGGGACAGCTGGAGAACGAGGTGGCCGAGGGCGCCTGGCACCTGGTCGAGGCCGAGCCCGGCGACATCTTCTGCCCCGACCCCGACCGGCTCTGGCGCTCGGTCCTGCGCCGTCAGCGCGGCCCGCTGGCGATACTCGCCACCTATCCGGACGACCCGACGCTGAACTGAGCGGACTCACCCGCCCGCCGGATGCTGGCCCGGTTCCGAGCCGCCCCCATAGACTAGGCACCTATGAGCACTCTTGAGCCCGAGCGCGGCCTCGGCACCGGCACCCTGGTCGAGCCCGTCCCCCAGGTGTCACACGGGGACGGCGACCACGAGCGCTTCGCCCACTACGTCCAGAAGGACAAGATCATGGAGAGTGCCCTGTCCGGCACTCCCGTGGTGGCGCTGTGCGGCAAGGTCTGGGTGCCGGGACGCGACCCGAAGAAGTACCCGGTCTGCCCGATGTGCAAGGAGATCTTCGAGGGGATCGACAAGCCGCAGGGCAACGACGGGGACCAGTAACCCCCGACCTCCGCGGTCATCGGCCAGGTCCGTCACTGGTCTATGCCACTTCGGTCCGCGCGGGGCAGGATGGTCGACATGGCTGACATCCCTGTGGATCTCGTCCCTGCCCCGCTGCGTGCTGTCCGGACCCGGACGGCGGAACGGTTCCCCCTCGGCCCCGCCACCGCGCTGACCGCCGAAGCCGGCCTCGCGGACGTCGAATCCTGGCTCAGGGCCGCTCTCGCCGCCGCCACCGGCCTGCCGCTGCGCCCGGGCACCGCCGGTGCGGCCGACGGCATCGAACTGCGGCAGGACGCCGCACTCGCCCCGGAGGCGTACCGGCTGACCGTGGCCGGCCGCCGGGCCGTGATCACCGCGGGCGGCCCCGCCGGGGCGTTCTGGGGCGCGCAGACCCTGCGCCAGCTGCTCGGCCCGGACGCCTACCGGCGGGCGCCGCTGCGCCGCACCGGCTGGGCGCTGCCGGGCTGCGAGATCGAGGACGCCCCCAGGTTCGGCTGGCGCGGGGTGCTGCTGGACGTCTCCCGGCACTTCCTGCCCAAGGCGGACGTGCTGCGCTTCCTCGACCTGATGGCGGTCCACAAGCTCAACGTCCTGCACCTGCACCTGACCGACGACCAGGGCTGGCGCGTCGAGATCAAGCGCTACCCCCGGCTGACCGAGGTCGGCGCCTGGCGCGAGCGCTCGATGGTCGGCTTCCGGACGGCCGAACGGCGGGACGACCGGCCGCACGGCGGCTACTACACCCAGGACGACCTGCGCGAGATCGTCGCGTACGCCGCCGGGCGGCAGATCACCGTGGTCCCCGAGATCGACCTGCCCGGCCATTCCCAGGCGGCCATCACCGCCTACCCCGAGCTCGGCAACACCGACGTGGTGGACACCGCCTCGCTGGGCGTCTGGACCGACTGGGGGGTCAGCCCTCATGTGCTCAACGTCTCCGAGGCGACCCTGCGGTTCTTCGAGGGGGTGCTGGAGGAACTGCTGGAGATCTTCCCGTCCGAGTTCGTCCACCTCGGCGGCGACGAGTGCCCCAAGGACCAGTGGCGCGAGAGCGCGGCGGCCCAGGCCCGGATCAAGGAGCTCGGGCTGGCCGACGAGGACGAGCTGCAGAGCTGGTTCATCCGGCACTTCGACCACTGGCTGGCCGACTGCGGCCGCCGCCTGATCGGCTGGGACGAGATCCTGGAGGGCGGCCTGGCCATCGCCACCGGCCCGGAGGGCGGGGCGGAGCCGAACGGGACCGGCGGATCCGACCCCGAGGGGTCTCACGCGCGGCGGCCCGCACGCGCGGCGGTCTCCTCCTGGCGCGGCTACGCGGGCGGAGTGGCCGCCGCGCGGGCCGGGCACGACGTGGTGATGTGCCCCGAGCAGCACGTCTACCTCGACCACCGGCAGTCCCCCGGGGACGACGAGCCGATCCCGGTCGGGTACGTGCGCAGCCTGGCCGACGTCTACCGGTTCGAGCCGGCGCCGCCGGAGCTGGACCCGGTGGCGGCCCGGCACGTGATCGGCACCCAGGCGAACCTGTGGACCGAGTTCACGGACGACGCCCGCGACGTGGACTACCGGGCCTTCCCGCGCCTCGCCGCCTTCGCCGAGGTCGCCTGGTCCACGCTGCCCGCCCCCGCCGAGCGCGATCTCGCCGACTTCGAGCGGCGGATGACGGCCCACTACGCCAGGCTCGACGCGCTCGGCGTCGAGTACCGCCCGAGCGGTGGGCCCCATCCCTGGCAGCGCCGCCCCGGCGTCCTCGGCCGACCCGTGGACGGGCCGCCGCCGGCGGTCTGACGGCCGCCTCCCGAGGGGCACGAGGGCTGTGGGGCCGGGTGGATGTGCCGGAGCGGATCTGCTGGGGCGCTCCCCGGGGACGGGCTTGCCCTCGTGCCGCTGGAAGCCCGCTCGTCGGCCCCGGGCAGGCGCTAGCGCGGGGCGTGCTCGGCGGTGTAGACGGCGAAGGGCTCGATGCCGACCCCGGCGCGCAGCTCGTCCACCCGGTCGGGCTGTTCGCATGGCCACGGGACGGGGGCACCGTCCACCACCGCGCCGATCTGGGTGCCGTAGCGCTGCGGGCGGCCTTCGTTGACCAGGGTCCGGTCATGCAGGAAGGCGAGGTCGCGGGCGTCCGCCCGGCCTGCCTCGACGGCCGCCGTCAGCAGGTCGAGGGCGCGCCGCTGGATGTCGGCGCGGCGGTCCGCGTGCTGGGCGATCAGCCAGGCCGCACGAGCCGCCTCCGGGCCGACCAGCTCGGCGGTCGGCCAGCCGTGCGCGGCCATGGCCTCGTCCAGCCGCTCGCCGTGGCGGGCGGTCAGCCGTCGCCAGGTCAGCTGCTCGGCGAGGTCGGGGCTGTGGGCACCGGCCGAGGCCGCGTGGTCCGCGGCGGCCATCGCGGTCAGTTCGGCGGCGAGTCGGGCGAAGGTGCCGGGTTCGTGCTGCTGGGCCATCTCGGCTCCTCGGTGGGCGGGAGTGGGTGCCTCCACGCTAGGTCCGCCGAATGCGACCAAGATCATCCCTGGGGGCGGTGACACGGGGTGTCCGGCTGGGCGAGAATTGATCCACCGGACGGCCGGTACCGGGAACTCGCCCGGGTGGCGGGGCGTCAAGAACTGGTGACCAACCGATCCCGTTCGGACGGCATCACGACGGACTCCGGCCGGATTCGTCCGGGAATCCGCCTGCTTGCCCGTGCCTACCGGGAAATGATCACTGCGCTTTGTGTGCCAGAGTTGCCCAACCCGCACCGATCGCCCGTACCCTACGGGCCAGGCCGCACTGCCGATGGGGCTGAAGCCCCGGCCGGAGGCTGGACGGTGGTACCCCCGTCCGGAGGGCCGGGGTGGGGGTCCCCCGGCCGGAGGCCGAGGGTCAGGCAGTTCGATGAGCAAGTGGAGCACGGTGGAATCCAGGTGAACCGGACGATCATGCTGCCGGCCTCGCTCGACGAGGCCGTGGAGGCGCTGGCAGTCACCCCAGGCGCGGTGCCGGTGGCCGGGGCCACCGACCTGATGGAAGCCGTCAACGCGGGACGGCTCCGCCCGGCCGCGCTGATCGGCCTCGGCCGGATCACCGAGCTGCGCGGCTGGCGCTACGAGGACGGCGGCACCGCCGTCCTGGGCGCCGGTCTGACCCACGCCCGGATGGACCGCCCCGACTTCGCCGCGCTCATCCCCGCCCTGGCCGACGCGGCCCGGACCGCCGGTCCCCCACAGGTCCGCAACGTGGGCACGCTCGGCGGCAACATCGCCACCGCGGCGCCGGCCGGCGACACCCTCCCCGTCCTCGCGGTCCTGGAGGCGACCGCCACCCTGGCCCGTGCCGGTGGCACCCGCGAGGTCCCGATCAGTCACCTGCTCACCGGGCTCGACCCGCTGCGCCCCGGCGAACTGCTCACCTGGGTGCGCGTCCCGCTGCTGCACGCCCCGCAGGTCTTCCTCAAGGCCACCAGCCGCAGCGGTCCCGCCCGCGCCACCGCCTCGGTGGCCCTGGTCCTCGACCCCGCCCGGCGCGCCGTGCGCTGCGCGGTCGGCGCCGTCGCCCCCGTACCGCTGCGCCCGCTGGAGGCGGAGACCTGGGTGGCCGGCTGCATCGACTGGGACGCCAGGGGCGAGGAGGGCGCAGCCCTGATCGACCCGGCGGCGGCCGCCGCCTTCGGCGAGTACGTGGCGGGGGCCTGCATCCCCGACGGTGCGTTGGACGGCGGTCCCGAGGGGCCGGGCGCGGTGGCCCTACGGCTGCGGCGTACGGTATCGGTGCTGGCCCGACGGGCATTGGGAAGGGCGCTGAAGTGACGACGACAGACCCGATCGACTCCGGCGCGGTCGGATCCGGCCAGGTCGGACCCGAGTACCCGGGCGTCGGCTCGGCCGAGCTCGGCCCGCTGGGCGTGGATCCGCTGGGCACCGGACCACTGGGTGTGGATCCGCTGGGCGCCGGCCCGCTCGGCCTCGGGCCGGTGGAGTTCGGTGGCGACGGCCGCCCCTGCGCCTCGTACACCCTGCGCGTCAACGGCTTCGAACGGCCCGTCACCGACGCCTGGATCGGCGAGAGCCTGCTCTACGTGCTGCGTGAGCGCCTCGGCCTGGCCGGGGCCAAGGACGGCTGCGAGCAGGGTGAGTGCGGCGCCTGCTCGGTGCTGGTGGACGGCCAGCTGGTGGCCGGCTGCCTGGTGCCCGCCGCGCTCGCCTCCGACAGCGAGATCGCCACGGTCGAGGGCCTCTCGGCGGGCGGTGCCGCCAGCGACGTCCAGCAGGCACTCGCCGACTCGGGTGCCGTCCAGTGCGGCTACTGCACCCCCGGCCTGGCCATGGCCGTGCACGACCTGCTCCAGCGCAACCACCGGCCCAGCGAGGTCGAGGCCCGCCAGGCACTCTGCGGCAACCTCTGCCGCTGCACCGGCTACCGGGGCGTGCTCGCCGCCGTGCAGGCCGTCGCCGAGGCGCGCGGCGCCGAGGAGGAGATCGCCGAGGACGAGGCGGCGGCCGCCGGCGAGGCAGCCGCGCCGGTGCCCTCGGCCGTCCCCGGTGCCGCGACCGCCCACACCGCCCCGGCGGCCCCCGTGGTCGAGCCGGGCGGAGCCGACGCCGCCTCGCACACCGAGTCCGGCCACGCCGCCGTGCCGGACGCCGGGCTCGCCCAGCCCGTGCCCGGTCAGCCCATGCCGGCGTACCCCATGACCGATCTGCCCATGCAGGTCGCGGAGCCGCCGATCTACGCGGACTCCGAGGCCTGGGTCGAGGCCGAGGTCCCGTACCCGACCGAGCCCACCACGGCCGGTACCGGGGTCGGCATCGACTACGGCTCCGCCGGCGCCCACCAGACCGGCATCTACGAGCCGTACCCCGGCTACACCGCCACCCCGGCGCACGGCACGCCGTACGACCCCGGGTACGAGACCCAGTCCTCGTACGCGGCCCCCTACGACGCCTCCTACGACACGGCGTACGGCCAGAGCCACTTCGAGGCCGCCCCCGTCCACGGCGTGGTGGGCGACGGCCCGCTCTACGAGAGCACCCCCGCCCACGGCACCCCGTACGTCCCGGCTCCCGCGCACGGCACCCCCTTCGCGGACAGCGCCCCCGTCTACGAGGGCTACGACGGCACCACCCCCGCCCACGGCATCCGCGAGGACGACCACGCATGAGCGAGCGAATCAGAACGGGGCGCGCATCGAGCGACGCCGGGCGCAGTGAGGTGGATGCGTGAGCTCGCCGACCGACATCTCCTCGCCGACCGATCTCCCCTCGGCGGCCCCCGAGGAGTCGCAGGACGCCGAACCCTTCGGCCTCGGCAGCACCGCCCTGCGCACCGACGCCCTCCCCAAGGCGCTCGGCATCTACCCCTACGCCGCCGACCTGTGGGCCGAGGGCCTGCTCTGGGGCGCCGTCCTGCGCTCGCCGCACCCGCATGCGCGGATCGTCGCGATCGACACCACCCCCGCGCTCGCCCTGCCCGGCGTCCACGCCGTGGTCACGGCCGCCGACCTGCCGCCGGGGCCCGAGGGCACGCCCGACGGCGCACCGTCCGGGCCGATCGTCGCCGACCGGCCGATCCTCGCCTGCGGGGTGGTCCGCCACCACGGCGAACCGGTCGCCGCCGTCGCCGCCGACCACCCCGACACCGCCCGGCTGGCCGCGGCCTCGATCCTGGTCGAGTACGAACTGCTGGAGGCGGTCACCGACCCCGAGCAGTCCTTCAACGTCCCGCCGCTGCACCCCGAGGGCAACCTCTTCCGGCACCTCCCGCTGCGCACCGGCGACCCGGAGGCGGTCGGCGAGATCGTCGTCGAGGGCCTCTACCAGGTCGGCCGGCAGGACCCGGCCCCGCTCGGCTCCGAGGCCGGACTGGCCGTGCCCCGGCCCGACGGCGGCGTCGAACTCCACCTCTCCTCCACCGACCCGCACGGCGACCGGGACCGCACCGCCGCCTGCCTCGGCCTCGAACCCGACCGGGTCCGGCTGGTCGTCACCGGCGTCCCCGGTGCCACCAGCGACCGCGAGGACCTCTCCTTCCAGGTCACCCTCGCGCTGCTCGCGCTGCGTACCGGCCGCCCCGTGAAGATGACCCTCACCCGCGAGGAGTCCTTCCACGCCCACACCAGCCGCCATCCCGCCCTGCTGCGCTACCGCCACCACGCGGACGCCGAGGGCAAGCTGGTCAAGGTCGAGGCACAGATCCTGCTGGACGGCGGCGCGTACGCCGACGTCTCCTCGGAGGCTCTGGCCGCCGCAGCGGCCTTCTCGGTGGGCCCCTACGTCTGCGCGAACGTCTTCGTGGACGCCTGGGCCGTACGCACCAACAACCCGCCCGCGGGGCGGATGCGCGGCGAGGGCGCCCTGCAGACCTGCTTCGCGTACGAGTCCCAGCTCGACCAGCTGGCCGTACAGCTGGGCATCGACCCGCTGGAGATCCGCCGCCGCAACGCCATGGCCACCGGCGACCCGATGCCCACCGGACAGGCCGTCACCTGCCCGGCCCCGGTCGCCGCCCTGCTCGACGCGCTCACCGACTCCCCGCTGCCCGCCCTGCCGCTGGACGACCCCGAGGCCGACTGGCTGCTCCCCGGCGGCCCCGGCGGCGCGGGCGACCCGGCGGCGGTACGGCGCGGCATCGGCTACGCGGTCGGCATGGTGCACATGCTCGGCGCGGAGGGCGAGGACGAGGTCTCCACCGCCACCGTCCGGGTCAGCGGCAACCATGCGACGGTGATCTGCGCGGCGGTCGACGTCGGCCAGGGCTTCGCCACCCTGGCGCGGCAGATCGTGCAGTCGGTCCTCGGCGTCTCCGAGGTCTACATCGCGCCGGTCGACAGCGACCAGTCGGTCGCGGGCCCGTCCGCGCGCGGACGGCACACCTGGGTCTCGGGCGGCGCGGTCGAGCGGGCCGCCCTGATGGTCCGCCACCAGCTGCTCCAGCCGATCGCCGCCAACTTCGGCATGTCGGTCGAGCTGCTGTCGATCGCCGACGGCAAGATCACCTCCTACGACGGAGTCCTGGGGATGCCCGTCGCCGAAGCACTGGAGGGCAAGGAGCTCTGGGCGACCGCCCAGTGCCGTCCGCACCCCACCGAGCCGCTGGACGAGTCGGGCCAGGGCGACGCCTTCGTCTCCATCGCCTTCTGCGCCATGCGCGCCGTGGTCGACGTCGACATCGAGCTGGGCGCGGTGCGGGTCGTCGACGTGACGGTGGCCCAGGACGTCGGCCGGGCCCTGAACCCGCGCCAGATCGAGGACCGGATCGAGGCCGCCGTCGCCCAGGGCGTCGGCCTGGCCCTGCTGGAGGACCTGCGCACCGACGGCGGCCGCATCCTCAACGCCTCACTCACCGGCTACCGCCTCCCCACCGCCCTGGACACCCCCGACGTCCGGATCGCCGCCCTGCTGGAGGAACGCGACGTCGTCGCCACCTTCGGCGCCAAGGCCGTCAGCGCCGTACCCGCCGTGGTCGCCCCCGCCGCCGTCGCCGCCGCCGTGCGGGCGGCCACCGGCCTGCCGGTCGGACGGCTGCCGATCCTGCCGGAGGACGCGATCGTCGGCTGAGCGGCGGAGGCGGCGACGGCTGCTTCCGACGGTGGATCAGCGCCGGAGCCGATGCCGGGGTCAACGGATGGTCAAAGTCGGCCAACTGCACCGTGCAGAAGCCGTGCAGAGCCGTGGGCCGCTGTCCGCTCCGCTGTATCGGGCGATACGATCGATCCGCTGCCTTCATGTGCTCGCGGGGCGCAGACGGACAACAGAAGCCTACTGACAGGGTGACGGGGAAGAGATGACGCTCAGCAGGACCATGCGCGCACTCGGCGCCACCACACTGGCCGGCGGCCTCCTCCTGACGGTCACGCCCTTCGCGAGCGCGGACCAGGTCCGCGACGCGCAGTGGGCGAACCAGGAGTTCGACCTGCAGAAGGTCTGGTCGGTGAGCAGGGGCGACGGCGTCATCGTCGCACTGATCGACAGTGGAGTGGACGCAAGCCACCCGGACCTGTCGGGGCAGGTACTGGAGGGCTACGACCCGAGCGGGACGGGGCTGAACACGCATCCGACAGACCCGCACGGTACCAAGATGGCCGGTCTGATCGCCGCTCATGGCCATGGGAACGGGGACGGTGCTGTCGGTCTTGCGCCGGGTGTCAAGATTCTGCCCATCTACAAGACGACGGCGGGGGACACCGACGCCATTCCCGAGGACATCAAGTGGGCTGTGGACCACCAGGCCAAGGTGATCAACATCTCGCTGGGCAATCCCATTTTCAAGAACCCCAAGATGGCGGACGCAGTCGCGTATGCCGCGAAGAACGACGTCCTCATTGTTGTCGCGGCCGGCAACGAGGGGAATTCCTCGGTGTCCTTCCCTGCGAACGAACCGGGCGTGCTGGCGGTCGGCGCGGTGGACAAGAACAACAACATCTGGAGCAGGTCCAACCACGGACCGGAGGTCATGCTCACGGCCCCCGGCGTCGACATCGTCGGCACCGGCGCATGTGACGGCGGGCAGTACTGCATCGGGCCCGGAACCTCCGACTCGACGGCCTACGTCTCCGCAGCAGCCGCGTTGGTCCGCGCCAAGTTCCCGAAGCTGACTGCTGGCCAGGTTGCCAACCGGTTGGTGAAGTCAGCCTTGGTGCCGCCCTCTCTCAGTGGTGCCAAGCTGCCTGATGAGCATTACGGATACGGCATCATCCGCCCGTACGAGGCGCTCACCCAGGACATCCCCGCCGGCTCGGCGCAGGGCCCGCTCGCGAAGCCTGCGGGGGCTGGTGACACGGGGAGCGGAAGCCAGACGCCCGGAGCAACTTCCCCTGGCGGCACGACCGCTGGCACAGCGGGTCCTGGATCGATCGGGCAGCCGCCGGTCATCAAGTCGTCGAACGCCAAGAGCTCCACCGTCCTCTTCGCCGCCGCCCTCGGTGTGGTGTTCCTGGCTGCTGTGATCGCGGTGATCGTGGTGGTGTCCCGTCGCCGGAAGTCCGGTCAGAGCCAGCCTGGTCAGGCCCCGTACGGTGCACAGCCCTACGGCGCTCCGCAGCAGTACGGCACTCCGCCCGCGTGGCCGCAGCAGGCCCAGCCGCCGTACCCGAACCAGCCTCAGCCGCCCTACGGAAACCAGGTTCCGCCGCCCGGCTACCCGCCCCAGCAGCCGTACCAGGACAACCCGTACGGACAGGGCGGGAACCAGCAGCACTGAGGGTGTGTCAGCACCCTTTGGGTAAGCGCTACCATCGAACGCCCTAGCTATCGAGTTGCTGTCCGCCAGCTAGGACACCATCACCACCCGCCGGAGCCAGTGCCAGACGGGGAAGCATCGACACTCCAGGGGGAGAGAGCCGTATGTCCGACGGATTCCGTGTCGACATCGACGAGTTGGAGGCGGTGGTCAAGCGACTGCGGGCCCTCCAACAGAACCTCGGCCAGACCGCCAACAAGTCCAAGTACAACACCGTCGTTGCCCGTTCGGACTTCGGCGGCGACTTCGCCGAGGCGCAGGCCATGTATGCGGCGCACGACAAAATGCAGCAGTTCCTGGCGGGGATGGTCTCTCAGCTGGACTCCCTGATCAACGACTTCGGGAACAAGACCAAGACGGTCAACGACGCCTACCGCAACGACGACGAGCAGCAGGTCGCGGCCATGCGGAAGCAGGAAGGGCAAGTCTGATGGCTGCGGACAAGACGAGCTTCGACAAGTACGACCTCGTCCCTCTCAAGGGGATGCTCGAGAGCTCCAACCCGGGGCGGCTCAAGGAGGTCAGCGACCACTGGAAGAGCGTGGAGGCGGAGCTGCGCAGTGCAGCCACCGACCTTCAGCAGGCGGTGCAGCACGCGACCCAGAACTGGGAGGGCACAGCCTCGCAGGGTTTCGTCAGGCGAGCCGGTGAGATCCAGACCAGCATGACGAACACGGCGGACCACGCCGCCAGTACCTCCACCGCGATAAACTTCGCCGGTACGGCGCTCGATCAGGCTGCCTCGAGCATGAAGCAGATCACCGTGCCCAGCTCGGTCGACAGCGGACTGAAGTTCGTCAGCGACCTCGGGGACCGCTCCGACGCGCAGTTCAAGGCCGACCTGGCCGGCGGCATGGACCGTTTCGCTGCCGTCAACAAGAACTACGACCAGCTGTCGGCGACCGAGATCTCGCACCAGTACGCGATCGGTGTGATGGAGCAACTGGGGCCGCAGTACACCCAGGCCGCCGGATACCTCAACACGCCCGGCGAGAGTGGATACGGAGGACGGGAGCAGGGCTTCCCGCCGAAGCCCGAGAACCCCGCTCCGGTCGGCGTCGCTCCCGAGCCCATGCCTTCCATGCCGCACAACCCGACCCCGCAGGGCCCCGGCGGTTCCGACGGTCAGGGCGGCCAGGGTGGCGGCGGCAACGTCGGTACCCCCGGCATGCCCGGGTACCAGCCGCCGAATCTGCCGCCGCAGCACAACCCGACCTACCCGACCGGGCCCGTTACGCCGGGGCACCCGGGTGGTCCGGGTGGGCCGGTCGGCAGCATGCCGCCGATCGTGCCGCCCGCCCACACCGGGATCGACTCGCTGCCGCCCGCGCCGACCGTGCCTCCGGGCACCGGCTCGCTGCCGGGTGGCGGTCTGCCCGGCGGCGGTGTGCCCGGTGGTGGTCTGCCGGGTGGTGGTCTGCCCGGCGGCGGTGTGCCCGGTGGTGGTCTGCCCGGCGGTGGCTTCCCCGGTGGTCTGCCTGGTGGCGGTCTGCCTGGCGGTGGCCTGCCCGGTGGTGGTCGGCCCGGTGGCGGTAGGACCGTCCCGACCGGCAGCCGTCCGGGCGCGGGTTCGACCGGTGGTGGGGGTGCCGGGGCCGGTGCGGGCGCGGGCCGTGGTGCGGCCGGCGGTGCCGGCGGGTCCGGTGCGGGTGCCGCAGGTGGTGCGGGCGCGGGCCAGGGCCGTCCGGGCATGCCCGGTATGGGCGGGGCGCACGCCGGTGGCGCCGGTGCGGGTGGCAAGGGCGCGGCCGGCAAGGGCGGCAGCGGCCTGGTCCGGCGCAGCGGCGGAACGGTCGGCGGTGCCCGTCCCGGCAGTGCCAGCGGTCGGGCCTTCACCGAGGGTGGTTCGGGCCTGGGCAAGGCCCGCGCCAACGGCACCCAGGGTGCGGCCGGAGCCCACGGGGCTCCCGGCGGCGCGGCCGGCAACAAGAAGAAGGGCAAGAACGGCAACCGGCCGGACTACCTCGTCGAGGACGAGGACACCTGGCGTACCGGAGGCTCGGCCAACCCGCCGGTCATCGAGTAGCCGACTGTCGGACTGAAACGTGGGGCGTTCTCCAGCCGGAGGGCGCCCCACGGGCTTTGGTGCTGCGGATTTCCCGAAAATGTCCGGCCTCATAATGCCGGGGAATGCCGAATTGCCGATCGGCGGTAATTCTCCGATCGGCAATTCGAGTGTGGAGGCCATGACGGGAATCGAACCCGTGTAAACCGCTTTGCAGGCGGTTCCCTAAACCACTCGGGCACACGGCCGTGGACGGCGGCGGATGCTGGTCCGCGCCAGGTGGAGGCTGTACTCAGGCGCTACAGGGGCTGCAGGTGTAACCGGCGCTACAGGTGCCACGCGGGCCACAGGCGGGACAACAGGGAGCGGCGCAGGTGTGCGGCAGTGCGATGGTCGCCGTCCTCCTGCTCATGGCCTGCTCCTGTCGTTTCTGCCCCGATTCAACCGGGGTGCCGCGTCGATGAATTCATCTTATGCGGGAACCGGTGGGGCACGTCAATATCCGAATATGAATTCTGTGTGTCGTCCTGTGCTACCGTCGAGAGCAGGTGAGTTGATCACCCCGGACGAGGCGCGTCGTACCCGGTATGACAAGACGGCGCAGTACAGCGGCAGGGCCCGGCAGGGCTCGGCCGTCCACTACTGCGGAGGAGCGTCCCGTCATGGCCTGGTCGGTTCTGATCGTCGCCGGTGTGCTGGAGACCGTGTGGGCGGTGGCGCTGGAGGCGTCCAAGGGGTTCTCGCGGCTGGTGCCGAGCCTGGTGTTCGTGGTGGCGCTGGCGTTGAGCATGGCCGGACTGGCGTACGCGATGCGGAGCATCCCGTTGGGGACGGGCTACGCGGTGTGGGTGGGGATCGGTGCGATCGGTACCGCGCTGTACGGCATGGCGGTGATGGGCGACGCGGCGACGGCGGCCCGGGTGACCTGCCTGGTGCTGATTCTCGGTGGCGTGGCGGGGCTGAAGGTTCTGCACTGACGCCGGTGGCCCGCTGGGGTCCTAGGACCGATGGGGGAGCGGCCGCGGGACCGCAGGTCAGGAGTGAATCGGTTAATAGGCACTTACCATGATGGGCATGACCACGGCCTCCTCCACCTCCGCCACGACCTCGTCCGCCGCGACCGCGACACAGACCGGTGGCGACACCGGAGGAGTCCTCGGCGCCCCGTACCGGGCGCTGACCCTGGGCATAGTCTCGGTCGTCCTGCTGCTGGCCTTCGAGGCGACGGCGGTGAACACCGCGATGCCGGTGGCGGCCCGCCAGCTCGACGGGCTCGGACTGTACGCCTTCGCCTTCTCCGGCTACTTCACCAGCACGCTCTTCGCGCTGGTGGTCTCCGGGCAGTGGTGCGACCGCAAGGGGCCGATGGGGCCGCTGCTCTCCGGGATCGTGGTGTTCGGGGCCGGTCTGGTGGTGGCGGGGACGGCGGCCGACATGTGGCTGTTCGTCGCCGGGCGGGCGATCCAGGGGCTGGGCGGCGGGCTGGTGATCGTCGCGCTGTACGTCGTGGTCGGACGGGCGTTTCCCGAGCGGCTGCGCCCGTCGGTGTTCGCGGCGTTCTCCGCTGCCTGGGTCCTGCCGTCCATCCTCGGTCCTGCGGTGTCGGGCGCGGTGACCCAGCACCTGGGCTGGCGCTGGGTGTTCCTGGCCGTACCGGTGCTGATCCTGCTGCCGCTGGCGGTGATGGGACCGGCGCTGCACCGCAGCGAGCGGGAGCAGCGGAGGTCGGCGGCAGCGCCGCGTCCGGAGTTCGACCGCAGGCGTTCGGGGTTCGCGGCGATGGCCGCACTCGGCGCGGGCCTGCTGCAGTACGCGGGCCAGCGGCTCGACCTGCTCGCGATCCTCCCGGGGCTGGCGGGCGCCGGACTGCTGCTTCCGGCCGTGCTGCGGCTGCTGCCCGCAGGCACGCTGCGGGCGGCGCGCGGACTGCCGGCGGTGATCCTGCTGCGCGGGGTGGCGGCGGGTGCGTTCTTCGCCTCGGAGGCCTTCATCCCGCTGATGATGGTGACCCGGCGCGGCCTCTCCCCGACGCTGGCCGGCCTGACGCTGACCAGTGGCGGGCTCTCCTGGGCGCTGGGCTCCTGGCTGCAGGGGCGCCCCGGTCTGCAGCGCCACCGGGAGACGATGATCCGGCTCGGCTTCGTGCTGACGGCCGTGGCGATAGCGGGGACGACGCTGGTACTGGTGCCGGCCGTACCGACCTGGGCGGCGTCGGTGGCCTGGGCCGTGGGCGGGATGGGCATGGGCCTGGCGGTGGCGAGCATCAGCGTGCTGATGATGAAGCTGTCCGCCCCCGAGGACGCCGGGGCCAACTCGGCCGCACTGCAGATGAGCGACGCGCTGGGCAACGTCCTGCTGATCGGCCTGTCCGGAGTGCTCTTCGCGGGCCTGGGCGGCGGCTCGCTGGCGGCCGCCCGGGACTCGCCGGTACCGGCGGCGGCGTTCGCGGTGATCTTCCTGGTGATGACCGGCGTGGCACTGTTCGGCGCGCTGGTCTCGGGCCGGGTGCGGCCCCGCTCCTGAAGGCGGGGGCCCGCCCCTGAGCAAGCGGGTCAGGAGGAGGCAGCGGCGGACGGGGCAGGGGCCGCGTTGGGGGTGCCGAGAAGGGTCTCCCAGCCGCCGGCCGGTGCCTCGCCGGGGCCGAGTGACTGCAGCTTGCGCAGCACCGCGGGGTCCTGCGCCTCCAGCCAGTGCACCAGCTGGCGGAACGACACCAGCCGTACGTCGGGGCGTTGGGCGATCACCTTGAAGGCGTCCTCGACGGCGTCCATGTAGATGCCGCCGTTCCACTCCTCGAAGTGGTTGCCGATGTAGAACGGCGCCCGGTTGGTGGTGTACGCCCGCTCGAAGCCCGCCAGGTAGGAGTCGCGGGCCTGGGTGCGCCAGCCCGGGTACATGCCGGAGTCGCCCTTGGTGTTGGCACCGGACTGGTTGAACATGATGTTGTAGTCCATCGACAGCACCTGGAAGGTGTGCCCGGGGAAGGGAACGGACTGCAGCGGGAAGTCCCACAGTGCCCCGCCCGCGAGCTTCTGCGGCCAGATCTGGAGCCCGCCGGGGCCGCTGCTGTCGTACTTCCAGCCGCGCTCGGCCGCCGTGGGCAGCAGACCGCGCTGGCCTTCCAGGCAGGGCGTGCGGCCGCCGATCAGTTCCTTCCGGTAGTCGAAGGGCAGGGCGGGCAGGTCGGTGAAGCCGGTGTTGGTCTTCCAGTTCATGACGAAGTCCATCGCCTGCTCGATCTCGCTGTCCCACTCCTCGGGCGACCAGTTGGCGACGCCGGTGGTGCCGCAGAAGTGCCCGTTGAAGTGGGTGCCGATCTCGTGCCCCTCCAGCCAGGCGGCGCCGATCTGTTCCAGGGTGTCGTGGATGTGCTGGTCGTTGAGGTAGCCGATGTCGCTGGCGCCGGCCGGGTGCTGCGGCGGGTGGTACAGCTCGCGCTTGGACTCGGGCAGCAGGTAGAGGCCGCTGAGGAAGAAGGTCATCGACGCGCTGTGTTCCTTGGCGAGGTCCCGGAAGCGGCTGAACAGCCGGTTGTCCAGCTCACCCGCGCCGTCCCAGGAGAAGACCACGAACTGCGGCGGGTGCTCGCCCGGCCTGAGCGGCTCGGCCGTCGGCTGGTGCGGCTGCGGACCGGTGTCGGCGGTCGAACCGTCCCCGATCAGGACGGGGGCGGGCGGCTTGGGGGTGCCGCTGGGACGGTGGCCCGAGCGGGCGCCGGATGGAGCCGCCGGATACCCGCCGCCGGAGCTCGCGCAGCCCGCCGCCAGGGTGGCTGCGGCGCCGGCGCCGGCGGCCAACAGGGTCCTGCGGGAGAGTGCGTCCATGATCACGTCCAGTCCTGGAGGCGCCCATGCAGGGAGAACCCCTGCAGAGGGGGGAAGGCCATGGGGGTCGGCGGTCCGGAAGACTCCGAGAGCTGCGTCGGTACGGGCCGGATCGGCCCACAGCATCGCATGCGACGAGCCGTCAGCCCGGTAAGGCGGGGCGCAGCGTAGGGTGATCCACGGGTTCGCGGCCGACGGCTCACCCGCCCGGAGCAGCTGCCCGTCGGACGGCCGGCGGACCGGGGTGAGGCGGCGCCAGGCGGTGGGGGCACAGGCACCCCGACCGCCCCGGAGCGAGCCCACAGGACCAGTTGCCCGCAGGACCGCAGGCCCGCCCGAGCGCGGCGGCCGCGTTCAGTACGGCCCGGAGGTGCGCCCGTCATGTGGCAGTCGGTGCTCGACGCTTACCGGGAACGGATCGTCGAGGCCGGTCGCCAGCCGCTCTTCCTGCTGCTGTTCGGGCTGGTCGGTTCCTTCCTGTTCATCCGCTTCAGCGTCCGGATGATCCGGCGCGGCACCAGCTGGTGGCCGGGCAATGTAACCCCCGGTGGGCTGCACATCCACCATGTGGTGTTCGGCCAGGCGCTGATGCTGGTCTGCGGGGTCGGCGGCTTCACGATCCGGGGCGAGGGCGGGGTGCTGCGCGAGGCGATGGCGACCGGCTTCGGGATCGGCTGCGGCCTGGTACTGGACGAGTTCGCCCTGGTGCTGCACCTGGAGGACGTCTACTGGAGCGAGCAGGGCCGCAAGTCGGTGGACGCGGTGATCATCGCCGTGGCGATGATCGGACTGCTGCTGTTCGGCGCGCTGCCGCTGGGCGGCTTCACCGGACGGCTGACGCTGAGCCAGTCGGCGCTGGCCGTGCTGGTGCTGCTCCTGGTGGTGGTCAGCCTGTTCAAGGGGAAGATCTACACCGGCCTGCTCGGCGTGATGCTCTGGCCGCTCGCCCTGGTCGGGGCCGTCCGGCTGGCCAGGCCGCGCAGCCCGTGGGCCCGCTGGCGGTACCGCTCGCGGCCCAAGCGGATGGCGCGCGCCGAGCGCCGGGACGCCCGGATCCACCAGCGCCTGGACCGGGGCAGGGTCGCCTTCTACAACGTGCTGGCTGGTGCGCCGGACGTCGTCCTCGGCCCGCAGCCCAGGACCGTCCCCGGCCCGCAGCCGGAACCGCCCGCGCCGGTGCCCGCCCTCCCGTACCCGCCGGGCCCGGTGCCCGCCTGGCGGGGGCGCTGCATCGGCTTCGCCCAGTGGTACCTGCGGATCGCCGCCCTGCTCAACCTGGCCGCCGGGCTGATCGCACCGTTCCGCAACCAGGTGCACCGGGCCAACACCGGCGAGTACTTCACCCCGGCGCTGATGACCGCCGGGTTCACCGCAGCGCTGTTCGCCGGGCTGCTCGCGCTGATGCTGCGCCGCCGCAAGCGGGCCGCCTGGATGGTCGCGACCGTCGTGGTCGCCGGGTACACGGCGCTGTGCACGCTTGCCCTGGTCCTCGCGCCCGAGGACCGCTCGCACCCCTTCAACTGGGGCTCGGCCGCGCTCACCGTCGCCGTGCTGACCGCCCTGGTGCTCGGCCGTCCCGCCTGCCGGGTGCGGGGCGAACGGGGCAACCTCGTGCTCGGTCTCGGCGTCCTGCTGGTCGGCGGGGCCGCCGTCACCGGCATCGGCGCGGCCCTGGTCCGGGTCGGCTCGGCCGGGGCCGCGCCGGGCTGGGGCGACAGCGCCGTCTACGTCCTGATCCGGCTGGTCACCCTCTCCGGGATCGTCGAGTACTCCGACCTGGACGTGCCCGGCTGGGTCGCCCTGACCGTCAACGTTCTCGGCGCGGCGCTACTGCTGCTCACCGTCCGGGTCTTCTTCCGCTCCCCGCGCAGCCGGGTGCACCTGGGGCCCGAGGACGAGCGGCGGCTGCGCGCCCTGCTGGCGCGGCACGGCGCCCGGGACTCGCTCGGCTACTTCGCGCTGCGCCGCGACAAGTCGGTCTGCTGGTCGCCCTCGGGCAAGGCGGCGGTGCTCTACCGGGTCGTCAACGGCGTCGCGCTGGCCTCCGGGGACCCGGTCGGCGATCCGGAGGCCTGGCCGCAGGCGATCGGGCGCTGGCGCGAGGAGGTCCGCGACCACGCCTGGGTGCCCGCGGTGACCGGTGCGGGCGAGCAGGCGGGGATCGTCTACCGGCGGGAGGCCGGGCTGCGGGCGCTGGAGTTCGGCGACGAGGCGGTGGTCGAAGCGGAGGGATTCACGCTGGCCGGACGCTCGATGCGGACGCTCCGGCAGACCCACCAGCGCGTTCGCAGAGCGGGGTACCGGGCCGTGATCCGCCGCCACCGGGACATCCCGGCCGAGGAGCTCACCGCGCTGGCCAGGCTCGCGGACGCCTGGCGGCACGGCCGGACCGAGCGCGGCTTCTCGATGGCACTCGGCCGGCTCGGCGACCCGGCCGACGGGGACTGCCTGCTGATCGAGTGCCGGGACGAGAACGACCGCACCAGCGCCCTGCTCAGCTTCGTCCCGTGGGGCGCGCACGGCCTCTCGCTGGACCTGATGCGCCGTGACCGGGAGTCCGACAACGGGCTGGTGGAGTTCATGGTGGCCGAGCTGCTGACCCGGGCCTCGGCCGGGGAACTGCCGGTCACCCGGGTCTCGCTGAACTTCGCGATGTTCCGGTACGTCTTCGAGCACGGCGCCCGGATCGGCGCGGGGCCGGTGCTGCGGCTCTCCCGTACCGTGCTGCGCTTCCTCTCCCGCTGGTGGCAGCTGGAGTCGCTCTACCGCGCGAACGCCAAGTACCAGCCGGCCTGGGAGCCGCGCTTCCTGCTGTACGAGAAGTCCTCCGAGCTGCCCGCCATCGCACTGGCCAACGCGCTCGCCGAGGGCTTCCTGACCAGGCCCCGGCTGCGCCGTTCGGCGGGCGAGGGACGGGAGTCGCTCACCCGTTCGGCCCAGGGTGGTCCGAGCGCTCCGACTGACGCCGGGTCAGGACGCTGACCTGCACTCATCGTCCCGGGCCCGGTCGTCCGGCGGGCCCGCGGCCCAGCTATTGCGGATGTCCCGCGCGGACCGGGGCGGTTGACTGGCCGGGCCACCCCGGGTGCGGACGTCGCACGAACGGCCATGGGCCGGTCGGAGCCCGCGCCGCTCGGGGATCGGACCGAGACGGCGAGGAGCAGGGATGGGCGGGCAGCCTGGCAGAAGTCCGTGGCCGGGGACGCTGGCGGTGAGTACCGCCCTGGTGCTCGGCGCCTGGATGATCAACGGTGGCAACGGTCTCCATCTCCCCCCGCTGCCCGGTATCTCCCAGGGCTTCGGCAGCGCCACCTCGCCCGCGATGCTCGTCCCGCCCCGCCCCAGGGCCGTCCCGACCCGGATCAGGATCCCCTCGCTCAGGGTGGACGCGCCCGTCACCGGCCTCGGCCTGGACTCCGCCGGACGGCTGCAGCCGCCCCCGCCCGCCGACCGCAACCTGACGGGCTGGTACCGCGGCGGCGTCACCCCGGGCCAGCGCGGAACCGCGGTCGTGGCCGGACATGTCGACACCCACGACGGCCCCGCCGTCTTCTACGACCTCGGCACCCTGCGCAGGGGCGACCAGGTCGAGATCACCGGTGCGGACCGGGGCACCGCCTTCTTCATGGTGGACGCCGTCGAGGTCTATGCCAAGAACGACTTCCCGGACGCGAAGGTGTACGGTCCGGCCCCCGACTCGCAGCTCAGGCTGATCACCTGCGGCGGCGACTTCACCACGGCGAAGGGCTACGAAGCTAATGTGGTGGTCTTCGCCCACCTGGTGCGCAGCCTGCCCGGCAGCTGACCGGGCGGCGGCCCGTCGTCCGTCCTGACCTGCCGATCGGCGGGGTGACCTGCGGGTGCGCATCGCGCAGAATGGCTATTGGTCTGGACCAATAGTCCGGGCCGGCTCCGGTGGCGGCCGCTCACGCCGGGAGTCGACGCCGCCCGGGGCGGTGGAGATGCCCCGGGCGGCGGCTGCCGGGGCGGCTCCGGGTGCCTGGTCAGCCGAGGAGTTCGGCCAGGGCGCGGTCCGGGTCCAGGTGGTGGAACTCCTCGCCCTCCGGGACGGCGGAGTAGCTGTGCCGCAGGAAGCGCCGCAGGTCGCCGGAGTCGAACCGGAGCAGGGCGATGCCCTCGGGGGCGCGCAGTTCCACCATGGTGTGCTGCCCCGGGGCGGGCCGGATGTGCACGTCGCCGACTCCGGACGGCAGGTCGAGGCCGGCCGCGAGCAGCTCGCGGGCGAAGACCCACTCGACCTCGGGCGGCGCCTGCGGCGACGGCAGGCCCTCGGCGGCGGGCGCTGCGGGAACCGGGTCGGTCCCGTCCACCGCGTACTCGGCGGGGAAGACCATCCGGACGGCCAGCGGGTCCTCCGGGTGGTAGCGCAGCTTCACGCTGAGCAGGGCCGAGCGGTGCGCGGAGACGATCAGGTGGGCCTGGGTGGCCTGTTCGAGGGCGGCGGGCACGGGGTTCCTTCCGGTGGCGTGGGGCGCGTGCGGGTCGGTGGGGGCAGGGCTGGGGTCGACCCGCACACAGAAGAGAGAGTCGGAAGGGGGCTGCGGCCTTACTCGGCTTTCCGGAAGGAGGGCAGTGATCCGCATCACATGGTGACGGTTTGTTCGCTGCCGCCGCCCTCACCGCCTGGCCGAGCACGGCCGTCTTCCTGGACCTGCACGGGGTCGATCTGCTGGGGGTCGACCAGGATGCCGCGTACGAGCTGGTGGTGGCCGTCGCGGCGGGTGTCCTGGCCGATGTCGGGGTGCTCGCGGGCTGGTTGCGGGGGCTGGCCGAGGGGGCTGTGAGCGGGGTGTGACGGCCGGGTGCCGGAGGTCGAAAGTCGGGAGTGCCGGTAGGCTGGGCGGGTTGTCCGCTCGCCGACCAACTGCGGGCCGGGGCCGCCTATATGGCCCTGACCTGCGCCGATCCCCCCTCCGGAGACCGTGAGTACTGCCGCCGCTTCAGCCATGGCCCCGCTGTTCTCGGACGCCGAACCGCATGGTGCCGCCCGGACAGCCGCAGCTCCCTCGCACCACCTGTCCCCGGCTTTCCCCGGCCGTGCCCCCTGGGGTACCGCCGGCAAGCTCCGGGCCTGGCAGCAGGGGGCGCTGGACACGTACCTCGAGAAGCAGCCCCGCGACTTCCTGGCCGTCGCGACCCCTGGCGCAGGCAAGACCACCTTCGCGCTCACCCTGGCGTCCTACCTGCTGCACAACCACCTGGTGCAGCAGGTCACCGTCGTCGCCCCGACCGAACACCTGAAGAAGCAGTGGGCCGAGGCCGCGGCCCGGGTCGGCATCAAGCTGGACCCGGCCTACTCCTCGGGCCCGCTCTCCCGGGAGTACGACGGCATCGTCGTCACGTACGCGGGCGTGGGCGTCAACCCGATGCTGCACCGCAATCGGACCGAGGCCCGCAAGACCCTCGTGATCATGGACGAGATCCACCACGCCGGTGACTCCAAGTCCTGGGGCGAGGCCTGTTTCGAGGCCTTCGAGCCCGCCACCCGTCGGCTCGCGCTGACCGGTACGCCGTTCCGCTCGGACACCAATCCGATCCCGTTCGTCCAGTACGAGGCGGGCAGCGACGGCATCCGCAAGTCGGTCGCCGACTACACCTACGGCTACGGGCACGCGCTCGCCGACCACGTGGTCCGTCCGGTGATCTTCCTCTCGTACAGCGGCAACATGCGCTGGCGCACCAAGGCCGGTGACGAGCTGGAGGCCCGGCTCGGCGAGCCGATGACCAAGGACCTGATCGCCCAGGCGTGGCGCACCGCGCTCGCGCCGCAGGGCGAGTGGATCCCCAGCGTGCTGCAGGCGGCCGACCGGCGGCTCACCGAGGTGCGCAAGGCGATCCCGGACGCCGGCGGCCTGGTGATCGCCACCGACCAGAACGTGGCCCGCGCCTACGCCAAGATGCTCCGCGAGATCAGCGGCGAGAAGGTGACCCTGGTCCTCTCCGACGAGGCCGAGGCCTCCAAGCGGATCTCCGACTACGCGGCGGGCGACTCCCGCTGGATGGTCGCGGTCCGCATGGTCTCCGAGGGCGTCGACGTGCCCCGGCTCTGCGTCGGGGTGTACGCCACCTCGATCTCCACCCCGCTGTTCTTCGCGCAGGCCGTCGGCCGATTCGTGCGCGCCCGCAAGCGCGGCGAGACCGCCTCGGTCTTCCTGCCGACCGTGCCGATGCTGCTGGGCTTCGCCAACGAGATGGAGCTCCAGCGCGACCACGTGCTGGACCGGCCGAAGAAGGAGGGGGAGGGCCTCTTCGACGAGGAGGACCGCCTGCTCGCCGAGGCCGAGCGGGCCAACGACGGCCCCGACACGGCCGGTGGCGACGAGTTCAGCTACGAGGCGCTGGGCTCGGACGCGGTCTTCGACCGGGTGCTCTACAACGCCATGGAATTCGGCATGCAGGCGCACCCGGGCAGCGAGGAGGAGGAGGACTACCTCGGCATCCCCGGCCTGCTGGAGCCCGACCAGGTGCACATGCTGCTGCAGAAGCGCCAGCACCGGCAGATCCAGCGCAGCAAGGCCAAGCCCGCCGAGGAGGCCGACCTGCTCGAACTCCCCGCCGAGGAACGCCCGGTGGTGACCCATCAGGAGCTGCGGGAGCTGCGCAAGGAGCTGAACGCGCTGGTCGCCGCCTGGCACCACCGCACCAACCAGCCGCACGGCACCATCCACAACGAGCTGCGCCGCCAGTGCGGTGGCCCGCTCACCGCGCAGGCGACGGCCAATCAGCTCAGGTCCAGGATCGCCAAGATCCGGGAGTGGGCGAAGTAGCCGGGGCGGCCCGGGTGTTCAGCCCTCGCCGGCCGGGGACCGGAGCAGCCGCTCCAGTCCCCGGTGCAGGCGCTCCTCGCTGACCTCCGTACCGAACGGCACCAGCTGCCCGGTGCGCAGCAGGACGGCGTGCAGGGCCTCCGCCGTGGCCAGCAGCAGGGCGGACCCGACGGTCGAGTGCAGGTGCAGCTCCACCAGCCCGCCGGGGGCCGGGCGGACCTGCACATCGCCGGTGCCGCTCGGCGCGGAGAGGCCGGCCAGCAGCAGTTCGCGGGAGACGGCCCAGGTCACCGGGTGGTCGCCGGGCACCGGGAAGGTGAGCCGGACGACTAGGGGGTCGTCCTCGCGGTAGTCGAACTCCACCTGGAGCGGGAAGCGGGGGCCGAGCGGGCTCTCCAGGTCCATCGCGAGCCGGGTGTGCAGGCGCCGCCGGGTGGCCGGCTCCAGCGGACCGAGATCTTCCGGTTGCTCGCGAAAACGCATATCGTCCCCCGTCGATGGAAGTTTTCCGGCTGACCGGTTTGTTCGGCGCGGCCCCTCGACCAGATTCCCTCTTTGGTCGAACGGCCGCATCCGTCGACCGTCGGGGATGGAAATCGCCGTTTGGGGTGGGCGGAAACCGTCGGATCGGCGGTGGCCACCGGGGTGAGTCGATGCTATGGGGGCCTGGTGCGGCGACTGACGGGTGTGCTGCTGCCCGGACTGGCCGGTGCCGCCGTCCTGGCCGGGTGTCGGCGAAGCCGGCGCCGGAGGGCCGCCGGATCGGGCCCGGGGCTCGCCGATCCGATCGAACTCGCCTATGAGCGGGGGCGGTTGGAGGAGCGCGAGCGGATCGCCCGGGATGCCCATGACACCGTGGTCCAGGGGCTGGCCGCGATCACCCTGCTGGTCCGCGCCGTCGAGCACGCGCTGCCGGCCGGAGTCCCGGAGCTGGCACAGGCCAGGGAGCGGCTGGCGGCGGTGCAGGACACCGCACGGCTGAGCCTCGGTCAGGCGCAGGACCTGACCGCCGGGGTGGCGGTCTCGCAGCTGGGCACCGGTGGACTCGTCCCGGCGCTGACCCAGTACGTGGCGCTGTCCCGGCGCAACCTGGACATCGTGCGCCGGCTGCTGGAGCTGGGCCCGGCCCTCCCGCCCTGCGCGGCGGGGCTCCGGGCGCCCGAGCTGGAGCTGCGGATCACCGGCCCCGCCCGGCGGTTCGGCCTGGTGGCGGAGAGCGCGGCGCTGCGACTGGTGCAGGAGGCGGTCGCCAACGCGGTCCAGCACGCCGGGGCGCAGGCCGTCACCGTCGAACTGCGCCACCTGGCCGACCGGGTGCAGGTCCTGGTCCGGGACGACGGTGCCGGGCTGTCGCCCAACGGGCGGCCGGGCTGCGGCCTCGGGCTGGCCGGGGCCGAGGAGCGGATCGGGCGGCTCGGCGGGCGGCTGACCCTGGACTCGGCACCGGGCGGCGGCACCACCCTGACGGTGGAGTTCTGCGACCGGGGTGCGCGGAGCGCGGGTGAACGGCGGCGCCCGGAGCGGTGGTTACGCTCAATTCGGCAGTGGTACAGACCTTTTGTCGGATGATCAACTTCCCCTGTCATACTTGGGGCTCCCGGCGAGGACGGCGCACTCGAATCGCATCCCTCCGAGCCGAGCTGCACGGCGCGGCGGCGCCTGGACGGGGGTCGGACTGGTGGGCGGAGAGGTCGTCCGCGTGCTGGTGGTCGACGACCACCCGGCGCTGCGGCTCGGGGTCCGGGTGATGCTGGAGGACCAGCCCGACCTGCGGGTGGTCGGCGAGGCCGACGGCGTCGACCCGGCGCTGCGCCTGCTGGCGGACTCGCCCGCCGAGGACGCCCCCGACGTGGTGCTGCTCGACCTCAACCTCGGGTCGGGACCGCTCCAGGGTGTGGAGCTGATCGAGCGGCTGGCCGGGCAGCCGGACGCGCCGGTGGTCCTGGTCTTCAGCGCGTACGGCGCCGCCCAGGAGGTCTTCGCCGCCCTGGATGCCGGGGCGATGGGCTTCCTCGGCAAGGACGTCGGCGCCGACGCCCTGGTCTCCGCGGTCCGGGCGGCGGCGCGCGGCGAGTCGGTCCTGGGGCCGGTGGCGGTCGACCGGCTGCTGCGGCGGATGCGCGGCGGCATCCCCGCGCTCTCCCGCCGGGAGGCCGAGGTGCTGCGCCTCCTGGTGGACGGGCTCTCCAACCGGCAGATCTCGGCCCGGCTGTTCATCAGCGAGGCGACCGCGAAGAGCCATCTCACCAACATCTACGCCAAGTTGGGCGTCGAGAGCCGAGGGGCCGCCGTGGCGCTGGCGCTGCGCGAGGGGCTGCTGCGAGTCGGCTGACAGTTCCTGGGAGTGTCCGGAGACCGGAGACCTATCGAACTGACAATCGACAATACGGTAGGGAAATGCCGGGCTTGCCCCGTATCGGTGCGTGGGACGCCCGAAAACCTTCCCGGATTTTGGACAAACTCTTCCCCAGTAGGTCCTCCTTCATTACGGTCTGCCCAACGCCCGCTCGACGGTCCACCCACCGGAGGCGCGCACCGCACGGTCGTGCGCTCGTCGATGACGCCGACGCACCGCTCAAGCGCGGACACCCATTCCTGCGCGCAACACCTCCACCCTCGCTCCCGGCGCCCCGCCCGGTACTCCGCCCTTCCCGGAGACCGTCGGCCACCGCCGCAGAAAGGAATGTGCGCGTGACCGCCGAGACGTCCCAGACGCTGGACCGAGGGGTACGGGTCCTGAAACTTCTTGCCGACTCCGAACGCGGCCTGACCGTCACCGAACTTGCCGCCCGGCTCGCGGTCAACCGGACCGTGGTCTACCGGCTGCTGGCCACCCTGGAACAGCACGGCCTGGTCCGCCGGGACATCGGCGGCCGGGCCAGAGTCGGCCTCGGCGTGCTCAGGCTCGCCCACCGGGTCCATCCGCTGCTGCGCGAGGCCGCGCTGCCCGCGCTGCGCAGCCTGGCCGAGGACCTCGGAGCCACCGCCCACCTCACCCTGGTGGACGGGCACGAGGCGCTGGCGGTGGCCGTGGTCGAACCCAGCTGGACGGACTTCCACGTCGCCTACCGGACCGGGCTGCGCCACCCGCTGACCGAGAGCGCGGCCGGCCGGGCGATCCTGGAGGCCCGGACCTTCCCCGGCCAGCGCCGCCCCGACCAGGGCTTCGTCGTCACCCGGGCGGACGAGCAGTCCGGCGCGAGCGGCGCGGCCGCCGCCCTGCTCGGACTGAGCGGGATCGAGGGCAGTGTGGGCGTGGTGATGCTCAACGGGCTGGTGCCCGAACGGGTCGGCCCCCGCGTGGTCGAGGCGGCGACCGAGGTCGCGGACGCCCTGCGGTAGGCACCGCCCCCGGGCGGCGCACTCCCCGCCCCGGGGCCGCGGCGGGCGCATGGCAGGGTACGCGTCCGGGGCCGGGTGTGTTTGGATGCCGGTGTGTCCCATGCGAAGCTGCGCGCAGCCCTGACCGCCCCGAAGACCCGCGCCCTCGCCCTCTGCGGCGTGCTGGTCGGTGCGCTGCTGGGGACGGCGGCCTTCACCCCGCTGCCGTTCACCCGGACCATGCCGGGCACCACGGCGGACGTCCTCGGCGGCTACCAGGGCAATCCGGTGCTGACCGTCACCGGCGCGCCGACCCGGCCGACCGTCGGCCAGCTGCGGATGGTCACCATCTCGGCGACCAGCCCCGGCGAGCGGCTCAGCCTCCGGACGGCGCTCGACTCCTGGCTGAACCAGAACGAGGCGGTGCTGCCGTCCGAGGCGGTCTATCCGCAGGAGAACCCGGCCAAGGCCGAGCAGGTGACCCAGCAGCAGATGTCGCAGTCCCAGGACAGTGCGACCGTGGCGGCGCTGAACTACCTGCACCTGTCCCCGGAGAAGGTCAAGGTCCGGGTGGACCTCGGTGACATCGGCGGCCCGAGCGCCGGTCAGCTGCTCGCGCTCGGGATCATCGACAAGCTGGCCGGCGACGGCAAGGGCGGCGACCTGTCCGGCGGCAAGGTGATCGCGGGCACCGGCACCATCGACGACCAGGGCAACGTCGGCGCGGTCGGCGGCGTGTCGCTGAAGACGCAGGCCGCCGCCCGGGACGGCGCCACGGTCTTCCTGGTGCCGACGGCCGAGTGCTCGGACGCCAAGGTGAACACCCCGGCCGGCCTGCGGCTGGTCCCGGTCAAGACGCTGTCCGACGCGGTGGCCGCGCTGAACGCGCTGAAGACCGGCGGTTCGGTCCCCAGCTGCTGAGCCCGGGACGGGACGGGGCCGCCTACTCCCGGGCGGCCTGCTCGACCAGCGGCAGGATCCGGTAGGGCACGGGGTTCTCCAGCGCGATCGCCGTCGACGCCCGGACGATCCCCTCGAAGCCCACCACCCGGTCGATCACCCGCTGCAGATCGCCGTTGGAGCGGGCCACGATCCGGACCAGCATGTCCCCCTGCCCGGTGATGGTGTGCAGCTCCAGCACCTCGGGCACCGAGGCCAGATGCGCCCGTACGTCGACTCCCTGGCCCTGCGAGATCTCCAGCGTGGCGAAGGCCGTCACCGGGTACCCCAGCGCCGCCGGGTCCACCTGCGGTCCGAAGCCGCCGATCACCCCGCGTGCCTGCAGGCGGTCGAGCCGCGCCTGGACGGTCCCCCTGGCCACCTGGAGGCGGCGTGAGCACTCCAGCACCCCGATTCTCGGTTCCTCGCTGAGTAGTCTGATCAGCTTTCCGTCGAGCGCGTCGATGGCGTCGTTGAGGGAGTGCACGGCGGGCTCCGTCCGGTGGGCAATCTGTCCAGCTGGGACTGCCATTTTCCGGCGCCGCCGCGCAGCTTGCCCAGGATGAATCGGAACAGTTGCGTATCGGTGTGATGGGGGCCACGCTCCCTGCACAGCCCCGTGGCGCGGGCCCCCCACACCGCGCCACGGGACCGGGATCGGGACCGGGAGGCGCTCTTGACCGACATCTTCGTCCCGGCCCGGCGCACCGACGCGGTCGTGCTCGCCGTCGGCGACGCCCGCAGAACGGCCCACTACTACAGCGTCGCGCTGGCCATGCGGTGCACCGCCTACTCGGGGCCCGAGACCGGCAACCCGGAGACCGCCTCCTACGTCCTGGAGTCCGGCGGCGCCCGCTTCGTCGTCACCTCCGCCGTCCAGCCGATCACCGACCACGGCCACCGCATCGCCGACCACGTCGCCGCGCACGGCGACACCATCCTCGACCTGGTCATCGAGGTGCCCGACGCCTACGCGGTCTACGACTACGCCGTGGACCGCGGCGCCACCCCGGTCACCGAGCCGTACGAACTCAGCGACCGCTACGGCACGGTGGTGCTCGCCGTGCTCGGAACCGACGGCCCCGCCCGGCACATCCTGGTCGAACGCACCGGCTACGCGGGCCTCTTCCTGCCCGGCTACGTCCCGCCGCCCACGGACGTGCTGCCGCCACGCGGCGCCCTCCCCGCCGGGAACGCCTAGCGCACCACCGTCTGGACCTCCGGCGGATGGCCGTTCCAGGTGACGAAGACCGAATTGACCTTGCTGCCCTGGGTGAAGTCCACCCGCAGCCAGCCCTCCTGACGCCAGACCTGCATCTGCCAGCCCGGTTCCGGCGCCGCCGAGACCAGTTCGGCCCGGTCCGGCTCCATCCCCAGGGCCACCCGCCCGCCCGGGACGAGACAGCTGCGCACCGAGGAGTCCGCCGACGGCCTGCTGCCCGTGCCCGTGCCTGTGCTCGGCGACGGAGACCGGGGTTCGGGCGACGCGGTCGGTGCGGGCGATCCGGACGACGGGTCGGCGGGACGGGCCGAGGCGGCCGTCCCGATGGTGGCCGGCTCCGCCTGCGGAGTCGGCGGGGCGTCAGCAGCCCGTCCACCGGGCGACGGCAGCGGTACCGCCCGCGGCTGCTCGAAGGCGGCGTCCGCCAGGACCGCGTGCACACCGAGCCAGGACAGCGCCACCGCCGCCGAAGTGGCCGCCACCCAGGCGGTGAGTTGTACCAGTCCGTTCCGCATCGCGAGCACATCCTGCCGCATCCCGGGCCCCGTCGGCCCGGTGCCCCGGGCGGGCGGGGCCCGGAAGTCGACGGAGAACCTGCCAAAGGCCGTACCCCGCCCCTGAGGTACAGACCACGTGACACGAATGGCGTACCGTGCAGCCCCATGGCAACAGTGCTCGTGGTCGAGGACGACCCCTTCGTACGCTCCGCCCTCATCCGACACCTGGCCGACTCGGGCCACGCCGTCCGCAGTGTCGGCACCGCGCTGGAGGCACTCCGCGAGGTCGCCCAGGTCGGCTGCGACCTGGTGATCCTCGACCTCGGCCTGCCGGACCTGGACGGCGGCGAGGCCCTGAAGATGATCCGGGGACTCACCAACGTGCCGGTGATCATCTCCACCGCCCGCGACGACGAGGCCGAGATCGTCCGGCTGCTCAACGACGGCGCCGACGACTACCTCGTCAAGCCGTTCTCCGTCGAGCATCTGACGGCCCGGATGACCGCCGTGCTGCGCAGGTTCGGCGGCGGCAGCGCGCCGGTGGCGCAGGTCCTGCGGGTCGGCGGGCTGGCCGTCGACGCCCAGCGCCGCGAGGCCGTCCTGGACGGGCGGCCGCTCGACCTCACCCGCCGCGAGTTCGACCTGCTCGCCTTCCTCGCCGCCCGGCCCGGCGTGGTGGTCCCGCGCAAGGAGATCCTGGCCGAGGTCTGGCGCCAGACGTACGGCGGCGACCAGACCATCGACGTCCACCTCTCCTGGCTGCGCCGCAAGCTCGGTGAGACCGCGTCCAAACCGCGTTACCTGCACACCGTGCGCGGCGTGGGCGTCCGGCTGGAGGCGCCGTCAGGGGACCCCACATGACCCGCGCCGGTGCATCGGCCGGCCGGCGGCACGAGGACCGGAGGCAGGACACACGGGGGCAGGCCGCGCGGGGCAGGGCCGACCGGGGGCCGCGCAGCGGGCACTCGCTGCGCTGGGCGCTGATCAAGGCCGCCGTCGCCGGCACCACCATGGTCGCCCTCGCCTTCCTGATCCCGCTCGGCCTGATGGTCCAGCAGACCGCCAGGGACCGGGCCTTCACCGCCGCCGAACGCCAGGCCGCCGCACTCGCCCCCGCCCTGGCCATCACCACCGACCGGGACGCCATCGCGCGCGCCCTGGCCAGCACCGACGCCGGAGCCCGCGACCGGGTGGCGGTCCACCTGCCCGCCACGAACGGTACGGACGCCGTGGTCGGCACCGCCCGGGCCGACCGGCTCTCCGTCTCCACCGCGGCCGGCCGGGCCGACCTCCCCGGCCGGACCTCCGGCAGCGCCCCGGCCCGGTCCTTCACCGTGCCCGTCCCCGGCGGCTTCGCGCTGCTCCAGGCCGTCGCGGTGGAGGGCGGCCGGATCGCGGTGGTCGAGGTGTACGTCGCCGACGGCGACCTCACCCGGGGCGTCGGCACCGCCTGGCTGGTGCTCTCGCTGGTCGCCCTCGGCCTGGTCGCGATCTCCGTCCTGGTCGCCGACCGGATGGGGGCCCGGATCGTCGGCTCCGCCCGGCGGCTGGCCGCCGCGGCCCGCTCCCTCGGCGGCGGAAACCTCGCGGTCCGGGTCCCGGTCGAGGGACGGCAGGTCGAGGGCGCACCCGAGGAACTCCGCGAGGCCGCCCACGCCTTCAACGCCATGGCCGACCGGGTGGTCCACCTGCTCGCCGCCGAACGCGAACTCGCCGCCGACCTCTCCCACCGGCTGCGCACCCCGCTCACCGTGCTCCGCCTCAACACCGCCGGACTCGGCGAGGGCGACGCCGCCGACGCCACCCGGCACGCGGTGGCCCAACTGGAGCGCGAGGTCGACCAGATCATCCGCTCGGCGCGGCGCACGCCCGACGACGTGCCGGCGGTCGGGGTCGGCTGCGACGCCGCCGAGGTGATCCGCGAACGGGTCGGCTTCTGGTCCGCGCTGGCCGAGGACGAGGGCCGCCGCTGGCAGCTGGCCGGGGCGGAGGGACCGGCGCCGGTACCCGTCCAGCGCACCGATCTCGCCGCCGCCGTGGACGCGCTGCTCGGCAACGTCTTCCGGCACACCTCGGTCGGCACCGCCTTCTCGGTGGACGTCCTGGCGACCGGGACCTCGGTCATCGTCCTGGTCGGGGACGCCGGACCGGGCTTCGCCGACCCCGTCGTCGCCCTCCGCCGAGGCGAGGGGCAGGGCGGCGAGGGCTCCACCGGCCTCGGCCTCGACATCGTCCGCAAACTCGCCGAGGGCACCGGCGGCGACCTGGCCCTCGGCCGCTCGGCCGTGCTCGGCGGCGCCGAACTCCGCCTCCGCCTGCAGACCCATCCGGACGGCAGCCCGTCCCGTCCGGCGCGCCGCCGCCCCGCCCGCAGGCGCGCCTGACACCGTCCGGGGCGGACTTCCTTAAGGGCGTCCTAACAGAGGCGTTCGGCTGGCTGAGGTGGGCCGATCGGGGGTGGGGACGCCGTTAGCGTCGGCGGGGTCGGGGCCGGGGAGCTCCGGTCGATCGGTCGTTTTGCGGAGGTGCACGGGCTATGACGTCCCAGCGGAGCCGGCGTTCGGGAAGCCATCGGAGGAGCCGGAAGGGCACGGTCGTCGGGGCGTCTGCGCTCGCGGCCGCCCTCGTCGCGGGCGGTGTGCTGGCGCTCGCCTCCTCCGCGAGCGCGGCCTCGGTCGGCGCCGCGTACAGCCGGAGCAGCACCTGGGAGAGCGGCTACACCGGCCAGTACCTGGTGACCAACCCCGGCGGCACGGCGATCGACGACTGGACGCTCAGCTTCGACCTGCCGTCCGGCGCGCGGATCGACTCGCTCTGGAACGCCACCTTCACGGCCGCCGGGCAGCACATCACCGTCAAGCCGCAGTCCTGGAACAAGCGGATCGACCCCGGGAAGACGGTCGAGGTGGGCTTCGTGGTCCAGGGCTCCGGCGCGGCCCAGGCCGAGCCGGGCAACTGCCTGATCAACAACGCCTCCTGCACGGCGGGCACCGGACCGACCCCCGTGCCCTCCGGCCGCCCGACCTCGCCCCGGCCGACCCCGAGCGGCACACCTACCTCCACCCCGGCACCGACCTCGACGCCGACGGGTGCACCGGCCGGTGCCGCGCGCTTCGCCCCGTACGTGGACACCTCGCTCTACCCGCCCTACGACCTGGTCGCCACCGCGAAGGCCGGCGGGGTGAAGAACTTCAACCTCGCCTTCGTCGTCTCCGGCGGCGGCTGCACCCCCAAGTGGGGCGGCGTCAGCGACCTGTCGGCCGACGCCGTGGCGGCGCAGATCGGTGCGCTGCGCGGGATCGGCGGCGACGTCCGGGTCTCCTTCGGCGGTGCCAACGGCAGTGAGCTCGCCACCGTCTGCTCCTCGACGGCCGACCTGACCGCCGCGTACCAGAAGGCCGTGGACACGTACGGCCTCACCAAACTGGACTTCGACATCGAGGGCGGCGCGCTCGCCGACACCGCCGCCAACACCCGCCGCGCCCAGGCCGTCGCGCAGCTCCAGCAGAAGGCCGCCGCCAAGGGCCGTCCGCTGGACGTCTCCTTCACCCTGCCCGCGCTGCCCAGCGGCCTGACCCAGGACGGCATCAACCTGCTCGCCGACGCCAAGAGCAACGGTGTCTCGATCGGCGCCGTCAACATCATGGCGATGGACTTCGGCGACGGCGTGGCCCCCAACCCGAACGGCCGGATGGGCACCTACGCGATCGCCGCCGCCACCGCCACCCAGGCCCAGGTCAAGAGCGTGCTCGGCCTCGGCGACACCGCCGCCTGGGCGAAGGTCGCGGTCACTCCGATGATCGGCGTCAACGACGTCGCCAGCGAGGTCTTCACGGTCGCCGACGCCAAGCAGCTCGCCGACTTCGCCGCCGGCAAGCACCTGGCCTGGCTCTCGATGTGGTCCGGCACCCGCGACAAGGCGTGCGCGGGCGGCGCGAAGCCGTACGCCGACGCGAGCTGCAGCAGCATCGTCCAGCAGCCGCTGGACTTCACCCGGGCCCTCGGCGCCTACACCGGCTGAGCCCAGGTCTCCGCCCGTCCGCCGGCCGAGCGGAAGCCGGGGGTGCCGCCGCGAGCCGGAGGCACCCCCGACTCCGTCAGGTAATGTCGCTAGCTGGTCGACCGGTGGACGGAGCGGAACGTGGCAGTGGTGCAGGAGCAGCAGCGGGTGCCCCGGCGGCAGCCCGGCCGGGACGGCTCTGCCCCGGCGGAGCCGCCGCACGCCCGCACGGTCCGCGACGCCCTCGCCGCCCCCGTCCGCGCGCTGCGCGAGGCTCCGCGCCGACCGCTGGCCAAGGCGACCGGTGCGGCCCTGTTCTCGCTGCTCGCCTACGCGATCGTCCGGCACTTCGTCGGCACCTCGATGGTGGACATGATCGTCTACCGCGCGGAGGGCGCCGCCGTCGCCCACGGCCGGGACCTGTACGCGCTCCGGGTCACCCAGTGGAACCTGCCCGCGACCTACCCCCCGTTCGCCGCGATGCTCTTCGTACCGACCGCCTACCTCGGCGTCGGCCTGCTGCGGGTCGCGGTCACCGGCGGCAACCTGGTCCTGCTCGCGCTGCTCGCCCACTTCGCCTTCAAGCTGGCCGGCTGGCCGCGTCGTGAGCTGCGACCGGTCGGAATCGTCCTGGTCACCGGCCTCGGGGTGTGGCTGGAGCCGGTCTTCACCAACCTGCGCTACGGCCAGATCAACCTGGCCCTCGCCTGTCTGATCCTCTGGGACCTGACCCGGCCGGACGGCCGCCGCAGCAAGGGCGTCGCCATCGGCATCGCCGCCGGTATCAAGCTCACCCCCGGCCTGTTCGCCGTCTACCTGCTGATCACCGGCCGGATCCGGGCCGCCATCGTGGCCGGCCTCACCTTCCTCGGCACCTTCGCGATCGGCGCGCTCGTCCTGCCCGACGCCACGTACGGGTTCTGGACCAAGTACCTCTACGACTCCTCCCGGGTCGGCAAGACCGAGATCGTCGACAACCAGTCGATCCGCGGCGCCGTCGCCCGGCTGATGCACACCGCGGACCCCGGTACCACCGCCACCCTGGTCGGCGGCCTGGTCGCCCTCGCCGGGCTGGCCATCGCCGCCTGGGCGCACCGCAGCCAGCGCTGGCTGCCCCGCTCCGAGGCCTGGGGCGTGTGCACGGCCGCCGTCACGGCGGTCCTCGTCTCGCCGATCAGCTGGACCCACCACTGGGTGTGGTGCGTCCCGATGCTGGTGCTGCTCGCGGCCGAGGCGGCGCACGAGCGCTCCCGCCCGGTCGCGATCCGGCGCGCCCGCTGGCGGTGGATCTTCGGAGCGACGCTGTTCGGCTTCCTCTCCTTCGCGATGTGGGTCGTCCCGCACAAGGGCGACCGGGACCGCTTCATGCCGTACCTGCACCAGATCCCGGCCGACGTGTACCCGCTGCTCGGGCTCGGCTTCCTGGCGGTCTCCGCACTGCGGGTGCGGTCCCGCCGCCGGGCGGCCGGGGCGCCGCTGGTCCGGGTGCCGCTGCAGCGGACCGACAGCGCCGCGGCTCGCCGCCCGGCCGGGGTGTCCGCGGACGGCAGGTAGTTCCCCAGCGACACGGGGAACCGCGCGGGCTACTCCGTACAGGTGCGTGGGTGCCCGCGCTGTTGCCGGTGCGGTTGCTGTGCGGTTTCCCATGCGGTTTCTCGTGCCCCGAGGGCGTTTCCAGGACCGCCCCGGGCGTCAGCGGGCCCCCGCGGCACGCTGAAGCCCCAGGAGGCGCTCGTGGGGGTTGCGGCTGATCACGCGAGCAGCTCGGCGAGCGAGTTGTCAAGGTCGAGCGTCGAGAGTTCGGCGCCCGGCGGGACCAGTCGGTGCGCCCGCTCCAGCCACGCCGCCACCGTCGGCAGCGGTGCCTCCAGCAGGGCGTCCCCCGCCGGGGAGGTCAGCGCCAGGCACAGCACGCTCCGCCGCTCCGACCTCGTCGGCCAGACCCGGACGTCCCCGCGCCCGCACGCCCTGAAGGTCCCCTCGACCAGCAGCTCACGGGCGAACACCCAGGTCACGGGCGTTCCGCTGTCCAGGTGAAAGGTGATGTGCACGGCGAACGGGTCGTCGCTGCTGTACGACAACCGGGCCGGGACGGGGATGCTGCGCTCCGGGGAGAGCACCAGGCTGAGTTCGAGTTCCTGCTCGACGACGGTGGTGGACCTGTCCATGACCGGCTTCCTCTCGTGTCCTCGGGGCCGTGTCCGAGCCCCTTCACCGGAAGAGAGCACGCCGGGTGGAAGGTCTTACACACTTTTCGCGGAAGTTCCGGGATTTCCCAACTGCCCGCCGCCACGGCGCGGAAGTACTACCCTTTGTGACTGCCTGACGACTGTCCGCCGCGCGCTGCGGCGGCTCGTCCGAGCCCGCCCTGCGCTGCTGCGCTGATGCCCCAGCGGCACCCTCTGCTCCGCTGTGCTCCCGCCCGCAGTCTGCTTGCCCGTAGTTCTCCTGCCCCGCAGTCCTCTGCTCCGCTGTCTCCCGGCGCTGCAACGAAAGAAGAACCACATGACGGACCGGCCTTTCGTCGGCGGCGCGGACACCGCCGTCGACCCGACGCCGGGCTACTACCCCGACCCCTCCATTCCGGGTTTCGTCCGCTACTGGGGTGGGACGTCGTGGGTGCCCGGCACCAGCAGGCCCGCGCCCGGGGAGGGCGAGGTCCTGGAACCCCCGCGTTTCGCCGCCCGCCAGGCTCCGCCGCCCGCTGCCCGCTACGTACCACCACCGTCCGTTCCGGTGCCTGACCCGGTGGCCGCTCCGGTGCCCGACTCGGCTGCCGCTCCCGCCGTTGAAGCCACGATCGGCGAGACCGGACCGCTCTTCTTCGACCAGACCTCCGGTGGCGCCTCCTTCGTGCTCGCTCCCGAGGCGGAGCTGGAACTGGAGCTGCGGAGGCGTTCGGCGGCCGAATCTGCGGCGTCTGCGCCTGCGCCTGCCCCCGTACCGGTCTTCGAAGCCGCGTCCGCCCCGGTAGCCGCTCCCGAGCCGTCCGAGCCCGAGCCCCAGCTCGAGGTGGCGCCCGCTCGCGTGCCCGTGCCGGAACCCCTGCCGGAGCCGAAGCCGGTGCGCGTGGCGGTGGAGCCGGCGGACGCAGTGCACCGGGTGTCCTGGGGTTCCCTCCCTGCGCGGCCTAACCCGTCCGAGGCTTCCGCTCCCGCCCCGGCCCCCGTGGCTGTTCCGGCTGCGGTTGCAGCACCGGCACCGGCAGCCGTTCCGCCTCGGAAGCCGCAGCCGGTGTCCCCGGCGCCGCGCGGGGCTGCCGCTCGCAAGCCGGCTGCCCGTGCGGCACGCCCGTCGCGTCCGTCGCGCCCGGTGCGACCGGCGGCCCTGGGGCGCCGACTGGCCGCCCGGCTCTTCGACAGCGTGGTGGTCGCGATGATCGGGGTGGGCGCGGGGGTCCCCTTGATCTCCTCGGCCGTCACCCACATGCAGGACACGCTGGAGCACGCCAAGCTCGTCGCCCGGCTGACGCACCACGAGGTGGACGTCTGGCTGCTGGATGCGGTGGTGGTCGGCAAGGCAGGGGCGCTGCTCGGCCTGCTGGTGCTGGCGGGTGTGCTGTACGAGGTGATCCCGACCGCCCGCACCGGTCAGACCCTGGGCAAGCGGCTGATGAGGATCAAGGTGGTCCGGGTGACCGCTCCGGCCCGGGGCGCCGGTCCGACCGGTGGACCGGCCGGACCGCCCACGTTCGGGCGGTCGCTGCTCCGATGGATCGTCAGGCAGATCTCCGTGCTCTCGGTGGTCGGGCTGCTGTCGCCGCTCTTCGACCCGGCCGCGCGGCGCGGCTGGCAGGACCGGGCCGCCCGTACCAGGGTGGTGCGCTCCTGAGGGGCGGTCACCGTTCGGCTTGATATACCAAAACGGCCTAAATGTCCCAACATCGTAGTAATGGCGGTGTTCTACTCGGAATCATGAGCACCCACGACCCCGCAGGCCCAGAGCCGGAGGGGGGCGGCAAGCCCTCCTTCGACAAGCAGCAGCACCCGGCGGAGGGCACACCGGGCGCCCCGTCCGACCCGTACGGCACACCCCCGCCGCAGCCCGGCGCGGGCACCCCCGGCGCGGACCCGTACGGTTCCCCGCCCCGGCCGTCGGGCAGCCCGTACGACACCCCGGGCAGCTACGGCGAGCAGTACGGGGCGCCGCCGCCGAGCTACGGTCCGCCGCACGCGCCGGGCCCCGGTGCAGCCCCGGGCCCCGGGCCGGTGCCCGGGATGCCGCCGCTGGGCAGCTGGCCCAACCGGATCGTCGCCAAGCTGATCGACTACATCGGGATCCAGATCATCGCCGTGCTGATCGTGCTGCCGTTCGCCAATCTGGGCAAGCAGGACGGCTACGTCGGCGCGACCTGGCTCGGGTACGCGATGTACCTGGTCTACGAGGGCATCATGCTGAGCCGCGACGGCCAGACCGTCGGCAAGAAGCTCATGAAGGTGCGGGTCGCGATGCTCATCGACGGGAGCAGCCCGACCGGCGCGGCCGGGTGGACCCGGGCGGCCGTCTTCGTCGTGCCCGCGCTGGTCTGCTGCGGGCTGCTCTGGTGGCCCATCAACGGCCTGTTCGGGGTGTTCGACAAGCCCTACCGGCAGTGCATCCACGACAAGGCGGCCAAGACGGTCGTCGTCTCGACCGCCTGACCCCGTGCGGCCGAGCCAAGGCCGTCAGCGCTGGCGGGCGTACTCCGGTGCGGTGGGCTGTGCGGCCGGTCGCGGCTCGGACCGGCGCCGGTCGGCGGCCTGGCGGGCGGCCGACTGCCGCCGCCGGTCGGCGGCCATCAGCAGTGCCGTCGCGAGTACGCCGAGCACCACGGCGAGGGCGACCAGCGCCGTGACCGCCGGCGCCGCCGTCGCCCCCGACACGGCGAGCAGCGCCACGGTGGTGACGACGACGATCAGGGTGCCGGTGCAGAACTGGGCAGGTGTTGGGCGCGGCATGGCGGTCAGTCCTTCGCGCGAGGTTCGGCTTCCGAGGGTCGTGCAGAAGGTCTACCCCGGACCTCGGCCCGGTAAGTAGAGCCTAATTCGGCATATGCGGGGCACGCAGGGGCGCACGGGCTCACGTCGGATCCGACCTGTGCTGCCCGAGGTGACGGTGGGTCCGGCCGTGCGGGAGCGGGTTCAGCCGGACCAGTAGGGATCCGTCACGGAGGCGCAGCTCCGGCCGTCGTCACCACTCCGCCCGAACGGGCGGGTCTCGATTCCGTCCGCCCCGCCGGTGTCCTCGACATCGGCCACCGAGGTCTCCAGCCTGACGCACCCGGTGGCGGCGTCCATCCACCACAGCCGCGCCGTGCGGCCGGAGGCCCGTGCGACGACCTCGTGGTCCCGGCGCTCGACCGGGTAGCCGCGTTCGGTCCAGACCCGGGCCACCTGGTCGAGCAGGACGGTGTGACGGGCGGCCGAGACCCGGGTCCTGATCCAGCGGGTGCCCTGGAGCTCGGCCCGGCCGGTCCTGCGGCACCCCTGGGTGCCGCAGAGCCCGGAGAGGCCGGGAAAGCTGATGTACGCCGTATCGGTCCACTGGACTGCGGGCTGTACGGCGGCCGAGGTGTCGCCGAAGAGGCTCTCCAACCGGTCGTGGGCGGTGTCGAGTTTCACCACGGGCGGCGGGTTCGATGAGCAGCCGGCGCAGCACAGGAAGGCGCCGCAGAACAGGAGCGCCAGGGCGGCGACCGGCGAGGCCCAGGTACGCCTCGGCCGGTCGCGGGCGTTCCGGCGGACCGTCACCGGCCGTCCTCACGGGTGATCTGGTCGGGGTGGCCGCCGACGATCCTGCCGATGTTGGCCAGCGAATCGCCGCCCTTGCCGTTCTTGCCGAAGTAGTTGTCGTGGGAGTCGGTCGGCGTGCCGTCGTCGACCTTGAACCGGTGGGCGCCGAACTCCGCTCCGGCCGGGTCCTGGCCGAACCACAGACCGCGCGGGTCGACCCGGTGCCCCGCCCCGGCGCCGACCGGTCCGAGCGCGCCCGCGCCCAGGCCCGTGGCGACGGCGTCGGTACTCGAGGGCAGGCGGCTCACCGGGTCCGTCATCGCCGACCCGACGTAGACGTGGCCGGCACCGACGCTCAGCTGCGAGGCATGGTCGGCACCGATGCCGGGACTGCCGACCAGGACCACGTCGTCGGCCGGGATGCCGCCGGGGCGCTGCGCCGCCTGGCCGACCAGGAGAGAGCCGTAACTGTGCCCGACCGCCGTGACATGGGCCGGAGCGGCCCCCTGGTGGGTACTGCGCAGACCGGACAGGAACCGGTCGTACGAGGCTGCTCCGTCCACCGCCCGGTCCTTGGTGAGGACGGAGGCACCGTCCAGCAGCGGTGCGTCGTAGCCGAGCCAGATCATCGAGGCGGTCGCGGTGGCCTCGCCGCCCGCAGCCTGGCGGATCCGCAGGGCGGTCGCCGTGTCGCCGCCGGCCGCACCGGCGAGGGTGCTGTTGAGGCCCGGGACGAGGGCGGAGACGTGCCGCGCGGTGTCGGGATCTCCCCAGCTGAGGACGGCACGCCCCTGGCCCTGCTCACCGAGACCGATCAGCAGCAGTGGCGGGTCGCTGCCCGGACCGCCGCCGTCGGGGAGCTCGCCGGCCAGGCGCTTGCGGATCGCATCGAAGCCGTCGAGCTTCTGCTGGTCCGCCGGGGAGAGCGGCTGCGGCTTGTGCCGGTACGCGTCGAGCAGCCGGGGCAGCATGATGCGGTTGGCCTGGTCGCGGACGGCGCTCGGGATGCCGTCGCGGTTGCCCAGCAGGTCGGGGTGGTCGGCGATCAGCTTCCGCTGTTCGGCCGGGGTGAGGCCCTGCCACCAGCTGTGCACCTGTTCGGGCGAGGCGTCGTCGGCCGGCCATCCGGCGCCGATGAGCTTCCGGCCGAGGCTGTTGATGCTGTCCAGCCGGGTGGCGGCCGCGTCCCGGTTGACGCCGAAGCCGGAGCGCGCGCCCTCCGCCAGCCGGTCCAGTAGCGAGGCGACCTGCCGGTCGGCGGCGTCGGCCTCGGCGAGCGCGCCGTCGATGCGGACCACCAGCGCCCGTGCCTGGGCCTGCCGAGGAGCGCCGAGCGCGGCGTAGTCGGGGTCGTGCCGGTCGGCTTCGCCCGGCTGCGGGCAGTCGATCGCGCCGTCGGCCCCGACCGGGAACCCGGCGCGGCCCGCCTCCTCGACGGCCTCCAGCAGTTTGGCCTGGGCCAGTTCGAAGGCCTCGGCGGCGTCGCGGAGCAGGATCCCCATCCCCTGCATCGCGGTGTGGGAGCCGTCGAGGCGGCCGTCGGTCCGCTCCAGCGCCCGGGTCGCCGCCTCGGCCGCCGATCCGGTCCAGTTGCCGCCGTGGACGATCCAGCGGACGCCCTCCTTGATCGCCTCGTGGTGGGCCGAGTTGGCCCGCCCGAGTGCGTCGTAGGCGTCGGCCGCCGCTCCCAGCCCGGCCGGGCGGGCGTCGTGCAACGCGGCGAAGTCGACCATCAGCGTCCCCCGCCGACCGCGCCCGCGTACGACATGCTGCTGTGCACCGAACTGTCGGCAGCGGCGTAGTTGTCGGCTGTGGCGATCATGTTGGCGCCGTTGGCGTCCACTTCGGCGGCCAGCGCGCGCAGGCAGTCCGTCCAGGCCTGGGTGCAGCGGGTGAGTGCCTCCTGCGTACGCCACCCGCGCAGCGCGGCGGCCGCCTCGTCGGACGGCCCCTGGATCCGGACGATCTCGGTGGGCATGGCGGCCGCGACCTCCCGGCTCTGTCGGCCGACCTTCGCCAGGCCGTGCGGATCCACGCTGATGGAGTCGGTCATCGCTCCCCCTCCCTCCCGGCCTGCCTCGGTCGGGCGGGCCGCAGTTGGGTCATTGGTCCACAACCTTACCCATTGCGATTGATCGACTACTTTGAGTGGGCAAGTCCGGGGCTGTGGTGGGGTGAGGGTGCTTCGGTACGGTGGGGGTCTGGTTGTGTCTGTCGTGTCTGCTGTGTCGGGGGAGCCGAGCCGTGCCCAACAGTGTTGATCCGCCTGCCGGGTGGCCCGGTACCGAGGCCGAGGCGCTTGCCGAGCAGGAACGCCTGCGGGGGCTGGTCGACGTCGGGCCGTGCGGGCCCGAGCTCGCCGGCATCTCGCTGGTGGCCGGCGTCGACGTCGCGTACGACGACGAGCGGGACGTGGTGGCCGCTGCCGCCGTCCTGCTCGACCGCACCAGCCTGGAGGCGGTGGAGCAGTCGACGGCGGTCGGGCGGATCAGCTTCCCGTACCTGCCGGGGCTGCTGGCCTTCCGCGAACTTCCCACCGTGCTGGCGGCCTTGGCGGGCCTCGGGCAGACCCCCGACCTGGTCGTCTGTGACGGGTACGGTCAGGCCCATCCGCGCCGCCTGGGCCTCGCCAGCCACCTCGGGGTGCTGAGCGGCCTGCGCACCATCGGCGTCGCCAAGACCCCGTTCACCTTCACCTACGAGCAGCCCGGGCCCGAACGCGGCGCCTGGGCGCCGCTGCACGACGCCGGGAATGGCGAGGAGGTGGGCCGGGCTCTCCGTACCCGACCCGGGGTGAAGCCGGTCTTCGTCTCGGTGGGCCACCGCATCGGCCTGGCCGAAGCCGTCGGTCTGACCCTGGAGTTGGCCCCGGCCTACCGCCTGCCGGAAACCACCCGGAAGGCTGACTCGCTGTGCCGGCAGGCGCTTGCCGCCGCCGTGGAGCGCTGTTGACGGACTCGCCGACGATTCGTTGGTGGCATTCCGTCAGCCCTGCTGGGGTATGGGGTGGACAGCGCCCCGGCTGCTGGGGCCGGACGGGCGACGAAGCTCTCAGCTCTCGGGTGCCCGGTGGCGTTCTGACGGTCTCTGGCATGTGTTAGACATGAGGGTCGGCGTCGGGTCATGGCGCGTGACGGACTGTCCGGCCGGTGCCGGTGATGGTGGTCCTGGCGGGCTACGGGAGTTGCTGAAGTTGCAGAAGGTGTACGGGGGAGGTACGGGGTCGTGAGCACGGGGAGCGGTTCGAGCGGGGGCGCCGGGGCCGGCTACCGCGTAGAGGTGGACAGCCTGCGGGCCTTCGCCTCGCAGGTCCGGGGACTGCTGGGCGAGTTCCAGACGAGCGCGGACGGTAACCGGACGCATGGGCAGAGCGGGGTGGGCACTGGGGCGTTCGGGGACTTCGCCGAGGCCCAGGCGCTGCACAGCAGGTACGAGGACATGCGCAATGGCCTGCGCGATGTGCTCAATGCCATTCAGGACGCGATCGACGAGGCTCAGCGGAAGGCCGACCTTACCGCCAACAATTACGAGGAGCAGGAGCAGGAGACCTCCCGCAGCCTCAGGGTGAACGGGGATGGCTGGTCAGTCGGCAGTACTTCGGCGCCTGTCAGCCAGGCCGGGTACAACTCCCGTACAGCTGCTTCGTCCTCGGGTGGTTCGGTGGGCTCCTCCAAGGCTTCTTCGGGCAGCGGCGATCCGCAACCGACGTGGTAGGCGGGGGCGTCGTTGAGGACGGCGTGCGTGGCGGAACGATGGCGATCAGGACGGGAGGCGTCCGGGTATGAGTGACGCGAACACGAATTTCAGTGGATACAGTCACGGCGACCTGCGGCGCATGGTCCAGTCCATGGACTCCGGTGGGGTCATGGCCGCCAGTGATCCCTGGCGCAAGGCTGCCACCACGCTCAAGCAGATCCGGGCAGCCCTCAATACCGCTGCGGGTGATGCCACCGGCTCCTGGGAGGGCGCCACCAGCAACGCCTTCTACAGCAAGATGACCACGCTGGCCAACAGCGTCAACAACGTTGCCGCCTACGCCAACGACGCCGCGATCACGCTTCAGGGGATCTCCGAGGCCATCGACCAGGCCAAGCGCGATATGCCTGAGGAGCCCGATCTCCTGGACAAGGTCGGCGATTCCATCGGCGATGCTGCCAAGTCAATGGTGGGTGAGAAGACTACGCCCATCGCCGATGAGCGGAAGGCGCAGGCTGTTGCGGTCATGGACATGCTGGCGCTCAAGTATCGTGCAAGCACTGCTGGCCTGCAGGTACCGAAAGCTTCCTCAATTGAAGAGGTGGAAAAGCTTCCTCCGCCCGGGGATTCGAGTGGTGCTGAGGCGATCAGCGGCCTGATTGTCGGCGCCGGTCTGGGTCTTGCAAGTGCGGGTGGCGACACCGAGACTTCGCACGCGAGTAGCCGACCGTCGGCCTCCTGGTCCGGTCAAACCGCACAGCCTCCAAAGCCGGTTGTCGTTGCACCCACCGATCCTGGGGTCTGGGGAGGTACGGCCACTCCGGCTCCCCGCCCGCAACATCCTGGAAGCGTCGGACCTGGTACCGGGATTGACGGCGGTGTGACTGTCCCCAAAACGGGAGGTGTCGGGAGGGGGCCGATCACTGCCGGAGGCGGTACCGGAGGCACTGCTACCGGAGCTCTCCCGGGTACCGGAGGCTGCTCGGGTGTGGTTGGTGGCGGCGGCCTTGCCGGCGGCGCCAAGGGCGGCTCGGCCAGCGGCGGACTTGCATCGGGCCGAGGTGGCCTCGGTTCCGATGGTAGTCGAGGTGCAGTCCGTGGAGGCGGTGCGTTCGGCGCCGGCGGCATGGGCGGTGTCGAAGGCGAAGCGGGCGGTGTCGGGGGCGGAAGCCGTTCGGGCCGGGGGCTGGGGCAGCGTCCTGGTGGTGTAGTGGGTGAGGCCGGATCCGGTGGGGCTGGGCGTCGCTCGTTCACCGAGGGCGGCTCGGGCATCGGTCGGAGCCGTGCGCAGGCTGGGCAGTCCGGCACCGGGGGCGGTGCGCATGGGGGAATGCCCGGTGCCGCCGGGAAGGGCAGCAAGAAGGAGAAGAAGGGCAAGGAGCGTCCCGACTACCTGGTGGAGGACGAGGAAACCTGGATGTCGGGGGAGAAGGCCAACCCGAACGTGGTGGAATGAGTCCCTGCCAGCAGGGCAGTCGGACCTGACCGGCCGTCCCGCAGATCGGTTCTGCGGGACGGCCGCTTCGATGAGTGGGGTGAAGTGGCTTGACGACCAGCCGACCGATGCGCGGTGTGGCCGCGCTTGCAGCAGGAACCCTTCTCTGGGGTCTGAGCGCTGCGCCTGCCAGTGCAGACACAGTTCGGGATGGCCAGTGGGCCCTCGTCAACTACGACGCACAACGGGCAGTCTGGCCAATCAGTCAAGGCGACGGGGTAACGGTCGCGGTGATCGACAGCGGTGTGTTTCCTGACCATCAGGATCTGACTGGACAGGTTCTCCCTGGCGCTGACTTCTCAGGGGAACAAACAGATGGCCGCAAGGATACGCTGGGTCACGGAACTGAGATTGCCAGCTTGATCGCGGGTCACGGGCATGGAGACCAGGCTGGTGTTATCGGCTTGGCGCCTAAGGCCAAAATCCTGCCGATCCGAGTCGCTCTGGATGGGTCAGGATCAGTCGGCACAGGTGGTGAGACCAAGGTGGCAGAGGCGATTAGGTACGCGCTAAGCCGCGGTGCTGGCGTTATCAACATGTCAATTTCATCGGCGGCGCTGATGAATAGCGCTGAAACTCGCGCCGCGATCAATGAGGCGATCAATAAGGATGTAGTTCTTGTTGGCGGGACCGGGAATCAGGGGAATCACGATGCGCCTGTAACCTATCCTGCTGCATTTCCGGGTGTAGTGGCGGTCGGGGCTATCGATCAACGAGGCATGCTCTGGGATAAGTCCAATCGTGGTCCTGAGTTGACGCTTGCTGCTCCTGGAGTGGGTATTTATGGAGCGAGCAACGAGTCAGTTACGAGCTATGGGAACGGAACCGGGACATCCGCGTCCACTGCGTACGTCTCCGCCATCGCCGCGCTCATCCGCTCGAAGTACCCGAATCTGTCGGCCGGCCAGGTGATCAACCGGATGATCAAGTCTGCGGTGGCGCCGCCCGACGGCTCCAAGGTGCCCAACAACAGCTACGGGTACGGGATCGCGTCGCCCTCGAAGGCATTGGCACCCAACCCGGCTGTGGACAATGGGCCGAAGGAGAACCCGCTGCTCGGGCGAGCCGAGTCGCAGGGCGGGGATGACGCGGCGTCGTCGTCCGCAGCTCCTTCTGCCGGGGCGAGCAAGGGTAGCGGGCAGGAGCAGGCCGCTCCCGAGAAGAAGGACAGCGGCAGTGGCTCGATGGCTGTCTACGCGGCCATCGGGGTCGTCGCGTTGCTGGTGATCGGCGGTGTGGTGCTGCTCGTGGTGCGCCGTGGGCGTGGGTCCGGCGGGTCCGGGGGCCCGGGGGGATCTGGCGGACCCGGGGGGTACGTGCCGCCGGGCGGGCAGCCGCCGTACGGGGCCGGTGGGCAGCAGTATCAGCAGGGGCAGTCGCCTGCGGGTGGTGGTCAGCCGCCGCAGTACTACCAGCAGCAGCCGCCGGCCTCGGAGAATCCGTACCGCTGACACGCTCACGGATGGCGGAGCGTCCACGGATGTGAACGGCCCTTCGGATAGGGATGGCTCGTCCATCGCCTATCCGAAGGGCCGACATGTTTTCCACGACGTCGAGATTGAAGAAGTTCGCCACCCGCGCGGTGTGCTCTGCGGTGCTGCTGGCGGCGCCGTTGGTGGCGGCGCAGCCGGCGGCTGCCGAGGGGCCCAAGACGCCGAAGGAGGCTGCGGTCTGCAAAAACCTGATGACCGACTTGTTCGGCGGGTCGCTGGGGTTGGGCCGGGAGAACATCGATGCGCTCTGCGCGGTTCAGGGGAGCGGCGGCGGCAGCGGCAGTTGACGGGAGGCCGGGTGGCGGGCCCCGCTCATTGGGCGGGTGTCCGCCATTCGCTGCGCAGGGCGGCCGTGCAGAGCACGTCGTAGCGGCGGCCCTCCCACATGTGGGCGTCGCGCAGGCGGCCTTCGAGGGTGAAGTCGGCCTTCTGGTAGGCCTTGACGGCGCGTGAGTTGAAGGAGCAGACCTCCAGCTGGACGCGGTCCAGCCGGATTTGCTCGAAGGCGTGGCCGAGGGCGAGCCGGAAGGCGACGGACTCGCTGCCGTGGTCGACGTCGATCAGGGCGAGTTCGCCGAGGTAGCCGCCGGTGGTGCGGTCCTCGATGGCGAGGTCGAGTCGGTGGGGCTGGGTGGCGCGGTCGGCGCACCAGGCGCGGATGGAGTCCAGGGTGAACTCCCGGCGGCTGCCGGCGAGGCGGCGGTTCTCCGGGGCCAGGGTGGCCTGCCAGAAGGGTTCCGCGTGCTGGGAGCCCAGGGGTACCAGGCGTACTCGTTCGCCGATCACGGTGGTTTGTCGTTCAGGGCGTGGTCGTTGATCACTCGCCAGTTCTACTCGCCAGTTCTACTCGCCAGTTCTACTCGGCAGTTGTACTCGGCGGGTCATCGGCGGGCCAACCAGTCTTCCGGCGGTTGTCGGTGGGCCATGGCACCATGCCGGACATGTACTTCGACGCCGGTCGGATCGTGCGGTGGAACTTCTCCTTCGGCGGGCAGTTGCTCGCGGTGGTCCCGGTGCGGGTGGTGGCGCACGGGGCCGATGGTCTGTGGCTGTGGATGGCGGGCGGGTCCCCGGTGTGGGAGGCGCAGTTGCCCGAGGGTCGGCACATCCGGGACATCGATCCGGCGGAGTGGCCGGCCGGTGGCTATCGGCTGGTGCCGGGGCGGTGGTACGAGGGCGGTTCGCTGATCTTCGAGCCGAGCGGGGCCGGGTACGCGGTGTGGTGGCACTTCGCTCCGGAGCCCGGGTCCGCCTTCAAGGGCTGGTACGTGAACCTGGAGCGCCGTACCCGCCGGGGCGACGACATCGACGTCGCCGACCTCGAGCTGGACCTCACCGTCGCGGCGGACGGCAGCTGGCAGTGGAAGGACGAGGAGTCCTTCGCGGCGAAGACCGGCCACCCCGCGTACTGGACGGTGGAGCAGGCCGCCGAGGTGCGGGCGGAGGGGGAGAGGGTGGCACGGTTGGCCGAGGTACGCCGGTTCCCGTTCGACGGTAGCCGGTGCGGGTACCGGCCGCCGGCGGAGTGGGGCAGGCCGCCCCTGCCTCCCGCGCCGTCCGTGCTCGCTCGGCCCGCAGTTCGGCCCGCAGCCCGGTCCGGGGAGGTGCCCGCGCAGAGCGGTGGCCCGGAGCCGGCGACGGGTGGGGAGGGGCGCGGCGGATCGTACGGCGGAGAAGGCCCGGCGGGGGAAAAGGAGTTGTCGGCCTCCGGAGAATGAGGCCATGGACATCTCTGCCCCGCTCAGCTGGACCGTTACCGCCACGGAGGTCGGCCACCCGGACGCCCTGCTGCTGCGGCGTGCGTACTCGGAGGAGTTGATCAGGCGCTACCACGACCGCCCGGCCACCGAGTCCGAGATCGTCGAGGTGACGGGGGACGGCGTCGACGTCGTCGAGCCGAGCGGGGTGTTCCTGGTGGCGCGGGACGGCGCGATGCCGGTCGGCTGTGTGGGGGTGCGCTGGCTCGGCGACGGGGTGGGGGAGTTGACCCGGGTGTTCGTCCGGGCGGAGGCCCGGCGCGGTGGTGCCGGGGCCCGGCTGGTCGGTGCGGCGGAGGAGGTGGCGCGGGCCAGGGGTGTCTCGCGGATGCTGCTCAACACCCGGAAGGACCTGGTCGAGGCGATCGCCCTGTACCGGCGGCTCGGGTATCGGCCGACCGAGCCGTACGGGGACGATCCCTACGCGGAGGTGTGGATGACCAGGGTGCTGACAGGCGCCGGTCCGGCCGGGGCGACGGCGGTGCCCGACCGGACGGGTGGCTGATCGGCCTGACGGCTGATCGGGCACCGCAGGCGGCGAGGCGGCGACGCGGCAGCCGGTGTCCAGGCGTGGACGCCGATCCGGGTCCGGTGGCCGGTGGGGCGCTCGATCTGGTCCAGGACCGCGATGGCGCAGTCGGCGTGCGAGATGTGTCCGCCGTTCCCCGGGAGGGCGCGGCCGCCTACCCGCTCCAGTCCGGTGAGCAGGGGCACGGGCAGGCCGCGTGCGGCGGCTGCCCTGCCGCCGGCTGGCGGTGGCAGGATCTTGGCGCCGACTGGCGGTGGCAGGATCTTGGCGCCGACTGGCGGTCCGGCCGCTGGTGGGGCCGAGGGCGGCCGGGCCATCCTGGACGCATGATCACTCCTGATACCAAGGACTGGACCTGGGTCCTCCAACGCCCCTGCGCGGACTGCGGGCTGGACACGCCGTCGGTCGTCCGCGAGGACGTCGCCGCGATGGTGCGCGCCAACGCCGCCGCCTGGGTGGCCCGGCTCACCGAGCTCCCCGAGGAGCGGCTGCGCCGCCGTCCGCGACCGGAGATCTGGTCGGACCTGGAGTACGCCTGCCACGTCCGCGACGTCTTCCGGCTCTTCGACCTCCGGCTCAACCTGATGCTCACCCAGGACGGCCCGCTCTTCGCCAACTGGGACCAGGACGAGACCGCCGTCGCCGAGCGGTACGACTCCCAGGATCCGGCGGTCGTCACGGTGGAGCTGGCGGAGGCGGCGGAGCGGCTGGCCGCGTCCTTCGAGGCGGTCTCCGGCGAGCAGTGGCAGCGCACCGGGGACCGCACCGACGGCGCGCGCTTCACCGTGGAGTCCTTCGCGCGCTACCTGATCCACGACCCGGTGCACCACCTCTACGACGTCACCGGCGTCGCGATCTGACGCCGGATCATGCGGTCGGCAGCCAGGCGGGGAGCCCGTGCGGCATGGCCTCGGCGAGCACCTGTTCCACCGTGAAGTCGGCGCCGGTCCGCACGGTGAGCTGGAACCGGTGCCGGTCGCCGACCCGGCGCGGTTCGAACGCGATATGGGCGAACGGTGCGTCGGCCGTGCTCGCTGAGGCCAGCCGCTGCAACCCGGCCTCCACACCGGCCCATTCCCCGGCTGGGACGTACTGGCGCATGATGGAGTGCCAGACCACCGTCAGTGCGCCCGCAGCGGGTTCGACGCCTGCGAGGAACTCGGCAGCTCCGACCGGATCGACCGGTGCGGGAGTGCCGGTGGCGAGCCGGAGCGCCCCGTTGAGGCGGGCGGTGCGGGCAGGCTGGTCGGCCCAGAGATACGCGCGCAGGGCCAGCGAGCCTTCGGCGGAGACGGGGTCGATCGGGGTGAGGTCGCAGCCCCGCCGCTCGGTGAAGGCGACGGTGGGCTGCGGTCCGGTGAGCCAGGCCGGCGGGGTGTCGCGCCAGGCGTCCGGGAGCAGGACAGGCGAGTCCTCCGGGCCGTACGCGAAACCGGTGGACCGGTAGTGGAACCGGTCCGCCAGGAGGTTGAGGCCGGCGCTCGACCCGAGCTCGAACAGCCTGACGGGGAGCGGGTGTCGGGCGAGGGTGTGGAGCAGGCCGGTGATCAGCAGGTTGGCGCGGCCGACCTCGTTGGTCTGCGGCGGACGAGTCATCCAGTCCCTGACCCGGGGGAGTTCGGCCGCCACAGTGGCGCGGAAGGCGGCCCAGGCCTTGTCGAGCGCTTCCGGGGCGAAGGAGCCGCCGACGCTCGGGTAGTGCACAGCGAGCTCCGGAGCCCGGCCGGTGAGCACGAGCGCGTGGATGCCGCCGAGCAGGCGCAGCGCGATCGCGTCGGGGCCGGGGGCGTCCTCGTACCCGGCGATGGCGTCGGCGCACGGGCCGCCGTCCCGGACGTCCTGGGCGACCCGTCGGAGCAGCGCGGCGTACAGCGGTGAACCCAGGTTCTCGCAGGCGTCGGCCTGTAGTCCGATCATCGCGACGGCGTGTTCGACGGGCATACGAAGGACTCCTGTCTCGTCGTGCTGTGGACAGAGATCATCCTTCGCCCGACGGCCGCCCCTTAGTAGTGGCGGGGCGAGTGATTGCGATCACGGGAGCGGGACGCAGGAGTACGGGCGGACACGAGGGGTGCCGGGTGTCGCGCGGGGACAAGCGGGCGCGAGGGCGGGTTCACCACTCGGCCGGCTCGTGCCGGAGGGCGTGGCGCAGCTGGCTGGCGATGCTCGCGGTGTCGGCGCCCACCACGTCGGCGATCTCGGGGGTGGCCAGGCCGACCACGTAGTGCAGGATGGCGAGGTCCTCGTCCATGGCCGCACTCCGCTGCTCGGGGAGGCGCTGCTGCCCGGGAAGGACGTGGTCGGCGGCGCCGCCCCGGTGGTCGATCTGCTCCGAGACGGTGGTGCGGAGGATCTGCCAGGCCGCAGCGGCCGGGTTGGGGCTGCCCAGGACTTCGGGCCAGACGCCGGCCAGGGCGCGGAAGGCGAGTTCGACGATCTCCGCCGACCGTACCGGTTCGTGGAACCAGACCCGGGCGTAGCTCAGGTAGCGTGGGTGGTGCAGTTCCCGGAATGCGGTGAACTCCAGTGGCATGGCGGAGAGTTCGAGGAAGTCGGCGCGGCCGGCCGGATTGCTGCCCGAACTGCCCAGGCCGGCGGACGGGACATGACGGTCGGTCACATCGGCCTCTCGATCTGGTCGCGGCGGCAAGGGAGCACCCTATGCTCACTCTAGGCCCTTGAGTGGCTGCTTTGAGTGACAAGTCTCATCAGATTCTCGGAATGGACTTGATTGAGCCGCTATTTGACGATCTGTCAGTCGATCTGTCGGCCATAGTGCTCGACCGGTGCAGCTGCGAGGGTGTCGCAGCTGGTCAGGGCAGGTACAACGGTAGTGGCTGCAAGGGAGTTGGTGTGCCACCGTAGTCCTCATGGAGGCATACGCGGAGCACCACCACGGCCCTGGCACCGGCCGCAGCCACACCCGCCGACCCGCCGATCCGCACACCGGCGGGCATGCCCACGAGCACGGTCACGATCACACCCACGAGCACGGCAGTCACGGCAACGATCACCCCCACGAGCACCAGCACGGCAGCCACAGTCACGAGCACGGCAGTCACGGTCACGAGCACGGCAGTCACGGCCACGGCCCCGGGCGGGAGCGCTCGTGGCGGGGTCTGGCCCACCGGCTCTCGCACCTGGTCACGCCGCACTCGCACGAGGCCGCCGATCGGATCGACGGCGCCCTGGAGGCCTCCGCCCGGGGCCTGCGCGCGCTCTGGATCTCGCTGGTCGTCCTGGGGCTGACGGCCGCCGTACAGGCGGTGATCGTCATGCTCTCCGGCTCGGTCGCCCTGCTCGGCGACACCGTGCACAACTTCGCCGACGCCCTCACCGCGGTGCCGATCGGGCTGGCCTTCCTGCTGGGCCGCCGGGCCGCCAACCGCCGCTACACCTACGGCTACGGCCGGGCGGAGGACCTCGCCGGGGTGGCCGTGGTGCTCGCCGTGCTGGCCTCCTCGGTGCTGGCGGCGGCGACCGCCGTGGACCGGCTGCTCCACCCGCAGCCGGTCACCCACCTGTGGGCGGTCGCCGGGGCGGCGCTGGTCGGCTGCCTGGGCAACGAGTGGGTGGCCCGCTACCGGATCCGCACCGGGCGGGCGATCGGCTCGGCCGCCTTGGTCGCGGACGGTGTGCACGCCCGTACGGACGGGCTGACCTCGCTGGCCGTACTGCTCGGCGCGGCGGGCAGCGCGCTCGGCTGGAGCCTGGCCGACCCGATCGTCGGCCTGCTGATCACCGGTGCGATGCTGCTGGTGCTGCGCACCTCGGTGCGCGAGATCGGCCGGCGGCTGATGGACGCGGTCGATCCCGCGTTGGTGGAGGCGGCGGAGCGGGAACTCCGTACGGTCGCGGGCGTACAGGGGGTCGGGGCGCTGCGGATGCGCTGGATCGGCCACTCGCTGCGGGCGGAGGCCGAGGTGGTGGTGGACGGCGGGCTGACGGTGGTCGCCGGGCACCAGGTGGCGGAGGCGGCCGAGCGGGCGCTGATCAGGGCGGTGCCCCGGCTGCTGGCGGCCACCGTGCACATCGACCATCCTCCTCTCGGGGTTGGGCCCTGACGGTGGGTCATGGTTGTCTCGGGGTCGGGACGGGGGCGTCACCGATGGCTGCGGGGGTGCGCCGGACGGCAGGCTGATGGCCATGGAGAACAGCAGCACCCCCACCCCCACCCCCACCGCTCCCGCCGTTTCCCGCGGCTCCCTGGGCCGCCGTATCGGGACGACCCTCGCCGGGACCGCCGCCGCAGCGGCGCTGGTGGCCGCGTACGCACCGGGCTTCGCCCATGCCGAGACGGCAGCACCCGCGGCCCCGGCGCTCGCAACCCCGGCACCTGCCGCCCCGACCGCAGCCCCCCAGGGTTCCCTCATCGACCCCGAGCACACCGACTACAGCGACTGCCCCGAGCTCCCCGCCGGCGTCGACCCGGCCCGCTGGCGCTGTGAGGTGTCGGCCGCCGCACCGGAGCTGACGATGGGCGGCGTCAAGCAGCTGAAGCTCGCACCGATCACCATGACGCACGCCGAGGGCCCGCTCGCGGACGGCACGATGGCTCAGGTCTGGGGCGCCATGCACACCGCGCCGACCGCCGTGCCGGGCGGTCTGACCGGTACCGGGGCGGGCGACCGCTCCCCGCTGCTGGGCATGACCGTCGAGCCCCGGTACGGCGGCCGTTCGGACTTCTACACCGGGCAGATCAGCCTGGGATTCCGGCTCGCCGGCCCGCTGCTGCCCGAGGGGTGCGGCATCGCCGCGGACGCCCCGGTGGACTTCCGGTTGAAGCGCTCGGGCAAGTCGGTCTGGCTCTCCCAGAACCCGCCGCTGATCAAGTTCGCCGCGTACGCCGACGAGTTCGCCGTCCCTGCTGCCAAGGACTGCGGCCCGCTGTCCGGTCTGCTGAACCGTCGCCTCGGCCTGCCCTCGGCGAGCGGCAACCTGATGACCTACGACGCCGAGTACACCTTCAAGACGTACGACCAGCTGCCGACCCGTTGACCTGCGCGTCCGCTCTTCCGGCGGGTTCCGCTGCCTGGCGTGCCCGCAGGGCCGCCGCCGCTGCCGCCGACGAGGCCGCAGCCGCGGCGGCCGGAGCGGCGGCGCTGCGGTGCTCGCGCTCGGCGCGTCCCCGGTCGCCGCGGCCCCGTTCGGTGCGGCTCCGCTGGGCCGGGGTGCGCTGGGCCGGTTCGGCCCGGCACTGGTCGGGGATCCGCGGCCCGCTGTCTCTGCCGCGGGCCAGGCCCTCGATCGCCTCGCGCGCCGCGAGGTAGGCCTGTACGGCCGCGATGCCGTACACGGGCTGGATCAGCTGGTGCCCCTTGAAGAAGGGCCGGGCGGGGGCGAAGCCCGCCGCCACCACCAGGTCGCGGATCTCGGCTATCTCCTCCTCGGTGCGCGCGGTGAAGCGGACCTCCCAGCCCTTCTTGTACGTGCGGCCCTCCTCGCCGTTGCGGCGGGCCAGGTCTGGCTGGCGGACGTAACCGGGCAGACGGCCGAGACGAAGTTGGGCGGCACGCAGGCCGGTGGACTCATCGCGTGGCATGAGGTGATGGTAGGCAATTCCGAAGGTCGGTCGTGACCTCGGGGTGGTGCTTCACCGTATGTCATTCGTCACTGTCGGTCAGACCCCGCAGCTCAGAACGGTGGATCGGCCGGGCGTCGGCGAACGTTGCAGATGGCGGAAAACCGGATGGCACATGCCAACTCCGGTCGAAACCGGCAAGGGGGCGAACGTCCGTTACGCCGAATGAGTGAGGGTATGGGGACTTTAGTGCAGGGCAGTCCCGATTTCGCGACGGTTGAGTAACAGTGCGTCAGGTCGTGAATGCGGCAGCCGAGCTGGTGGGGAAGGTGTCGGCATGAGCTACCAGACTCCCCCCTCGCACCCCTCACTCGAAGAACTGGCGCGCCGTCAGCAGAACGTCATCACGGCCAGTCAGCTGCGCGCCCGGGGCGTGCCGACCAGGTTGGTCAGCGAGCACTGCCGGCGCGGCGGCCCGTGGCAGCGGGTGCTGCCCCGGGTGTACCTGCTGCAGGACGGCGATCCCACGCCCGAGCAGCGGATGTGGGCGGCACTGCTGTACGCGGCGCAGAACGGCCGCGAGGAGGGGCGCCGCGAAGGGGCGGTGATCACCGGCGCGGCGGCGCTGGCGCTGTACGGATTCGCCTCGGCGCCCCGGCTGCCCGCGGTCACCGAAGTGAACGTCCTGGTGCCCAGGCAGCGTCGGCTGCGGGACGTCGGCGAGGTCCGGATCCGGCGCACCGAACGGGAGTTGGAGGCGCGCTCGGTGCACGGCCTGGCCTGCGCCCCGGTGTCGCGAGCGGTCGCGGACACGGTGCGGGAGTGGATCGACGAGGGGGTCTTCGACAGCGGCGAGCTCCGGCCCGAGCTGTTGCGTGCGGTCCTGCGGGAGGCCGTCTCGGGCGGCGAATCCCGCTGCACGCTGCGGGAGTTGGTCGCCGAGCTGCGGGAGGCCGGGCTGCTGGCGGAGCCCCGGGTCAGGGCGGCGCTGGACGAACTCCTCGCGGCGGAGCGGGAGTCGGTGCTGGACCGGATCGGCGAACTGGTGGACGAGTGGCTGCTGCCGGTCCCGCTGACCGGGCCGGAGCTGCGGATGCGCGGCGGCACCTATGTCGCGGTGCCCGACCTGTACTGGCCGGCGGTGGGCGTCGCGGTCGAGCTGGACTCGGAGCTGCGGTGCGTCAGCGAGGGCGAGGCGGCCTGGGTCAGGGGCGGCCAGCACCGGATGGAGTACCTCGGGGTGCGGGTGGTGTACGTCTCGGGGGAGCGGGTCGCCGGGGAGCCCGATGCGGTGGGGAGCGAGCTGCGGGAGGCGTTCGTGGCGGGTGGGGCGGATGTGGTCGAACTGGTCGTCACCGAACGCTGAGCGGCCGTTCGGCAGGCGGCCCGGCGTGCGCCTGCCCCAAGCCGTGTGCCCCCGCACCTCGCACCCCCGAGCCTCGCGCCCCCGAGGCGGTGCCGGACCGGCGCTGCCACCAAGGCGGTGGGTCGCCCGTGAAGGCGGTGGGTCGCCCATGCGGCTCCCCGCCCCCTGATCAGCCCCCGACGATCGGGGTTCCGGTCAACTCGACTCCCGACAGGCGGAGTTCGGTGAGTGCAGCCTCGGTGGTGGCGGCGAAGACCCCGGCGGTGAGGTCCAGCAGGACCCGGGTGGCGAACCCCTCCCGGGCGGCGTCCAGGGCGGTGGCCCGGACACAGTGGTCGGTGGCGATGCCCACCACGTCCACCTCGGTGACGTCCCGCCCGCGCAGCCAGCCGGCGAGCGTCTCGCCGTTCTCGTTGACGCCCTCGAAGCCGCTGTACGCGCCCGAGTAGGAGCCCTTGTCGAAGACCGCCTCGATCGCGCCCGAGGTGACCGAGGGGGCGAAGTTGGGGTGGAAGCCGACGCCCTCGGTACCCGCGACGCAGTGCGGGGGCCAGGTGTTGACGTAGTCGGGCTCGGTGGAGAAGTGCGGACCCGGGTCGATGTGGCAGTCCCGGGTGGCGACGATGTGTGCGTACCCGGGGGAGGACTCGGCGATCAGGTCGGTGATCGCGGCGGCCACCTCGGCGCCGCCGGCGACGGCGAGGCTGCCGCCCTCGCAGAAGTCGTTCTGCACATCGACGACGATCAGTACCCGGTGCATGGGGTGCTTCCTTGGGTGGATGAGGCGTACGGCTGCTCGGAGCAGTGGCTCGGTGGTGTGGCCACTCTAGGGAGTGACGCGCGTAGGCGGAAGCCTGCTGGCGCTCCTCGGTCCCGCGGTCGGGCGTGCTTCTCGGCTTCCCGTCCGGCGGTCTCCCGCCCGGCGGGCCCCGTTCGACGCCCGGGCGGTGGCCCGGCCGAGACGGTGCGTGGTGTTCAGGCGCTGCCGATGAGCAACTCGGTGGCCAGCACCGGCTCGCCCTTGGACAGCTGGGTGGCCGACAGCGGCAGGGCGGCCCGCGCGCGGTGGTGACGTTCCCTGGCCGCGGTGAGCGGCTCGCGGCCGACCGCCTCGCCGCCCTGGATCAGCGGGACGTGCAGCAGGTGCGGCGCCAGCTCCTCGGGCACCGGGCCGGTGCCGACCACCTCGGCCTCGGCCACACCGTCCGCGTCGGGGCGGCGGGCGGCCCACTTGAGTCCGCCGACGCTGGTCTTGCCGCCGGCGGAGCGCTTGGCGACCGGGACCAGCGGGCCGCCCGGCGTGGTGGCACGGGCGACCAGCTTGAAGACCATCGCGCAGGTCGGCTGCCCGCTGCCGGTGACCAGGCTGGTGCCGACGCCGTAGCCGTCGACGGGCGCGGCGGCGAGCGCGGCGATGGCGTACTCGTCCAGGTCGGACGTGACGATGATCCGGGTCTTCTCGGCGCCCAGCTCGTCCAGCTGACGGCGGACCCGGTGGGCGAGCAGGGTGAGGTCGCCGGAGTCGATCCGGACGGCGCCCAGGCCGGGTCCGGCCACCTCGACGGCGGTGCGCACGGCCTCGGCCAGGTCGTAGGTGTCGACCAGCAGGGTGGTGCCGCGGCCCATCGAGTCGATCTGGGCGGTGAAGGCGTCCCGCTCGCTGTCGTGCAGCAGGGTGAAGGCGTGCGCGGCGGTTCCGGCGGTGGGGATGCCGTAGGTGTAGCCGGCCTCCAGGTCGGAGGTGGCGCTGAAACCGGCGATGTAGGCCGCCCGGGCGGCGGCCACGGCGGCGCCCTCGTGGGCCCGGCGGGCGCCCATCTCGATGCAGGGGCGGGCCCCGGCGGCGCTGGTCATCCGGGAGGCGGCGGCCGCGATCGCCGAGTCGTGGTTGAGGATCGACAGGATGACGGTCTCCAGGATCACCGCCTCGGCGAAGCTGCCCTCGACGGTGAGGATCGGCGAGCCGGGGAAGTAGACCTCGCCCTCGGGGTAGCCGTGCACGTCTCCGGTGAACCGGTAGTCCGCGAGGAACCGCAGGGTGTCGTCCCCGACCACGTCCTGGTCGGCGAGCCAGTCCAGCTGCGCGGCGGTGAAGCGGAAGTTCTCGATCGCGTCCAGCAGCCGTCCGGTGCCGGCCACCACGCCGTAGCGGCGGCCGTTGGGCAGTCGCCGGGTGAACACCTCGAAGACCGAGCGGCGGTGTGCGGCCCCGCTGCGCAGGGCGGCCTGCAGCATGGTCAGCTCGTAACGGTCGGTGAGCAGCGCTGTGGAGCGGTGCGCGGTGATGGCGTCCATGGCGATGATGCTACTACCACTTAGCGTCAGAGTGACGATTTCTGTCGGACGGAGTGAACCCGGATTCGCCCGGACCTCCCCCGGATGGAAGCATGAGAGGCGGAAACCGTGCCCTGATGAGGAGTGTCTGCCGTGAGTGTCGCGCCCGTGGAGATCGAGCGCCCGGAGGTCGAAGGCATTCCGGCACTGGAGCCGGACACCCCGTGGGTGACCATCGTCCACAACGACCCGGTCAACCTGATGAGCTACGTCCAGTACGTCTTCCAGGCCTACTTCGGCTTCCCGAAGGACAAGGCCAGGAAGCTGATGATGGAGGTGCACACCAAGGGCCGGGCGGTGGTCTCCAGCGGTACGCGCGAGGAGATGGAGCGGGACGTGCAGGCGATGCACGGCTACGGGCTGTGGGCCACGCTCCAGCACGACTGACCGCCGTGCTCGACCTGCTAGACCTGTGACACACGACGAAGACGGGCTGACTGAGACTCATGGCTGGGTTGTTCGAGAGTGCCGGTGGCGGCAGCGCGGCGATCGTGCTGGACGAGCTGGAGGCATCCATCCTGCGCTCGCTGGAGGTGCAGATGCTGGAGCTGATCGGCCCCGGTCCGGGCGGGGAGAGTGACGACCCGCTGGCGGCGCTGTTCGCCGAGGGGCCGACCGAGGCGCCCGCCGATCCGGCGCTGGCCCGGCTCTTCCCGGACGCGTACGGGGAGCCGGGGGCGAGTGCCGATTCGGAGACCCGGGCGATGGCGGGCGAGTTCCGCCGCTACACCGAGCTGGACCTGCGGGCCCGCAAGCGGGACGACGCGCTGAACGTGATCAAGGCGCTGGACGGACTCGGCGGCGAGGGCGGCGTGGTGAAGGTCCCGGCGGCCGAGTGCCGGAACTGGCTGGGCGCGCTGAACGACCTGCGGCTCACCCTGGGCGCCCGGCTGGAGGTCGACGAGGACGACGACGAGACGTTCTACCGGCTGCCCGACGGCGATCCGCGCAAGCCGCTGGTGATGGCCTACCTCTGGCTCGGCGGGATGCAGGAGTCGCTGATCGCCGCGATGGCCGACTGAGACCGACCGACCGTTAACGACCGGTAACCCCCTGTCCACCTTTTGGACAGGGGGTTATCTCATTTCCGGTGAATCGCCGCAAAACCGGACATGCCATGCTCAAATAACGCTCAGATGGGCGCCGATATCCGGACGCACCGTGGTAGGACTTCTCCTCTTCCCCCACGACCCAAGGACGTTTGCCATGGCCGAACAGGCGTATGACGAAGTCGTCGACACCGAGCCGGACGAGGAGGGCTACGAGCGCGGGCTGGGCAGCCGCCAGATCCAGATGATCGCCATCGGTGGCGCCATCGGTACCGGCCTCTTCCTCGGCGCGGGCACCGCCATCTCCAAGGCCGGCCCCAGCCTGATCCTCAGCTACGCGGTGGCCGGCCTGGTGATCTTCGCGATCATGCGAGCCCTCGGCGAGCTGCTCACCTACCGCCCGGTCTCCGGCAGCTTCGCCGAGTACGCCCGGGAGTTCATCGGGCCGTTCGCCGGGTACGTCACCGGCTGGACGTACTGGCTGTTCTGGGTGGTCACCGGCATGGCCGAGACCACCGCCGCCGCCGTCTACATCAAGTACTGGGAGCCCGCCATCCCGCAGTGGGTCAGCGCGCTGGGCTTCCTGGTGATCCTCTACGCGGCCAACCTGATCTCGGTGAAGGTGTTCGGGGAGATCGAGTTCTGGTTCTCGATGATCAAGGTGACGGCGATCATCGGCATCATCCTGATCGGCATCGGGGTGCTCACCCTGGGCTTCAGCAAGGCTGGTGACACGGCGTCGGTCGGCTACCTGTGGAACGCGGGCGGCTTCTTCCCCAAGGGCATCGGCGCGACCGTGATGACCCTGCAGATCGTCATGTTCGCCTACCTCGGCGTGGAGCTGGTCGGCGTCACCGCGGGCGAGAGCGAGAACCCCGCCAAGACCCTGCCGCGAGCCATCAACACGCTGCCCTGGCGCATCGCGCTGTTCTACATCGGTGCGCTGGTCATCATCCTGTCGCTGGTCCCGTGGACCGAGTTCAAGCCCGGCGTCAGCCCGTTCGTGGCCGCCTTCGGCAAGATCGGGATCCCGGCGGCGGCCGGGATCATCAACTTCGTGGTGCTCACCGCCGCACTCTCCTCCTGCAACTCCGGTATGTACTCCACCGGCCGGATGCTGCGCGACCTCGCCCTGCGCGGCCAGGCGCCCGGGAGGATGACCGCACTCAACTCCCGGAAGACCCCGGCGCCCGCGATCACCGTCTCCTGTGCGCTGATGGGCCTCGGCGTGGTGCTCAACTACTTCGCCCCGGCCAAGGCCTTCGAGTACATCACCTCGGTGGCCACCGTCTGCGGCATCTGGACCTGGGCGATGATCCTGATCTGCCAGATCCGCTACCACGCCTCCTGGAAGAATGGCCACCTGCCGCCGCCCACCTTCAAGGCGCCCGGCGGCGTGGTGGCGAGCTGGGCGGCCCTGGCCTTCCTGGCCCTGGTCATCGTCCTGATCGGCTTCGACCCGGACAACCGGATCTCGCTCTACGTCTTCCCGGTCTGGGCGGCGCTGCTGGTGATCGGCTACCTGGTGCTCAAGCGCACCCGTCCGGAGGCCGTGCACGGCCGGGCGCACGACCACCTGCACGTCAAGTCCGACAGCTGAGACCGACCGTCACATGGGGGGTGGGTGAAGGAGCGTGGTGAGGACCGAGTCTGGGCGGTGCCGACGAAGGAGTAGCAGCGGAGCTGCGGCGACTGAGGAGAAGCCGTCCAGGCGACAGCCATCGGCACGCGACGCCGCCCCCCATGCGCCGGTCGGTCTGGGACGGCGGAAACGGTGCTCGCGGGGACCTGGCTATCCTGACCGCATGCTGACCATCACCCGAGAGCTGCACGACGCGATCGTGGCCCACGCCCGCGCCGACCACCCGGACGAGGCCTGCGGCGTGGTCGCCGGACCGGCCGGCAGCGGCCGTCCCGAGCGCTTCGTCCCGATGCTCAACGCGGCCCGCTCGCCCACGTTCTACGAGTTCGACTCCGGTGACCTGCTGAAGCTCTACCGCGAGATGGACGACCGGGACGAGGAGCCGGTGGTGGTGTACCACTCGCACACCGCCACCGAGGCGTACCCCTCGCGCACCGACGTCAGCTACGCCTCCGAGCCGAACGCGCACTACGTCCTGGTCTCCACGGCCGACGGCAACGGCGAGGGCGACCCGTTCCAGTTCCGCTCGTTCCGGATCGTGGACGGTGTGATCACAGAGGAAGACGTCCAGGTCGTCGACGCCTAGCGGCCCAGCTCAGCGCGGACCCCGAGGGCTCGCCGCACCACCCGAGAGGGGTGCGGCGGGCCCTTCGCGCTCCGACTCTGTCTCAAGGGGAGGAATGGAAACATCCGAATCGCAAGACGGAGATGTCGGAGCGGGGGCGGGAATCTATACGATGAGCCCATGCGTTCCGTCGATGTGAGCACCCAGGCCCCGGGCATCCGCCTCGTGGCGCGCCTGCACGTCGACCTGTGCCGGCTAGCCAGTTCGATCTGTCCCGCCACCGCCGACGCCAGCTGAGCTCGGCACCGACCGCCGCCCCGCCCCCGGGGCCACCCCTCCCTGCCGCGAGCCCTGCGGCACCCGAACTTGACTCTTCAGGAGCGCAGCCATGGCCATCGAGGTCCGCATCCCGACCATCCTCCGTACCTACACCGACGGCGACAAGGCCGTCGAGGGCGCCGGCAGCAACCTCGGGGAGCTCTTCGCCGACCTCGACACCCGCCACCCGGGCATCGCCGGCCGCCTGCTGGAGGAGACCGGCGAGCTGCGCCGCTTCGTCAACGTCTACCTGAACGACGAGGACGTCCGCTTCCTGGCCGGTGTCGCCACCGAGCTCGCCGACGGCGACAGCGTCACCATCCTCCCGGCCGTGGCCGGCGGAGCGCGCTGACCGTCCCCTTCCCCGTCCGACTCGCAACCGCCGGAGGCCCCGTGCGCTACGACAGTCCGCTCGAAGCCGTCGGCAACACGCCGCTGGTCCGCCTGCCCAGGATCTCCGCCGCCGTCCCGGGCAACACCGAGGGCCTGGTCAACCTCTGGGCCAAGCTGGAGGACCGCAATCCGACCGGCTCGATCAAGGACCGTCCGGCCCTGCACATGATCGAGCGGGCGGAGGCGGCCGGCCGGCTCACCCCCGGCTGCACCATCCTGGAGCCCACCAGCGGGAACACCGGTATCTCGCTGGCCATGGCGGCCAAGCTCAAGGGCTACCGGATGGTCTGCGTGATGCCGGAGAACACCAGCGAGGAACGGCGCGAGCTGCTCCGGATGTGGGGCGCCGAGATCATCCCCTCGCCCGCTGCGGGAGGCTCCAACACCGCCGTGCGGATGGCCAAGGAGATCGCGGCGGAACACCCGGACTGGGTGATGCTCTACCAGTACGGCAACCCGGACAACGCCGGTGCGCACTACGCCACCACCGGCCCCGAGATCCTGGCCGACCTGCCGAGCGTGACCCACTTCGTGGCCGGGCTCGGTACCACCGGCACCCTGATGGGCGTCGGCCGCTTCCTGCGCGAGAAGGTCCCCGGCATCAAGATCGTCGCCGCCGAACCGCGCTACGACGACCTGGTGTACGGGCTGCGCAACCTCGACGAGGGCTTCGTCCCCGAGCTGTACGACGCCGAGGTGCTCTCCACCCGGTTCAGCGTCGGGTCGGCGGACGCGGTCCGCCGCACCCGTGAACTCCTCCAGCAGGAGGGCATCTTCGCCGGGGTCTCCACCGGCGCGATCCTGCACGCGGCGATCGGCGTCGCCCGCAAGGCGGCCCAGGCCGGCGAGCGGGCGGACGTGGTCTTCGTGGTCGCCGACGGCGGCTGGAAGTACCTGTCCACCGGCATCTACACCGCCGCCTCCACCGAGGAGGCCGTCGAGGCGCTCCAGGGCCAGCTCTGGGCCTGACGGTTCGTCAACAGCATTGACGGAAGGCGTGGTACCGCTCCGGTGCCGCGCCTTCCGCGCGTTCTCCCGGGGCTGTGACATTCGGGAATTTGTCCGTTCCGGGCTGTGGGCCGGTCACGGTACGACGACGGGGGCCGTCGTGTGCCCGGACGTGCGGGCGGCCCGAAGAGGCTGGGCCGCACAACCCCGGGGGCGGCCTCGGGAGAGCTCGACCCAAGGTGGTCCAGATGAGCCCGCGCAGCAACGAACTCTGGTCCTACGCGGAGATCGCCCGGCACATCAACGTCCAGCCCGACAGCGTGCGCAACCTCCGCAGGCACGGCCTGCTCCCCGAGCCGGACCTCACCGACGTGGGCGGCCATCCCCGCTGGTATCCGGACACCATCAGAGCCTGGGCCCGCAATCGGCCAGGTCACCGCTGAGCCGCCCCGGTCGAAGGTCGGTACGGTCGCCGGCCGGCGGCCGGTGCGGGCCCGGCCCGTTCTGGTGATTCCAGCCACAGCACGGCACGGGGACGGGGACAGAGTGCCTCCGCGCCCTTACTCTCGACAGGCGAACACACTGCTACCGGCAGGTAGTGGCAGCAGGTGCGGACCATGACCCAGTGGGGCGGAGGGGCTCGGCATGAAACTGACCGTGGTGGGGTGCTCGGGGAGCTTCCCGTCCGCCGACTCGCCCTGCTCCAGTTACCTGGTCGAGGCCGATGGCTACCGCGCCGTCCTCGACCTGGGCAACGGCGCCCTCGGCGCTCTGCAGAACTACTGCGGGCTGTACGAGGTCGACGCGGTCCTGCTCAGCCATCTGCACGCGGACCACTGCATCGACCTCTGCGCCTACTGGGTCGCGCGCAACTACCGGGCGGAGGGCTGCCCCGAGGCCATCCCGGTCTACGGTCCGCACGGCACCGCCGAGCGGCTGGCCCGCGCGTACGACATGCCCGAGGAGCCGGGGATGAAGGAGGTCTTCGACTTCCACACCCTCAACTCGGGCACCTTCCGGCTGGGTCCGCTGCAGGTCACCGCCGTGCCCGTGAACCACCCCGTCGAGGCGTACGCCTTCCGGATCGAGCACGACGGCCGCAGCCTGGTCTACTCCGGGGACACCGGCGAGAGCGCCGAACTGGTCGAACTCGCCCGGGGCGCCGACCTCTTCCTCTGCGAGGCCGCCTTCACCCACGGCAAGGAGGAGATCGAGGCCGTCCACCTGAACGGCCGCCAGGCCGGCGAGCACGCCGAGGCCGCCGGGGTCGGGCGCCTGGTGCTCACCCACATCCCGCCGTGGACGGACGCCGAGAGCAACCGGCTGGACGCCGCCAAGGAGTACCGCGGCCCGATCGAACTCGCCCGCGCGGGCGCCACGTACGAGGTCTAGCGCAGCCGTTTTCCCGGAGCCCTAGGGGGCTTCGGGGGGTTCTGCGACTCGGGCGCCAACTCTCCGGCGGATTAGCCGGGTTCCCCGCCGTCGAGGGGGCGGATGTCGCGTCGCGAGCGGCCCGCATGGTGGCGGTCCGGCTGAGGTCCGGCGGTGCGCAGAGCCGTTTCCAGGCCGGCGTGCACGCCTCCCGCCTCGGCCGGCTGTAACGCCGGGACGGCCGGACAGACGGACGGACCCCGCCCTGCCGGGCAGGGCGGGGTCCGTGGCCGTGGCCGGGAGAGGCGTCAGGCCTTGGTGATGTCCTCGAGCTCCTCCTCGGGCTCGCGGCCCGGGGTGGGGAGGTTGAACTTGGTGATCGCGAAGCGGAAGAGCACGTAGTAGAGCGCCGCGAAGACCAGGCCGATCGGAATGATCAGCCACGGCTCGGTCGCCTTGCTGAACGACAGGACGTAGTCGATCAGACCACCGGAGAAGGTGAACCCGTCGTGGACGCCCAGGGCCCAGGTGATGCCCATCGAGAGGGCGGTCAGCACGGCGTGGATCGCGTACAGGACCGGGGCGATGAACATGAAGGAGAACTCGATCGGCTCGGTGACACCGGTGACGAAGGAGGTCAGCGCGAGCGAGATCATCATGCCCAGCACGGCCGGACGGCGCTCGGGGCGGGCACAGTGCGCGATGGCGATGGCGGCGGCCGGGAGCGCGAACATCATGATCGGGTAGAAGCCCGACATGAACTGTCCGGCGGTGTGGTCGCCGGCGAAGAAGCGGGTCAGGTCGCCGTGGACGACGCTGCCGTCCGCCTTGGTGTAGTCACCGGCCTGGAACCAGGCGTAGGAGTTCACGAACTGGTGCATGCCGACCGGGAGCAGACCGCGGTTGATCAGGCCGAACGCACCGGCGCCGAACGCACCGGCCCCGATCAGGGTGTTGTTCAGGCTGCCGATGGCGTCGCCGACCGGGCCCCAGCAGAGGGCGAAGAGCACACCGACGGCGGTGCCGACGAAGGCCATGATGATCGGGACGAGCCGGCGGCCGTTGAAGAAGCCGAGCCAGTCGACCAGCTTGGTGCGGTGGTACTTCTGCCAGAGGACCGCGCTGAGCAGGCCGATGACGATACCGCCGAGCACGCCCGGGTTCTGGTACGTCGCGGCGACGCACTTGCCGTTGTCGACGTGGCCGTCGGTGATCGGGAACGCGGTCAGCACGTTCTTGTAGGTCAGGAAGCCGACCAGGGCGGCGAGCGCCGTGGAGCCGTCGGCCTTCTTGGCGAAGCCGATCGCGATACCGACCGCGAAGAGCAGCGGCAGGTTGTCGAAGACGGCACCGCCGGCGGCCGAGAAGACCGCGGCGACCTTGTCCCAGCCGAGACCGTCCTTGCCGAAGACGTCATCCTGGCCCAGCCGAAGCAGCAGACCGGCCGCGGGCAGGACCGCGATCGGGAGCTGGAGGCTGCGGCCGATCTTCTGCAGGCCCTGCAGCAGGTTCTGGCCGAACTGCTTGGCGGGGGAAGGGGCCGGTGCCGCAGCGGGCGT